>JAJPEN010000059.1 GCA_021166835.1 Burkholderiaceae bacterium | reverse complement strand
ATCCGCACGCCGTCGCGCAGGCTCTCGATCGGGACGACGCGAGGGCCCTGCGGCGAAACCTCCACCCGGGCGATCAGCAGCCGGAAGCTGTTCGAGCCGAGATCGACGGCGGCCAGCAGGCGGTTCTCGGGCATCGGCGGTTCGGGCGGGCGGTGCGAGGGCGAAGTATCGCAAACCCTCGCAGGCTGCGCCGAACGCGTCCTGCCGATCGCTACAGCCGCTTCATCCAGCCAAGCATCGTGCGCACGAACGGCCGATACGGCGGGGCGAACAGATTCATCGCATGCCAGCGCGACTGCCGGAACACCGGCGTGAGCTTGCTGAACGAGTCGAAGCCCCAGCGGCCGTGATAGTGGCCCATGCCGGAGGCGCCGATGCCGCCGAAGGGCAGGCCTTCCTGCGCGACGTGCATCAGCGTGTCGTTGATGCAGGCGCCGCCCACGTGCGTGCGCGCTATCGCCTGCCGCGCGCGCTGCGCGTCGTCGTCGAACCAGTACAGCGCGAGCGGTCGCGGCATCGACTCGACGAAGTCCAGCACATCGTCGAGCCGGTTGTAGGACAGCACCGGCAGGATCGGTCCGAAGATCTCGTCGCGCATCACGGCGAGCGACGCCGGCGGATCGACGAGCACGACCGGCGCCAGGCGATGCGCCTGGTCGTCGCGATCGGACCCCTCGAAGAGGTCGACCCGTCGCACGCCGGCCTCGCGCGCTTCGTCGAGATAGCGCAGCAGGCGCGCATACTGGCGCGCGTCGACGATGCTGCAGTAGTCGCGGTCGGCGAGCCCCGCCGGATGCATCGCGCGCGCCCGCGCGCGTACCGCGTCGACGAAGTCTTCGAGCCGCTCGCGCGGCACGAAGGCGTAGTCGGGCGCGATGCAGGTCTGGCCGGCATTCAGCAGCTTTCCGGCGAGGATGCGCGGGACGGCGCGTTCGAGCGGATAGCCGGGCGCGACGACGGCCGGCGACTTGCCGCCGAGTTCCAGCGTGACCGGCGTCAGGTGTTGGGCCGCCGCGCTCATCACCTTGCGGCCGACCGCGGTCGAGCCGGTGAACACCAGATGATCGAAGGGCAGGGCCGTGAATGCGGCTCCGGTTTCCGGGCCTCCCGTCACGACGGCGACTTCGTCCGCCGCGAAGCGCTCGGCGACCAGGCGCGCAAGGAGCGTGGAGAAGTCCGGCGTGTGCTCCGACGGCTTGATCATCGCCCGATTGCCGGCGGCGAGCACGTCGACCAGCGGCCCGACCGCGAGGAACAGCGGGTAGTTCCACGGCACGACGATGCCGACGACGCCGAGCGGACGCGGCACGATCTCGGCGCGCGCGGGCAGGAACCATTTCGACACCGGTGCGCGGCGCCGTTTCATCCAGCGCCGGCCCGCGCGCAGCGCGGTGCGGATCGCCGCCACCGACGGAAAGATCTCGGCGATCTGCGTCTCCATGCGCGGGCGACCGCCGAAGTCGGCGTCGATTGCGTCCTCGATCGCCTGCTGGTTGTCGAGCACGAGCGCGAGCAGCCGCTGCAGGCGATCGCGCCGCGTCGGCCAGTCGGGGAAGGGAGCGCGCCGATGCGCTTCGCGCTGGGCGGCGAACAGCGAGTCGAGCTGGGACGTGCCCTCGTCGGGTTTCATCGGACGGCCTTCCTTTCGCCGGATGCGGCTGGCGGGACGACAACCATTCAGAATAGCGTGATCGGCACTCCGGGGGGGGGCAACCGATGTCCTGTGTTCTCGCGCTCGACCAGGGCACGTCCAGCTCGCGGGCGATCGTCTTCGACGAAGCCGGCACGATCCGTTCGATCGCGCAGCGCGAGTTCCGCCAGATCTTTCCGCAGCCGGGCTGGGTCGAGCACGATCCCTTCGAGATCCGCGACACGCAGTTCGCCACCGCGCGCGAGGCGCTCGCGTCGGCGTCGATCGATCCCGCCGCCGTCGCCGCGGTGGCGATCGCCAACCAGCGCGAGACGACGATCGTCTGGGAACGCGCCACCGGCCGGCCGATCCACAACGCGATCGTCTGGCAGGACCGGCGCACCGAGCCGATCTGCGAAGCGATGCGGGCGCGCGGGCTGGCGCCGCTGGTCGCGCAGCGCACCGGCCTGGTCGTCGACGCGTATTTCTCCGCCAGCAAGATCCGCTGGCTGCTCGATCGGGTGGCCGGCGCGCGCGAGCAGGTGAAGCGCGGCGAGCTGGCCTTCGGCACCGTCGACAGCTGGCTCGTCTGGCAGCTCACCGGCGGCGCCGTGCACGCCACCGACGTCAGCAACGCGTCGCGCACGATGCTCTA
Source organism: Burkholderiaceae bacterium (assembly GCA_021166835.1). The sequence goes on along the minus strand of JAJPEN010000059.1, from coordinate 64,964 downwards.
CGACGTCCGGCGCGGCTGCTGGGACGACGAGCTGCTCGATGCCTTCGGCATCGAGCGGTCGATGCTGCCCGAAGTACATCGGTCGAGCCATGTGTACGGGACGAGCGACGCGGCCGCGATCGGCGGCGCCTGGCCGATCGCCGGCATCGCCGGCGACCAGCAGGCAGCGCTCTTCGGGCAGGCGTGCTTTCGCGCGGGAATGGCGAAGAACACCTACGGCACCGGCTGCTTCCTGCTGATGCACACCGGCGAGCGCTTCGAGCCGTCGCGCAACGGACTGGTCGCGACGGCGGCGGCGCAACCCGACGCGACGCGCCGCTATGCGCTCGAGGGCAGCGTCTTCATCGGCGGCGCGGTCGTGCAATGGCTGCGCGACGGGTTGCGTGCGATCGAGCGTTCGTCGGACGTCGAGGCATTGGCCGCCTCGGTGCCGGACGCCGGCGGCGTGACCTTCGTTCCGGCCTTCACCGGGCTGGGTGCGCCGTACTGGAAGCCCGACGCGCGCGGGATCATCACCGGTCTTTCGCGCGGCACGACGGTGGCGCACGTCGCACGCGCGGCGCTCGATTCGATCGCCTTCCAGAGCGCGGCGCTGCTCGGCGCGATGGGCCGCGACGCGGGCGCGCCGATCACCGAACTGCGCGTGGACGGCGGCGCCGCCGCGAACGACCTGCTGATGCAGTTCCAGTCGGACCTGCTCGGCATTCCGGTCGTGCGTCCGGCGATCACCGAGACGACGGCGCTCGGCGCGGCCTATCTCGCCGGCCTGGCCACCGGCGTATGGCGCGACACCGGAGAGCTTGCGCGACTGTGGCGCATCGGACGCAGCTTCTCGCCGACGATGAGTCGGGATCGCGCGGCCTCGATGATGAACGACTGGGAGCGCGCGGTGCGCCAGGCCACCGCCGAATGAGTGCCAACTGAGCGCCGACTGAGCGCCAACTGAGCGCCAACTGAGCGCCGGCTGACCCGACGGCGTCGGCGCTTGCGCATCGCACGACGCGCTTTCGAGCAGCGTGGCGGCTGATCCATAATCGCTGCCGCCCCCTCACTCACGCTCGCCGCCATGCCCGTCATCACCTGCATCGAGGATCTTCGCCAGCTCGCCCGCCGCCGCGTGCCGCGGATGTTCTACGAATACGCCGACTCGGGCGCCTGGACCGAGACGACCTACCGCGAGAACGAGAGCGACTTCACGAAGATCAAGCTGCGCCAGCGCGTCGCCGTGGACATCGACAAGCGCTCGCTGGTCAGCACGATGATCGGCCAGCCGGTGGCGATGCCGATCGCGCTGGCGCCCACCGGACTCACCGGCATGCAGCATGCCGACGGCGAGATCCTCGCGGCGCGCGCCGCGGCGAAGGCCGGCGTGCCTTTCACGCTGTCGACGATGAGCATCTGCTCGATCGAGGACGTGGCCGAGCACACCGACGCGCCGTTCTGGTTCCAGCTCTACGTGATGCGCGATCGCGAGTTCATCCGCCGGCTGATCGATCGCGCGAAGGCGGCCGGCTGCAGCGCGCTCGTGCTCACGCTCGACCTGCAGGTGATGGGGCAGCGGCACAAGGACATCCGCAACGGCCTGACCGCGCCGCCGCGGATGACGGTCGCCAACCTGGTCGACCTGGCGACGAAGCCGCGCTGGTGCATGAACATGCTACGCACGCAGCGTCGCACCTTCCGCAACATCGCCGGCCATGCGCAGGGGGTCGACGACCTGCGCGCGCTGTCGTCGTGGACCAACCAGCAGTTCGATCCCACGCTGTGCTGGGACGACGTGAAGTGGATCCGCGACCGCTGGGGCGGCAAGCTGATCCTGAAAGGCATCCTCGACGCGGAGGACGTCGAGCCGGCAATCGCCACCGGGGCCGACGCGATCATCGTCTCGAACCACGGCGGTCGCCAGCTCGACGGCGCGCTGTCGTCGATCCGCGCGCTGCCGGCGATCGTCGACGCGGTGGGCGGGCGCACCGAGGTGCACTTCGACGGCGGCATCCGCTCCGGCCAGGACGTGCTGAAGGCGATCGCACTGGGCGCGCGCGGCGTCTACGTCGGTCGCGCTTTCCTCTACGGCCTGGGCGCGATGGGCGAGGCCGGCGTCACGCTCGCGCTCGACATCCTGCGCAAGGAGCTGGACATCACGATGGGCTTCTGCGGGCTGCGCGACATCAAGAAGGTCGACCGGAACATCCTCGTGCCGGGGACGTATCCCGAAAAGTGAAGGGTGAAGGGGCTCATTGCCGCACGGCGAGAATTCATCGCCGCACCGCGGCGAGGATCCCGCGCAGGATCTCCAGCGGCGACGGCGGGCAGCCCGGCACCTCGACGTCGACCGGGATCACGCGCGAGACTCGCCCGAGCGTGGCGTAGCTCTCGCCGAAGATGCCGCTGCCGCAGGCGCAATCGCCGACGGCGACGACGAGCCTCGGCTCGGGCGTCGCCTCCCAGGTGCTGCGCAGCGCAAGCGCCATGTGGCGCGACACCGGTCCGGTGACGAGCAGCATGTCGGCGTGCCGCGGGCTCGCGACGAAGCGGATGCCGAGTCCCTCGATGTTGTAGTACGGGTTGGCGAGCGCGTGCATCTCCAGCTCGCAGCCGTTGCACGAGCCCGAGTCGACCGCGCGGATCGCCAGCGCGGCGCCGAGGATGTCGAGGATCTCGCGGTGGATGCGCTCGACGGCCGTGTGCATCGCTTCGTCGCCCTGCGGCGCCGGCTCGGTGACGATGCCGGTGCGCGCGATCTGCCTGGCGATTCTCCACATCAGAGGTCGTGTCCCGAATAGCAGAGGTTGAACGACTTGTTGATCAGCGGGAAGTCGGGAACGATGTTGCCGATGATCGCGTGCTCGAGCACCGGCCAGTTCTGCCACGACGGGTCGTGGCAGTGGCAGCGCCGGATGCGCGCGTCGGCGTCCAGCTCGAGCGCGAAGAACACCTCGCCGCGCCAGCCTTCGACCCATCCCGCGCCGACCGCATCGTGCGTCGGCAGCTGCACCGGCGCGCGCTCGGGTCCGGACGGCAGCCCGTCGCACAGTGCGCGGATCAGCCGCAGCGATTCGAAGATCTCGTCGAAGCGCACGGCCACGCGCGCGGCGACGTCGCCTTCGCGACGCGCGCTCGTCGCAACGTCCAGCGCGTCGTAGGGCGACCACGGCTGGTCGCAGCGCAGATCGGCCGCCTGGCCGCTCGCGCGTCCGGCCAGTCCGGTGAGGCCGAGCTGCGCCGCCAGTTGCGGCGTCACGCGGCCGGCGCCGACGAAGCGGTCCTGCAATCCGGCGTGCTCGTCGTAGATCGCGCGCAGTTCGGCGACCTCGCGCCCGACGGCGTCGCACTGCGCACGGATGCGCCCGAGCGCCGCGGCATCGGGGCGCAGCGCCACGCCGCCGGGAACGACGCCATCCATCATGAAGCGATGACCCCAGACGTCCATCGACAGCCGCAGCCACTGCTCGCGCAGCCGCGAGAACTGCGCGAGTCCGAAGGCGAGTCCGGCGTCGTTGCCGAGCGCGCCGAGGTCGCCGAGGTGGTTCGCCACGCGCTCGCGTTCGAGCATCAGCGCGCGCAGCCATCGCGCGGCCGGCGGAATCTCGCAGCCGCAGGCCGATTCGAGCGCCATGCACCAGGCCCAGGCGAAAGCCACCGTGGTGTCGGCGGCCACGCGGCCGGCCAGCCGATGCGCATCGAGCGGCGCCAGCTCCCGGAAGCGCCGCTCGATGCCCTTGTGCGTATAGCCGAGCCGCTCTTCGAGGCGCAGCACCTTCTCGCCGACCACCGAGAAGCGGAAATGGCCCGGCTCGATGATGCCCGCGTGTACCGGCCCGACGGCGATCTCGTGCACGCCGTGGCCTTCGACGCGCACGAAATCGTAAGGCGCCGGAATGTCGCGACCGTCGCCCCGCGGCACCGTCTCGTCGCGTAGCGGCCGAAACCCTCCGGGCCACAGGCCGTGGTCGAGCCACGGGCGCGTATCGGAAGCGCCTGCTATCGCGATGCCGACGAGATCGGTCATCGCGCGCTGCATCCGCACCGCGCTGGGAAAGACCGCGCCGACGTCCGGCGCGCTCGGCGCCTCGCGATCGAGCGCGAGATCGAGCCAGGCGAGACCGTCGGCGAGCGCGTAGGCCGCGCACGCGGCGAAGCCCGCGCCCGCCCACCTCCGGTCGCTGCCCCACAGCGCGACGAGGCGCCCGCCCGCGGCGGCGACGGCGAGTGCAGCGGCCCGCCACTGTTCGCGCGAAACCGACGCGCGGCGCATCGGCAGGGGCGCGGGCAGCGCCTGGAAATCGGGCCTCAGGTCGGGCATCAGGTCGCGCAACGGCATCTCAACCGCCGATCATCCGCGCCGCCTCGCGATACCACGCGTCGAGCCACGGCGGGATGTACAGCCCGAGCAGCAGCCCCAGCCCCAGGTGCACGAACACCGGCACCAGCGCCGGCGGATGCGCGAGACGCCCGAGCGAGGTGTCGCCGAAGACCATCGGCTGCACGCGGCTGAAGATCGACGCGAAGGCCACGCCGAGCGCGACGAGCAGCAGCGGCGTCGCCCACGGCTGTTCGCGCATCGCCGTCGTGATGATCAGGAACTCGCTGGCGAACACGCCGAAGGGCGGCATGCCGAGGATCGCCAGCGAGCCGAGCATCATGCCCCAGGCGATCGTCGGGCTGATGCGGATCAGGCCGCGGATGTCGTCCATCACCTGCGTGCCCGCCTTCTGCGCGGCGTGGCCCACGGTGAAGAAGATCGCCGACTTGATCAGCGAGTGCACGGTCATGTGCAGCAGGCCGGCGAAATTCGCCACCGGCCCGCCCAGGCCGAAGGCGAAGGTCATCAGCCCCATGTGCTCGATCGACGAATACGCGAACATGCGTTTGACGTCGCGCTGGCGCATCAGCAGGAACGACGCGACCAGCACCGACAGCAGGCCGAAGCCGATCATCATCCGGCCGGCCAGCGGCATGCGCAGCGCGCCGTCGGTGAGCACCTTGCAGCGCAGGATCGCGTACAGCGCCACGTTCAGCAGCAGCCCCGAGAGCACGGCCGACACCGGCGTGGGGCCCTCGGCGTGCGCATCGGGCAGCCAGTTGTGCAGCGGCACCAGACCCACCTTCGTGCCGTAGCCGATGAACAGGAACGCGAAAGCGATGGTGACGATGTTCGGGTTCAGCTGCGTCTTGATCGCGTCGAGGTCGGTCCACAGCAGCGTCGCCTGCTCGGGGCCGATCACGCGCTCGGCCGCCATGTAGAGCAGCACGGTGCCGAACAGCGCCTGCGCGATCCCCACGCCGCACAGGATGAAGTATTTCCACGCCGCCTCCAGGCTCGCCGCCGTGCGGTAGACGCTCACCAGCAGCACGGTGGTGAGCGTGGCCGCTTCCATCGCGACCCACAGGATCCCGATGTTGTTGGTCATCAGCCCGAGCAGCATCGTGAAGCTGAACAGCTGGTACATGCTGTGATACAGGCGCAAGCGCGGCGGCGTCATCTTTCCGTGGTCGCGCTCCACGCGCATGTAGGGGCGCGAGAAGATCGCCGTGGTGAAGGCGACGAAGGCGGTCAGCGTGACCAGGAACACGTTGAGCGCGTCGATGAAGAACTCGCGCTGCCAGACGAAGCGCGGTCCGTCGGCGATCACCTGGCCGGTGAGCACGAGCGCGGCGAGAAAGGTCGCGAAGCTGAACCCGACGTTCAGCGCCATCGCCGAGTCGCGATGACCCCACAGCGCCAGCACGCCGCCGCCGGCGAGCGGGATGCCGAGAACGAAGAGCAGCGGTTCGAGCTCAGTCATCCTTGAGCCGTTCGAGATGGTGGATGTCCAGGCTGTCGAACTGCTCGCGGATCTGGAACATGAACACGCCGAGGATCAGCACGCCGATCAGCACGTCGAGTCCGATGCCCAGCTCGACGACCATCGGCATGCCGTAGGTCGCGCAGGTGGCGGCGAAGAACAGGCCGTTCTCCATCGCGAGGAAGCCGATCACCTGCGGCACCGCTTTCGTGCGCGTGATCATCATCAGGAAGGACAGCAGCACGCAGGCGAGCGCGATGCCGAGCGAGCCGCCGGCGATCGTCGAAGAGAGCTTCGCGATCGGCGCGGAGAGCGCGAAGGCGAAGATGACGAGCGCGATGCCGATCAGCATCGTGGTGGGGATGTTGATCAGCGTCTCGACGTCGCGGCGCACGTCGAGCCGGTCGACGACCCGATGCAGCAGCGCCGGGATCAGCACCACCTTGAGCGCGAGCGTGAGCCCGGCCGAGACGTACAGGTGCGGCTGCTGCGTGACGTAGCCGACCGCCGCCGTGGAGACGACGAGCGTCGCGCCCTGCAGCGTGAACAGGTCGATCAGCGACAGGATGCGCCGCTGCGAGATCATCGCGAAGGCGAGCAGCAGCAGCACGGCGCCGAGCAGGTTGACGAGCTGGGCGAACAGGATGCTCATGTCGGCCGTTCGCTTCAGCCCAGGAGGATCTGCACCAGCAGGCCGATGACGGCGAGCAGGAACGCGGTGGCGAGGAACTCGGGCACGCGGAAGATGCGCATCTTCGCGCTGAGCGTCTCGAGCAGCGCCAGGCCCGCTCCGCCGGCCGCGAGCTTGGCGACCAGCGCCGGCAGCGCGAACACCAGCTCGAGCGGCGCCTCGGCCTCCGCGATGCCCCAGGGGAAGAACAGCGCGAGGCCGATGCACGAGTAGGCGAACAGCTTCAGGCTCGCCGCCCACTCCATCAGCGCCAGGTGCCGGCCCGAGTATTCGAGCAGCAGCGCCTCGTGGATCATCGTCAGTTCGAGGTGCGTTGCCGGATTGTCGACCGGGATGCGCGCGTTCTCGGCGAGCGACACCATCGTGAACGCGACTCCGGCGAAGGCGAGCACCGGATGGATCGCCAGCTCGCGATGCGCGAGCAGCCCGACGATGGTCGGCAGCGAAGTCGATTGTGAAATCAGCGACGCCGAGAACAGGACCATCAGCAGCGCCGGCTCGGCGAGGAAGCCGACCAGCATCTCGCGGCGCGCCCCCATCGTGCCGAAGGCCGTGCCGACGTCCATCGCCGCCAGCGAGACGAACACGCGCGCGAGCGCGAGCAGCCCCACGAGCGCGATGGCGTCGGCCGCGCTCGACAGCGGCAGGTCGGTGGACAGGATCGGGACGATCGCGCAGGCGACCAGCAGGCAGCCGAACACGATGTACGGCGCCGCCCGGAAGATCGGCGACGCGTGCTCGGCGATCACCGATTCCTTCGCGAACAGCTTGTGCAGCACGCGATATGGCTGCCACAGGCTCGGCGCCGAGCGGTTCTGCAGCCAGGCGCGGCACATGTTCACCCAGCCGCTGAGGATCGGCGCGAGCAGCATCGCGGCGACGATCGCGAGCGCCTGCGAGACGAAGGCGTACAGGGCGCTCACGGTCGCACCAGCAGCAGCACGACGACGAGCGTCACGAAGCTGTAGAGCAGGTACACGGCGATGCGCCCCTGCTGCAGCAGCCCCACCACGCGCGCGAGTCTGGCGACGACCTGCGCGATCGGCAGGTACAGCCAGTACCAGATCGAGTCCTCGGCGGTCACGCGGTATCGCGGCTGCGCATCGAAGGGCGTGGGCAACTCGCGCTTCATGCGGAAGAAGGGCTCGAAGATCTGCCGGATCGGCTGGCCGAATCCTTCGGCCGTGTCCTGGATGCGCGCGCTCTGCCACGGAAAGCCGCAGGCCCACGGCGCGGCCCGCCGCACGCGGCCGTGATAGAGCCAGCGCACGAGCAGGAACAGGATCCCGAAGCTCGCGGCGATGCCGAGCAGGAAGATCACCGGCCCGTAGCTCGCGCGCTCGATTCCGGTCGGCGCGAGCAGCCAGCCGCGCGCGGAAACCGTGTCGGCGAGGCCCGCCCCGACGAGCTGCCGCGTGATCGGGTCGATCCACTGCACGAACTGGTTCGGCATCAGGCCGAGCAGCACGCAGCCCGCGACGAGCCAGCCCATGCCCAGGCGCTCCCAGCGTCCGGCGTCGTGCGCCTGCGCGAGCTTTTCCTCGCGCGGCTGGCCGAGGAAGATCACGCCGAAGAACTTGACCATCGTGTATCCGGCGAGCGCCGCGACCAGCGCGATGGTCGCCGCAACCACCGGGATCAGCATGTTCAGCACCGGATGCGGCAGTCCGGGCGTGAACAGGAAGCTCTGCAGCAGCAGCCACTCGGAGACGAAGCCGCCCAGCGGCGGCAGGCCCGCGCTGGCCAGCGTGCCGACCAGCGTCGCCCACGCCACCCACGGCATGTAGCGGATCAGCCCGCCGAGCCGGCCGAGATTGCGTTCGGCGGTGGCGTGCAGCACCGATCCCGTGCCCACGAAGAGCAGGCTCTTGAACATCGCGTGGCTCGCCACGTGATACAGGCCGGCGGTGAGCGCCAGCGACGCGAGCGCTCGCATGCCGTAGGCCGAAAACACGAGCGCCAGCCCGATCGCGCAGAAGATCAGCCCGATGTTCTCGATCGACGACCAGGCGAGCAGCCGCTTCATGTCGACCTGCGCAGCGGCGAAGACAACGCCGTAGAGCGCGGTGAGCAGGCCCAGGGCGAGCGCGAGCGTGCCCCACCACCACACCTGGTACGACAGCAGGTCGAAGCTCACGCGAAGCAGGCCGTAGACGGCCGTCTTCAGCATGACGCCGCTCATCAGCGCCGAGACCGGCGAGGGCGCCGCCGGATGCGCTTCGGGCAGCCAGACGTGCAGCGGCAGGATCCCGGCCTTGGCGCCGAAGCCGAACACGGCGAGCAGGAACGCGATCGAGGCCCAGAACGGCGACAGGTGCTGGGCGCGCATGTTCGCGAAGGTGTAGTCGCCGGTGCCGGCCTGCAGCACGCCGAAGCACAGGAGGATCGCGATCGCGCCGACGTGCGCCACCAGCAGGTAGAGGTAGCCGGCGCGGCGGATCTCGGCGATGCGGTGGTTGGCGGTGACGAGGAAGAACGACGACAGCGCCATCGTCTCCCACATCACCATGAACGAATAGGCGTCGTCGGCCAGCACGACCATCGCCATGCTGGCGAGGAACAGGTGGTACTCGAGACAGAGCAGACCCGCGGGCGTGCCCTCGCCCTTGCGGAAGTACCCGGAGGCGAAGGCGGAGACGCCGACCGACGAGGCGCCGATCACCAGCAGGAAGAACGCCGCGAGCGCATCGAGCCGGAGATGGAAGGGCAGCGTCGGCAGGCCGATCGGCAGCACGATCTCCTGCGGCAGCAGGCTCGACGGCGCGGCGGCGTTCGCCGCCGCAGGCAGGCCCGCCGCCGGCGAGGCGAACAGCGCGACGACCGCGACCGCCGACAGCAGCAGGCCGAGCGCGGCGCCGGCCGGAAAGAGCACGTGCGCGACGAAGCGCAGGTTATGCAGCGCGAGAACACCGGCCGCAGCCACGACGAGCCAGCCGGCGACGACCACGAGCGCCCAGTCGATCAGCATGCGGACGCCCGTCGCGAATGTCGGCCGCGCATGTCAATATCATTCACATCCGCGTGACATTCTAGGCGCACCGAATGCGCTTGCAAAGCGCCTGCACGCCGCGCGGCGGCGACCGCGCCGGGGTTCGGGTTCCCCTTCCCCCTTCTCCCTTCCGTTCCTACCGCAGCAGCACGACGCTGCCGCTCACCGTCGTCGTCACCGTGGTTCGGCCCTCGGCCCCGGGCAGCGGAACGGCCTCGTCGGCGCCCGCTGCGCGCGACATCATCATCGGCCTGGGGATCGGCTCCGGCCCGCCCGGGCCCGACCCGGCGATCGATACTTCACGCACCTCGTAGCCGCGAAAACCCAGCGCGCGGGCCGCCGTGTCGGCCTTCTCGTGGAATGCCTTCACGGCCTGCGCGATGAGTTCCTGTTCGACGGCGAGACGCGTCTCGCGGCTGAGCACATAGGTGACCGACTGCAGATTGAGCGTCGTGGCCAGTTCGCCGACGAGCGCGTTGAACGACTCCGACGGCTTGCCGGTGATCTGCAGCGCGCCGCGCGTTCGCCATCCGACGATGCGGCTCTTCTGCCATACCGGATCGGTTCGATATCCGGCGCTCTGCACCTCGAGTTCGGTGTTGCCCCGGAGTCGCTCGAGAACGGGGGCGAGCAGCCGGCTCACCTGCGCCTGCCCGGCGGCCGGCTCGGGCGATTCCTGCTCGGCATATACGGTGGCGACCACCCGATCCTGGACCACCTCGCGCCAGGCCGAAGCGTCGAGGTTCAGCCGCGGGCGCAGGTCGACCGGGTAGTGAGACGAATCGGGAGACTGTGCGGCGACGGGTGCGCTCGGCACCAGCCAGAGCGCGGCCGAAACGAGCGAAACGGCGATCGGCTCTCTCATTGAGCCCCTCATTGAGCCCCTCATTGCGTCCCTCATTGCGCCCCTCTCGGCGGCACGCTGCCGGGCGCGACGAGCGCGGGCTGCGGCGCGAAAGTGGGAGGCGGCGGCGCCTGCATCACCGGCGTCGACGGCGGGCTGATCTGCAGAGAGCTTGCCGCCGGTTCGTTCGCCGTCGAGGGCGCGGCTGGAACGGCGCGACCCGGAACCACGGGCTGCACCGGAGTGAAGGTCGGAGCGCCCGGGGCCGGGCCGACGGGCGCGGCGGGCGTGGTCGATGAAACGGCCGGCGGCGATGCGGCCGAGGGCGTGCCGGGGACGACGACCGAAGGCGTTCCAGGCGACGACGGCACGACCGTCGTTGCCGGCGAGGTGGCCGGGGCGGCCGGCGGGGTCGGGGCGGAAGGCGTAGCCGATGCAGCCGGCGGGCTCATCGTCGCCGGAGCCGGCGACGACGACGACGAAGCCGGTTCGCGGACGATCAGTTCGCGGTACAGCCCGCCGCCTTCCACGCTGCCGGTCACCGTGCCGGCGCCTTCAATGCGCATCCGGCAGGCCTCGCGCTGCTCGGGCGGCAGCGGCGCGCAGCGCGCGAGCGCGTTCTGGCGGAAGTTCTCGCCCGGGCCCTCGAGCAGCTTGCCCTGGCGCGCCGCCTGCGCGGCGGCGCCGGCTTCGCGCAGGCAGTCCTTCAGGTCCTCGCCGGTGCGACCGCTCAGGCAGGCGGCCCGGTCTGCCTGGTACTGCTGGCGGATCGAGTCGGCGCTGCCGGTGTCGGCCGCCGTTGCGGGCGAGGCAGCGGCAAGCAGTGCCAGGCAGGCGCCGCCCAGGCACGCGACGAGGGCCGACCACCGATTCGGTTTCCTTGGCATGACGAGACTCCCGTATCGGACGCGCAATGGACGGACTATGCAGCAAATTGCGTGCCGAACCTGATCGGGGCGCGGGGGCGCGACGGAGTTCCGCTCGGAGAAAGCGGTTGTCCTTTTCCCAATAGATAGTAATCTATTACTATCTATTGGACGAGAAAGAAATGGCCGACTCGATCCCATTCGACGCGCCGCAGCGAACCGACCGCAGCCTTCCCGACGTCCTCGACTCGGTGACGCACACCGCGCTGGCGCGCGTGACGCACGGGCTCTCGCCCGTATCCGGACTGCTCGCCTGGCACGACTGGGCGCTTCATCTCGCGATCTCGCCGGGCAAGCAACGCAGCCTGATCGACGAGGCACTGGACAAGCAGCAGCGCTTCCTGCGCTACGCGCTGAGTGCCACGGCGACGCCGCGCTGCGCGAACTGCGTCGAACCGCTGGAGCAGGATCGCCGCTTCGCCGATCCGGCCTGGCAGCAGTGGCCGTTCAACGTGATTCACCAGGGTTTTCTGCTGCAGCAGCAGTGGTGGCAAAACGCAACGACCGGCGTGCGCGGTGTCTCGCGACATCACGAGAATCTCGTGACTTTCGCCGGGCGGCAATGGCTCGACATAGGGTCGCCGGCCAATTTCGTGGCGACCAATCCCGAAGCGCTGCATGCGATCGCGCGCACCGGCGGCACGAGTCTGTGGCAAGGCGCGCTGAACTTCCTGGACGACCTGCGACGCACGATCCTCGACGAGCCGCCCGCCGGTACCGAGGCATTCGCGGTCGGCACGAACGTGGCGGTCACGCCCGGCAAGGTCGTCTATCGCAACCATCTGATCGAACTGATCCAGTACGAGGCCGTCACGCCCGAGGTGTACGCCGAGCCGATCCTGATCGTTCCGTCGTGGATCATGAAGTACTACATCCTCGACCTGTCGCCGCACAACTCGATGGTCCGGTACCTCGTCGAGCAGGGTCACACGGTCTTCATGATCTCCTGGAAGAACCCCGGCCCGGCCGGACGCGATCTGGGGATGGACGACTACCGGCGACTGGGTGTCATGGCGGCGCTCGACGTGGTGGCCGCGATCGTCGCGCAGCGGAAAATCGATGCGGTCGGATACTGCCTGGGCGGTACGCTGCTTTCGATCGCCGCCGCCGCGATGGCGCGCGACGGCGACGATCGGCTGCACAGCGTCACGCTGCTGGCGGCGGAAACCGACTTTCGCGAGCCGGGCGAATTGTCGCTGTTCATCGACGAAAGTCAGCTCGCGTGGCTCGAATCGATCATGCGCGACAAAGGCTACCTGGACGGCTGGCAGATGGCCGGCGCGTTCCAGTTGCTCAACTCGCGCGACCTGATCTGGTCGCGGCGGATGCGCGAGTACGTGCTCGGAGAACGTCGGCCCTTCATCGACCTGACGGCCTGGAACGCGGACACCACGCGCCTGCCGTTTCGTATGCACAGCGAATACCTCCGGCGCCTGTATCTCGACAACGACCTGGCGGAAGGACGCTACCGCGTCGACGATCGGCCCGTGGTGCTCGGCGACATCCGGGTGCCGATGTTCGCCGTCGGTACCGTGCGCGATCACGTCGCGCCCTGGCCGTCGGTCTACAAGATCCATCAGTTGGCCAGCGGCGCCGAAGTGAGCTTCGTGCTCACCAGCGGCGGACACAACGCGGGCGTGGTGAGCGAGCCGGGTCGCGCGCGGCGCAGCTTCCAGATCGCCACGCGCGGCCCGGGCGAACGCTACGTCGATCCGCAGCGTTGGCGCGACGACACGCCGATGCAGGAAGGATCGTGGTGGCCGAGCTGGCACGAATGGCTTGCGCGGCGCTCCTCGGGGCGCGCGGCTGCGCCGTCGATGGACGATTCAGCCAGGGCGGGATACGCGCCGATTGCCGATGCGCCCGGAACGTACGTGCACGAACGATGACGCTTGTTTCAGGCCGGCGGAACGTGCTGCGCACCGCGCATGACGGTGAGGTATGCGCGCAGGAGTCCGCTCGCTTCGTCGTGCAGGCGCTCGCGCGGCAGGAACCCGGCGAACAGGCGCAGCGCCAGGCTTTGCGCCATTCCGACGAAGAGCACCGCGGCGGTCTGCGGCTCCACGTCGGGGCGGATGCGGGCCTGCGCCTGCGCACGCCGGATGATGAACGAGATCCGTGAGACGAACTGATCGCTGACCATCTGCACGCGCCTTCGGATACGCCGGCGGCCGCTGTGGGCAGACCATCGAAGCATGCGCGACGGCACCTCCGGGTTTCGCGCAATGAACGCGATCAGCGAATGGAAGATCCGCTCCAGCTCGTGCAGCGGATCCGGGTCGTCCGCTGATCGACGCATCGTCAGCCGCAGGAGATGACCACGCACGCGCGCGATGCCGCGCGTCTGGGCGCCGCGGCTTTCGGCAGGCGCTGCGGGCGGAGCTTCGCTGTCGAGCTCGCCGGTGGCCGAAGGCTGCCGATACGCGAACAGATAGCTGCGAGTCGTCTCGAGCCATTGCGCCAGAAACGGATTCTCCGGATTGCACGGATGGTCTCCCGTCCTGTCTTCCGTCATCGCAGTTCCTCCCGATGTGACGTGTGACGTCGATCGCGAAATCAGAACTCCACGCTCAGCGCGACCGAGCCGAAGGCGTGATGGCCGACCTGTTCGTCGAACTCGCGCGTGCGCCAGACGCGCATCAGCGCCAGGCGCACGCCATGACCGGCCACCAGCCATTGGCTGCTGATGCCGAGCGCCGCCTGCGCCACCCAAGGACGGCGACTCACGTGGTGGCTGGCGCGAAACAGGTTGCCGTCGAGCGAGAAATCCCATGCCACGGCCTTCGCTTCCAGATGCGCGAACACGTGCGCTCCGGGGCGGGGCGCCCCGATGCTTCGGGGTTGCGTCGCGCGCAGGTCGGCCGCCGCGGAAGGCGGCCGATTCTCGCCGCCGGGGCGGATCGAATAGCTGCCGAAGTCGTTCGCGATGTTCCGGCCCCAGCGGAACTCGAGGCCCGCGCTGGCGGATGTCTCGATGTTGCCCACGCGCACGGCATAGCTGCCGATCGCGTCGTGGCCCCAGCCTGGACGAACGGCGCCTTCCAGCCGGGGTTTGAACTTGCGCTCGACGGCAAGCTGGAATGCCGGCTCGTTGTGCAACTGGTTGCCCCAGCCCCGGAACCGGTTGAAGCCGCGCAATCGATGCACCAGATCCTGCGATCGTTCGGCCTGCGACCACGGCCCGATCACGCCGAGCGTCAATTCGCGGCTGTCGAGACTCTCGTAGCCGGCGTCGTGCGGACGAGTCCGACGGTTCCACGCCAGTCCCAGATACAGCAGCCCGGCATAGGGGCGATCGTCTTCGATCAGGTCGGTGCGCGTCTTGTCCGCGGGCGTATACATCGCCTGCCCGATGCGAAGCACGACGTTCTGGGTGGCCGTTTCGGCACCGGCACGTTGCCGGAAACCGGGATCGACCGCATCCAGAAAGCCCACGTACAGGCCAAGCGGCCGGGGAAGGCAGTCGGTGCGCAGCGGGCCTTCGATATCGCGCGAGACCAGCGCGAGTGCCACGCCGTTGGTGTAATTGCGATCGGTGCCGGCGAAGAGATCGTTCTCCAGTCGAAAGGTGCCGCCGCGCCAGCGGAGAGTCTGCTCCGGCGCGCACGCTGACGGCACCGCTTCGGGCGCCGAAGGCGCGGCATGTCCGGCAAAGGGAACGAATGCCGCGCAGACGAGGAGCAACACGCCCGGATGCCGTCTGTTCGTTCGCGGCAACGTAGATCGGGCGAGGGACGGGCAACCCGCGCTCATGGCGACGCGGGAGCCGCGGCGACGGCGGGCGCATCCCAGCCGCCGCCCAGCGCCTTGTACAGCGCCACCAGCTGTACGGCAGCCGTCGTGCGGGCGCGAGCGCTCGCGGTTTCGGCATCGAGCAGCAGGCGCTCGGCGGCGAGCAGTTCGACCAGCGCGATGTCGCCGGCGGCGAAGCGTGCCTTCGCATGGACGTGGCTGCGGCGCGTCGCGGCCAGCGCGGCCTGGCGGCGCTGCAGCGTATCCAGGCCCGCGTCATAGTCGCCCAGCGCACGTTCGGCATCGCCCAATGCAGCCAGTACCGCCTGCTCGTAGGCGATGGCCGCCTGCCGCGCGCCGGCTTCGCGGGCGCGGATTTCCGCGCGCACGCGGCCGCCGTCGAACAGCCGCCAGGAGATCAGCGGCACGAGCGAGAAGCGCGCGCTCGAGGCGTCGAACCAGTCGCCGGTGCTCAGTGCCTGGAAGCCGCCGCCGACGCCGATCGTGAGCTTCGGGAACAACTCGGCCGTTGCCACGCCGATGTCGGCGGTGCGGGCAGCCAGCTGCCGTTCGGCGGCGAGCACGTCCGGGCGACGACGCAACACCTCGGCACGCTCGCCCACCGGCAACGCCCGCAGCTCGAGCGGCGACGCCGCGGCATCGAGCAGCGCCAGTTCCTGCTCGGGCGGCGCGCCCAGCAGCACGCCGAGGCTCAACACCGCCGCGCGTCGCCGCGCCCGGATCTCCGGCAGCGCAGCGTCGGCCGCGGCCCATTGCGCGCGCGCGGTTTCGACGTCGGCCTGCGAGGCGTCGCCCAGGTCGGCACGCCTGCGTACGAGATCGACGCTCTGCTGCAAGGTCCCGAGCATCGCCTGTTGCGTGCGCAGTTCTTCCGCCGCGCCCGCGGCGGAGAACCAGGCGCGTGCGACTTCGGCGACGATGCGCATGCGTACGCCCTGCGCGTCGATTTCGCTCGCCTGCAGGCGGGCGTCCGCGCCCTCGAGCGCACGGTGCTTCGCACCGAAGAGGTCGGCCT
Organism: Burkholderiaceae bacterium; assembly: GCA_021166835.1. Next base: position 48,960 of record JAJPEN010000059.1, on the reverse strand, counting down.
CCCAGGCTGCATCGAAGCCGGCGTCGTAGATGGTTTGCGTGGCATCGAGGCCGGGGATCGAGCCCACCGGCAACGGACCGTTCTCGCTTTGTCGACGACGGGTGACGCCGGCGCCGACGCCGGCGACCGCTGCCCGGTCGCCGGCGACGCGATCGCGCAGCGCGCGAGCTTCGTCGATGCGCGCGGCGGCCAGACGAAGGTCGAGGTTGCGGGCCAGCGCGGTCTCGATCAATCGCTCGAGTACCGGGTCGCCCAGCGTCGACCACCAATGCGCGAGATCCACCGGCGCCGCGGCTTCGACCGGCTGGGGACTCCAGCCGCTCCCGGTGCCGACCGGAGGCGGGCCCGGATAGTCGGGGCCCACCGTGGCGCAGGCGGTCAGCAACGCGCTGCCCAGCAGCAGTGCGACGGGGCGCAATCGCCCGAGCGAAAAGCGGGTGTCGGTCGTCATGGTCGTCGATTCACGGCGATCGCTGCCGGTCATTGCAAGCGCCCCCGGACGAATACGGTGGCCATCGTCAGCGTCACCGTCGCGATGATCGCCAGCGGCCAGAGGCTGGCGACGATGTCGCCGAGCGGCAGCGCCTTGAGAAAACTGCCCTGGACGATGATCAGGAAATGCGTGAGCGGGATCGCCTGTGCGAGCCATTGCAGCAGCGTCGGCATGTTCTCCACCGGCGTGGCGAAGCCCGACATCAGCACGGCCGGCACGCCGATGGCGAAGGCGCCCAGAATGGCCTGCTGCTGCGTCGCGCTGACCGCCGAGATCATCAGGCCGATGCCGACGACGGAAAGAATGAACAGCACGAGGCTCGCGAGCAGCAGCGAAAACGAACCGCTGAAGGGAATCCGGAACAGCACGATCCCCGCGGCGATCATCGTCAGGCCCAGCACTGTGCCGATGGCCAGCGCCGGCACCGATTTGGAGACGATGATCTCCGGCGTCGAAGTGGGCGAGACCAGCAACTGGTCGAAGGTGCCCAGCTCGCGCTCGCGGGCGATCGACAGCGAGGTGATCAGCAGCGCGCTGAACAGCGCGAGGATCCCGCTCAGCCCGGGCACGATGAACCAGCGATAGACCAGGTTCGGATTGAACCAGTTGCGCACGACGACCGGTACGGTGGGCGCGGCGTGGAGCGTGACTTCCGCGCCGACGTCGGCGGCGATCGTCGACAGATAGCCGACGGTGATCTGCCCCGAATTGCTGCGTCTGCCGTCGACCAGCACCTGCACGCGACCGCTGTCGCCGGCCGCGATGGCGCGGGAAAAATCGGCGGGGATGTCCAGTGCGGCGATCACGCTGCCCTGGTCGAGCAGGGCGCGCAGTTCGCGGTTGTCGCTCACGTGGCGGACCCGGCGAACGAACCCGGCGGTATCCAGGCGCGTGATCAGTTCCTGCGACCAGCGGCCCGCATCCTGGTTGTGCACGGCGATGTCGACGTTGCGCACTTCGAGCGTGGCGGCGAAGGCGAACACCAGCAACTGCAGGAGCGGCGGCACGAATACCACCATCCGGCTGCGCGGATCGCGCAGGATGCTGAGCACTTCCTTGACGAACTGCGCGCGCAATCGCGTGACATCGAACCAGGCGGATCGTCCAGCCATCGCTCACGGCTCCAGGTTCTTGCGGGTGGCGCGCCTGGCCAGCAGAAAGAACGCGGCGCCGATCACGGCCATCGCCAGCAGGTTCGGCAGGAAGACCGCCCAGATGTCGCCGGCGAGGAACACCGTCTTCAGCGACGCGACGAAATAGCGCGCCGGAACGAACCAGGTGATGACCTGGATCGCCGCCGGCATCGAGTCGATCTCGTACAGGAAGCCCGACAGCATGAAGGCGGGCAGGAAACCGGAGAACAGCGCGATCTGCGCCGCCAGGAACTGGTTGCGCGTGACCGACGAGATCAGCAGACCCTGGCCGAGCGCGGGCACCATGAACATGGCCGAGAGCAGCAGCAGCGCCGCCAGCGATCCGCGCAGCGGCACGTCGAACACGAACACCGCCAGTGCCGCGGCGCCGAGGGTGGACAGCATGCCCAGCGCGAAGTACGGCAGCAGCTTGCCGATCAGGATCTCGACGACCGAGGCGGGCGTGGACAGCACCGCCTCCATCGTGCCGCGCTCCCATTCGCGCGCGACCACCAGTGCGGTGAGCATCGTGCCGATGATCGTCATGACGATGGCGATCGCACCGGGCACCAGCGAACGGCGACTCTCCAGTTCGGCGTTGAACCAGTAGCGCGGCTCGAGCGCCACGGCCGCGGGCGATGCCCCGGCCTCGAGCCCGGCGCGCCAGGTCTGCACGACCCCCTGCGCGTAGTTCGCGACGTAGTTGGCGGTGTTCGGCTGCGAGCCGTCGGCGATCGCCTGTACGAGCGGCCGGCCGTCGCGCTCGACCATGCGGCGTTCGAAATCCTGCGGAATGACGACGTAGCCGCGCAGTTCGCCCGAGACGACCCGATCGGCGACCTCGCGCCGGTCGTGCGCGAAGTGCACGTCCAGGTAGCGCGTGCCGGCGAAGGCGGCGGCCAGCGCGTCGGCCGAGGCCGATTGCGATTCCTGCACGAGGCCGATGCGCACGTTGCGCACGTCGAGCGAGACCGCATAGGCGAACAGGAACAGCAGCACCACCGGCAACACGAAGGCGATCAGCAGCGTCGAGGGGTCACGCATCGCCTGCAGGCTCTCCTTGCGCACCAGCGCCGCGAGGCGCTGCGCATCGAAGCGGCGCATCGCGGCGGCCGACACGCGTTCGGCCGGACGCGGGAGCGACGCGCCGGTCATGCCGCCGCCTCGACCAGATGGATGAACGCGTCCTCCATCGTCGGATCGGGCCGGGTATCGCTCGCCGCATCGCGCTTGAGCGCATCGGGCGTGTCGAGCGCGATCAGGCGGGCGCGGTACAGCATCGCCACCCGGTCGCAGTACTCGGCCTCGTCCATGAAGTGCGTGGTGACCATCACCGTCACGCCCTTGCGGGCCAGGCCGTTGATGTGCGTCCAGAACTCGCGGCGCGTGATCGGATCGACGCCCGAGGTGGGCTCGTCCAGGAACAGCACGGGCGGGCGGTGCATCACCGCGCAGGCGAGCGCCAGCCGTTGGCGGAAGCCCAGCGGGAGCGAATCGGGCGCCGCCGACAACCACGGCTGCAGGCCGAAGGTGTCGATCATCTCGTCGATGCGGGCGCGCCGCGTCGCGCCTTCGAGTCCGTACACGCCAGCGGAGAACTCGAGGTTCTGGCGCACCGAGAGCAGGCCGTAGAGCGAGAATTTCTGCGCCATGTAACCGAGCTGCATCTTGGCGGCGCCGGTGGCGCGGCGCAGATCCAGCCCCACGACGTGCGCTTCGCCGTGCGTGGGCTTGAGCAGCCCGCACAGCATCTTGAAGGTCGTCGATTTGCCCGCTCCGTTGGGGCCGAGCAGACCGAAGATTTCGCCTTTGCGCACTTCGAAGCTCACGTCGTCGGTGGCGGTGAACGCACCGAAACGCTTGGTGAGGTTGCGGCAGGAGACGGCGACGTCGGAATCGAGCTGCACCGGCGGCGTGCGCTCGGCCAGCGCCGAGGTGCCGCCGGGGCCGCCACCGAGCAGATCGATGAAGGCGTCTTCGAAACGCGGCGGTACCGTCGCCAGGTGCGCGTCGACCCGATCGGCAAGTGCCAGTATCTGCTCGCTGCCCGCGCCGGCGCGCAGTACGACGCGCACGCCGGCGCCCTGGATCACGCCATCGCCGACGCTGTCGAGGTCGAGCGCCTCGGCGAGAACCTCGCGGCGCCGATCGCCGACTTCTTCCAGTCGAAAGCTGCGATTCGCCAGGCGCCCGGTCAGTTCCGCGGGCGGGCCGTCATAGGCAAGCTGCCCGTCGTTGAGCAGCAGCACGGTGTCGCAACGTTCGGCCTCGTCCAGATAGGCGGTGGACCAGACCACCGCCATGCCCTCGTCGGTCAGCGCCTGCACCATGCGCCACAGATCCTGCCGGCTGACCGGATCGACGCCGACGCCGGGCTCGTCGAGCAGCAACACGGCGGGGCGCGCCATCAGTGCGCAGGCCAGCCCCAGCTTCTGCTTCATGCCTCCGGAGAGCTTGCCGGCCAGCCGCTTCGTGAAGGGGGCCAGACGCGTGAAGGCGAGCAGTTCGTCGAAGAGTCCGCTGTGCCGATCGACATCCATGCCGCGCAGCCGCGCGTACAGACGCATGTTTTCCATCACCGACAGGTCTTCGTACAGACCGAAGCGCTGCGGCATGTAACCGCTGGCGACATGGATCGCATCGTTGTCGTCGACGACGTCGAAGCCGGCCAGCGTGACGTGGCCGGCGTCGGGCACGAGCAGCCCGGTCAGGATGCGCATCAGCGTCGTCTTGCCGGCGCCGTCGGGGCCGACCAGGCCGGTCAGGCGCCCGTACTCGATACGCGCGCTCAGGTCGCGCAACGCATGCACGCGGCCGAAGCGCTTGTCGACGTGGTCGATGACGACGGCGGCGGCGTCTCCCGCATCCCGTGATGCGGTGGCTGCGGATGCGCTATCGGACACGTCGTTCGTTCCCGGCGCGCACGTCCGAAGACGAGTCGGCCTCGACCTCGATCGTGACCGGCATTCCCTGGCGCAGCGAGCTGTCCGGGGCATCGACCACGATCCGCAGGCGATACACCAGGTCCGTGCGCAGATCGGTGGTCTCCACCGTCTTCGGCGTGAACTCGGCGCGCGGCGAGATGAAGCCGATCTGGCCCTGGTAGAGCCGCTCCGAGGAGTCGCTCTTCACGAGCACCGGTGTTCCCGGCGCAATGCGGCCGAGATCGCGCTCGCCGACGTAGGCGCGCACGTACACCGGCGCATCGAGGCTCAGGCTGTAGACCGTGCTCTGGCTCGCGACCATGCTGCCCGGCTCGCGCACGCGGGCAATCACCGTGCCGGCGCTCGGCGCCCGCAACTCGGTGTCGGCCAACGCGGTGGCGGCCTGTGCTCGCGCCGCCTGTGCGGAAGCCAGCCGTGCTTCGCCCGCGGCGATGTCTTCGCGGCGATAGCCTTCACGCGCCTGCGAGAGCGCGGCCTGCGCGGCCTTGACGCCTGCTGCCGCCTGGTCGCGCGCGGCACGCGCCGCGTCGACCGTGCGCTGGCTGCTGGCGCCCGTCGCGAGCAGTTCGCTCTGGCGACGGAAGTTGCGCTCGGCGTCGGTAGCGATCGCCGACGCCTGCTCGAGCGCCTGTTGCGCCTGGACGATCTCCTGCGGGCGCAGGCCGCGGCGCAGCTTGTTCAACTCCGCCTGTGCAAGCTGTACGGCTGCGTCGGCTGCCGTGAGCGCGTCTTCGAAGGGCTGCGCGTCGAGCGCGGCCATGCGCGCACCGGCCGTGACCGCGTCGCCCTCGTCGAAAGCCATCCGGGCCACGCGACCGGGCTGCCGGAACGCCAGTTGCACCTCGCGGATGTCGACGTTGCCGTACAGACGCAACGGGCCGTCGTCGTTGCCGGCGCGCTGCATCCAGAACCAGCCGGCACCCGCCGCCACGATGGCAACGGCGCCGAGGACGATGGCGCGCTTTGCCGCGCGGGAGAGGGCGCGGGACTTCGCGCCAGATTTCGCGTCGGACTTCGCGTCGGACTTCGCGTTCATGGCTTTGCGCCGATGCCGCGGCGATAGATCGCGAACACGCCCGGCGCATCACGGCGAATGCGCTGCGCGTCACCGGCGAGCAGCGACTGCATCACGAGCCCTTGGATGGCGCCGATGAACAGGCCGGCGGCGGCGCCCACGTCGAGCATCGGATCCAGTTCACCCTGCGCCTTGCCCGCTTCGAGCAGGCCGCGCAGCCGCTCGTCGTAGCGGTGCAGGAGCGTGCGCACTATCCGCTTGGGCAGGGTGTCGCCGGGTCGCTGCAGCTCTCCGAAGAGCATCCTCGGCACACCGGGACGCTCGCAGACGAAATCGATGTGCGTCTGGAAGATCGCTTCGAGCGCTGCGAGCGGAGACGGTGCGCTTTCCGCGGCCTTGCTCACGCGTGCGAGCAGGCGTTCCGTGACCCACGACATCACGGCTTCCAGGATCGCGTCCTTGGTGGGGAAGTGCCGAAAGAGCGCGCCCTGCGTCAATCCCATGCGCTGCGCGATCGCCGTGGTCGTGATGTCGCTAGGGTTCTGCTCGGCGGCCAGGTCGACCACGGCTTCCACCGTGGCCGCGCGCCGCTCTTCGGCGGGGAGGTATTTCGCCGGTTCGCTCATCGAGATTCTCAGTAAAATAAGTAATCTATTACTATCTTATCATGCCGAATCTCTTTGGCAAGGGTGATTCCGCGATCGCGCGCAGCGCGGAACTTTCCTTCGCATCCTTCGTTTCAACGGGTGCAGCCGGACGCGAAGGCGATCGTCCTTGCGGCGGGGCCGGCTCGATCAACCGACGATGGAGAGCGAAGGATGAAACGCAAGATGATCGGCCTGCTGATCGCGGGCGTCGTGGGCGCGGGTTCCACGCTGGGCGCCGTGGCGTATGCGGCCGGCGAACACTCGCACGGTCATGCCGATGCGGCGCACGCGCTGAAGCTGAACGACGGCAGGAAGTGGGCGAGCGACGAACCGCTGCGCGCGAGCATGGCGAAAATCCGCGACGCGGTCGATGCGAAGCTGCCGGCGGTGCATCGCGGCGAGCTCGCCGCGGCGCAGTACGATGTGCTCGGCGGCGAAATCGAGGCGCAGGTGGCCAACATCGTGCAGAACTGCAAGCTCGACCCGCAGGCCGATGAAGTGCTGCACGCGATCCTGGCCGAACTGCTCGAAGGCAACGAAAAACTGCGCGGCAGGGACGCGAAAGCCGGCCGCAGCGCCGGCGTCGTGCAGGTAGTGCGCTCCCTCGATCAGTACGCGAAGTACTTCGAGCATCCCGGTTTTCAGGCGCCGAAAGCCGGCCATTAGGCCCTGTGAACGGGCCCTGATCCGCTTCGCAACGCCGGACCGGAACGACTGCCGTTACGGTTCGTCGTCGCTGTGATCGAAATCCCAGATCCGGTGCGCATCGAGCAGCAGCCGCGCGCGGCTCTCGAGCGCATCGACCCGCATGTTGGCCGCGCGCAGCGCGGCATCGAGCGCCAGCCGACGCGCTCGCAGCACTTCGGCCACGCCCGCTTCGCCGAGTTCCCGCGCCCGTGCCACGCGTTCGGCCGCGCTCGACTGCAATTCCGCGGCACGCTGCGACGCCTGCCAGCGAGCCGCGCCGGAACTCGCCGAGGCGAGCAATGATGCGACCTGCGCGTCGACCTGCCGTCGACGGGCCTCGGCGCTTCGTGCGGCGGCCCCGGCCCGGGCAACGCTCGCGTCGGCGGCCGCGCGGCGCGCTTCGCCGCCGAACGGGATCGAGACGAAGGCCCCGACGAGGCGTTCCTCGGCCGATCGCTCGGAGCCGAGCTGCACGCCTACCGTCGGATCGGGCCGACGATCGGCCAATGCGCGCTGCGCTTCGATCTGCGCGCTTGCGGCCGCTGCGAGTGCGCCGCGCAACTCGTGATTCTCCTCGATCGCCTGCTGCGCGAGTGCGACCAGGTCTTCTGCCGGCGGCGGCGGCTCGGGCAGCGCCTCGGGGGGCGCGATTCCCGCCATCGCCGGAAACTCCCGCACCAGCGCGATCGACGCGCGCTCGGCGAGATCGAGCGCGACACGGCGCGCGGCTTCCACCTGCTCGGCTTCGGCCGCGGCCTGCATCTCGTCGAGGCGCGACGTGTCTCCCAACTCGCGCCGCCGAGCGACGGCTGCCGCTTCCCGCGCGGCGAGATCGGCCTGTCGCGCCAGCAATTGCGCGCTCTGACGCTCGCGCAGCATCGCGTACCACAGCATGAGCAGGCGTCGCGATGCCTCGTGTTCGGCATCGGAGCGCGCGATCTCGGCCTCGGCGACACGCCTCGCTCCGAGGCTGCGGTCGAGTTCGGCCTTGCCCGGCAGGCGAACGCCGCGCTCGAGCGACAGCGCCCACTCGTTGAACCGGTCGTGCGCGCCGGCCTCGCGGACGCGGCGGCGCTGGTAGTCGACGCGGGAAGTCCACTCATGAGGTCCGACATCGAGCCGGCGTCGTTCGGCGCCGGCGGCCTGGAGCAGCGCTGCCGCGGCCTGCACCTGGGGCGAATCGGCAATCGCCGCGCGCACGCGCGAGGGCGGCGGCAGTTCGGACGGATACCGCTGCGGCGTGTCGGGAGCGCCCTGCTCGGGCGGGTCGTGCGCCACCGAAGAGTGCTGGGCCGCCGGCGAACCGGGCAGCGAGCATCCGAGCGCGGCGGCAAGAGCCGTCGTCGCGACGAAACGCGTGCGCCTCACGATTCCGCCACCGGCGGCGCCGGTTCGCCCAGAGTTCCACATTCGAGCATCGGACAGATCCAGTAATAGATGTTCGCTTCGCCCAGCGTTGCGCGCAGCCGCTCGAGCAGCGCCATGGCGCCCGCACGGCCGAGTACGAGCTCGAAGCGGGTTCGCCTCCCCCTTCCACGCACGCGCTCGCTCGTCGCCTCGAAGCGCAGGCGTGCGCCGTGCCCCGATGCTGCGCTGGAAGTGAAGCCGGAGACGAGCTCGGGCGCCTCGAGGAGCAGATCGGCAACGCTCTCGCCGAGCGACGCCGGAGCGATCAGCGTCAGCAGAACCCGTTCGGCAACGCCGGCGTGCGTAGCGGGGTCGTCTTTCGCGGTCATTCGCGCTCCTGCACGACAAGCGGCGCGACGGGCGCCTCGGTCGATCGCGGCTTCCCGCTCGTCTTCCCGCTCGTCGACGACTGCTCCTCCACTCCGAAGCGTCGGAACAGGATCGGAAACAGCAGCAGCGTCAGCAGCGTCGACGACGCCAGGCCGCCGATGACGACGATCGCGAGCGGGCGCTGGACCTCCGAGCCGGGACCGGTGGCGAACAGCAGCGGCACCAGGCCGAAGGCGGCGATCGACGCGGTCATCAGCACCGGCCGCAGCCGCCGCCGCGCACCTTCGGTGACGACGCGCTCGATCGGCACGCGCTGCGCCAGCAGCTGGTTGAAGTGCGCCACGAGCACGACTCCGTTGAGCACCGCGATACCGAGCAACGCGATGAAACCGACCGACGCCGGCACCGACAGGTACTCGCCCGAGGCGAGCAGCGCGAACACGCCGCCGACCATCGCGAACGGCACGTTGGCGAGCACGAGCACGGCCTGGCGTACCGAGCCGAAGGTGGAGAACAGCAACAGGAAGATCAGCAGCAGCGCCACCGGAATGACGACGGCCAGGCGCGCCGCCGCGCGCTGCTGGTTCTCGAACTGGCCGCTCCACTCGATCCGGTAACCGGCCGGCAACGCCGCCTGCGCGGCGATGCGCGCGCGCGCCTCGTCGACGAACCCGACGAGGTCGCGATCGCGCACATTGGTTCGGATCGTGACGTAGCGGGCGGCATTCTCGCGCTCGATCTTCACCGGTCCGTCGACGCGCTCGATGCGCGCGACCGCCGATACCGGCACCGCCTTCCCGTCGGGCAGCGCGATGCGCAGATCGGCGAAGCGCGCGGCGCTCGCGCGCACGTCTTCGCCCGCGCGCAGCAGGATCGGCACGCGCCATCCGGCCTCGATCACGGCCCCCGCCGGTTGGCCCTCGATCAGCGCGCGCAGGCTCGTCTGCAACTCGTCGACCGAGAGTCCGAGGCGGCCGGCGGCGAGCCGGTCGATGCTCACCTGCAGGTACTGCACGCCCTCGTTGCGCGCCGTGAAGACGTCTTCGGATCCGGGAATCTCCTTCAGCAGTGCCTCGATGCGCGCAGCGATCGCGCCCAGTTCTCCCAGGTCGTTGCCGAACACCTTGATGGCGACGTCGCCGCGCACCCCGGTGAGCATCTCCGAGATGCGCATCTCGATCGGCTGCGTGAACGACGCTTCCACGCCGGGGAAAGCGTCGACCACCTTGCGCAGCTCGTCGGCGAGCCACGCCTTGTCGGGCACGCGCCATTCGGCGATCGGCTTCAGCACGAGAAAGCCGTCGGTCTCGTTCAGCCCCATCGGGTCGAGGCCGAGTTCGTCGGAGCCCGAGCGCGCGACGATGCTGCGCACCTCGGGCACCTGTTCGAGAATCGCGCGCTGCACGCGCGCATCGATCGCGATCGTCTGCGCGAGGCTGATCGACGGCAGCTTCTCGAGCTGCATGATCATGTCGCCCTCGTCCATCGTCGGCATGAAGCTCTTGCCCAGCAGCATGTACGCTCCACCCGCCGCGACGAGCGACGCGAGCGCGGCGAAAACGACGGTCCTCGCGTGGCGCAGCGACCAGGCGAGCACGGGAACGTAGAGCGCATCGAGCCTGCGGGCGAGCCACGGCACATGCGCGTCCTTGCGACTCAGCAGCAGCGACGCGAGCACGGGAATCACCGTGAGCGCGAGTACCAGCGAGACGGAGAGCGCGTAGACGATGGTCAGTGCGACCGGCACGAAGAGCTTGCCTTCGAGCCCCTGCAGGGACAGCAGCGGGACGAAGACGATGACGATGATCGCCACGCCCGAGACGACCGGAACGGCGACCTCGCGCACCGCGCGCCAGACGACGTGCAGCATCGGCAGTCGTTGCTGCGCTCCGCCCTCGCCGAGGCGGCTCTCGATGTTCTCGACGACGACCACCGCCCCGTCGACCAGCAGCCCGATCGCGATCGCCAGCCCCCCCAGGCTCATCAGGTTCGCCGAAAGCCCCGTGTAGCGCATCAGCGCGAAGGTGCCGAGCGCGGCGAGCGGCAGCGTCAGGGCGACCACGAGCGCCGCGCGCAGATTGCCGAGGAACGCGAGGAGCAGCGCGAGCACGAGGACGATCGCCTCGAGCAGCGCTCTCGTCACCGTGCCGATCGCGCGATCGACGAGCGCCGAGCGATCGTAGAACGGGCGGATGGTCGTGCCTTCGGGCAGCGACGGCGCGAGTGCGTCGAGCCGCTGCTGCACGCCGCTGATCACTTTCCGCGCGTTGGCGCCGCGCAGCCCGAGCACGACGCCCTGGACCGCCTCCTCGCCGTCGCGCGTCACCGCACCGTAGCGTGTCAGGCTTCCGATGCGCACGTCGGCGACATCGGACAGGCGCACGGGAACCCCGCCCGCATTGGCGACGACGATCGCGCCCAGCTCGGTCACGCCGCCGACCGCGCCTTCGATGCGAACGATCAGTACCTCCTCGCCCTCGACGATGCGCCCCGCGCCGTCGTTGCGGTTGTTGCGCTCGATGGCGTCGCGCAACTGCCCGAGACCCATGCCACGGATGGCGAGCATCTGCGGGTTCGGCACGACCTCGTAAGTGCGCACGAAGCCGCCGAGACTGTTGACATCGGCTACGCCGCGCACCGTGCGCAGTTGCGGACGCACGACGCGATTGAGCAGTGTCCGCTTCTCCTCGAGCGAAAGCGGACCCTCGATGGTGAACATGTAGAGGTCGCTCAGCGGCGTCGTGATCGGCGCGAGACCTCCGCTCGCCTGCGCCGGCAGCGCTTCGGCGGCGGCGGCGAAGCGCTCGGCGACCTGCTGGCGCGCCCAGTAGATGTCGACGCCGTCCTCGAAGTCGACGGTGACGTCGGTGATCCCGTATTTCGACACCGCGCGCAGCAGCCGCTGGCGCTCGATGCCGAGCAGCTCCTGCTCGATCGGGATCGTGATCCGGCTTTCGACCTCCTCGGGCGTCATGCCCGGCGCCTTGACGATGATCTTCACCTGCGTGGTCGAAACGTCGGGAAACGCGTCGATCGGCAGTTCGCGCAGCGCGACCACACCGACGCCGACGAGCAGCGCGGTGAGCACGAGAACGAGCAGGCGCTGCGTGAGCGCGAAATCGGCGATGCGAGCGAGCATGACGATCTATCGGGGCGCCGCTGCCTCGGCCGGTGCAGCCGGAGAGGCGGCGGACGCGGCCTTCAGCTGGCTGGCTTCCGAGGCGACCACCGGCTCGCCTTCGCTCAGCGCGGCCTGCACGACGAGATCACGGCCCGACTCGCCGATCGGCAGCGCCGGCACGGCGACGTAGCGGTCGCCCCGGCGCACGAATACGACGGGTTGCGTTCCCGCCGGGCCCAGCCGCACCAGCGCCGCCTGCGGTACCACCCAGTTGCGCTCGCGCGTGGGTCGCGCATCGATCTCGGCCTCGACGTGCTGCCCGGGCCCGAGCGCCCCCAGTCCGGAGTCGAGAAGCGCGCGTACCGTTATCGTCTGCGCATCGCCGACGGCACGGCCGACAGCGACCACGCGGCCCGAGGCGCCCGCCGCGGGCACGCGCACCGACGCGCCGATCGCCAGACGCGGCGCCGCGGCGATCGGCACGTCGATCTGCAGCTCGAGCGGATCGAGTCGTGCGATCTGCATCAGCGGCGTCGCGGCGTCGACGCGCTGCCCGGGACGCACATCCTGCGACAGTACGACCCCCGAGATCGGCGCGCGCAGCTCGAAGGCTCCCGACGACAGCGGTCGAATGCCCGATAGCGCGAGCAGCCCGCGTTTCTCGGCGAGCGCCGCCTGCGCCTGCCGGTCGGAGGCGCGGCTCGCTTCGACGCGCGATTCGGCCACCAGCCCCTCGGCGAGCAGGCGCTCGTCGCGCACGAGCGCTCGCTGCGTACGCTCGCGCTCGGCGGCGGCCTGCGCGATCTCGCGCTGCAGCGACAGCAACTCGGCGCTGACGATGCGCGCCAATGGCTGGCCTTCCTTCACCGTGTCGCCGACACCGACGCGCAGCTCCGTGACGAGCCCGCCGATCGGCGCGGCGACGAAACGCTGCTGCGCGTTCGGAACCTGCAGATGCGCGGGGAGATGCGACAGCCGATCGGAGGTTGCGGCGCGCGCCGGGATCGTCTCGATGGCGAGCGCGGCAAAGGACTGCACCGGCAGCGAAACGCTTCCTTCCTGTAGTGCGAAGGCCGGCGACGGGACGGTTGTAGAGACGAAGACAGACGCTGCCGCAGACAGAACGGCGGTACGAATACGCGGTGAGAGCATTGCGATGACCGGACAATCGGGCGCGGGCGATTTACCGCCGACGACGCCGAGGCTAGCGCAGGCGCGATGAATCGAAGCTGAACGAGATCAAAGGTATCGCCGATCGGGTCGTCCCGGCGGGGCCGAGCAGGCGTTGCGTCGCCGCGGCGCGCTCGTGCGGCGGCGGCGTCTGCAACCATTCGATTCGCTCGCCGACGAGGGTCGCGAAAGGTACGCCGTCGCGGTAGAGCACGCGTGCGCCGCCCACTCGCGGCACGCGAGCGCCGGGTAGCACGCTGCCGAGCAGGTTCGCCGGATCGGAGGCCGACACGCAGATCCATTCCGGCGCGGCGGGCGCCGCGCGGCGCGAGCGGCGCAGCGGTGCGATCGCCTCGGGCAGCGCGAACTGCTCGCCCGGAATGCCGGCGACGAATCGCCCGCCGCGGATCTCGCCGCGCGCCTCGAGCCGATGGTAGACGCGCACGAGATCGCGCCACGGCGGCAGCCACTGCGCCTCGCGTTCGAGCAGGCGCCAGAAGACGATGCCGTAGCGGCGCAGCAGCGTGCGCGCGACGTGCTCGACGTCGTCGGCGGTGCGCGCTTCGGCTTCGTCGCCCGCGACGAGCGTCCAGCGACCCGCGTCCTCGATGCCCGACAGCGATGCGTTGCGGCGTCCGCGCCCGCCACTCGACCGTCGCGACGGCGAGACGAGCAGGGCGCGCAGGCCGGCATAGCTGTCGCAGCGAACGCGGCCGTTCGTCACCAGTTCGCTCAGCGCGTCTTCGAGCTCGCTGCGCAGCAGGCGCGTGCTTTCGGCGATCTCGTCGAAGAACGATGCCCCCTGCGCCTCGAGGTGGCGCAGCACGCGCTGCGCGCGTGCGCTCGCAGCGGGTTCACGCTGTGCGTGCGCACTCGCGGACCGGGAGTTCACGAGGTCGTCCTCCTGCGTGCGCGGCGCGAACCGCCTCCACAGCGGAACGTTCGTGCGTGGCAGCAGCAGCAGCGGCGTGGCGCGCAGCGACGCGCCTGCCGGCGCGCGGCCGTCTTCGTTCGCCGGCGGTCGCAGGCGGGCCCAGGCGATGCGCCCGGCGGTGCACAGCTCGTCGAGCCAGCTCAACTCGTAGTCTTCGACGCGCGCCGGGAGCAGCGCGCTCTCCCATGCCGCGGCCGGCGCCTCGAAACCCTCGAGCTGAGCGACGATCGCCGCCAGCGCCTGCGGGCCGCTCACGCGGTTCGCGGAAGCCACGTGCTGCCAGGCGAACAGGAAACGCGCGAAGTCGCGCGGCTCGACCGGCTCGATCTCGCGCCGCAGGCGCTGCAGCGTCAGCCGGTGGATGCGGGCGAGGAGATGACGCTCGCACCACTGCTCGGGTCCGGCGCCGGGCACGAAGCGGCCGCGCAGCACGCTGCCTTCGTTCTGCAGCGCTTCGAGCGCGGACCCGACTTCGCCGAGCGGCAGACCGACGGGCGATGCAAGCTCCTCGCAGCTCAGCGGTCCGTGCGCGCCGAGTCGACCGCGGACCAGCTCGCGCAGCGCGTCTTCGCGCGTCCACGCTCGCTGTTCGCATTCGGCCGGCGCCTCGATCGGGGGGCGCAGCATCGCTTCGGGAAACACCGCGCGCACTGTCGGCAGGCGCTCGGCGGCAACCCACAGAGTGCATGTGCAGTCCGCGTTCGCGACGACGAGACGCGTCGCGCGCCGCGCGGCGGCCAGCTCGTCGAGCCAGCGTTGCCATTCGGGGTCGCGTCGCGCCTCCTCTTCGGTGAGCGCGACGACGTCGAGCAGCGCCTCGTGCAACTCGTCGGCGCTGCGCGCCTGCGGCCAGGCTTCGCGTCGCACCGTCTCGATCGCTTCGGGGTCGAGCCGGCCGAGATCGTCGGCGCTCTCCGGATCGACGTAGCGGCGGCCGCGCACCGCCTGCGTTCGCCGTTCCTCGAGCGGCGCGTCGTCGAGGAATGCGTAGACGCGCGCGGCGATCGCCTCGCTGGCGAAGGGCGAGGGCTCGACGACGTCGCGCGCGAGCACCTCGATGCGGCCGCTCTCGATCGCGCGCAGCAGTCGCAGCCAGCCGGGGGCGTCCATCGCATCGTTCAGGCAGTCGTGCAGCGTCTGCGCGACCAGCGGGTGATCGGGAATCTCGCGTTCGCCGGCCAGGTTCTCCGCGCACGCGACCTGGTCGGGGAAGACCGCGGCGAGCAGGTCTTCCGACTTCATCCGCTGCAGCTGCGGCGCGACCTTGCGACCTCCGGCGAAGCGCGGCAGCGCGAGTGCGGTCGTCGCGTTCCAGCGCCAGCGCACGCCGAACATCGGCGCCGCGAGCAGCGCCTGCACGAGCACGTCGAGCGCCGTTTCCGGATGGAGATAGCGGGCGACGTCGGCGAGCGCGAAGCTGTGCCGGGTCGACAGCGACAGCACGATCGCGTCTTCCGTGGCTGCCGCCTGCAGCTCGAAGTCGAACTTGCGGCAGAAGCGCTTGCGCAGCGCCAGGCCCCAGGCGCGATTGATCCGGCTGCCGAAAGGCGAATGCACGACGAGCTGCGCACCGCCCGATTCGTCGGGGAAGCGCTCGATCACGATGCGCCGCTGCGTCGGCAGGGCGCCGAGTCCGGCGCGCGTGCGATGCAGGTAATCGACGATCTGCGATGCGGCCGCGCCGTCCAGGCCGACGCGCGAGACGAGCCAGTCGTGCGCGGCGTCGCGGCCTCGGTTCCTTGCGTCGCCCTCGCGATGCCCGGCGTCGCGCTCGCGATGCCCGGTTTCGCGCTCACGCTCCGCGCCCGCCGCAAGCCGCCGCTCGACTTCCGCACGCAGTCGCGACACGCCCGCCGACAGCTCGTCGCTGCGTCCGGGCGCCTCGCCCAGCCAGAACGGGATGCTCGGCGGCGCGCCCTTCGCATCCTCGACGCGCACGCGTCCCGGCTCGATGCGCAGGATCCGGTAGCTCGTGTTGCCGAGCTGGAAGACGTCTCCGGCCAGGCTTTCGACGGCGAAGTCCTCGTTGACGGTGCCGACCATCAGCGCTTCCGGCTCGAGCACGACGGTGTAGTCGCCGGTGTCGGGAATCGTGCCTCCCGAGGTGAGCGCGGTCAGGCGTGCACCGCGGCGCGGACGCAGGCGGCCGTGGACCGCGTCGCGATGCAGCCACGCCGAACGCGGGCCCTGGCGCGTCGTGAAGCCTTCGGCGAGCATGCGCACGACCGCGGCGAAGTCTTCGCGCGCGAGCTTCGCGTACGGCCAGGCGCGGCGCACGAGCGAGTAGAGCTCGCCTTCGTCGCATTCGCCGCACGATGCGACCTCCGCGACGATCTGCTGCGCGAGCACGTCGAGCGGCGCCGCCGGAACACGCAGCGCATCCAGCTCGCCGCGGCGCACGCAGTCGAGCAGCGCCGCGCATTCGACCAGCTCGTCGCGCGTTCCCGGGAACAGGCGTGCCTTCGGCGTGCCGCCCACCGAATGCCCCGAGCGGCCGGCGCGTTGCAGGAAGGTGGAGATCGAGCGCGGCGAGCCGATCTGGCAGACGAGGTCCACGTCGCCGATGTCCAGGCCCAGCTCGAGCGATGCGGTGGCGACCAGCAGCTGCAGTTCGCCGCGCTTCAGCCGCTGCTCGGCGTCCAGGCGTGTCTCGCGCGCAAGGCTGCCGTGATGCGCGGCTACGCGCTCGTCGCCCAGCCGCTCGGCGAGATGCCGCGCGGCGCGCTCGGCCATCCGGCGCGTGTTGACGAAGACGAGCGTCGCACGGTGCGCGACGGCCAGCGCGGCGAGCTGGTCGTAGACCTGCTCCCACTGGTCGTTCGACATCACGGCCGACAGCGGCGTGGGCGGAACGACGAGCGCGAGATCGCGTTGCCGGGCGTAGCCGATGTCGACGATCGCGCAATCGGCGCGGCCTTCGCTGACCGTCGGCGCGCCGACGAGGAAGCGCGCGACCTCGTCGATCGGCGTCTGCGTCGCCGACAATCCGATGCGAACGGGTCGTTCGCCGTTCGCGTCGCGCACGAGCTTCTCGAGGCGCTCGAGCGAAAGCGCCAGATGGCTGCCGCGCTTCGAGGCCGCGACCGCGTGGATCTCGTCGACGATCACCGTGCGCGTGGTGCCCAGCATCGCCCGGCCGCCGTCGGAGCCGAGCAGCACGTACAGCGACTCGGGCGTCGTGACGAGCAGGTGCGGCGGCTTGCGGCGCGCGAGCGCACGCTCGCGCTGCGGCGTGTCGCCGGTGCGCACCGCGCTGCGGATCGCGACGTCGGGCAGTCCGAGCGACTGCAGCTCCGCGCGGATGCCCGCGAGCGGCGCATCGAGATTGACGTGAATGTCGTTCGACAGCGCCTTCAGCGGCGAGACGTAGACCACCGAGGTCTCGTCGGCCAGGCCCTCGTCGCTCAGCCCCCGGCGCACGAGCGAGTCGATCGCCACGAGAAACGCGGTGAGCGTCTTGCCCGAACCGGTGGGCGCGGCGACCAGTGTGTCGCGCCCGGCGGCGATCGCCGGCCAGGCGGCGCGCTGCGCGTCGGTGGGGCCGCCCGGGAAGGCGCGCGCGAACCAGCGGGCGACGGCGGGGTGCAGCGAATCCATCACGCTATCTTGACGGAAGGAGCGCGAAAGCATGCCCTGCGCGAAAGCTCCGCATCGATCGGGGAGCGCGCCGTGCAGGAGAGGCGATGCCGGGCAATAGAATGCGCCGGGAGCCGCAGCAACCGACGCGGCCGATGACACGGGAGCCGAGCATGGACGCCGCTGGTTCGAACGCCGCCGCCGGGACGAGCGTCGAGGAAACGCTGACGCGCTGGCGCGCCGACGAGGCGCGAGTGCGCGCCAACATCCGCGAGTTCGGCGTAGCCCGCCCCGAGCAGGTCGCCGGCCTGTCCGGGCTCCAGGTCTTCGAGGCGATGTTCGCCGGCCGCATTCCGGCGCCGCCGATCGGCGATACCCTCGGTTTCGTTCCCGTGCACATCGAGCACGGCTACGCGGTGTTCCAGGGCGTGCCGAAATTCGCGCACTACAACCCGCTGGGCACGGTGCACGGCGGATGGTTCGCGACGCTGCTCGATTCCGCGGTCGCCTGCGCCGTGCACGCGACGCTGCCGGTCGGCAAGGCCTATACGACGGTGGAATTGAAGACGAACATCGTGCGCGCGCTCACCGACCGCGTTCCGCTGGTGCGCGCCGAGGGGCGCGTCGTGCACGCGGGCAACCAGCTCGCGACCGCCGAGGGCCGGCTGTTCGGGCCGGACGGCCGGCTGTATGCGCACGCGTCGACGACCTGCCTGGTGTTCGACGCGCGGGCGCCGAAGCGCGAAGCGTGATCCCGTTCGACGACCTGCGGCCGGGCGCCGGAAGGCCGGCGCGTGTCCTGCGCGAGGGCCGGCGTCGTCCTACAGGTAGCTGCGGAAACGCGGCTCGTCGCCCCAGCGGTCGTTGCGGCCGTCGACGCAGGTGATCGGGATCCTCGACAACGTCTCGTCGTCGACATCGTCGAGGCAGCCGAGATTCACGCCGTACATCTTCCCGATCGGCGTGTCGTTGCCGACGCCGAAGGGACGCACGCCGCATCGGCGACAGAAGTAGTGAACGTTCCGGTGCGTATTGAAGCGGTACTCGGTGAGTTCCGACTCGCCCGAGAGAAGCCGGAATCCCTCCGGGCGCGCCACTGCCGGCCAGAATCGCGTGCGCCGGCAGATCGAGCAGTTGCAACGATACGAGCTCTCTTCGAGGTCGAGATCGGCCTCGAAAGTGACCGCTCCGCAGTGGCAGCTTCCGCGATACGTTCTGCGCATCGTCGATCCTCCGCGAGACTCAGACGTTGAAGCGAAAGTGCATGACATCCCCGTCGCGCACGACGTAGTCCTTGCCTTCCAGCCGCATCTTCCCCTTCTCCTTCGCCCCCGCCTCGCCGCCGCAGGCGACGAAATCGTCGTAGGCGATGGTCTCGGCGCGGATGAAGCCGCGCTCGAAATCGGTGTGGATCACCGCCGCCGCCTGCGGCGCGGTAGCGCCGACGCGCACCGTCCACGCGCGCACTTCCTTGACGCCGGCAGTGAAGTACGTCTGCAGCCCGAGCAGCGTGAACGCGGCGCGGATGACGCGATCCAGCCCCGGTTCGTTCATCCCCATGTCGGCGAGGAACACCGCCTTGTCCTCGTCGGGCATGTCGGCGATCTCGGCTTCGATCGCCGCGCACACCGGCACGACGACCGATTTCTCCGCCTCGGCTCGCTCCCGCACGGCGTCCAGATGCGGGTTGTTCCCGAAGCCGTCCTCGCGCACGTTGGCGATGTACATCGTCGGCTTGGCCGTGAGGAGGAACAGCGGCCGGATCAGCGCCTTCTCCTCTTCGTAGAGGTCGAGCGAACGCACCGGCCGGGCCTGGTCGAGGGCGGCGCGGCATTTCTCGAGCACAGCGACCAGCCGCGCAGCCTCCTTGTCGCCGCCGGCGCGCGCGACCTTCGAGTACCGCGCGAGCGCCTTGTCGACGGTGGCGAGATCGGCCAGCGCCAGTTCGGTGTCGATGATCTCGATGTCGTGCAGCGGATCGATGCGGCCGCTCACGTGCACGACGTTCGGGTCCTCGAAGCAGCGCACGACGTGCGCGATCGCGTCGGTTTCGCGGATGTGCGCGAGGAACTGGTTGCCCAGCCCCTCGCCCTTCGACGCGCCTTCGACGAGGCCGGCGATGTCGACGAACTCCATCACCGCCGGCACCGTGCGCTGCGGCTTCACGATGTCCGACAGCACGGCCAGGCGCGGGTCGGGCACCTCGACGATGCCGACGTTCGGCTCGATCGTGCAGAACGGATAATTCTCGGCGGCGATGCCGGCCTTGGTGAGCGCGTTGAAGAGCGTCGATTTGCCGACGTTCGGCAGGCCGACGATGCCGCAGCGAAGGCTCATGCGGGAAATCCTCGAGGTGTCGGGAGAAGCGCGCGGAGAGAGCGTTTCGACGCGCGTGAGCGGCGGGCAGCCGCGCCGATCAGGGGTGGAAGCCGCATCGCGACCCTGTCGCGGCGCGCCCGCCATTCTAACCGGCAGGCAGTGCGTGCCCGATCGGGGCACCCATCGTGCTCCCGATTTGCGCTCCCGATTTGCATTGCCGCCGGTCGCTGCCTACGCTGTGCGTCCATGCCCCCCACGCTCGACGGAAAACTCGTCGTCGCCATCTCCTCGCGCGCCGTCTTCGATTTCGAGGAGGAGAACCTCGTCTTCGAGCGCGACGACGACGCCGCGTACATGGCGCTGCAGCGCGAGCGGCTCGACGAATGCGCGCGCCCCGGCGTCGCCGGCGCGCTCGTGCGCAAGCTGCTGCGCTTCGATCCGCCCGACCGCCCGGAGTCGCAGCGCCGCATCGAGGTGGTCGTCGTCTCGCGCAACGATCCGGTGAGCGGCCTGCGCGTGTTCCGCTCGGCGCGCCAGGCCGGGCTGCGGCTCGAGCGCGGCGTGTTCACGCGGGGCCGGGCGCCGTGGCGCTACCTGACTCCGCTGAAGGCGAACCTCTTCCTGTCGGCCAATGCCGACGACGTCGCCGCCGCGCTGGCAGCCGGCATTCCGGCCGCACGCGTGTTTCCGCAGTCGGTGCTCGCCTCCGAATCGCACCCCGACGAGATCCGCATCGCCTTCGACGGCGACGCCGTGCTGTTCTCCGACGAGTCCGAACGCGTGTTCCAGCAGGGCGGCCTGGAGGCCTTCCATCGTCACGAGGCCGAGCGCGCGACCCTGCCGCTGCCACCGGGCCCGTTCAAGCCGCTGCTCGAGGCGTTGCACCGGCTGCAGCGCGAGGACGCGCCGTCCGAGAGCGAGCGTGGGCTGCTTGCACCGGGTCGCGCGCCGGTGGGCATCCGCACGGCGCTCGTCACCGCACGCAGCGCGCCGGCACACGAACGCGCGATCCGCACGCTGATGGACTGGGGCATCGAGGTCGACGAGGCGATGTTCCTCGGCGGCCTCGAGAAGGGGCCGTTCCTGCACGAATTCGAGCCCGACTTCTTCTTCGACGACCAGACCGGCCATTGCGAGTCGGCTGCGCGCTTCGGTCCGGCCGGCCACGTGCCGGCGGGCATCGCCAACGAGCGATGAAGCCGCCGCCCTTCGTCACGCATCGCGGAATCGTCGCGCCGCTCGACGCGGCGAACGTCGATACCGACGCGATCTTCCCGAAGCAGTACGGCCGCTCGATCGCGGCGAGCGGCTTCGGCCCGGTGCTGTTCGACAACTGGCGCTATCTCGACCCCGGCGATCTTGACAGCGACCACTCGAAGCGGCGCGAGAACCCCGACTTCGTCCTGAACCGGGAGCCGTGGCGGCGCGCGACCGTATTGCTCGCACGCGAGAACTTCGGCTGCGGCTCGAGCCGCGAGCACGCGGTATGGGCGTTGCGCGACTTCGGCTTTCGCGCGATCGTCGCACCGTCGTTCGCATCCATCTTCGCCGGCAACGCGATCGCCAACGGCCTGTTGACGATCGCGCTGCCTTCGAACGACGTGGATGCGTTGTTCGAGTGGGTGTGCGCACAGCGCGTGCCCGAGGCGGAAATCGACCTTCCGCAGCAGCATCTGCGCGCCGGCGGACTCGAGTGGCGCTTCGACATCGCGCCGCGTGCGAAACAGTCGCTGCTGTGCGGGTGGGACGAGATCGAGCGCACGCTGCAGCGAAGCGAAGAGATCCGCGCCTTCGAAGCGCGGCGTCTGGGCGGGCAGCCCTGGCTGCGCGTCGTTCCGAAGGCATAGGACAGCCGGTCTCGATCGGCTGTCTGCTTTCCGCCGACGATCGCAGGTGCGATGATTGATGGCGTGTCTGCAATCGTTACGAGATCCAGGAGATGTCTGCATCCGTCGAACAGATCGTCGTCCAGGCCACCGCTCGCGAAAGGCGAAAGATCACGGCAAAAGCGCGAAGACTGGGACTTTCGGTCTCCGAGTTGATGAATCGTGCCGCTGCCGCTTATGAGCCGATCGACGAGGTCGCTCTGTCCGAACTGGCTGTTGCCGCACGTGAGGCGGCCGAGCGGGCCATTCGCGCGATCGACGAATCACTCGATGCGATCGCCGAAAGCAATCGCCGCATCGATGCCATGGAGGCGCAGGCGCGTCGGCGGCGACCAGGAGAGCCGCATGGGCTTTGCTGATCGGCTCTGGGCAGCCCTGGCCGTCGTTGTGAAGCTCGAAGACAAGGTCAGCCGCCAGGCCGACGCGCTGAAGGGCCAGCAATCGAGAATCGAGGATCTCGCGGCCCGGGTCATCCGCCTGGAGGCGCAGATGGAGATGTTGCTCGGCGCTGCGGCCAGGCGCCTGCCGGGCAACTGACCTACGCGCTCTTCTTCTGCTTCTTCCGCTTCGGCTGCAGGATCGTCCCGGTGCAGTTCGGCGCGCCGCAGCGGCACGCCCAGATTCTCTTCATCGCCGGCGTGTGCGGCACGTCGAGCACGATCCCGTAGTTGTACGTCAGCTCCTCGCCGCGGGCGATGTCGCGGATCGCCTCGAGGTAGACGCGGTCGCGGCGCGAATCGCCGTTGCTGCTCTCGAGCAGCACGGCTTCGCAGTTCGGATCGCAGCTGTGGTTGATCCAGCGCGCGCTGTTGCCTTCGCGGTTGGCGTCGAGCACCCAGTCGTCGTTGAGCACGAACAGGAAAGTGTGTCCGGTGTCGGCGCTGTCCGGATACATCCGGTCGCTCTGTTCGTGGGTGAGCAATTGCCCCTTGTACTGGATCAGGCGGGTCCCTTTCGGGATGTCACTCGCGGCGAAGACGCCGTTGCCGTGGATCTGCGAGCGGTGCGTGACGATGCGGGCGGGCATGATGTTCGGTGCGTTGGGAATCCGGCATTCTGAAGCATCGCGCGACGCTTCACGTCGGCGTCGTTTCGCCGGCGGTGCGGAAGCGGTCCGCAGCGCCGCTCAGTGCCGCTCAGTGCCGCTCAGTGTCGCTCAGTGTCGCTCAGTGTCGCTCAGCGCGTATGCAGCCTCTGCACCGCCGCTTCCGCGTTGCCGGCGACGAGCAGCGGCAGGCAGTCGAGCGCGCGCGCGATCGCATCGTCGATCTGCTGCCGCTGTTCGCGGCTCGGCCGGTGCAGCACGAAGTCGATCACTTCCTGTTCGAGCTGCAGGCTGCGCGGATGGCCGACGCCGAGCCGCAGTCGCCAGAAGTCGGCGCTGCCCAGCCGCGCCTGGATGTCGCGCAGGCCGTTGTGGCCGGCGTGTCCGCCGCCGCGCTTGAGCTTCGCCTGTCCGGGGAGCAGGTCCAGCTCGTCGTGCGCGACGAGAATCTCGGCTGGCGAGATCCGATAGAAGTTGGCCAGCGCCGCCACCGCCTGGCCCGAGCGGTTCATCCACGTGGACGGCTCGAGCAGGAACACGGCTTCGTCGCCGATGCGCGCGCGTCCCACCAGCCCGAAGAACTTTCCTTCGCGCGAGAGCGGGACGCCGTGCGAGCGCGCAAGCTCGTCGACGAACCAGAAGCCGGCGTTGTGCCGGTCGTGCTCGTGCTCGGCGCCGGGGTTGCCCAGGCCGACGATCAGGCGGATCGCGCTCACGTCGTCGGGTGTCCGGGGAGCACCGGCGCGTTGGCTGCGCGCACGACCGCGGGCCAGCGATGCTTCAGCAGCAGCCAGGCGCCCAGTCCGATGCACAGCATCGCCAGCGACGTCGCCGCGAGTCCGATCGTCGAATGCATGACGAGCGGGGCGATGACGCCCGCGACGATGCCGTTGGCGACGCTGCCCACCACCGCCTGCAGCGACGACGACATGCCGCGGCGCAACGGGAACAGGTCGAGCACCATCAGCGTGACAGCGGGCACGTTCAGCGCCCAGCCGAACGCGAACAGCGCGATCGGCGGCAGCGCCCACCACGCATGCGGCTCGAACAGCAGGTTCGCGACGAGGTTCAGGACGGCGACGACGAACATCACGACGAAACCGTAGCGGATCTGCCTGCGTGCCGGCACGCGACCGGCGAAGCGCCCGCTGACCCAGGCGCCCGACATGATTCCGCTGATCGTGAGCAGGAAGAACCAGAAGAATTCGGTGGGTCCGAGCCCCAGGTGCGTACCGAGGAACTCGGGCGCCGACAGCACATAGAGGAACATGCCGTTGAACGGAACGCCGCTGGCGAATGCGAGCAGCAGGAAGCGCGGATCGGACAGCAGCTGGTAGTAGCCGCGCAGCAGGTGCCGCATCTCGAAGGGCTGCCGGTGCGAGGGATGCAGCGTCTCGGGCAGCCAGCGCCAGTTGGCGGTCCACAGCAGCAGTCCGACGAGCGCGAGGAACCAGAAGATGCCGTGCCAGTTCACGTGCACGAAGAGCCAGCCGCCGATGATGGGCGCCACCGCCGGCGCTACGCCGAAATAGATCGTCACCTGCGACATCACGCGCTGCGCGTCCTCGGGCGGGAACATGTCGCGGATCACCGCGCGCGAGACGACGATGCCAGCGCCGGTGGACAGGCCCTGCAGCGCGCGGAAGAAGACCAGCGCGCCGATCGACGGCGACAGCGCGCAGCCGACCGACGCGAGAGTGAAGACGCCGATCCCCCACAGGACCACCGGCCTGCGCCCGAAACTGTCGGCCAGCGCGCCGTGGAAGATGTTCATGAACGCGTAGCCGAACAGATAGGCCGACAGCGTCTGCTGCATCTGCACCGGGGTGGCATCGAGCGCGCGCGCGATGCCCGAGAACGCGGGCAGGAAGGTGTCGATCGAGAACGGGCCGAGCATGCCGAGCGCGGCCAGCAGCGCGGCCAGCGCCCAGCGCGGGGCGGTCCAGAGTCGGGCGGCGTCGGGATTCATCGGCCGCGGAAAGCGCAAACAAAAAGCCCGGGGCGGGCCCGGGCTTCGTGTGCGCGCCGCCTGCACGGCGCGCGGACGGGGCGCTCGGGCGAGGATCGGCTCGCTGCGCCCCGCGATTTCACGGCTTCTTCGGCGCGGGAGCAGCGGGCGTTGCCGCGGCCGGAGCGGCGGCGGGTTCTTCCTCGGCAGCGCCCGGAACCGTGACCGTGACGACGACCGGGTTCTCCCCCGCCGGCAGCACCGGCGTGACGCCCTGCGGGAACGCGATGTCGCTCAGGTGCACCGACTTGCCCGCTTCGAGCTGCGACAGGTCGACTTCGATGAAGCTCGGCAGCGCCGCCGGCAGGCAGCTCACCTCGACCTCGGTGGTCACGCGTCCGATGATCCCGGCCGACAGCTTCACGGCCGGCGAGACCTCTTCGTTGACGAAGTGCAGCGGCACCCTGACGGTGATCTTCTCGTCGGCGGCCACGCGCTGGAAGTCGACGTGCATCACCTGCGGCTTGTACGGATGCCACTGCACGTCGCGCAGCAGCACCTGCGCGCGCTCGTCGCCGATCTCCAGATCGAGGATCGACGAGTGGAATGCCTCCACGCGCAGCGCGTGGTACAGCGGGTTGTGCTCGAGCGAGACCGGAACCGCTTCGTCCTTGCCACCGTAGACGATTCCCGGCACGTAGCCGGCGCGGCGCAGGCGGCGGCTCGCACCCGAACCCTGCTCCTTGCGAACATTCGCAACGACTTTCATTTTCTTCCTTCCAGTTGCGCCCCGCGTCCGCGACCAGAATGCGGAGCTCAGTTCGCCGGCGAAGCCGGCATGAAAGTGAAGGGTGAAGGGTGAAGGGTGAAGGGGAAAAACCGGCCGGCGCAGCGGGGCTTTTCCCCTTCACCCTTCACCCTTCACCCTTCACCGTATCCAGTCACTCTCAATCCACAAACAACGAAGACACCGAATCCGCCCTGCTGATGCGCAGGATCGTTTCGGCCAGCAACTGGGCGCACGACAGCACGCGGATGCGCGGGCATGCTTCGGCCTCGGGCGACAGCGGGATCGTGTCGGTGACGATCAGTTCGTCGAGCGCCGAGTTGGCGATGCGCGTGACCGCTCCGCCTGACAGCACCGCGTGCGTGCAGTAGGCGACGACGCGGCGCGCGCCCCGTTCCTTCAGCGCCACCGCCGCCTTCACCAGCGTGTTCGCGGTGTCGACGATGTCGTCCATGATCACGCAGGTGCGGCCTTCCACGTCGCCGATGATGTTCATCACCTCGGCCACGTTCGCTTTCGGCCGGCGCTTGTCGATGATCGCCAGGTCGGAGTCCAGGCGCTTGGCGAGCGCGCGTGCGCGCACCACGCCGCCGACGTCCGGCGAGACGACGATCGGGTCGGGGAACTGCTGCTTGTGCACGTCGGCCAGCAGCAGCGGCGCGGCGTAGACGTTGTCCACCGGCACGTCGAAGAAGCCCTGGATCTGCTCGGCGTGCAGGTCCATCGTCAGCAGCCGGTCGATGCCGGCGGTCTGCAGCATGTTCGCGACGAGCTTCGCGGTGATCGCCACGCGCATCGAGCGCACGCGGCGATCCTGCCGGGCATAACCGAAATAGGGCAGCGCCGCCGTGATGCGGCCGGCCGACGCGCGGCGCAGCGCATCGACCATCACCAGCACCTCCATCAGCGTGTCGTTGCTCGGTGCGCAGGTAGGCTGCACGACGAAGACGTCCTTGCCGCGGACGTTCTCGAGGATCTCGACCATGATCTCGCCGTCGGAGAAGCGCCCGACGGTGGCCTTGCCGAGGTTGATGTACAGGTTGCGGGCGATGTCGGCAGCGAGCAGCGGGTTCGCGTTGCCCGTGAAGATCATCAAGCCGTCGGGGTCGAGGATGTCGGCGTTGCGGCGAAAGCCGTGCACGGTGCGTTTCCCGGATGGAGGATCTGGCTGGGGAGGAAGGATTCGAACCCTCGCATGCCGGAATCAAAATCCGGTGCCTTAACCAACTTGGCTACTCCCCAGTGGCCCGATGCGCAGCGGATGCCGATCGAGCGACCGGACGACGAACACCTGCCCGATCGCGCGCCGTTCGAGCCGTTGCCGGATCGATTCGGCGACCGGCTCGTCTGCGACGGGACAGAACACGCAGGCGCCCGAGCCGGTCATCCGCGCCAGATGCCCATCGGCACCCGCCGCGTCGGCAGCGATGCGCAGTGCCTGCAGCGCTTCGGCCACCGGCGGCCATGCCGCCAGAACCACCGGTTCGAGGTCGTTCTTCCCGCTGTGGACGAACCGCCCTCGCGAAAGACCGAAGATTTTGATCGGTTTCGTATTTCGTGTCAATTCGGCGCAGCCGAAGATCGATGCGGTCGGCACCTGCACGGGCGGTGCGACGATCACGTACCACGACGGGTGCGCGTCGATCGCGACCAGCTCTTCCCCCACGCCGCGCGCGAACGCTCGGCGCCCGAACACGAAGACCGGAACGTCGGCGCCGAGCCGCAGCGCGAGCGCCCGCAGGCGCTCGTCCGACAGTTGCAGGCGCCACAGTCGGTTCAGGCCGAGCAGCACGGTCGCCGCATCGGAACTGCCGCCGCCCAGGCCGCCGCCCACTGGAATCCGCTTGCGCAACCGGATCTCGACGCCGAGCGGGCAGCCGGTTTCCGCCGCGAGCAGTCGCGCGGCGCGCACCGTCAGGTCGTCGTCCGAGCTCCAGTCGCCCGGCGCGTCGACGAGGCATATCTCTCCGTCGTCGAGTCGGCGCAGGTCGATGCGGTCGCATAGATCCACCAGCTCGAACACCGTCTCGAGCAGGTGATAGCCGTCCGCGCGGCGACCGGTGACGTGCAGGAAGAGGTTGAGCTTGGCGGGCGCCGGCAGGTTGCGCAGTTCGACGACCGGCGCGCAGCGGCCCTCGTTCACCGCGGCTCGCCGGCGGCGACGCGGGCGACGCTGTCGACGACCAGCTTCAGCTCGAGCCGGCGCGCGCCGCCGGCGTCTGCCGGCCAGGCTAGCGACAGCCGGCGCGGGCGCTCGCCGTCGAAGGCCTCGAAACGTACCGACCAGCCGCTGTCGATGCCGGCCACGACGCGTCCTTCGTCGCGCTGCGTAGGCCGCGCCACGCGCCCGGCGAGCCAGCGCGGCAGGTCGCCGATCGGCACGCGCCAGCCGAACACCTGTTCGGTCAGCGTCTCGCCGGAGGGTGCGCGGTATTCGCGACCGTCGGCAGCGACCAGCAACGCTTCACCCGCATCGAGCGTGACCTGCGCCAGCGTCTGTCCGAGCGGCGACGACAGCTCCAGCTCGCGCCGCTCGCCGTCGGCGCGCAGCGAGAAGCGGCCGCTCGAGCGCTCCTCGCGCGGCTGGTATCCGCCTTCGGTGTAGGTGACGGCAAAGCGGCCGCTCCAGAAATTCGGCGCGGCGCCAGCCGGCGTCGTCTCCGGCGGCGGGACGGGAGTCGCGCAGCCGGCGACGAGCAGGGCGGCTGCGCAACCGGTCGCGAGCGCGCGCAGGCGGCTCATCGGTCGGCGCGCAGCCGGGCGACCGTTTCCTTCAGTACCCGGTTCTCCGGATCGCTCGCTGCCGCCTGGTTCCAGACGCGGCGCGCCTCGTCGGCGCGCCCGGCCTGCCACAGCGCCTCGCCCAGGTGCGCGCCGATCTCCGCTTCGGGCAGCCGGTGCCAGGCCTTCTGCAGGTACTCGATCGCCGCTTCGGTCTGGCCCCGGCGAAACAGCACCCATCCCATGCTGTCGAGGATCTGCGCGTCGTCGGGCGAGATTTCGAGCGCCTTGGCGATCAGCCCCTGCGCCTCGTCGAGCCGCACGCCGCGGTCGGCGAAGGTGTAGCCGAGCGCGTTGTAGGCGTGCGCGTAGTCGGGCCGCAGCTGGATCAGCTTGCGCAGGCTCGTTTCCATCACGTCGAGCCGGTCGAGCCGTTCGGCGGCCATTGCATGGTCGTAGAGCAGGTCGGGGTTGTCCGGCAGCCGCTCGAGCGCCGCGGCGAGCACGTCGTAGGCTTCCTTCTCGCGCCCGGCCTCGCGCAGCACGGCCGCCTCGGCTGCCGTCAGCTGCACGCGCTCGCGCGCACTGGGCACCGACGTGTTCCGCAGCAGCGCGCGCGCCTCGTCCACCCGGCCCGTCTTCGCCATCAGCACCGCGCGGCGCGTCAGCGCCGGCAGGAACTGCTCGCCGCGCTCGACCCGCGAATACCAGTCGATCGCCTCGTCGTTGCGCCCGGCGTCTTCGGCGATCTGGCCGAGGAACAGCAGCGCCGGCGCGTTGTCGCGCTGTACCGAGTCGGGCAGGCCGAGATAGCGGCGCAGGTAGTCTTCGGCCACCTGCGGCTGCTTCATCTGGTAGGCGAGCTGGGCGAGCGACAGCAGGATCGGCGGACTGTCCGGCTCCTGCTTCAGCGCGATCTCGAACTGCTCGCGCGCGGCGTCCTGGCTGCCGCCGGCGTTCAGCAGTCGAGCGAGCGCGAAGCGCGCCTCGACGCCCCTGGGTTCGCGCTGGAGATACGCGCGCAGCATCGCGACCGCACCGTCGACGCCGCGCGGCGTCTGCGCGACGTAGCGCGCGGCGAGGATCGCCGCCTGTTCGTTGTTCGGATCGAGCTGCAGCGCCGCTTCGGCCTCGGCTGCGGCGCGCGAGACGTCGCCCGCCGCGTGCGCGACGGTGGCCAGCGCCAGGCGCGCGGCCGGTTCGCCGGCGTCGGGCGCGGCGAGACGCTCGAGCATCGGGAGGCCGGCGCGCGCATCGCTGGCGCGCGCCAGCGTGCGCGCGATCCGGTCGTAGGTCTCGGGGAGCCGCCGCTCGGCGCGGGCGCGCTCGAGGCGTGCACGCAGCAGCGGCTCGGCCTCGGCGAAGCGGCCGGTCGTCATCCACAGGCTTTCGATCGTCTGCGAGGCGATCGGCGATTCGGGCGCCAGCTCGTGCCACAGCTGCGCGGCCGGCAACGCGTGATCGAGCGAACGCTCGGCGAGCGCCAGCTCGGTGGCCCGGCGCGCGATGCGCGGGTCGCGCGTTTCCTGCGCGAGCGAGAAATAGGTGACGGCCGCGCTGCCGACCTGGCCGCGCTGTGCGGCGATTTCGGCCGCGAGCAGCTGGTACATCAACTGCGGGGTGAGCGACAGCGACGGAATCGGGTCGCCGGCGCTCGTGCGCGCGACCGGCGCGGACGATTGCGCCGGGCGCGCGTCGGCGAGCGCGCCCGGCGGCGGCACGACGCGCGGGCCGTCGGCGGAAGCCGGCTGCGCGGTGACGGCGCAGCCGCCGGCCAGCAGGACGAGGGCGCCGAAAGCGCACCCGGCAGCGGCGCGCAGCCGGGATGACCGGGGAAGCTCATGCAGGCGGTGCGCGGCGATGCGGCGTTGCCACGGATCGGTCTTCGTCATCGGGTGATACGCTCGGCGAATCGAATTTCCAGAATAACCGATGCGCGCCGACGGGCGCATCGAAGCGTTCCCCGCCGATGCCCGAATTGCCTGAGGTCGAGGTCGTGCGCCGCGGACTCGAGAGCCGCGTGCGCGGCCGCGCGCTGCGCGCGGTGCGCGTTCGCGAGGCGCGGCTTCGCTGGCCGGTCCCGGCGACGCTCGACCGCGATCTCGCCGGCGCGACGCTGCGCGCGGTCGAGCGTCGCGGCAAGTACCTGCTGCTCGATTTCGGGCACGGAACGCTGATCGTGCACCTGGGCATGTCGGGCAACTTCCGGTTCCTGGGCGAAGGCGCATTCGAAGAACCGGCGCGGCACGACCACGTCGACCTCGAGTTCGAGCACGGCGTCCTGCGCTACCGCGATCCGCGCCGTTTCGGTGCGATGCTGTGGCACGGGTCGACCGAAGGACCGGTGCTCGCGCATCCGCTGCTCGCGTCGCTGGGCGCCGAGCCCTTGTCCGACGCCTTCGACGCGGACGTGCTGTACCGGGGCACGCGTTCGCGCAGCGGCGCGATCAAGCCGGTGCTTCTCGCCGGAGACGTGGTCGTCGGCGTGGGCAACATCTACGCGTCGGAGAGCCTGTTTCGCGCCGGCATCCGGCCGACGACCGCGGCGCGGCGCATCGCGCTGCCACGCTTGCAGCGCCTGGCGGCGGCCATCCGCGAGACGCTGAACGAGGCGATCGAACGCGGCGGCAGCACACTGCGCGATTTCGTCGCGAGCGACGGAGCGGCCGGCTGCTACCAGAGCGCGAGTCTCGTCTACGGGCGCGCCGGCCAGCCGTGCCGCGTCTGCGGCACGCCGGTGCGGCAGATGCGGCAACAGCAGCGCTCCACGTTCTGGTGCCCGCGCTGCCAGCGTTGAAGCGCAGGGTGTAGCGCCGGCCTGGACCGCGGCGCCGCCCGCCCGGCGGAATCGGCCACAGGGCGGCTGGCCGCCATGCGCCCGCCGGACGGCGCGTTCGGAGGCGATGCGCCGTGCTATAGATCCCGTCCACGATTCCTTTCCTCGAAGGAGCGCGATGGGATTCCTCGGAGAGCGCATCGCCGAATACGGCGGCTGGCGACGCTCGCTCGCCGATGCCGTGCTGCGCTATGCGCAGTGGCTCGACGACGCGGAGCTGTCCGACGCATCGCTGCTGTCGCGCGTCGATCGGATCGTCGAGCGCCTGGGCAAGGAGCGCGTCTCGATCGCCTTCGTCGCCGAGTTCTCGCGCGGCAAGTCCGAGCTGATCAACGCGATCTTCTTCTCGCGCTTCGGGCGCCGCATCGTGCCGTCAGGACCGGGGCGCACGACGATGTGCCCGACCGAGCTGCTGTACGACCCGCAGCGGCCCACCGCGATCCGGCTGCTGCCGATCGAGACGCGGTTGCTCGACGAGCCGGTATCGGAACTGCGCGACGACGCCTCGCAGTGGAACGAGCGGGAAATCGATCCGCAGTCGCCGGAAAGTCTTCGGCGCGCCTTCGAGAGCGTGCAGGAAACGCTGTGGGTCGACGCGTCGCAGGCCTCGCTGCTCGGCTTCTACGACGAGAACGATCCCGACTCCGCGGTGCGTCCCGACGGGCAGGGCCGCATCGAGGTGCCGCGCTGGCGGCACGCGATCGTCAACTGGCCGCATCCGCTGCTCGAGCAGGGACTGGTCGTGCTCGACACGCCGGGGCTGAACGCGATCGGCGCCGAGCCCGAACTGACGCTGAAGCTTATCCCCGGTTGCGATGCGGTGCTCTTCGTGCTCGCCGCCGACGCGGGCGTGACGATGAGCGACCTGACGGTATGGCGCGAGCACATCGCCACCGGGCACAGCGTGGGCCGCTACGTCGTGCTCAACAAGGTCGATTCGCTGTGGGACGGGCTGAAGGACGAGGTGCAGATCCAGCTCGAGATCGCCCGCCAGGTGGGATCGGTCGCGCAGACGCTGCAGGTGCCGAACGATCGCGTCTACCCGGTATCGGCGCAGAAGGCGCTGCTCGCGCGGGTGAACGGCGATGCGTCGCTGCTCAAGCGCAGCCGCATCGCCGACCTCGAGTACGCGCTCGGGTGCGAGCTGGTTCCGCAGCATCGCGACATCGTGCGCGAGCACGTCGAGCGTGAGTTCGGCGAGCTGCACTCGATGGTCGCCTCCTCGCTCGCGGCGCGCCGTCGCAACCTGGTCGAGCAGCAGTTCGAGCTGAACGGCCTGCGCGGCAAGAACCGCGGCGTGATGGATCACATGGCCGCGCGCATCCGCGGCGAGCGCGAGGAGTTCGAGAAGAGCCTGCGCCAGTTGCAGGCGCTGCGATCGGTGTTCGCGCGCCACTCCCAGTCGATCCGCGAAACGATGTGCCGGCAGGCGCTGAACCAGCACGTGCGCATCGCGCGCGATTCGATGAAGCGCAGCACCTTCTCCTCGGGCCTGCGCGACGGAATGAGTTCGCTGCTCGCGGCAGTGCGCGGCGACCTCGACGAAACCACTCGCCTGGTCGGCGAAACGGGCACGCTGATGAGCGCGATGTACCGCAGCTTCAGCGCCGAGCACGGGCTGGCGCTCGGCAACCCGGCGCTGTTCTCCACGCAGCGCTACTACGCCGAGCTGGAGCGCATCGAGCAGGTGCAGCGTCGCCAGTTCGGCGCGATCACGCTGGTGACCACGTCGCAGTGGGCGCTGATGCGCCGCTTCTTCGAATCGGTGGCCGCGCGCCTGCGCGAGATCTACGACGTCGCGGGCCGCGAGCTGGAATCGTGGCTGCGCGCGGTGATGGCGCCGATCGAGAGCCAGGTGCGCGAACACCAGGGGCAGCTCAAGCGCAGGCTCGAAAGCGTGCGGCGCATGCTCGACGCGAACGGCACGCTCGAGGCACGGCTGGCGGAGATCGAGCAGGATCGCACGGCGGTCGAGCAGCGCATCGGGCTCGAAGGCGAGTACGCGCGGCGGGTGACGTCGCTGCTCGCGGCGAACGCGGAGACGCTGGTCGACGCGTGACGGCGGATGCGGCCGCTGCATGCGCGGCAGGCCGCTTACAATCCGCCGCGTGATTGCATCGCGTCTCGTCGCCTGGCAGCGCCGCCACGGCCGCAACGATCTGCCGTGGCAGAACACGCGCGACGCGTATCGCGTCTGGCTGTCGGAGATCATGCTGCAGCAGACGCGCGTGTCCAGCGTCGTTCCGTATTTCCTTCGTTTCGTCGAGCGTTTCCCGACGGTCGAGGCGCTCGCCGCCGCCGACGAGGACGAGGTGCTCGCGCTGTGGAGCGGACTGGGCTACTACAGCCGCGCGCGCAACCTGCATCGCTGCGCGCGCGAAGTGGTCGAGCGGCGCGGCGGCGTCTTTCCTTCCGAACCGGCCGAGCTGGAGCGACTTCCCGGCATCGGTCGTTCCACGGCCGCGGCGATCGCGGTGTTCGCCTTCGGTCGCCGCGCCGCGATTCTCGACGGCAACGTGCGCCGCGTGCTCGCGCGCTGGGCAGGCATCGGCGGGCACGCGGGCGAGCCGGCCGTGCTGGCGGCGCTGTGGAGCGCCGCGGAGCGCGAACTGCCGCACGATTCGCTCGAGTCCTACACGCAGGGCCTGATGGACCTGGGCGCGAGCCTTTGTTCGCGCACGCGCCCGGCCTGCGATCGCTGCCCGATCGCCGAGGATTGCGTCGCGCGTCGCGAAGGCCTGCTCGACTCGATTCCCGGGCGGCGTCCGCCGCGCGCGCTGCCCCTGCGCGAACGCACGTGGCTCGTCATCCGGCGCGAGCGGGAGGTGCTCGTCGAGAAGCGTGCGCCGACCGGCGTCTGGGGCGGGATGTGGTCGCTGCCCGAAGCCGAGGCGGGCGATGCGGGCAATGCGGCGGAGCTGGCACTTCGGCGCTTCGCGCTTCGCACGCGGGCCGGCGGCGAACTGGCCGCCGTCGATCACGTGTTCACGCATTTCCGGCTGCGTGCGCGGCCGGTCGTGCTCGAATGCGACGACGCCGGCGCGTGCCGCGACGGCGCTTCGCAGGCCGGCCGCTGGCTCGCGCTCGAGCGGGCCGACGACGCGCCGCTGCCCGCGCCGGTGAAGGCGCTGCTTCGGGCGCTCAGAGAACCTGATGCTGGTTCAGGTACTGGTGGATCAGCGACAGTCGCGTGACCGGGTCGTCGAGTTCCATCAGCTTCTGCCGCGCGCGCAGCGCGATCGGCAGGAATTCGCAGATCCGGTTGCCTACCCACGACGCGGAATCGAAGCGGTAGGGCTCGGCGATCATGCGCCGCATCGGATCCTTCTCGCGGTCGACGAGGTCGTCGACCAGCCTGCGTACCAGCGTTTCGCAATCGGCGTGCTCGCGCGGCACGGGCACGTCGGCGTCGGGCTCGATCATCTCGATGTCGGCGCGGATCAGCCCGTCCTGCCGGATCTGCCGCGAGAGCACGCGAAAGCGCTGGCCGCCGCGCGCGCGCACGTTGAGCAGCCCGGATTCCTCGACGTCGAAGTCGACGATGCGCGCCGTGCAGCCCACCGCTTCGTGCTTCGCGTCGGGATCGATCTCGCTGCCCTGGGTGATCAGGCACACGCCGAAGGGCGCGTTGGCCGCCGTGCATTCGCTGACCAGGTCGAGATAGCGCGCCTCGAACACGCGCAGCGTCAGCACACCGTCGGGAAAGAGAACCGTTTCGAGCGGAAAGATCGCCAGTTCGCCGGGCATCTCGGGTCTCGAAGGGTCAGGACGGGAGCGACTGGCGGGAGGCGAGCGCGCGATGGCGCACGAGAACCTGTTCGATTCGATGGAAGCGCCGGGCCAGTTCCTCGACGCAGTATACCGAACGGTGCTGCCCGCCCGTGCACCCGATCGCGACGGTCAGGTAACTGCGATTCTCGAGGATGTAGTGCGGCAGCCAGGCGTGCAGGAAGTCGGCGATATGGTCGACCATCCGCTGCACCGACGGAATCGCCCGCAGGTATTCGGCCACCGCCGCATCGAGCCCGGTGAGCGGGCGCAGCTCGGCCGTGTAGTACGGATTCGGCAGGCAGCGCACGTCGAACACCAGGTCGGCGTCGAGCGGAACGCCGTGCTTGTAGGCGAAGGATTCGAAGACGATCGTCATCGACGCGCGGTCGGTGCCCACCGCCTCGCGCACCCAGCTGCGCAGCACGTTCGGATGCAGGTCGCTGGTATCGAGCGAGACGCCGAGGTCCTCGATCGGCGACATCAGCTCGCGTTCGCGCTCGATCGACTCGATCAGCGTCGGCGCCTCGGCGCCCTGGCCGCCGCGCAGCGACAGCGGATGCCGGCGTCTCGTCTCCGAGTAGCGCTGCACCAGCGTTTCGGTGCGCGCGTTCAGGAAGATGACCTTGACGTCGTGCCCGTATCGGGCGAGCGCGCCCACCACGTGCCGCAGGTCGCTCACCGAGTCGCCGCTGCGCGCGTCGATCGACACGGCGACCTTGTCGTGACCGGCTTCCTGCAGCGACGCGATGACTTCGCCGAGGAAGCGCGCGGGCAGGTTGTCGATGCAGAAGTACCCGTCGTCCTCGAGCACGTTGGTGGCCACCGATTTGCCCGAGCCGGAGATCCCGGTGATCAGCACGACGCGCATCGTTTCCCGGCCGGCCCTATCCGGTTTCCATCATCCTGCGCTGGCGCGCGAGGAAGTCGCCGGTGGTGTCGAAGCCGCGCAGCTGCAGGATCGTGCTGCGCACCGCCGCTTCGGTGAGCACGGCCAGGTTGCGCCCGGCCGCCACCGGAACGACGACCTTCGGAATCGGCAGGCCGAGCACGTCTTCGGTGATCGCTTCGAGCGGAAGACGCTGGTGCTCGTCGTCCATCGACGTGCGGCGCACCAGATGGACGATGAGCTTGAGCGTCATCTTCCTGCGCACGGCCGCTTCGCCGAAGATGGTGCGGATGTCGAGCAGGCCGAGTCCGCGCACTTCGAGAAGATCGCGCAGCAGCGGCGGGCAGCGGCCCTCGATCGCGTGCGGCGCGATGCGGGCGAATTCGACGACGTCATCGGCCACCAGCCCGTGTCCGCGGCTGACCAGCTCCAGCGCAAGCTCGCTCTTGCCCAGGCCCGATTCTCCGCTGATCAGCACGCCCATGCCGAGCACGTCCATCAGCACGCCGTGCATCGAGCACGAGGGCGCGACGGCCTTCGACAGGTAGGCGCGC
This sequence comes from Burkholderiaceae bacterium, assembly GCA_021166835.1. The sequence continues at coordinate 12,749 of JAJPEN010000059.1, read as the reverse complement.
AGCGATTCGATGACGCGCGCGGCCGGCAGCGGGCAGCCGATCATCGGCAGGTCGTCGGCCCTCGCCGCGGCGAGCAGCGCGGGCGGCGGCTCGAGTCCTTCGGCGATGACGATCGCGGGCGGCTTGCTGGCGATCAGCTCCGAGACGAGCGCGCGATTGCGCGCGGCGTCCAGTTGCTCGGTGTACGCGCGCTCGGCGTTGCCGTAGACGTGGATCCGGTTCGGATGGATCAGGTTCAGGTAGCCGATCAGGTCGGCAGGCTCGATCGACGCCGGCGTGGCCGTGCGACTGCTGCCCGCTTCGCCGGCCAGCCAGGACAGGCGAAGATCTTCGCGGTTCTGATCGAAGAGGACGCGGACCGTGACGCTCATGCACGAAGCATACGATTCCGCGCGCGGCCCGTCAGCCGGCCGCTTCGGGCGCTTCCCCCGAGAGGATCCGATGCATGCGGACCGGGTCGTCGCAGGAGAGCAGCGCCTGCCGCGTGGCAGTGTCGGCGAGCAGCTCGGCCAGCTCGGAGAGCAGCTCGAGGTGTTCGTCGGTGGCCGCTTCCGGCACGAGCAGGAACACGAGCAGCCCGACCGGCTTGCCGTCGGGAGCGTCGAAGGGAATCGGCTGCGCGAGTCGAACCACCGCGGCGAGCGCTTCCTTCGAGCCCTTGATGCGACCGTGAGGAATCGCCACGCCTTCGCCCAAGCCCGTGGAGCCCAGGCGCTCGCGCGCGAACAGCGAGTCGAAGACCTTGCCGCGCTCGATTCCGTGATTGTTCTCGAACAGCAGACCCACCTGCTCGAACAGCCGCTTCTTGCTGGTGACCGGCAAGTCGAGCACGATGTTCTGCGGAGGGAGCAATCGGGAGAGCCGATTCATCGAAAGTCCGCTCGCGGCCAAGACCGTGGCGCTGCTATGCAACATGAAAATGCACCCGCTGTGACGGGCGCCGAAAAACGGGGATCATAGCCAGCGCACAGCGCCGATACAACCGCCGCGTTTGCGCTGTGCAGCAAAACCACGGAAGCGCCCGCGCGGGTGTGACGGATTCGTTCACGGCTTCTTCAGGATTCCGGTCGGTATTTCACCGAGTCGTGATCGAAGCCGTCGCGCTTTTCCTTGTATTTCGCCACCTGCCGGTCGAGCTTGTCGATCAGCGCATCGATCGCCGCGTACAGGTCGCCGTCGCTCGCCTCGGCGAAGAGGTCATTGCCGCGAACGTGCAGCGTCACCGCGGCGCGCTGCACCAGCCGGTCGCTGCTCAGGTTCACGGTGGCGCCGATCGGTTCGTCGAAATGGCGCTGGATGCGCTCCAGCTTCGTCTCCACGTACTGGCGCAGTGCGGGCGTGAGGCCGAGGTCGGGTGCGGAAATGGCGAGATTCATCGGGTTTCCTTTTGAGGATCACAGGGTTTTGCGTCGCGAAACCGTGGGGATGCGTAGCGATTCGCGGTATTTGGCTACCGTACGGCGCGCAACGACGAAACCCTGCTCGGCGAGCAGTTCGGAGATGCGCCCGTCGGGCAGCGGATCGGCAGGATTTTCCGCCTCGATCAGTTGACGGATCATCGCGCGCACCGCCGTACCGGAGGTGGCGCCTCCGCTGTCGGTAGCAAGGCGGCTGCCGAAAAAATACTTCAGCTCGAAGGTACCGAACGGCGTCAGGATGTATTTGCGCGAGGTGACGCGCGAGATCGTCGACTCGTGCAGGCCGAGCGCGTCGGCGATTTCGCGCAGCACCAGCGGACGCATCGCCACCGCGCCGTGGGAGAAGAACGAGCGCTGCCGGTCGACGATCGCCTGCGCCACGCGCAGGATCGTCTCGAAGCGTTGCTGCAGGTTCTTGATCAGCCATCGCGCCTCCTGCAGCTGGCCGGTCAGGCCGGGGGCGGCGCCGCGGTTGAGCTTGAGCACCTGCGCATAGGCGTCGTTGACCCGCAGCCGCGGCATCACCGCAGGATTGAGCGCGGCGACCCAGCTGCCGCGCACGCGGCGCGCGATCACGTCGGGGACGACGAAGCCGGCGTGCTCGGAGCCGAAGCGCGCGCCCGGCCGCGGGTCGAGTTGCTGGATCAGCGCCTGCGCGTCGCGCAAAGCATCGTCGTCGCAGCGCAGGACGCGCCGCAGGCGGGAGAAATCCTTCGAGGCGAGCGATTCGAGGTGGCGATCGACGATCGCGCCCGCCAGGCGCAGCGTGTCTTTTCGCGGATGCTCGGCCGCGGTGTCGGCCAGGCGGCGATCGAGCTGCAGCTGCAGGCACTCCCGAAGGTCGCTCGCGCCGACGCCGGCCGGATCGAAGCTCTGCAGCAGGCGCAGCGCGGTGGCCAGCTCCTCCTCCGAAACCTCCAGTTCGGCGGGGAGCATGCGGGCGACCTCCGCCGGCGACGATTCGAGGAAGCCGTCGTCGTCGAGCGCGTCGATCAGCAACTGGACGAGCGCGCGGTCGCGCCGCGTGCAGCGCGTGGCGGCGAGCTGCTCGCCCAGGTGTTCGCGCAGCGACATGGTGGCCGCGGCCAGCTGCGGGTAGTCGCGTTCGTCGTCGTCGGCCAGCGTGCGCCCGCCGTCGGGGCTCCAGTCGCCGCCGTGGTCGTCGTCGGTGCCTTCGTCCCAGCGATCGGCGCTCCAGTCGGGCTCGCGGGCTTCGCCTTCGTCGTCGCGGCGGGCGGCGTCGGACTGGGTGTCCGGCGCCGTCGCGCGGCCGTCGAGCGAACCGCTGGCCGCTACGCGCACGCAATCGGCGAAGGGATCGTCGAGGCGCTCGAGCAGCGGATTGTCGGCGAGCGCCTGCTCGATCTCCTGGTTCAGCTCCAGCGTGGAAAGCTGCAAAAGGCGGATCGATTGCTGCAGCTGCGGAGTGAGCGCAAGCTGCTGCGTCTGTCGCAGTTGCAGCGACGGCTTCATGCGCTGCAGCGCCTACATCGAGAAGTGTTCGCCCAGGTAATACCGGCGCACGTCCTCATTCTGCACGACCTCGTCGGGGCGACCGGAAGCAAGAACAGTACCAGCTCTGATGATATACGCGCGGTCGCAGATTCCAAGCGTTTCGCGAACGTTGTGGTCGGTGATGAGCACGCCGATGTGGCGGTCCTTCAGGAAGCGCACGATGCGCTGGATTTCGATGACGGCGATCGGGTCGATGCCGGCGAAAGGCTCGTCGAGCAGGATGAAGCGCGGCGAGCCGGCGAGCGCCCGGGCGATCTCCACGCGCCGGCGCTCGCCGCCCGACAGCGACTGCGCGCTGTTCGAGCGGATGTGCTCGATCTGCAGCTCGGCCAGCAGCGCCTCGAGTCGCGCGTCGATTTCGCGCCGGCCCAGCGCACGTCCGCGCTCGTCGAGCTGCAGCTCGAGCACCGCGACGATGTTGTCCTCGACGCTGAGCTTGCGGAACACCGAGGCTTCCTGCGGAAGGTACGACAGGCCCAGCCGCGCGCGCCGGTGGATCGGCAGGTGTCCGATCGGCCTGCCGTCCAGCTCGATCGTGCCGCCGTCGGAGGGAACGAGGCCCACGATCATGTAGAAGCAGGTCGTCTTGCCCGCGCCGTTGGGGCCGAGCAGGCCGACGACTTCGCCGCTGGCGACGTCGAGCGAGACGTTCTGCACCACCTTGCGGCCGTGGTAGGCCTTCATCAGGTGCCGTGCGACCAACCGGCTGTCGGCCCGGCCCGGCGGCGCGCGCCCGGTCATCGGCCCGATCCGCTTTCCCGGGGCACTTCGATGCGGTCGTCCTGCTTCAGCGGCACGGCGGGCGAGGGCTTCGGCGCCGCGTCGGCCTTCCGGTCCGCCTTTTCCTGGCGCGGCTGGATCACGACGCGCACCCGGCCTCCGGGGTTCTCGGCGGTGCCCGAACGCGCGTCGCCGCCCTCCACGGTGAAGAAATCGGTGCGCGATTCGTACAGGATGTCCTTGCCGTGCACTTCGTCCATGACGCGGCCGTTGTCGGTTCGCTGCAGCATCGCGCGGCGCTGCAGATGCGCGGTTTCGGCCTTCCCGTCGTAGTCGATCTGCAGCGCGTGCCCTTCGATCCACTGGTCGCCCGGGGCATCGCGTTTCTGGCGGAAGCGGGCCGGGTCGCCGGTGGCGGTGGCGTACTGGTATCCGTCCGGGTCCTGGCGCACGACCAGCCGATCGGCAACCAGGCGGATCGTGCCCTTGGTGAGCACGACGTTGCCGGTAAACACGTTGACCTGCTTCGCGTCGTCGTACTGCATCCGGTCGGACTCGACCTGCGTCGGCGCGTCGCTGTCGCCTTTCGCCGCGAACGACGGCGACGCGACGCCGGCGAGCATCGCCGTGAGCGCGGCGGCGAGCGCCCAGGCGAAGGAGCGGGCCGTCGCGCGGGCGAGGGTCGTTGCGCGGAGCATCGGGGGGAGCGGGAAGGGCGGAAGGTCGGTGGACGCGCGCATGATCAGCGGGACGCCGGTGGCCGTTGCCACGTGAACGTCACCTGGGAATCGACCTTCAACGAGCGGGCCGCATTATCGAATTCCATTCCGACGCCCGTCAAGACGGAGGTCCCCCGCTCGATGCGCACCGGCTGGTCGCTGCGTGCGATCTGCGTGTCGCTGTAGATCGTCACCTTCTCGGTGCGGATCGTCATCCGCGGCTCGTCGACCAGCGGCGCGCGTACCAGCACGACGTCGCCGGTGAGCACGGTCTGCGATCCGTCGGCGTTCGAGCGTCCCCGGTCGGCGCGCACGGTGACTCGCGGGCGATCGGGGTCGACGCTGACCAGCACCGGCGACTGGTACTCGCTGGCGCCGTCCTCCGGATAGTGCAGCAGGTGTACGGCGGAGATCCGGTAGACCGGATTGCCGTGGACGTCGATGCGCGTGAACACCGCGTCGTCGAGGAAGTAGTCGGGTTCTCCGGTGGGCGCACGCGCCCGCGCGCGCGCGTCGTCGCGCTGGGATTGCAGCGCCAGGTACCAGGTGCCGGCGGCCAGCCCGGCGAGCAGCAGCAGCGAGACGCCGGCTGCGAGCTGGTCCCAGTTGCGCCGCCTCATCGCGCGTAGCGGGCGAGCGCCGGCTCGAAGGCGCCCTGCGCGCGCAGCACGAACTCGGCGAATTCGCGCACCGCGCCGCGACCGGCGCGCAGCGTCGACACCCAATGCGCGCGCTCGCGCACTTCGAGCGGCGCGTCGGCGACGGTGGCGGCGAGGCCGGCGATAGCCATCGCCGGCAGGTCGGGCCAGTCGTCGCCGACGAAGGCGCATTCGGAGAGCGCGACGCCGCGTTGCCCGCACAGCGCCTGCAGCGCCTGCGCCTTGTCGGCTACCGCCTGCAGCACGTCCTCGATGCGCAATTCGGCCGCGCGCGCCTCGACGATCGTCGAGCGCCGGGCGGTGACGAGCGCGACGCGGATCCCGGCCTCGCGCAGCAGCGTCAGCCCGAAGCCGTCGCGCACCGAGAACGACTTCATCGCCTCGCCGTTGCGCCCGATGTGCAGCCGCGCGTCGGTCAGCGTGCCGTCGACGTCGAGCGCGACCAGCCGCACCCGCGCCGCCCGCGCAGCCGCCTCGCCCGTGCGCTCCCCTTCAACCTTCACCCTTCCCCCTTCACTGTGTTGTTCAAACGATCTTCGCCGCCAGAAGATCGTGCACGTTCAACGCGCCCACCAGCCGCGCGTCGTCTTCGACGACCAGCAGCTGCGTGATGCGCCGCTCCTCCATCACGCGCACCGCCTCGGCAGCGAGCGCGAGCGCGCCGATCGTCGCCGGCGAGCGCGTCATCACCTCGTCGATGCGCAGCCCGCGCAGGTCGCGTCCCTGCTCGAGCAGGCGGCGCAGGTCGCCGTCGGTGAAGATTCCGGCGAGGCGTCCTTCGTCGTCGAGCACGGCGGTCATTCCCATGCGCTTGCGCGTGATCTCGATGATCGCGTCGACCACGCGCGCATCGCTGCGCACGGCAGGCAGGGCCTCGCCCGAACGCATGACGTCGGTTACCCGCGTGAGCAGGCGCCGCCCGAGCAGCCCGCCCGGATGCGAACGCGCGAAATCCTCGGGGCCGAAGCCGCGCGCATCGAGCAGCGCCACGGCGAGCGCGTCGCCCAGCGCCAGCGCGGCGGTCGTGCTCGCCGTGGGGGCGAGATTCATCGGGCAGGCTTCGCGATCGACGCGCGCGTTCAGGTGCACGTCGGCCGCGCGTGCGAGCGGAGATGCGTCGTTGCCGGTGATCGCGACCAGGCGCGCGCCCTGGCGCTTGACGATCGGCACGATCGTCACCAGCTCCTCGGTGCTTCCCGAATTCGACAGCGCGACGAAGACGTCGTCACGCATGATCATGCCGAGGTCGCCGTGGCTCGCTTCGGCCGGATGCACGAAGAAGGACGGCGTTCCGGTGGAGGCGAGCGTGGCGGCGATCTTGCGCGCCACGTGGCCGGACTTGCCCATTCCGCTGACGACGACGCGGCCGCGGCAGGCGAGGATCAGCTCGCAGGCTGCGGCGAAGCGCTCGTCGATGCGCTCGGCGAGCGCGGCGACCGCTTCGGCCTCGATGCGCAGCACCTCGCGCGCCCGCGCCAGCAGGCGGGCGGCCTCCACGCTGCGGGCGGCGGCCTCCACGCCGCGAGCGGCGGGGTCGATGCCGCGAGCGGCGGGGTCGATGCCGCGAGCGGCGGGGTCGATGCCGCGGGCGGGTGTCGCTGCGCTGTCGACGCCGGTGTCGCTCATCCGGGCGAGTATAAAGGGGGCCGGTTAGAATCGCGGGTTCGACGCTTCACGCACGCCCTTCGCTACGCGTCCATTCTTGATGACTGAGTTCCTCACACTGGATTCGGTCCGCTTCGGGTACGGCCCCCGCGTCATCCTGCACGACGTGTCGATGCGCTTCGAGCGCGGCAGGGTCGTCGCGCTGATCGGGGGCTCGGGCTCGGGCAAGACGACGATCCTGCGCCTGATCGGCGGGCAGCTGCGCCCGCAGGCCGGACGCATCGTCTTCGACGGCAGCGACGTGCACGCGCTCGACCGCGACGCGCTGTATCGCCTGCGCCGCCGCATGGGGATGCTCTACCAGTTCGGCGCGCTGTTCACCGACCTCACGGCTTTCGAGAACGTCGCTTTTCCGCTGCGCGAGCACACCGACCTGCCCGAGGAAATGATCCGCGATCTCGTCCTGATGAAGCTCGAGGCGGTGGGCCTGCGCGGCGCCGCGCAGTTCGGCACCTCGCAGCTCTCCGGCGGGATGGCGCGTCGCGTCGCGCTCGCGCGCGCGATCGCGCTCGATCCGCCGCTGATCATGTACGACGAGCCTTTCGCCGGCCTGGACCCGGTCGCGCTGGCCACCGTCGCCCGGCTCATCCGGCGCCTGAACGATTCGCTCGATTGCGCGTCGATCGTCGTCTCGCACGACATCAAGGACGCGTTCGGCATCGCCGACTACGTCTACCTGCTCGCGCAGGGGCGCATCGCCGCCTGCGGCACCCCCGAGGAGATGCGCACCTCCGACGACCCGAACGTGCGCCAGTTTCTCGAAGGCCACGTCGACGGACCGATCGCCTTCCATTACCAGGCGAAGCCGCTCGCCGCCGATCTCGGCCTGCCCGCATGAGCACCCGCTTCCGATGAGCCGCACGCTGCTGCCCGTTGCCTGGCTGCTCGACTTCGTCGCCGCCACCGGACGCGCGACGCGCTTCTTCCTGCGCCTGTGCTGGCTGGCGCTGGCGTCGATCCGCCGGATGCGGCTGGTCGTGGACCAGGTCCACTTCATCGGCAACTACTCGCTGTCGATCATCCTGGTCTCGGGGCTGCTGATCGGCTTCGTGCTCGGGCTGCAGGGCTACTACACGCTGCGGCGCTACGGATCCGAGGAGGCGCTCGGCCTGCTCGTCACGCTGTCGCTGGTGCGCGAGCTCGGGCCGGTGGTCACCGCGCTGCTGTTCGCCGGGCGCGCGGGCACCTCGCTCACCGCCGAGGTCGGGCTGATGAAGGCGGGCGAGCAGATCGACGCGATGGAGATGATGGCGGTCGATCCGGTGGCGCGCGTGCTTGCGCCGCGCTTCCTCGCGGCGGTGTTCGCCATGCCGCTGCTCGCCGCGCTGTTCTCGGCGCTCGGCGTGCTCGGCGGATACCTGGTCGGCGTCGCGATGATCGGCGTGGACCCGGGAGCGTTCTGGTCGCAGATGCAAAGCGGCGTCGACTGGCTCGCCGACGTCGGCAACGGCGTGCTCAAGAGCATCGTGTTCGGCTTCACCGTTGCCTTCGTCGCGCTGTTCGTCGGCTACAACGCGCAACCCACCCCCGAGGGCGTCGCGCGCGCGACGACCACCACCGTCGTCAGTGCGTCGCTGGCGATCCTCGGGCTCGACTTCATCCTCACCGCGCTGATGTTCAGCTCGACCTGATGCACTGCGCCGGAGCGAAACCCATGCGGAGATCCGCTCGATGAAACGTTCGGGAGTCGACCTGCTGGTCGGGCTGTTCGTGCTGCTCGGCTTCGCCGCCCTCGTGTTCCTGGCGCTGCGCGCCGGAAACATGAGCAGCGCCGTGGGGCTCGGGCCCACCTATACGACCATCGCGCGCTTCGACAACATCGGCGGGCTCAAGCCGCGCGCGGCGGTGCGCAGCGCCGGCGTCGTCGTCGGGCGCGTCGAATCGATCCGCTTCGACGACCAGAGCTACCAGGCCGAGGTGTCGCTGGCGCTGGACCAGCGCTACAAATTCCCGAAAGACTCGTCGGTGAAGATCCTCACTTCCGGCCTGCTCGGCGAGCAGTACATCGGCCTCGTTCCCGGCGGCGACGACCAGATGCTCGCCGACGGCGACCGCATCACGCTGACGCAGTCGGCCGTCGTGCTCGAGAACCTGATCGGGCAGTTCCTGTACGGGCGCGCAGCCGAGGGAGCGCCGAAGCAATGAGCGGGCGAACGAAACGGCGCCTGCCGCGGCTGCTGGCCGCGCTCGCCGCCGCCGCGACGATCGCCGGTTGCGCCACCACCGGCGCCGAAGGCGGCACCGCGGCGACGCGCGATCCGCTCGAGCCGATGAACCGGGCGGTCTACGAGTTCAACGACGCCTTCGACCGCGCGATCGCGAAGCCGACGGCGCAGGCCTACGAGAAAGTCGTCCCCGCTTTCCTGCGCGACATGGTCGGCAATGCCTTCGGCAATGTGCGTGATGTCTGGACCGCGGTGAACCAGTTGTTGCAGGGCAAACCCGGGCACGCCGCTTCCGACGCCTGGCGCGTGGCGATCAACACGACATTCGGCCTGGCGGGGCTGCTCGACGTCGCCAGCGAGGCGGGAATCGAGAAGCACAACGAGGATTTCGGCCAGACGCTCGGCCGTTGGGGCGTGCCGGCGGGCCCGTACATCGTGCTGCCGTTCCTCGGGCCGTCGTCGCTGCGCGACGCGCCGGCGCGCGGCGTGGACCTCTGGGCCGATCCGCTGCGCACGATCGATTCGCACGGCCAGCGCAACAACGCGTTCCTGCTGCGCGCGATCGACGACCGGCAGCGGCTGCTCGATGCCGAGCGCGTCGTCTCCGAGGCGGCGCTCGATCGCTACTCGTTCATCCGCGACAGCTGGTTCCAGCTGCGACGGAACCAGGTGTACGACGGCAGTCCGCCGGCTGCGGAAGAAGACACCGAGTGGCTCGACGAACTCGAGCGGCAGGAGTCCGGCACGGGCGGCGCCGCTCCGGCCGCCCCGGCGCCGGCGCCGGCGAACACGCCTTCCGGCGCTCCGGGCAACGAAAGGAGGTGATTCGATGAAGCAACCGTATTCGCATTCCCCGCATTCCCGCTTCTTCGCGCGCTTCGCGCTGTGGCTGCTCGCCGCCTGCACGCTGCTCGCCGCCTCTTCGGTGCGGGCGGCCGAGGCGCCCAACGAGATGATCCAGCGCCTGAGCGAAGAGGTGCTCCAGCGCATCAATGCCGACCCGGCGCTCAAGGCGGGCGATCCGCGTCGGATCGACCAGCTCGTCGACGGCATCGTCATGCCGCATGTCGACTTCCAGCGGATGACGGCGCTCGCCGTCGGGCGCAGCTGGCGCGATGCCACTCCCGAGCAGCGCCAGCGGCTGATGGACCTTTTCCGCACGCTGCTGATCCGCACCTATTCCGGCGCGCTTTCGCAGGTGGGCGACCAGAAGGTGCAGATGAAGCCGTTCCGCGCGAACGCCGGCGACACCGACGTCATCGTGCGCAGCGAGGTGGTGCAGCCCGGGCGCGAGCCGGCGCAGCTCGATTACCGGCTGCGCAAGGTGGGCGACGCGTGGAAGATCTACGACGTCAACGTGCTCGGCGTCTGGCTGGTCGAAACCTATCGCACGCAGTTCGCGCAGGAAGCCTCGGGCGGCGGAGTCGATGCGCTGATCCGCAGCCTGCAGCAGAAGAACGAGCAGCTCGCCTCGGGCAACGGCAAGGCGAGCTGACGGTGGAGCAAGCGGCCTCGCCCCCGGCGCCCGCGGCACCCGCAGCGACACCGGTCGTGCCGGCGGCTGCCGCCGCCTGGCGCTTTCCCGCCGAGGTGCGCTTCGGCAATGCGCGCCAGACGGTGGAAGCGGCCTCGCCGGCGATCGAGGCTGCCGCGCCGCGCTTCGACCTGTCGGAGTGCGAGCGTTTCGATTCCTCGCTGATCGCGGTGCTGCTCGAACTCGAGCGTCGCGCCGCTGCGCGCGGTCGCCGCTGCCGCTTCGAGTTCCCGTCGGAGAATCTGCTGAAGCTCGCCGCGCTCTACAACGTGGACGGGCTGCTCTTCGAGCGCGCGCTGGAGTCCGCATTGGCAGCCGTGGGCGCTTCGCCGGCGCGATGACCGCGCCCGCCATCGACGTACGCTCCGTGGTCAAGCGCTACGGCGCGTTCGAGGCGCTGCGCGGCGTGTCGCTGGCCATCGAGCAGGGCGAGTTCTTCGGCCTGCTCGGACCGAACGGCGCCGGCAAGACCTCGCTGATCTCGATCGTCGCCGGACTGAGCCGCGCCACCTCCGGCAAGGTCGAGGTGATGGGGCACGACGTCGTCGACGACTTCCGCGCCGCGCGCCATGCGCTCGGCGTCGTGCCGCAGGAGCTGGTCTTCGATCCGTTCTTCACCGTGCGCGAGACGCTCGAGATCAGCTCGGGCTACTACGGCATCCGCCGCAACGACGACTGGATCGACGAGATCCTCGAGAACCTCGACCTGCGCTCGAAGGCCGGGGAGAACATGCGCGCGCTGTCCGGCGGCATGAAGCGGCGCGTGCTGGTGGCGCAGGCGCTGGTGCACCGCCCGCCGGTCATCGTGCTCGACGAGCCCACGGCCGGCGTCGACGTCGAGCTGCGCCAGGGCCTGTGGAATTTCGTCCGGCGCCTGAACCGCGACGGCCACACGATCGTGCTGACGACGCACTACCTCGAGGAGGCTGAGGAGCTGTGCGGACGCATCGCGATGCTCAAGCAGGGATCGATCGTCGCGCTCGATCGCACCGAATCGCTGCTGCACCGCTATGCCGGCGCGCGGCTGCAGCTGCGCCTGTCCGGCGCGCCGCTGCCCGCCGCGCTCGCGTCGCTGCGCATCGCGGAAGGGCCGGCCCCGGCGCCCGCGGGCATCGAGACGCTGCGCATCGACCGCTACGCCGACCTCGAGAGCGTGCTCGCGACGCTGCGCGAGGCGGGCTGTACGATCGACGAGATGGATCTGCAGCGCACCGATCTCGAGGAGGTCTTCGTGCGGCTGATGAAGGAGACGCGCTGATGCGTCCCGCGAGGCATTGATGGAGCTGGATCCTTCCGATCTGCCGGGCGAGCGGGCCGGCGCCGCCAGCCCCGCGGTCGCGGGCTTTTCCTGGCAGGGCTTCTACACGCTCTTTCGCAAGGAGCTGCTGCGCTTCTACAAGGTGGGCTTCCAGACGATCGCCGCGCCCGTGCTCACTTCGCTGCTGTACCTGCTGATCTTCTCGCACGTGCTCGAGGAGCGCGTCGAGGTCTATCGCGACGTCCGCTACACGGCGTTCCTGCTGCCCGGCCTCGTCATGATGTCGGTGCTGCAGAACTCCTTCGCCAACAGCTCTTCGTCGCTGATCCAGAGCAAGATCACCGGCAACGTCGTGTTCGTGCTGCTCACGCCGCTGTCGCATCGCGAGATGTACGCCGCCTACGTGCTGGCGGCGATGGTGCGCGGGCTGATGGTCGGCGCCGGCGTCTTCCTCGTCACCGCGTGGTTCGCGCGGCTGTCCTTCCATTCGCCGGCGTGGATCCTGCTGTTCGCGGTCCTGGGCAGCGCGATTCTCGGTACAATGGGCCTGATCGCCGGGATCTGGGCGGAGAAGTTCGATCAGATCGCAGCCTTCCAGAACTTCATCGTGATGCCCGCCACTTTCCTGTCGGGCGTCTTCTATTCGGTGAAGTCGCTGCCGCCGTTCTGGCAGACGCTGTCGCACCTGAATCCGTTCTTCTACATGGTCGACGGGTTCCGCTACGGGTTCTTCGGCGTTTCCGACATCGCGCCGGGCATCAGCTTCGTCGTCGTCGCTGCCACGCTCGCGGTGGCGTCAGCCGTCGCGCTGCGGCTGCTGGCCAGCGGGTACCGGCTTCGGCTGTGAAGGCGATCCTTCCCGAATCAATCGAGTTTCCATCCGGATTTCGCCATGGTCACCCCCGAGAATGTTCGCAGCTACATCGCCGCAGGCCTCGAATGCGAGCACCTGGAGGTCGACGGCGACGGCCGGCACTTCCAGGCGATCGTCGTCTCGAAAGCCTTCGAGGGCAAGCGGCAGGTGCAGCGACACCAGCTCGTCTACCGCGCGCTCGGCGACCGCATGCGCGAGGAAGTGCACGCGCTGTCGATGAAC
>JAJPEN010000042.1 GCA_021166835.1 Burkholderiaceae bacterium | reverse complement strand
GATCGTCTGCGCGATCGACGGCATCTGCGCCGGCGCCGGCACGATGCTCGCCTGCGGCTCGGACATCCGGTACGGCACGCCGAAGAGCAAGGTGGCGTTCCTGTTCGTGAAGGTGGGGCTGGCTGGCGCCGACATGGGCGCCTGCACGCTGCTGTCCTCGATCGTCGGGCACGGGCGCGCCTCGGAGCTGCTCTTCACCGGCCGCGCGATGCCGGGCGAGGAGGCCGAGCGCTGGGGCTTCTACAACGCGCTGGTCGAGCCCGAGGCGCTCGCCGAGCGCGCGAAGCAGATGGCGCAGTCGCTCGCCGAGGGCCCCACCTTCGCGCACGCGATGACCAAGAAGATGCTGCTGCAGGAGTGGAACATGGGCCTGGAGGAGGCGATCGAGGCCGAGGCGCAGGCGCAGGCGATCTGCATGCAGACGCAGGATTTTCACCGCGCTTATCATGCGTTCGTCGCCAAGCAGACCCCGAGGTTCGAAGGCAACTGAACACAACTGAGTCGCAGGCAACCGAGTCCTGGCCGGGTTGCAGCCGGCCGGCTACATCAATGACGCGCTGCAGCCCATAGCCGCGGCGCAAGCGGGATCTCGAGGCGACGCTTACCGAAACTGAAAACCGGGCAGCGCGCGTCACACTCCGACCGAGATCTCCAACCCGCCCTCGCTCTTGATCCTCGTTCCGATCCGAGAAAATCGGATCACATAGGCGCCAGGGCCCATCGAATCACGCGACGAACGCCTGTGGGGTTCGTCGCGCCCCCCATGCTCGTCCAACGCATCCTCACGATCATCCTTCCCGTATTCATCACGATCGCCATCGGCTACGGCTATGCGCGCTGGCGCGGCGACGGCGTGCGGGACGAGATGGCCGCGGTGAACCGGATCAGCCTGGACATCCTGTGTCCGCTGCTGGTGCTCACTGCCTTCGCTTCGAAGGATTTCGATCTCGCGAGCAACCTGGGGCTCATCGCCGCGGGCATCCTGATCTCGCTGGGCTCCGGGCTGCTGGCCTGGCCGCTCGCGCGGCTGCTGGGCTACGACGTGCGCAGCTTCGTGCCGCCGATGATGTACAACAACTGCGGCAACATGGGACTGCCGCTCGCCGCGCTGGCTTTCGGCGCCCCCGGGCTGTCGGCGGCGGTGGCGCTGTTCATGGCCGGCAACCTCGTCTACTTCTCCGTCGGCATCAAGATCGTCGGCAGCGGCCGTGCGGGCAGCGGCGGAACGGCGTGGAGCCTCCTCACCAGTCCGATGATGCTCGCGATGCTCGCCGGACTGCTGCTGGCCGCGACGCACATCGCCCTTCCCCAGCCGCTGTTCACGTCCCTGCAGATGCTCGGCGAGGCGTGCATTCCGCTGATGCTCTTCGCGCTGGGCGTGCGCATGCTCGACGTGCGCTTCGACAGCTGGCGCATCGGCCTGGTCGGCGCCGCGCTGTGTCCGCTCACCGGGATCGCCGTCGCGGCAATGCTCGACCCCTGGTTCGCGTTCACCGCCGAGCAGCGCGCGCAGATCTACCTCTTCGCCGCCCTTCCGCCGGCGGTGCTCACTTTCCTCGTCGCCGAGCAATTCGGCCAGGAGCCGGACAAGGTGGCCGCGATCGTCCTCCTCGGCAACCTCGCCGCGGTGGTGTTCGTGCCGCTCGGCCTGTGGCTGGGCCTGGGGGGCGCCTGAGCGCCTGCGCTCAGTACGTTCGCGCCCGCGCTCAGTACGTTCGCGCCCGCGCTCAAGACGTTCGCGCCCGCGCTCAGTATCCGGCGAACTCCTCGGTACGGATGTCGTCCTCGTCGATCTCCATCTCGACGAGCAGCCGGCGCATCGCCTTGACCATCCCCTCGGGGCCGGACAGGTACCAGATCGGCTCGGCGAGCTGCGGCACCCAGCGCCGGATCGTCGCCGCGGCGATGCGGCCGCTTTCGCCTTTCCACGACGGCGGCACCGCGTCGGTGAACACCGGCACGAAACGGAAGTTCGGGTTCTGCTCGGCGAAGCGCAGGAAATCGGCCTGGAACGGCGCGTCGTCGATCGAGCGGTTCGCGTGCAGCAGCAGGATCCGATGGCCGGTGCGATCGTGCGTCGCCTGTGCGACGATGCTTCGCACCGGCGTCGCGCCGATGCCGCCGATGACGAACACCGCCGGGCGGCTCTCGTTGTTGTGCAGCCGGAAATCGCCGTACGGGGCGTCGAGCTTCACTTCGCCGCCGGGGGCGAGATTGCGCAGCACGCGCTTGAACGCCGTATCGCGCAGTCGCGTGGCGAAACCGATCTCGGCTTCGTAGGGTGCGGTAATGAACGAGAAGCCGCGCACGCTTCCCTCGTCGTCGGTGTCGGCGGGATCGATCAGCGTGATGTCGCCGAACTGTCCGGCGCGATAGTCGAAATCCTTCGGCTTTTCGAAATAGAAGGCCATCGTCTCGCGCGCGATCGGTTCCTTGCGGATCAGCCGGACGGTCTGGATCGGCATCGTTCTCTCCTCGCATCATCGGATTGCATGCACCGCATGCTCGCGCGATCCGACGTGCATGCGACGAGAAGGACCAGCGCCGGTGTGCTTATGTCCTCGCGCTTCGCGCAGTCCGTGGCGACAACCCCGCTCGCGTGCGAGGCAATGAGACGCTCGATCGGTCCCGGAACTATAGTAGTTGCCGAGACAGCTACTATCGTTGGCAGTGAAACTCCACGCGTTGCTGCAGGAACTGGGGTTCGGCGAGTACGAAGCCAAGGCCTACGTGGCGCTGACGAGGGCGGGCCAGAGCACGGGCTACGAGGTGGCCAGGACAGCCGCCATTCCTCGCGCCAACGTGTACTCGGTGCTCGATCGCCTGATCGCTCGCGGTGCCGCGCAGCGCTTCGATACGGCGGAAGGGGTCCGTTACGCGGCGACGCCCGCTTCACGGATGTTGAGACGCCTGGAACAGAAGCACCAGCGCACGCTGGCGGCAGCGCGTGACGGACTGGCCACGCTCACGCGATCCGACGAGACCCCGCCGGCATTCACGCTACGCGGCGAAACGGAGTTGCTCGAGCACGCGCGCACGGGAATCGATGGCGCACACGAGAATCTGCTGGTCGCGATACAGCCTGCCGAAGCGGCACTTCTGGCCGAATCGTTGCAGCAGGCGAGCGCCCGCGGCGTACGTGTCACCACGTTGTGCCTCGCAGGCTGCGAGCGCGAATGCGGCGCATGCCAGGGCGACATCTACCGTCTGAAAGTCGCGCCGGGCGACGGGACGCGCTCGCTGCTGCTGGTGATCGACCAGCGCGAGGCGCTGATCGGGCAGTTCGAAGACACGGCGATCCAGGGCGTGGCCACCGCGCAGCGTCCGGTGATCGAGCTCGCCGGCGCCTATATCCGCCAGAGCGTGACGCTGGCGTTGCTGGGCGACGAACTGGGTGAGCGTATCGAAGGCCTGGTCTCGCATCGGACCCGGCAGGCATTGGATCGTCTGTACCCGGGCGGGGACTTCCTCGCCCATATCAGGAGCCTGGGCAAGCTCGCATCCGCGGGGGTGCAGCGAAAGACGGGCTCGCGACTGAAGGAGTAATCAACCATGTCCCGTACGAAAATCCTCTCGACCTTTGTCGCAGGCCTCGTGCTGCTGCTGGGCGGCGCACTGTACGCCTCGGGCTCGATGGCCGCGGAAGCGATGAACTGGTTCGGCGGCCCGGTATACGACGGCCCGCCGGCGCTCGGAGCCACCGCGGCGCTGGTGAAAGCGGGCGGCGGCCCCGAGAACTTCACGTTCCCGAAAGCGCTCGTCTCGATGCTCGGCGAGAAGACCGTGAACGCCGAGGTGGCGAAGCTGAACAAGCAGTACGGCGAGAAGGACACGAAGGCCTTCCTCGACGGCATGACCTATGCCGTCAAGGACGGACGGCAGCGCGCCACCGAAGCCGGCGTGACGCTTCCGTCGGCGCCGCCCGACCTGAAAGGCACGGCGCTGGCGAAGACGCTGGTGCAGGCCGGGACGGTGGACGGAACCTTCTGGTCCGGCCACCTCTTCGACAAGGCGCTCTCGCACCCGATCCACAACACCGTGATGGCGGACATCGAAGCGAAATCGGGTCGTGACGCCGACCAGAACGTCCACCGGATCCTCAATCAGGCGATGTACGACGTTGCGCAGGCGCTGGGGATGAAGGACGTCGGGCTCGCATCGCTGCATTGAGCGAATCGCGATCGTGATTCGCGTCCCGAATTGACGGTCGAAAGTCTCGTTTGTTCCGTTTCCGGCGGCGGCTTCTCCTCTACGCTGCAAGTGCGCGAGCCAGCGCGGATCGCCGCCGGACCTGCCCATGAACGACCCCGTTTCGATCCACTTCGATCCCGCGAGCCTGGTGCTGCTCAACGCCATCCTCGCGCTGATGATGTTCGGCGTTTCCCTCTCGCTCAGACCTGCGGACTTCAGGCGCGTGCTGGTGTCGCCGCGGGCGCCCTTCGCGGGGCTGTTCGCGCAGTTCGTCCTGCTTCCGGCGGCAACCTGCCTCGCCACCTGGATCCTGCGCATCGATCCGCCGCTCGCGCTCGGCATGATCCTCGTTGCCGCCTGCCCCGGGGGCGCCTTCTCCAACATCATGACCTGGCTGGCACGCGGAAACGTTCCGGTCTCGGTCAGCATGACCGCCGTCTCGAGCCTGGCGGCAACGTTTCTCACGCCGTTCAATTTCGCGTTCTACGGCTGGCTCAACCCCCATACGCGCAGCCTGCTGACCAGCATCTCGGTCGATTCCGGCAACATCCTGCTGCTGGTGCTGCTCGTGCTGGCGCTTCCGATCCTGCTCGGCATGTGGGTGGGGCGCCTCTTTCCGAAGCTCGCCGCCCGTGTCGAACCGCCGCTTCGCGTCGTTGCGCTGATCGTGTTCCTGGCCTTCGTGGCGATCGCCTTCGGCAACAACTTCGACCTCTTCGTCGAACGCTTCGACACCTTCTTCTGGCTGGTGGTCGCGCACAACACGATGGCGCTGGCGTTGGGCGCCGCCATGGGCCGCGCGATGCGATTGCCCACGGCCGACCGCCGCGCCGTCACGCTGGAGGTGGGCATCCAGAACTCCGGTCTGGGCCTGGTCATCCTGTTCACCTTCATGCCGTCGGCGGGCGCGATGATGCTCATCACGGCCTTCTGGGGCGTCTGGCACCTGGTGTCGGGGCTCACGCTGGCGAACATCTGGGCGCGCATTCCGATCCGGGATGCCGGGGACACGGCGCAGGGAACCGCGTTGAGCTGACGAAGCGCTGCCGCTTCTCTCGATGCCGATGCCTTCCACGATGTGCAGGCGCGTGCTCGTCACCGGCGCGGCCGGCTACGTCGGCAGCCTTCTCGGCGGCCGTCTCGCCGCCGGGCACCACGTCGTCGGCACCGACATCCGCGATCGCGCGGAACTGCCCTTCGCGTTGTCGCGCCTGGACGTGCGCGATCCGGCGCTCGCCGACCTCCTGCGCGCCGAACGCATCGACCACGTCGTGCACCTGGCTTCGGTGCTCGACGCCGGACGGGACCGCGCACGGGAATTCGACATCGACGTCAACGGCACGCGCAACGTGCTTCGCTGCTGCCTCGACGCCGGCGTCGGTCACGTCACCGTCACCAGTTCCGGCGCGGCGTATGGCTACCACGCCGACAATCCCGCGTGGATCGACGAGGACCAGCCGCTGCGCGGCAACCCCGAGTTCGCCTATTCCGACCACAAGCGGCAGATCGAGGAACTGCTCGCCGAATACAGGCAGCGCCATCCCCGGCTTCGCCAGTTGATCCTGCGCCCGGGCACGATCCTCGGTGCTGCCACCGACAACCTGATCACCGCGCTGTTCCGTGCGAAGCGGATGATCGCGATCCGCGGCTCCGATTCCCCTTTCGTCTTCGCCTGGGACGAGGACGTCGTCGGCGCCATCGAGCACGGGCTGCGCGGCGACCTCGCCGGCATCTACAACCTCGCCGGCGACGGCGCGTTGACCGTGCGCGAAATCGCCGCCATCCTCGGCAAGCCAGTGTGCGCGCTGCCGGCCAGCCTCGTCCGCGCCGCGCTCCGGCTCGGCCGGCGCTTCGGCATCGGCCGCTACGGGCCGGAGCAGGTCGATTTCCTGCGCTACCGGCCGGTGCTCTCGAATCGACGACTGAAGGAGGAGTTCGGCTACCGGCCGCGCAAAACCTCCGAAGAGACCTTCCGCTTTTACGTCGAGCACGCTCGCGCAAGAGGCGCGCTGTGAACTGCGTGCTGATCACCGGCGCCGGCGGAGGCCTGGGCGGGGCGCTGGCGCGTGCCTTCCACCGGCATGGGTACCCGCTGCTGCTCGCCGACCTCGACGCCGATCTCGTGCAGGCGACGGCCCGCGAACTGGGCGACGGCGACCGCGTCTCGTGGCTGCACGGCGACATCGCCGACCCGGCGCACCAGCGGGCGCTGCTTCGGCACGCCGAAGAACGCTTCGGCGGCGTCGGCGTGCTGGTGAACAACGCCGGCATCACCCATCGCTCGCTGGTCGCGAAAACCGATCCGGCCGTGCTGCGGCGGGTGATGGAAGTCGACTGGCAGGCGCCGCTGGAACTCGCGCTCGCCGCATTGCCGCAGTTGCGCGCGCAGCGCGGTTCGATCGTCGCCATCGGCTCGATGGCAGGGTGGATGCCGGTGCTGGGCAGGGCCGCCTATTGCGGCGCCAAGAGCGCGCTGGCGCAGTCCTTCGAGGTGCTGCGCTGCGAGGAGCAGCGCCACGGCGTGCACGTGCTGATGGCGTATCCGAGCTTCCTCGACACGCCGATCGAACGCAACGCGCTCGGCCACGACGGCAGGCCGGCGCGACATGCCCGCTCGACGATCGGCAGGACGCGCAGCGCCGACTGGATGGCCGAGCGGATCGTCGTCGCGCTGCAGCGGCGGCGGAAACGCGTGCACTCGGATGCGGCGAGCGTGGCGGCCAGCCTGCTCTGGCGGCTGCTGCCCGATCTCTACCAGCGCCTGATGACGAGGAAGTTCGCGGTCGAACTCGAGCAGTGACCGAAGCGCGGATCAGGAGCCGGCGGGCTCCTCGTGCATCTTCTTGAAGTGGATGAGGCCCGGCGCCCACATGTGCTTGACCGGGTCGACGTCCACGTGGATCACGCCCGCGCCGCCGTGCTCGAGGGCGCGCTGCACGGCGCTGCGCAACTGCGCCGCGGACGACACGCGCTCGCCGAACGCCCCCATCGACTGCGCCAGCAGGTCGAAGCGGATCTCGCCGAGATCGGCCTTGATCGTCTCGTGCTCGTCCAGCTTCCTGAAGAGCATCGTCTTGAACGGCCGCAGCATGAACTGCTGGTTCATCTTGACCATGCCCCATTGCCGGTCGCACAGCACGATCCAGATCACGCGCAGGCGGTTGCGAACGGCGGTCTCGACCTCCTGCGGATGAAAGCCGAAGGCGCCGTCGCCGATGATGCAGCACACCGGCGACTGCGGAAGCGCGACGGCCGCGCCGAGTGCCTGCGCCATTCCGGCGCCCAGCATGCCGAAGCGGAACGTCGACAGGATGCGATTCGGCACGCGCGCACGGTGATAGAACATCGCCCACACCGCCGCATTGCCGCCGTCGGCCACCAGCACGCTCTCGGGCGGGAACAGCTCGTCGCAGATCACGCCGATGTGGGCCGGGTTCATCGGCTCGGCCGTGTCCGACAGCGCCTTGTCCCAGCCGGCACGGTCCTGTGCGCGGATCCTGCCGTAGCCGTCGACGCGGCGCCTGCGCTCCTCGATCGTCGCCATTCGTGCGCCTTCCAGCCGTTCGGCAAGCGCGGCGAGGAAGAGCTTCGCGTCGGCCTGCACCGGCAGGTCGGCGGGCTTGTTCAGCCCCAGCATCGCGGCGTCGATGTCGACCTGCACCGTGCGCTGCTGCGCCGGATCGCGCCAGTACGGCGGCTTGCCCCACCAGTCTGTCTCGCCGACCCGCGAACCGAGGATCAGCACCGCGTCGGCCTCGTTGCGCACCTTGTGGTTGAGCTTGACGTGCGGCATCGGGATCGCCAGCGCCGAGGTCTCGGCCAGCGCGCCGCGCGCCGCCCAGCTCGTCGTCACCGGCGCGTGCAGCAGCGTCGCGACGCGCTCGAGTTCGGCGAAGGCGCCAGCGTGGACGACGCCGCTGCCGGCGTGGATCATCGGCGCCGCGGCGGCGAGCAGCCACTGCGCGGCAAGATCGACCTGTTCGGCCGGCGGCGGCAGCGGCGCACCGCCGCGATACTGCTGGCGCTGCCACAAGGGCGGCGCCTCGAAGCTGCCGTTCATCAGCGTCTCGGGCACGTCGAGATGCACGACGCCGGGCCGCCCGTCCCAGCAGGCGCGCAGCGCCTTGCGCATCAATTCCGGAATGCGCTCGAAGGTGGGCGCCGCCGCGCTCCACTTCGCGATGCGGCCGATGACGCCGGCCTGGTCGAAGCACTGATACGCGCCGCCGCGATCGGGATACATGATCGCCGGCCGCCGCGCGCTGGTGATCGCCAGCACCCGATTGCCTTCGGCCTGCTCGACGACGAGGCCGGGCAGCAGGTTGGCGACGCCCGGGCCGTTGCTCGCCATGCATACGCCGAGCCGCCCGGTGAGCCTCGCGTAAGCGCCCGCCATATGCGCCGCGCTCGTCTCGTGACGGGGCGTGACGATCTCGATGCCGAGCCGGTGAAGCGCGGAGTAGAAGCCGAAGTAGGTTCCGTCGATGATGCCGAACACGCGCTCTACACCTTCGTTCTGCAGCATCCGGGCGAGATGTTCGCCGCCGCTCGTCTTCGCCATGCCGGTCCTCCGTGGCCTCGCCATCGCCCCGCCGCACCGATATGCTGCGGGGCGCGGACAGCTTATTGATCGCGGCGCGGTCCGTAACGTTTCGAACAGGACGCACAGGCGACGATTCGGGCCATGAAGGTCGGTCTCTTCAGCGTCAACCGGCTCTATGCGCGCGCGCTGCTGCAGGGCGCCGACCGGCGGAAGATCGGGATCCCCGTCGAATTGCGCAAGGCCGTCGAAGACAGCGAGCGTCTTCCGCTCGCGCTCCTCGATCGGCTGTGGGACGCCTATTGCCGCGGCAGCGGCGACCGACTGGCGGGACTGCGACTCGGCCTCGAGCTGCAGGCCGGGCACCTCGACAGCGCCGGACTCCTGCTCGCCACCTGCGACACGCTGGGCGAGGCGCTCGAACAACTCGTCCAGGTGGCGCCGATCGTCGGCGAAGGGGGCGACTTCCTGCTCGAGCGCGACGCGGATCTCGCGACCATCTGCTACCGGCCGCATCTCGCGCTTCGACGGGCCGAACGGGTCGAGGCGGTGCTGGCGGGTCTGCTGCGGCTGAGCCTGTGGGCGAGCGGCGAGGCGTTCCGTCCGATCGCGGTGCGCTTCGCCCACCAACCGCTCGCCGCGACCACCGAGTACCGGGCACTGCTGGGCATCCCTGCGAGTTTTGGCGCGACCGAAAATGCGCTCATCTTCGGCGCCGACCAGCTCGAGCTGCCGCTGATCCAGGCCAACGCGCCGCTGCGTGAGCATCTGCGCCAGTTGACGAACCGGATGCTGGCCGAACTCGGCCAGCACAGCCTGAGCGCCGAGGTGCAGCGCCTGATCCGCGCGAATCCGCGCTGGGGCAAAGACCGCGTTGCGGCGATGCTCGCGATCAGCGGCCGGCACCTGAACCGGCGCCTGGCCCAGGAAGGCGCCTCGTTCAAGCTCCTGCGCGACGCCGCGCTGCACGGCGTCGCCGTCGAGCGATTGCGCGGCACGAGCGTGCTGCCCGACATCGCCGACGATCTCGGCTTCTCGGACGAGAGCGCCTTCGCCAAGGCGTTCCGCCGCTGGACGGGCCTGACTCCGGCCCAGTTCCGCAGGCAGCGCAACGGGGATCCGCGACCCTCGCCTCCTGCGGCGACCCCCGGCACGCCAAATGCCTCGGCATGAGGGCGCCGGCCGGGGAGCAGGTCACGCGCGCGTCCGCTCCCGCGCCGAGGCCCTTGCGAATCGTCGCGGCAGGCGCACCAGCGATGCGAGGAGGAGGGATTGCAGCGGCGGGAATTCCTTGTCGGGTCGATCGGCCTGGCCGCATGGGCCGGCCTCGGCGCGTGGGCGGCCGAGAAGCGACCGGAAACCGACGAAGGCACTCCCTTCGACGGCTCGACCGTCCGCCAGCTCGCGCGGCAGCTGTCGCAGTCGCCGTACAAGGCGCCGAACGATCCGCTGCCCGACGAGCTGAAGAAGCTCAGCTACGACGCGTATCGCGCGATCCGGTTCCGCCCGCAGAACGCGCTTTGGCGCGAGGCGGACCTGCCTTTCCAGGTCCAGTTCTTCCACCGTGGTTTCATTTTTACCGATCGCGTCGCGATATACGAGGTGGACCAGGGCCGGGCGCGGCCGGTGCGCTATTCGCCGAGCCAGTTCAGCTTCGGCGAAACGCCGCCGCCGAAACCGGATGCGGATCTCGGCTACGCCGGCTTCCGGCTGCACGCGAAGATCAATCGCCCCGACTACTACGACGAGGTCGCCGTCTTCCTCGGCGCGAGCTATTTCCGCGCCGTAGCCAAGGGCCAGGTGTTCGGGCTGTCCGCGCGCGGCCTGTCGATCGGCACCGGCAACTCGAAAGGCGAGGAGTTCCCGGCGTTCCGCTCGTTCTGGATCGAGCGCCCTTCCGCGCAGGCGAGATCGATCGTCGTCTACGCGCTGCTCGACAGCGCGAGCACCGCTGCCGCCTATCGATTCACCATTCGTCCGGGCGACGAGACGGTGATGGACACCGAGGTCGCGCTCTATCCGCGCGCGAAGATCGACCAGGCCGGGCTCGGCACCCTGACCAGCATGTTCTTCTTCGATGCGCAGGACCGCGCAGGCATCGACGACTTCCGTCCTGCCGTTCACGATTCGAGCGGCCTGGCCATCCACACGGGAAGCGGCGAGCGGCTGTGGCGTCCGTTGTCGAACCCGCGCGACCTGCAGGTGAGCGGCTTCGCCGACGCGAACGTGCGCGGCTTCGGGCTGGTGCAGCGCAATCGCGACTTCCGCGTCTACCAGGACCTCGAGGCGCGCTACGAGCAGCGGCCGAACGCCTGGGTCGAGCCGATCGGCGACTGGGGCGAAGGCGAAGTGCAGCTGTACGAGATCCCGGCACATAACGAATACAACGACAACATCGTCGTGTTCTGGCATCCGAAGGAGCCGTTCCAGGCGAAGCGCGAGTACATCTACACGTACCGCCTGCATTGGACCAACCGCGATCCGAACGTCGATGACCGCGCGACCTTCGCGCGCACCCGGCAGGGCGCCGGCCACGACGGTCGCCGATTGTTCGTGCTCGAAGCGGTGGGAGAGGCGCTGAAGAAACTGCCGCCCGACGCCGAAGTGCGCGGCGACGTTGGCGCGAGCGCCGGCAAGATCCTGCACGTCGTGACGCAGCCGAATCCGCACACCGGAGGCTGGCGCCTGAGTTTCTTCCTCGACCCGGAGAAGGCAACGGCGGTCGACCTGCACGCGAGGTTCGTGCGGGGCCAGGAAGCGTTGTCCGAAACGTGGATCTTCCGATGGACGCCGCCCTGAGCCGCGAACGGCGACGCAACGCGGCGGACGCGAGCCCGCGCGGCGAAGCGCTTCGATCGGCGCCGCCGCTTCCTCCCGACGCCCCGCTGGAGATGCCGGTGCAATCGTTCGCCAGCGGTGTGCGCGGGGAGCCGGGCGACGGTCCGCGCTCGATCCGTCTGCGGCGCCTCGCGCTGCTCGCAACCAGCGCCGCGTTCACGGCATTCGCCGCGCATGAGATGTATCTCGTGCTGCAGGTGGCGGGGCTCACGCTGCTCGAGCAGGTGGTGCTCGTCCTGTTCGTCGTCCTGTTCGCATGGGTGGCGTTCTCGTTCGTCATCAACGTCGTCGGCTTCGTGCTGTCGCTGAGCCCGCGGAGCCCTGCGCTCGCGATCGACGCGACGGGCCCGCTTCCCGCGCTGTCGTCGCGCACCGCGCTGCTGTTCCCGGTCTACAACGAAAGCGCGGCCGCCGTGATGGCGCGCCTGCAGGCGCTCTACGAATCGCTGGCGGAAGCGCAGGCGCTGCCGCACTTCGATTTCTTCGTGCTCAGCGACACGACGAAGCCCGACGTCTGGATGGCCGAGGAAGCCGCCTTCCTGAAGATCCGCGCGAATACCGCGGGCCACGAAAGGATCTTCTATCGCCATCGACGGCACAACGAAGGTCGCAAGGCGGGCAACATCGCAGACTGGGTGAGGCGCTTCGGCGCCCGCTACGACTTCATGGTCGTGCTCGACGCCGACAGCCTGATGCGCGGCGATACGCTCGTGCGGCTGGCCGGCGCAATGGAGCGCAGCCCCCGGGTCGGGCTGATCCAGACGCTGCCGGTCATCGTCAACGCCTCGACGCTCTTCGCGCGCCTGCAGCAGTTCGCGAACCGGCTCTACGGGCCGATGCTCGGCCGCGGACTCGCGTGGTGGCACGGCTCGGAAAGCAACTACTGGGGGCACAACGCGATTCTGCGAACGCGCGCGTTCGCCGAACACGCCGGGCTGCCGGTGCTCGAGGGCCGCAAACCGATCGGCGGCGAAATCATGAGCCACGACTTCGTCGAAGCGGCGCTGCTGCGCCGCGGCGGTTGGGCGGTGCGGATCGCCCCCGGCCTGGGCGGCAGCTACGAGGAATCGCCGCCGGCGCTCAGCGACTTCTCCGTTCGTGACCGGCGCTGGGCACAGGGGAACCTGCAGCACCTGGGCGTGCTGTCGGCGCGAGGGCTTCATCCGGTGAGCCGGCTGCACCTGCTCACCGGCATCGGCGCCTATCTCACGGCGCCGCTGTGGCTGCTCTTCCTGCTGGCCGGAATCCTGATCGCGCTGCAGGCGCAGTTCGTTCGCCCCGAATATTTTCCGCGCGGTCTGGCGCTCTTCCCGCAGTGGCCGGCGCAGGATCCGGTTCGCGCCGCCTGGGTATTCGCGGGGACGATGGCGCTGCTCTTCCTGCCGAAGCTGCTGGCGTGGCTGGCCATGCTCGTGCGCAGCGAACATCGACGCGGCTTCGGCGGGGGCATACGCAGCTTCGTGGGCGTGCTCGTCGAGATGCTCGTCTCGGGGCTCATCGCGCCGGTGATGATGCTCGACCAGTCGCTCACGGTCGCCGCGACGCTGTCGGGTCGCGACGTCGGCTGGAACGTGCAACGGCGCGACGACGACGCGCTGCCGTGGTCGCAGGTCGCCCGCGTATACGCCGGGCACACGGTCTTCGGGGTGCTGCTCGCGGTCGCGGCCTACGCGGTTTCCTGGTCGCTGTTCCTGTGGATGACGCCGGTCATCGCAGGGCTGCTGCTGGCGATTCCGCTCGCCGGCCTGACCGCGAATGCACATCTCGGCCGACGGCTACGCCGCCTGGGCCTGCTGCTCGTGCCCGAGGAGCGCACGCCGCCTCCGATCCTGCTTCGCGCGAACGAGCTGGCCGTGCAGATCGCGCGCTCGCTGCCGCCGCTCGATGCGATCGCACGGCTGTCTTGCAGCGAGACGCTCGCCGATGCGCATCGCGCGACGATCGAGCCGCGCCCGCGGCCGCGCGGCGACGTCGACGTCGATCTGGTCGTCGGGCTGGCCCGGCTCGACGAGGCAGCAACCGCGGAAGACGCGCGCGCGATGCTGAGCGACCGCGAGTTGCTCGCCTTGCTCTCCGATGCGCGCGGCTTCGAGCGGCTGATGTCGATCGTTCGCGAGTCGCGCGGCCGCGAACGCCGGGCGTGACTTTCGCCGCGCTGCGAGCGCTTCGTACCCGAAGCGACCTCACCCGATCGTCATCAGGCTCGCGTTGCCGCCCGCCGCCGCCGTGTTCACCGACAGCGACCGCTCGACGAACAGCCGTTCGAGCGGAATCGCGCCGTAGCGCCGGTCGCCGCTGGCGCAGGCGACCGGCACGACGAGCGGGCTGTCGCGCTGCGCGAGGCGCCGGCTCCAACTGCGGATTTCGTCCGCGTCGCCGTGCACGATCGCCGCATCGAAATCGCTGCCGTCGATATCGTCCGATACCCGAACGAGGGCGCGCAGTGCCGGCGGCAATGCCGCATGCAGCGCAACCGATTTCGGGTCATCGCCGGGCCACAGCATCCCGCTGCCGGCCGCGATCGCGTGGGCGAGCTGGAACAGACGATCCGCATCGTGGGCCGCAACGCCCAACACTGCTCGCCGCGGCGCCAGCCACCAGGTGTTGCGCTCGCCGGTAGGCCCGCCGAGCAGATGCGGCAACTCCAGCGGCGTGTCGCGCGCGAGCGCCGCGCAGACGTCGGCCAGCGCGAGCAGCCCGTGCTCGCGCGATGTGCGAAGCCACGCCTCGAACCCGGCCAGCGCGCGGAGCGCCGCCTCCCGACGCTCGCGTCGCGGGCTGCGCAAGGCGTTGGCGCCGGCAAATGCCTCGTCCGGCTTCGGCAGCGCTGCCCGCAACGACGGCGCGTCGACCGGCCACCGCATCAACCTGCGCAGGTACAACGGCCCGCCCGCCTTCGGCCCGGTGCCCGACAGCCCTTCCCCGCCGAAGGGCTGCACGCCGACCACCGCGCCGATCATGTTGCGATTCACGTACTGGTTGCCCACGCGCGCACGCGAAACGACGAGCTCGACCGTTTCGTCGAGGCGCGTCTGCACGCCGAGCGTCAGTCCGTAGCCGATCCCTTCGATCGTTTCGAGGATGCGGGGCAGCTCTGCGCGCGCATGGCGCACGACGTGCAGCACCGGTCCGAAGACCTCGCGGCGCAGCGCGCCGACGTCCGGCAGTTCGACGAGCGCGGGCGCGACGAACCAGCCGTGCCGGCGCTCGCGAAGCGGCGATCGCGCCTCGCTGCCTGCCGTCGCGGCCGCGCGAACGCAGTCGCGCATCTCGTCGAGATAACCGAGCAACGCATCGCGCGCGGGGCGGTCGATCACCGGTCCCACGTCGGTGTCGAGGCGGTCCGGGCGGCCCAGGCGCAGCTCGCGCATCGCGCCACGCAGCATCGCCAGCACACGGTCGGCCACCTCGTCCTGCACGCACAACACGCGCAACGCGGAACAGCGCTGTCCGGCGCTGTCGAAGGCCGACGCGACGATGTCGGCGACCGCCTGCTCGGGCAGCGCCGACGAGTCGACGATCATCGCGTTGATTCCGCCGGTTTCGGCGATCAGCGCGATCGGCTCGCCGCGCTCGTCGAGCCGACCGGCCAGTGTGCGTGCGATCGAGCGCGCCACCGCCGTCGACCCGGTGAACACCACGCCGCGCACGCGCGGATCGGCGACGAGCGCTGCGCCGACCGTCTCGCCGTCGCCGGGCAGCAGCTGCAGCGCTTCGGCATCGACGCCCGCTTCGTGCAGCAGGCGGACGAATCGCGCGGCGACCAGCGGCGTCTGCTCGGCGGGCTTGGCGAGCACCGCGTTGCCCGCGGCGAGCGCCGCCGCGACCTGCCCGCCGAAGATCGACAACGGAAAGTTCCACGGGCTGATGCAGACGACCGGACCGAGCGGCGCCCCGAGCGCATGCGCCGGAACGTCGCGCAATTGCGCCGCGTAGTAGCGCAGGAAATCGACCGTCTCGCGCAGCTCGGCGATCGCATCGGGAATCGTGCGCCCGGCCTCGCGCACGACGAGCGCTATCCATTCGGCAGCATCGCCCTCGAGTCGGGCGGCTGCTTCGTCGAGCGCCTGCGCACGCAGTCCGCACGACTTCGACGCCCAGCTTTCCGCCGCCTGCTGCGCGAAGCGCAGCGCGTCGTCGACGTCGCGCGCACTGGCATCGACGACGCGGCCGACGAGGTCGCGGGTATCGGCGGGGTTGCGCACGTCGCGCGCCTCGGCCGCGGCGCCGACGTCGCGCGTGGCACCGGCGTCGGCCGCGACGCCGGTGTCGCACGATCTGCCGGCGTCGCACGATCTGCCGCCGACGATCGGCGCCGCGAGGTACCTCCGCTGCCCGCAGCGGGCCAGCGCTTCCGCGAGCTGCGCGAGGCGCCGCTCGTCGGTCAGGTCGCTGCCGCGCGAGTTCGCCCGGCTCGCGCCGTACAACGCGCGCGGCAGCGGAATCGCCGGATGCGGCAGCCCCGCCGAGCCTTCGGCCAGCACATTGCGCTCGACGACCCGCAACGGACTCTCGACGAGCGCGTCGATCGGCACCGATTCGTCCGCGATGCGATGCACGAAGGACGTGTTCGCCCCGTTCTCGAGCAGCCGCCGCACGAGATACGCGAGCAGCGTCTCGTGCGTGCCGACCGGCGCGTAGATGCGGCAGGGCCGGCCGAGCCCGCCCTCGGCCTCGCTGCGCACGACGTGCTCGTACAACGGCTCGCCCATCCCGTGCAGGCACTGGAATTCGTACTGCCCCGGCCGGAAGCGCTCGCCCGCCATCTCGTGCACGGCGGCGACGGTGTGCGCGTTGTGGGTGGCGAACTGCGGATAGACGGCATCGGGCGCAGCCAGCAGCCGGCGTGCACAGGCGAGATACGACAGATCGGTGTGCGCCTTGCGCGTGAACACCGGATAGCCGTCCAGCCCGTCGACCTGCGCGCGCTTGATCTCGCTGTCCCAGTACGCGCCTTTCACCAGCCGGACCATCAGCCGCCGTTCGCTGCGCTGCGCGAGGTCGACCAGCCAGTCGACGACCGGCAGGCAGCGCTTCTGGTAGGCCTGCACGACGAAGCCGATGCCGCTCCATCCGGACAGGTCTTCTTCGAAGCAAAGACGCTCGAGCAGATCCAGCGAAAGATCGAGGCGCTCTGCCTCCTCGGCGTCGATGTTCAGCCCGATGTCCCAGGCTCGCGCGCGCAGCGCGAGCGCGAGCAGCCGCGGATACAGTTCGTCGCCGACGCGCTCGCGCTGCGCGCGTGCGTACCGCGGGTGCAATGCCGACAGCTTGATCGACACGCCGGGGCCGTCGAGAACGCCTCGCCCTGCGGCCGCCGCGCCGATCGCGTCGATAGCGCCCTCGTAGGCCGCGTGGTAGTGCAGCGCGTCCTCGTCGGTGAGCGCCGCCTCGCCCAGCATGTCGTAGGAATGGCGAAAGCCTGCCGCCTCGCGCGGTCGCGCGCGTTCGAGCGCCTCGCCGATCGTGCGCCCGGCAACGAACTGCTCGCCGAGCAGCCGCATCGCGCGATCGACGGCGCGGCGCACGAGCGGCTCGCCGCTGCGCGCGATCGCTCGCCCGAGCGCGCTCGACAGGCCGGTCTCGTCGTGCAGCGAAACCAGCCTGCCGGTGACGAGCAGTCCCCACGTCGCCGCGTGCACGAAGATCGACGCGCGCGAACCGAGATGCGACTGCCAGTCGCCGCGCCCGATCTTGTCGCGGATCAGCGCGTCGCGCGTCGCGTCGTCCGGGATGCGCAGCAGCGCCTCGGCCAGGCACATCAGCGCGATTCCCTCCTGCGACGACAGCGAGAACTCCGCCAGCAGTTCCTGCACGAGCCCATCGCGGCCGCCACGATGTCCGCGCATCCGGCGCGCGAGCGTGCGTGCGAGCGATGCGATTGCGCTTTCCTGCGAAGGCTCGAGACGGACGATCGGCAGCAGCGCGAGCACGCACTCCGCTTCGTCGGCGCGGTAGGCCCGGGTGATCGCCTGCCGCAGGGGCGGCTGCGGATGCACCTGCCCGAGCAGCGCCGCGAAGGGCGCCGGAGGGCTCTCGACACCGGGCGCGATCGACTCGTGCGGCCCGTCGTGACGCCCGCCATCCAGCCGCTCGCCCGGCCGGTCATCCGGCGCACCGGTGCTCTCGTCCGCCATCGCGCCTCCCTCGTGGGAACCTGCTGTACGGTACACTGCCGGGTCCCCTTCCGTGTGCCGTCGATGGGCCTTTCGCATCTTCCGCAGCGCTCGCGCACGCGGCGTCGCGCAGTTGCCGCGCTTGCGGCGTTGCCGCTCGTCGGCGCCGCCTTCACGCCGCGCTCGCATGCGCAACTGCTGCGCTCGTTCCCCGAGAAGGCGCGCCTTGCCCGCCTCGAGATGCGCATCTTTCCGGAAGCGCTGCTCGACGGGGAAAGCGTGCGCCTGGCTGCGGCCGCGCGCATCCACGACGCGGACAACCGCATCGTGATGCCCGCATCGCTGTCGGGCACGCACGACGTGCTGGTGGAGAACGACGCCTCCGGGCAGATCGGCCGGGTCTGGATCCTCACGCCCGAAGAGCTCGCCGCCGCGCGCGAGCGCGCGAAGAGCCGGTGACGAAGAAGCTGTACATCCGCACCTTCGGGTGCCAGATGAACGAGTACGACTCCGACCGCATGGCCGACGTACTCGCCGCCAGCGAAGGCGTGCAGAAGACCGAGCGCATCGAGGACGCCGACATCGTCCTGTTCAACACCTGCTCGGTGCGCGAGAAGGCGCAGGAGAAGGTGTTCTCCGACCTCGGCCGCGTGCGCGCGCTCAAGCGCGAGCGCCCCGACCTGCTGATCGGCGTGGGCGGCTGCGTGGCCAGCCAGGAAGGCGAGGCGATCGTCGAGCGTGCGCCGTACGTGGACCTCGTGTTCGGCCCGCAGACGCTGCACCGGCTGCCCGAGCTGATCGCGCGCCGGCGCGAGACCGGACGCCCGCAGGTCGACATCCGCTTCCCCGAGATCGAGAAATTCGACCGCATGCCGCCGGCGCGCAGCGAAGGCGCGAGCGCCTTCGTCTCCATCATGGAAGGCTGCAGCAAGTACTGCAGCTTCTGCGTCGTTCCGTACACGCGCGGGCACGAGATTTCGCGTCCGGTCGACGACGTGCTGGTCGAGATCGCCGGGCTGGCGGCGCAGGGCGGGCGCGAGGTCACGCTGCTCGGGCAGAACGTGAACGCGTATCGAGGCGCGCTCGGCGCGCCGGGCGGCGCGCTGCGAACCGGGAGCGGCGCCTCGGGCGCCTCCGGCGTTTCGACCGGAGCAGCGGGCGATGCCGGCGCGAGCGCCGACCTCGCGCTGCTGCTCGAACTCGTCTGCGAAATCCCCGGCATCGAGCGCGTGCGCTACACGACCTCGCATCCGAAGGAATTCGGCCAGCGGCTCATCGACGCGCACGCCCGGCTGCCGAAGCTCGCCGCGCACGTGCACCTGCCGGTGCAGTCGGGCTCCGATCGCATCCTCGCCGCGATGAAGCGCGGCTACACCGTGGTCGAGTACAAGTCGATCGTGCGCCGGCTGCGCGCGGCGCGCGCCGACCTGAGCCTGAGCTCCGATTTCATCGTCGGCTTTCCCGGCGAAACCGCCGACGACTTCGAGAAGACGATGAGACTCGTAGCCGAGGTCGGCTTCGACGCGTCGTTCTCCTTCGTCTACAGCCCGCGCCCCGGAACGCCTGCCGCCGACCTCCCCGACGACACTCCGGAGCAGGAGAAGCTCGAGCGACTGCAGCGGCTGCAGGCGGCCAACGACGCGCAGGCGCGATCGATCGGCGAATCGATGGTCGGCAGCGTGCAACGGGTGCTCGTCGAAGGCCGCGCGCGCCGCGACGATGCGGATCTCGCCGCGCGCACGTCGAACAACCGCGTGGTCAACTTCCGCGGCGCGGGCGAATGCATCGGCCGCTTCGTCGAAGTGCGGATCACGGAAGCACGCACGCATTCGCTGCGCGGCGAGCTCGTCGCCGCCGCATGAAGCGCGCGCGCACGCGCGTCGCATCGGTCGCACTCGTCGCGCTCGCATTGCTGCCGGCGACGATGCCGCAGGCGCAGGCCGCGCCGGCACGCGACGCCGAGCCGCCCGCAGCCGCCCGGCCGCCGGCGCCGCGCACGCTCACCGAGCTGCTGCGCGAGGCGCAGCGGTGGATCGACGGCGGCGAAGCCGAACGCGCCTGGCAGGCGCTGGACGCGCGCGTCGGCGACTATGCCGGCGACCCGGAGTTCGACTACCTGCTCGGGCTCGCGGCGCTCGATTCCGGGCGGCCGGGACGCGCCGTGCTCGCGCTCGAGCGCGTGCTGATCGTGCGCCCCGGATTCCTGCAGGCACGCGCCGAACTGGCTCGCGCGTATTTCGCGCTGCGCGAGCACGAGAACGCGCGTCGCGAGTTCGAGGCGGTGTCGGCGGGCGAGGTTCCCGAAGATGTGCGCCAGATCATCGGCCGCTACCTGGACGCGATCCGCGTGCGCGAAGGGCGCGGCGAGCCGCAGTTCGCCGCCTGGGCAGAGATCGAAGCGGGCTACGACTCGAACCCGAACTTCGGCAGCGCCTCCGGCCGCTGGGTGCTCGCCGACGGCACCGCGGTGGTTCCGCTGGGCATCAGCCGGCCGCGCGAAAGCGCCGCGATGGGCGCTCTGCTCGGCGCCGACTGGACCGTACCGATCGGCGGGGCATGGCAGTGGACCATCGGCGGGCGTGCGGCAACCAGACGCTATCCATCCACACATACACTCGACCAGGACCAGTTCGACCTGAATACGGGATTCGCCTTTCGCAGCGGTTGTCATCGGATCGACATGCTCATCCAGGGCCAGCACCTCGAGCTCGGCGGCGCGGCTTTCCGCGACGCCGCGGGCGGGCTCGTCCAATGGCAATGCGATCTCGACAACCGCACCCGCGTCGGCGTCTACGCGCAGCATTTCGAGTTCGACTTCCCCGACGAAGACGCGCGCGACGCGCGTCGATCGGGACTCGGACTGACCTTCGCACGCGCGCTCGAAGGGGCGGCGCGGCCGGTCGTCGTCGCCGGCGTGTCGGGCGGTCGCGAACGTTCGCGGCGCGGCTTCGGCAACCTGTCGTACGACTATCGGGGGCTGCGCGCCGCCTTCAGCCGGGCGATCGGCGGGTCGTGGCGCGGCTTCGCTTCGCTGGCCTACGAGACGCGCGAGTTCGATGGGCCCGAGCCCTTCTTCGGCGTGGTTCGCGACGACCGCCAGACCGATCTGTCGTTCGGGGCGGAACGCGCGCTGTCGCGCAAATGGATCGTCGCGCCGACGTTCAGCTGGACCCGCAACCGGTCGAACGTCGCTCCGAACGACTTCCGGCGCACCCAGGCTGGCGTCGTTCTTCGCTACCGCTTCCCATGACGATGATTCGCGCGCTTCTGTTCGCTCTCGGCCTGTTCGCCGCGATCGGCCCGGCCGCGGCCGCGGACGGCCGCGCGCTGGTCGTCGCCGGACGGGTGATGATCGAGCGCGTGGCGCCCGGCGCCATTTCGGTCACGGCGCTCACGGCCGGCGCCGAGGTCCGCAGCGGCGACCTGATCCGCACCGGCAGCGACGGACGCACGCAGATCCGTTTCAGCGACGGCTCGATCGTGTCGCTGCAACCCGGCACCGACTTCCGCATCGACGAGTACCGCTTCGAGCAGAACGAGCGGCGCGCGTTCTTTTTCCTGATGCGCGGAGCGCTGCGCACCCTCACCGGCGCGATCGGCAAGGCAAACCACGACGAATACCGGATGAAGACGCCGACCGCGACGGTGGGCGTGCGCGGCACCGAATACGTGGCGGAGCAGACGGTCTGCGATCCGCGCTGCGCGCCGGGACCCCGCGCCGGACTGCGCGTGGCCGTGACGCAGGGACGCATCGTGCTGCTGACGAACGGCGGAGAAATCGAGGTCGGCACCGGGCAGGCGGCAGCCGCGGAGAGCGCCGATGCGCCACCGCAGCCGGCCGAGCGCGGCCCGGTGCTGCCGCCGATCAGCAGTACGCAGCCGCGCGAGCGCCCGGCGGGCGGCACGGCGGGCAGCCCGACGGGAAGCACCGCAGGTGGCGCGACGGCCGACACCTCGGGCAGCAGGACCGCGATCCGCGGGGGCGCAGAATCCGCACCGGCATCGGGCGGGACAGGGCGGGCTGCGACGCCCGCGGCCGGCGCCGGCAACGCGACGGATGCCATCGGTGCGGACGCCTTCGATCCTGCAGCCGGCGCCGCGGCGCCGGCAACGAAAGCCGCACCGCGCGACTCGACGACGTCGCAACCGGCAACGACCCCGTCCCGGCGCGGTGCCGCGAAGACCGGGAACATCGACGCGACGACCGGGGACGGCGGGGCCACGACCGGGGGCGGGCAGGATCGGCAAGTGCCCGGCGGCAGCGGTGTGACTGGCGAACCGACGGGTGCCGCCGGCTCGGCCACGGAGCCGTCGTCGACGGACACCTGGCCGCGCTTCGTGACGACCGAAGCCGGCCTGCCCGCCGCCTGGGTGTCGCCGAACGAACGGCGCAGCCCGGGCGGCGCGCTGCTGCCTGTCGTCGATCTGCTGGCGCCGGGCGTACAGCAGGGCGCTTCGGAGAGCGGCGGCACGAGCAGCGGTTCCGACGGTGGCGGGTCGAGCGGCGGCAGCGGCAGCGGTTCGGACAACACCGGCGGCACCGGTAACCCGCCCGACACAGGCGGCCCGGTCCTTCCCGACCCGGATCCGCCGACGGCTCCGTCGCCGACCCTCGGCGCCGGGACGCATCCGATCGATCCGCAGGCGGCGCCCGGAAGCGGTCCGTCGCTGCGCGTGCTCCACCCGTGGACTGTTCTCGACGCCAGCCAGGGGCGCGTGCGCGAGGGTTCGCTCGATCTCGACACCGAAATGCGGCTGAACGCGTTCCGGATGCCGATCGAGGGCCTCGGGAAGTTGTGCGACATCGGCTGGTTGTGCCGCGTCTCGCAGGGCAATGCGAGGATCGAGGAAGCCGGCCACGACGCATGGACGAGCTGGGGGCGATGGACCGGCGGAGATGCGCACGTGCTGGCGGTCATCCCGCTGTCGCTCGACAACAACCGCGGCCTGCACTACCTCGTCGGCGTGCCGTCGACGACGATTCCGACGAGCGGCGTGTTCGGCTACGAGCTGGTCGGTTCGACGCGGGCAACGCTCTCCGGAGGCGGCCCCACCGGGCTCTTCGGCGGGCGCGTGGCGGTCGCGTTCTCGCCGTCGGGAGCCCGCGTGGGCATCGACGCGAACGTCGCCTTCCCGGACGCGGCCTACCGCTTCGCGACGCCCGGCGGCATCGAAGACCCGACGCGCAGTCCGCTCGCCACCGCAGACGCCAGCCGCGCCTTTCGCGGAGAGCTTGCCGAGACCAGCGGGTCGCGCGCACCGCTCGATTGCGCCGCCGGCTGCCGAGTGCAGGTCGACGGCGGCCTTTTCGGCCCCGACGCTGCCCGCGTCGGCATCACCTATCGGATCTCGGGCTCCGGCGGTAGTTCTACAATCTCGGGGGTCGGGGTCTTCGGCAAGAAGACCCCTTAGCAGTACAAAAACCTCCGCGTGAGCCACTTGCCGTCGTCGAAAGCCGCACCGAAGACACGCACGATCGAATACACGCCCGAAATCGCCGACAACCGGCGTCTGGCGAACCTGTGCGGCCCCGTCGATCGCAACCTGCGGCAGATCGAGGAAGCCTTCGACGTACGCATCTCGCGCCGCGCCGACACCTTCGGCATCGAAGGCCCGCCAGCAGCGGCGCGACGCGCCGAACGCGCGCTGAAGCACTTCCACGCGCGCGCCGACGAGCCGCTGTCGCTCGACGACGTGCAACTCGGCCTGGTCGAGCTGAAGGCCGCGCCCGACGGCGGCCCCGCCGCGCAGGCTTCCGACGACGAGCCGCCCGCTCCGGTGCTGCATACGCGGCGCAGCGACCTGCAGGGGCGCACGCCGCGCCAGCGCGAGTACCTGCGCAACATCCTGTCGCACGACATCACGTTCGGGCTGGGGCCCGCCGGCACCGGCAAGACCTATCTCGCGGTAGCCTGCGCGGTCGACGCGCTCGAGCGCGACGCGATCAAGCGCATCGTGCTCACGCGCCCGGCGGTGGAGGCCGGCGAACGGCTCGGCTTCCTGCCCGGCGATCTCGCGCAGAAGGTCGATCCCTATCTTCGTCCGCTGTACGACGCGCTGTACGACCTGCTCGGCTTCGAGCGCACGAACCGGATGTTCGAGAAGCAGGCGATCGAGATCGCGCCGCTCGCGTACATGCGCGGACGCACGCTGAACCACTCGTTCATCATCCTCGACGAGGCGCAGAACACCACGCCCGAGCAGATGAAGATGTTTCTCACGCGCATCGGCTTCGGCTCGCGCGCGGTCGTCACCGGCGACACGACGCAGATCGACCTGCCGAAAGGACAGGCCTCCGGGCTGATCGAAGCGCGGCGCATCCTCGCTCGCGTGCGCGGGCTCGCGTTCACCGACTTCGACAGCGCCGACGTCGTGCGCCATCCGCTCGTCGCGCGCATCGTCGATGCCTACGAAGCCGCCGGCGATGGCGGCTGAGCCGGCCGAGCGCCCGAAGCTGTCGCTGTCGATCCAGCTGGGCGACGAGGTGAACGCCCTGCCGGCGTCGCGCGCGCAGCTGCGGCGCTGGGTCGCCGCCGCGATCGAGTCGGATGCGCAGATCGTGCTGCGCTTCGTCGGCGAACGCGAGGGGCGCGCGCTGAACTCGGCCTACCGCGGCCGCGACTACGCGACCAACGTGCTCACCTTCGCCTACGACGAGCCCGACGCCGTGCATGCCGACATCGTCGTCTGCCTGCCGGTGGTCGCGCGCGAAGCGCGCGAGCAGCGCAAGCCGGAGTCGGCGCACCTCGCGCATCTCGTCGCGCACGGCGTGCTGCACGCGAGCGGCTACGAGCACGACAGCGAACGAGGCGCGCAACGGATGCAGCGGCGCGAGAGCGAGCTGCTCGCGCGCTTCCGGCTTCCCGATCCCTGGGGCTCAGGTTACTCCTGAGGTTGCCCGTAAGGTTGCCCATGAGGCTGCCCATGAGGTTGCCTGCGAGGTTGCCCGCGCGAAAGACGATCGGGTATCCTGCAAGGAACCCCACTTCGTCTTCACCCACATGTCCGACGGCCCATCAGGCGCCGATCACAGAAAACCCCTGCTGGAACGACTCGCGGCCCTGCTGCTGCGGGTTCCCGAAGATCGGGAACAGCTGCTCGATCTGCTCAGGCAGGCGCACGAACGCGAGCTGCTCGACGCCGAAGCGATGTCGATGATCGAAGGCGTGCTGCAGATCTCGGAGCTGACCGCACGCGACGTGATGGTTCCGCGTGCCGAGATGGACGTCATCGACATCTCCCAGCCGCCCGCCGCCCTCCTGTCGAAAGTCGTCGCAACCGGTCACTCGCGCTTTCCCGTCGTCGAAGGCGATCGCGACAACGTCGTCGGAATCGTGCATGCCAAGTCGCTGCTGCGCCTGTTCGCCACCGAGCCGGTCGACGTGCACGCGTTGCTGCGCCCCGCACTGTTCGTTCCCGAGTCGCAGCGGCTGAACCAGCTGCTGCGCGACCTGCGCTCGCAGCGCGCGCACGTGGCAATCGTCGTCGACGAATACGGCGGCACCGCGGGTCTGGTCACGCTCGAGGACGTCATCGAGCAGATCGTCGGCGACATCGACGAAGCGCTCGACAGCGACGCCGAGGAGGCCGACATCGTCCGCGTCGAATCGGCGCCGGGCGGCGCAGTGCGCCATCGGGTGCGGGCCGGCGCGCGCATCGATGCGTTCAACGAGGCGATGGGCACCGCGCTTCCGTCGGCGCCCTTCGAGACGATCGGCGCGCTGGTCGGCGACTGCCTCGGCCATCCTCCGCGACGCGGCGAACGCATCGAGATCGACGGCGTGCGCTTCGAGGTGCTGCGCGCGGATGCGACACAGGCGCTGCTGCTGCGCACCGAAAAACTGCGCGCAGCCGACGGCGGAACAGCCGCGCCGGGTGCGACGACGCCTGCGCAGGGGGCGCAACGCGCGCCGTCGGTTCCGCTCCTCGTCGATCCGCCGCCGCAGGTCGACAGCGCCGACAGCGTCGCCGCTTTCGATCCCCGGTTCGCGCAAAGGCCGGCTGCCGGCCCGCGGCGCGCCTCGCACGCCGGCAGCGCCGCCGCACACGGCGGTTGAACTCCCCGGTGCGCGGACGCGGCGCCGCGCCGATCCTGTCGCTGGTCGCCGGGCTCGCGCAGGCAGCGAGCTTCTGGCCCGTGCAGGCCTGGTGGCTGCAGGTCCTCGCGCTGGCCGCGCTCGTCGCGCTCGTGCTGCGCCTGCCGCAGCGCGCCTTCGTACTCGGCTTCGCCTTCGGTCTCGGCTGCTTCGTCGCCGGCGTCTCGTGGCTCTACGTCAGCATGCACCGCTACGGCGGCATGCCCGCCGCGCTCGCCGCGCTGGCGCTGCTGCTGTTCGCCGCGTATCTGGCTTCCTTCGGGGCGGTGGTCTGCGCGGCCTTCGCGCGCGTCGACACGGCGCTACGTGCGCGCGCCGTCGCCCCGACGTTGCGGGCGACGGCTCTGGGAGCGCTCTTCGCCGGCGCCTGGGCGCTCGCGGAACTCCTGCGCGGCTGGCTCTTCACCGGCTTTCCGTGGCTGGCGATCGGATACGCACAGCTCGACGGCCCGCTCGCCTCGTTCGCGCCGCTGCTCGGCGTCTACGGCGTGTGCCTGCTCGCGGCGCTGGTCGCCTTCGGGCTCGCGCTGACGGTGGGCGGCGATCCGGGCCGCGGCTCGCGCTCCGCGCGGGCGATCGGCGCCGCCATGGTCGCGCTGCCCGTGGCGGCGGGCCTCGGGCTGGCGGCGATCGATCGGGTGTCGCCGCACGGCGCGCCGCTGCATGTGCGGCTGCTGCAGGGAAACGTCGCGCAGGACATGAAGTTCGACGCGCAGCGCAGCCTCGACGCGATGCACTGGTATGCGAACGAATTGCCGCGAGGAGATGCGCCGCTCACCGTGCTGCCCGAGACGGCGTGGACGCTTCCGTGGTCGCGCACGCCGCTCGACGTGCGCGAGGAAATCGTCGATCGCCTGCGGCATACCGGCGCGGCAGTGGCGATCGGCATGCCGCTCTACGAAAACCGGCCTGCGGCGAACGCTTCGGCCTTCGACGTCGGGCGCTCGCTGACGAACAGCGTCGGCGTCGTCGACGCGACCGGCGCCATCGTCTGGCGCTACGACAAGCGCCACCTGGTGCCCTTCGGCGAATTCGTTCCTTTCGGCTTCGGCTGGTTCGTCGATCTGATGCGCATCCCGCTGGGCGATTTCGCGCGCGGCTCGCGGGATCAGGCTCCGCTGCCGCTCGCCGGGCAGCGGATCGCCTTCGACATCTGCTACGAGGACCTCTTCGGCGAGGAGATCGCCGCGCAGGTGCGCGGCGGCGCGACGATTCTCGTGAACGTGAGCAACATCGCGTGGTTCGGCGATTCGCACGCGCTGCCGCAGCACCTGCAGATCGCGCGCATGCGCGCGCTCGAGCTCGCCCGGCCGATGCTGCGCGCGACGAACACCGGCGTCACCGCGGCAATCGACGCGCACGGCCGCGTGCTCGCGCAACTCGAGCCCTATACGGCCGGTGCGCTCGACGTGCAGGTGCAGGGGGCCGACGGCACGACGCCCTATGCGCGCTTCGGCAATGCGCCGGTCTTCGCGCTGTCGCTGGGGCTGGTCGCCGCTGCCGCCGTTGCCGCCGCCGTTGCGTCCGCGCGCTTCGGCACGCGCACCACCGGGCGTCGAGACGATAGTAGCCGCTAGAATGGCCGCTTTTCGACGCCGCGACGGCGCCATGCTCAGCTTCCAGCAACTGATCCTCCAACTGCAGCAATACTGGGACCGCCAGGGTTGCGCGCTGCTGCAGCCCTACGACATGGAGGTCGGCGCAGGCACTTTCCACACCGCCACTTTCCTGCGCGCGATCGGGCCCGAACCGTGGCGCGCGGCCTACGTGCAGCCGTCGCGCCGCCCGAAGGACGGCCGCTATGGAGAGAACCCGAACCGCCTGCAGCACTACTACCAGTACCAGGTCGTCCTGAAGCCGTCGCCGGTCGACATCCTCGAGCGCTATCTCGGCTCGCTGTCGGCGATCGGTATCGACACCGCGACCAACGACATCCGCTTCGTCGAGGACGACTGGGAGTCGCCGACGCTCGGCGCCTGGGGCCTGGGCTGGGAGGTCTGGCTCAACGGCATGGAGGTGACGCAGTTCACCTATTTCCAGGAGGTCGGCTCGCTGAAGTGCCAGCCGATCACCGGCGAGATCACCTACGGCCTCGAACGCATCGCGATGTACCTGCAGGGCGTCGAGAGCGTTTACGACCTGCAGTGGACCGACGGCATCACCTACCGCGACGTCTTCCACCAGAACGAGGTCGAGCAGTCGGCGTACAACTTCGAACACGCCGACGTGGCCGTGCTGTTCCGGCATTTCGACGACCACGAGCGCGCCGCCCTGCGCCTGATCGAGGCCGGGCTCGCGCTGCCCGCCTACGAGCGCGTGCTCGACTGCTCGCACACCTTCAACCTGCTCGACGCGCGCGGCGCGATCTCGGTCACCGAGCGCGCCGCCTACATCGGGCGGGTGCGCAAGCTCGCGCGCGCGGTCGCGCAGGCGTACTACGAGTCGCGCGAGCGGCTGGGCTTCCCGATGCTCGAAACGGTGCGCGATGCCGCCTGATCCGCGCACGCAGCCTTCGTCCGGTGCTCGAGGCGCCTCGCCCTCCTCCGCGACCCGCGCTGCGCTGCTCGTCGAGCTGCGCACCGAGGAGCTGCCGCCGAAGGCGCTCGAGCGTCTCGGCGCCGCATTCGCCGACGGGCTCGCGAAGGCGCTGCGCGCGCGCGGACTGATCGAAGCCGATGCGCGCGTCGAGCGCTTCGCCACGCCGCGCCGCCTCGCCGCGCGCATCGACGCCGTCGCGACGAAGGCGAACGATCGGCTCGTCGAGACCAAAGGTCCGTCGGTGAAGATCGGCCTCGACGCGACCGGCGAGCCGACGCAGGCGCTGCTGAAATGGGCGCAGAAGCTCGGCGCGCCGCTCGATGCGCTCGAGCGCGCGAGCGATGGAAAGCAGGAAGTGTTCCGCTATCGCAGCGTCGCCGCCGGCGAGTTGCTCGCGCACGCGATCTCGCCGGTGCTGGCGGAGGCCATCGCCGCGTTGCCGATTCCGAAGACGATGCAGTACCAGCTCGCCGACGGTCGCACGAACGTCTCGTTCGTCCGGCCCGCGCACGGACTCGTCGTGCTGCACGGCGCGCAGGTGCTCGAAGCCTCGGTGCTCGGCCTGGCCGCGGGGCGGGTCACGCGCGGGCACCGCTTCCAGTCCGCAGGCGACATCGAGATCGACGATGCGCTGCGCTACGAGGAGCGGCTCGCCACGGCCGGCCGCGTCGTCGCCTCGTTCGAAGCGCGCCGCGCGCGCATCGAATCGATGCTGCGCGAGCGCGCCGCGCGGCACGACGCGTCGCTCGGCGACGAGACGCAGGTGGCGACGCTGCTCGACGAGGTGAACGCGCTGGTCGAGTGGCCGGCCGTCTACGTCGGCGAGTTCGAGCGCGCGTTCCTGCAGGTGCCGCAGGAGTGCCTGATCCTCACCATGCGCACGAACCAGAAGTATTTCCCGCTGTTCGATCGCTCGGGCCGGCTGCTGCCGAAGTTCCTGATCGTCTCGAACATGGAGGTCGACGACGCGCGCTCGATCGTCTCCGGCAACGAGCGCGTGGTGCGCCCGCGGCTGGCCGACGCGCGCTTCTTCTTCGACATGGACCGCCGCACGCCGCTCGCGCAGCGCGTCGCAGGCCTGGGCAACGTCGTCTATCACGCCAAGCTCGGCACGCAGGCCGAGCGCACGGCGCGCGTGCGCCGAATCGCACGCGCGGTCGCCTCGATGCTCGACGCCGGCGTCGCCTCGACGCCGCGCGTCGATGTGGCTCCGCTGCGCGTCGACGTCGAGCTCGCCGACCGCGCGGCCCTGCTCGCGAAAGCCGACCTGCTCACCGGCATGGTCGGCGAGTTCCCGGAACTGCAGGGCGTCATGGGCGGCTACTACGCGCGCCACGACGGCGAAGACGAAGCGGTCGCGCAGGCCATCGTCGAACAGTACAGCCCGCGCTTCGCCGGCGACGCATTGCCGGCCACGCCCACCGGCACCGTGCTCGCGCTCGCCGACAAGCTCGAGACGCTCGCCGGGATGTTCGGTATCGGCCAGCAGCCCACCGGCGACAAGGACCCGTTCGCCCTGCGCCGCCACGCGCTCGGCGTGCTGCGCATGCTCGTCGAGAAGTCGCTCGCGGCGCCGCTCGATGCGCTGGTTGCCGCGGCCTTCGACGCTTTCGGCGACGAGGTCGCGCGCGCCGACGCCCTGCTGATCGACTTCCTGTTCGAACGCCTGTCGGGCTACCTGCGCGAGCAGGGCTGGTCCGCGCACGAGATCGCCGCCGTCGTCGATCCGCGTCCGATGCGGCTCGATACCGTTCCGGCGCGCCTGGCCGCGGTGCGTTCGTTCTCCGGGCTGCCGGAGGCCGAGTCGCTGGCCGCGGCGAACAAGCGCATCGTCAACATCCTGCGCAAGTCGCACGAGGCGGCGGGCGGGCCGGTGAACCGCGCCCTGCTCGTCGAAGCGGCCGAGCGCGCACTTGCCGAATGCGTCGACGCGCTCGCCCCACAGGCCGAGGAGCGCGCGCGCAGCGGCGACTGGTTCGGCGCGATGAGCGTGATGGCCGGCGCGCGCGAGGCGGTCGATCGCTTCTTCGACGAAGTGATGGTGATGGCCGACGACGCGCAACTGCGCGCCAACCGGCTCGCGCTGCTCGCCGCGCTGCGAACGCTGATGAACCGCGTCGCCGACATCTCGAAGCTCGGCTGACGACCCCGACCCTGCCTGCACCCCGGCCGTGAAGCTCATCGTTCTCGACCGCGACGGCGTCATCAACCACGACAGCGACGCCTACATCAAGAGCCCCGACGAGTGGCGCCCGCTTCCGGGCAGCCTCGATGCGATCGCGCGGCTGAGCAAGGCCGGCTATCGCATCGTAGTGGCCACCAACCAGTCGGGCATCGCGCGAAAGCTCTTCGACGTCGCCATGCTCGGCCGCATTCACGCGAAGATGCATCGGGCGGTCGCCGAGGCGGGAGGACGCATCGACGCGATCTTCTTCTGCCCGCACGGACCCGACGAAGGCTGCGCATGCCGCAAGCCGCGCCCGGGCCTGTTCGACGAGATCCTCGTTCGCTTCGAAGCGGCGACCACCGACGTGCACGCGATCGGCGACCAGCTGCGCGACCTGCAGGCCGCGCATGCGGCGGGCTGTCGCCCGGTGCTCGTGCTCACCGGCAAGGGTCGTGCAACGCTCGCGGCAGGCGGGCTGCCGCCCGACACCGTCGTGCGCGTGGACCTCGCCGCGGTTGCCGCCGAGCTGGCTCCATGATCGTGCTGCGCTCGGCGCTGTTCCATGCGCTGCAGCTCTGCACCGTCGTGCCCTACGCGATCCTCTGCCTGGCATGGGCGCCGCTGCCCCGCACGACGCGCTACCGGCTCACCGTGGGCTGGCCGCGACTCGTCATCCGCGCCGCGCGCTCGCTGGTGGGCATCGACTACCGCGTGCTCGGCGCCGAGCGCCTGCCGGACGAACCCGCGATCGTGCTGTCGAAGCATCAGTCCACCTGGGAGACGCTGTTCTATCCGGTCTGGATGCGGCGCGAGCTGTGCTACGTTTTCAAGCGCGAACTGCTTTGGCTGCCGTTCTTCGGCTGGGGCATCGGGTTGCTCGACATGATCCACATCGACCGCCGGCAAGGCGCGGTCGCTTCCGACCAGTTGTTGCGCGAAGGCGCGATCCGGCTCGCGCAGGGACGCTGGATAGTGCTGTTCCCGGAAGGCACGCGGACGAGGCCCGGCGCCCGGATCCGGTACAAGACGGGCGGGCCCAGGCTCGCCGTTCGCACCGGCGTCCCGGTC
The DNA here is from genome assembly GCA_021166835.1 of Burkholderiaceae bacterium. The sequence goes on along the minus strand of JAJPEN010000042.1, from coordinate 7,484 downwards.
ATCCCCATCGCAGTGAACTCCGGAGAGTATTGGCCGCGGCGCGCGTTCGTGCTGCGGCCCGGCACCATCACCGTTTCGATCGGCGAGCCGATCGCCAGCGTGGGCAAGACCGCCGAAGCGCTGTCGGCCGAAGTCGAAAGCTGGATCGAGAGCGAAATGCAGAGAATCAGTCCTCACCTCTATCGCGGCCAGGCGCCGGCCCCGGCAGTCGCGCCGGCGCCGCGGCAATGACGATGCCGAGGCAGCGCGCAAAGCGCGCAGCGCCGCCGGCGCCCGTCGAAGCCCGCCAGTTGAGCCTTCCCCTGTTCGATCCGCTGCATTCGGCGCCCGGGCCGGTCGGCCACGCGCCGTCGGCCGCCGGCTCGATGCACGTGGCGCGACTGTGCGAGCAGTGGCTGCGCTACGAGCTGCGCCGCTCGAGGCGACGCACGATCGGCTTCGTCATCGACGAGCGCGGACTGCGCGTGACCGCGCCGCGCTGGGTGTCGCTCGACGAGATCGATTCGGCGCTGCAGGACAAGGCGAACTGGATCGTGCGCAAGCTCGCCGAATGGCGCGCGCACCAGGCGCGACGCGACCGCCTCGAGGTGCGCTGGGAAGACGGAGCGCCGTTGCGCTATCTCGGCGAGACGCTGACGATGTGCGTCGCCGGGAACGCGCGGCGCACCGAACGCGTCGGCGATCGCCTGGTCGTCGGGCTGCCGGCGCAGGCGCGCGCCGAGCAGCTGAAGGACCGCGTGCAGTGCTGGCTGCAGGCGCGCGCGCGCGAAGTGTTCTCCGAGCGCATCGACCGCTTCGGCGAGCGCCACGGCTTCACGCCGCGCCGCTGGTCGCTTTCGTCGGCGCGCACGCGCTGGGGAAGTTGCAGCGCGGACGGCTCGATCCGCCTGAACTGGCGGCTCGTGCACTTTCCGATCGACATCGTCGACTACGTGATCGCGCACGAGCTGGCGCATCTGCGCGAGCTGAACCACGGCGCGCGCTTCTGGCAGATCGTCGGCGACCTCTTCCCCGAATACGAACGTGCGCGCGCCTGGCTGCGCCGCTTTCCCGAGGACGCGGAGCCGCGCTGAGCCGCTCTGCAGGAGCGGTGCGATTTGCGCGAGCCACGGACCACGCCCCACAGGAGGATCCATGCGATGAGAATACTGCACACGATGCTGCGGGTCGGCGACCTGCAGCGTTCGATCGACTTCTACACGCGCGTGATGGGCATGCGCCTTCTACGCACGACCGATCGGCCCGATCAAGGCTATTCGCTGGCCTTCGTCGGCTACGGCGACGAATCGTCCGAAGCCGTGCTCGAACTCACCTGGAACCACGGCGTCCAGCGCTACGAGCTGGGTACGGCCTACGGGCACATCGCCATCGAGGTTCCCGATGCGGCGCAGGCCTGCGAGCGCATCCGCGCCTCCGGAGGCAAGGTCGTTCGCGAAGCCGGACCGGTGAAAGGCGGCTCGACGGTGATCGCCTTCGTCGAGGATCCGGACGGCTACAGGATCGAGCTGATCGAGGGCCGCAGTCCTCGCGAAGACCAGGGCCGGAAAGCCTGAGCGGAGAATCTACGACGCGGCGGCCAGGCCATCGGCGATCGACAGCCACGCGGCCACGTCGATCTGCTCCGGACGCAGCGTTCCGGCCAGCGGCGGTCGCGGCGCGCCTCGCGCATCGAGCCAGGGCAGCAGCGTCGTGCGGATCATCTTGCGCCGCTGCCCGAACGCGGCGGCGAGCACCTGCTGCAGCGGCGCGGGGTCGCGCGCGAGCCGGTCGTCGCGCACCCGCATGCGCACGACCGAGGACTCCACCTTCGGCGGAGGATCGAAGGCCTGCGGCGGAACGTCGAACAGGTGCTCGACCTCGTAGAACGCCTGCAGCAGCACCGAGAGCCGGCCGTAGTCGCGCGTCGCCGGCCCGGCGACGATGCGTTCGACGACTTCCCGCTGCAGCATGAAGTGCTGGTCCCGCACGCAGGCGCGGAATTCGAGCAGCCGTATCAGCAGCGGGCTGGAAACGTTGTACGGAAGGTTGCCGACGATGCGCAGGCGCTGCTCGCCGCGGCCGGCGAGCGCGGCGAAATCGAAGCGCAGCGCATCGGCCTCGTGCAGCGTCAGTCGCTCGGGTGCGTAGCGCGCTCGCAGGCGAGCGGCGAGATCGCGATCGATCTCCACCGCGTGCAGGTGCCCGATGCGCGCCAGCAGCGCGCTGGTAAGCGCGGCGAGCCCCGGGCCGATCTCGACGAGCCGTTCGCCTTCGCGCGGATCGATCGCTTCGACGATGGCGTGGACGACCGCAGGGTCGACCAGGAAATGCTGCCCGAAGCGCTTGCGCGCGCGATGAACGCCGTGCCCGCTGTCAGCGTTCACCGGATGATTCGGTGCTCATCGCCGGACGCCTCGGCGCTCACCGTGCGGCTCAGCGCTCAGCGGCGCCGGACGGTTGCGCCGCCATCGCGTACCGATCGAGCTTGTACTCGACATAGGTGCGGTCGCGCAGCTGGCGCAGCCAGTCTTCGTAGTTCTCCTCGATGCGCCGCTCGCGCAGCGCCTGGCGGGCCTGCTGGCGCAACCGGTCGGGCGAGCTTTCGTCGGTACGCCGCTCGACGACCTGGATCAGGTGCACGCCGAACGGGGTGCGCACGGGATCGCTGAGCTGGCCGGGCGACAGCGCGTTCATCGCGCGCTCGAACTCGGGCACGGTGTCGCCCGGATACACCCAGCCGAGATCGCCGCCGCGGCCGGCGCTGCCGTCCACCGAGTACTGCCGGGCCAGCTCGGCGAAATCGCCCGCGCCCGCCTCGATGCGCTGCTTGATCTCGCGCAGCCGGCGCACCGCCTCGTCCTCGCTGACGATCTCGTTGGGGCGAATGAGGATGTGGCGCGCATGCGTCTGCACGACCGGCTGGCCGGCCGCCGCCGGCATCGACGCGTTGCGTCGTTCGACCAGCTCGAGCACGTGAAAGCCGGCGGGACTGCGCAGCACCGGCGAGAAGCCGCCCGGTGTCAGCGACTTCACGGCGTCGACGAACATCTGCGGCAGTCGATCGGACGTGCGCCAGCCCAGCGAGCCGCCGCTCATCGCTTCGGGCGCATCCGAGAAGGCCGCCGCGAGTCGGCCGAAATCGGCGCCCGCCCGCAGCTGCCGCTCGATTTCCTCGGCGCGCAGGCGCTGCCGCTCGATCTGCTCGGCGCTCGCCCCCTCGGGCAGGCGCAGCAGGATCTGCGCGATGTGCAGTTCGGTTCGGTCGGAGGCATCGGCGCCGGTCTGCGCTGCGAGGAAGGCGTCGACGTCGGCGTCGCTGATCTGCACCTTGCTGTCGATCTCGCGCTCGCGCAGCCGCTGCCGCACCATCTGCCCGCGCACCTCTTCGCGGAACTGGTCGAAATCGATCCCCTGCCGGCGCAGGCGATCGCGCAGTTGCGCGACGCTGAGGCTGTTTTCCGAAGCGATGGAGGCGAGCGCGCGCTCGAGCTGCGCGTCGTCGATGCGCAGCCCCGAGTCACGCGCGAGCTGCATCTGCGCGCGATCGACGATCATGCGCTCGAGCACCTGGCGCTCGAGCACGTCGGGCGGCGGCGCCTCGATGTTCTGCTCGCGCAACTGGCGCTGCACGAGCAGCACCTGCTGCTGCAGCTCGCGTTCGGTGATCGCCTCGCTGTTGACGACCGCGGCGATGCGGTCGATCTCGACCGGAGCGGCGGCCTGCGCGGCGGTGAACGGAATCACGACGGCCGCCGACAGTACGGCGACCAGGCGAAGGACGAATCGGGAAGTCATCACTCGTAGCCGAAGTAGCGCGACGGCAACTCGGGCCGATCGGTGGGCAGGCGGTAGCCCGGAATGTTCCGCCGCAATATACCAAAGGGATCCGAACCGAGTCGGGCCAGGCCCTTGAGTTCGAGCTGGATGAAGAACGCCGTCGTCGAGCGCCCGAGCGCGGTGCGGAATCGCTGCACCACGAAGCGCGTGCCCCAGCAGCACGACTCGTACTCGAAGCCGAGCACCGACTCGATCACTCCGCGCTCGTTCGGAACGCCGGTGATCGGGTCGCGGCCTTCCTCGAGGAACGAATAGTTCAGCCGTCCCAGCGCAACCCAGCGCGGCGCGACCGGCCAGCGCAACGAGGTGTCGAACTGGCCGATCTCGTTGCGCCGGTACCGCACGCCCGCGTTCAGGATGCGGCCGTCCGGCGGCAGGTAGCGCCACAGCACGGTGTAACGCGCCACCTCCCGGTCGCGCACGCTGTACTGCAGGCCGGTATCGAAGCTCTGGTGCCCGGCCAGTTCGCCCGATGCGGCGAGCAGCACGTCGGAACGCTCGTCGGTTCGCGGCGCCACTCCGGGGATCGACACGCGCTGCGGCGAGAAATAGATGCGCTGTCCGACGGCGAAGCGGAAGCGCTCGGCGCCGGAACCGGGATCGATGAGCCGCGAAACCGCCGCGGCGGTGAGCTGGTTCACGTCGGCGATGCGGTCGTAGCCGACGAAGGTGTTCTCGGAGAACAGCTGCGCGAAATTGAAGTCGGCCGTCGTCGTGTCGTAGACGGGCAGACGGGATTGGTCGCGATACGGGGTGCGAGCGTAGAACAGCCGCGGCTCGAGCGTCTGCGTCACGTCGCGCCCGAAGAAACGCGCCGGACGCTCGAAGACGAGGCCGCTGTCGATCGAGAAAGTGGGAACGGCGCTGCTTTCGGTGCTGTCGAAGGCGGTTCCGGTGCCGTTGTCGATCTGGTAGCTCGCCAGATGCAGTTGCGCCTTCGGCACGACGAACCAGCCGGCTCGCACGATCGGATAGCTGAGCTGCGGATTGGCCACGCTGCGCCAGCCTTCCGGCTGGCGCAGCGTGGGTGCGCGAAAACGCGTGGTGTCGAGCACCGTGTCGAGGTCGAAGCCGGCCGCGTCGCGAACGACGTTGCGCAACTGCAGTTGCGGAACGCGCTCGTAGGGGCCGGGGCGCGCGTCGAGGATCGACTGCCAGGTCTGCACGCTCACCACCGCCGTCCAGTAGTTCGGCAGCGACCGCGAGGCCGAGAAGACGCGCGGCAGCAGTCGCTCCGAGCTGGAGAGGATCGACCGGCCGTAGTCGACGAAGTAGTTGTCGTCGGACACGCCGCGGACCGTCCACGAGCCTCCCCAGCCGGCCCAGTTGGTGAAGGTGTTGTGCAGGTCGAAGAAGTAGCGACTGGTTCCCGTAACCCGATCGTCCGGGTTCCACTCGACCGCGGCGCCGCCGTAGAAGCTGCGCTGCAGGTAGCGGAACTCGGCCCCCATCTGCAGGCCGCGCCGCGTGCTCACCCGCGGATACAGGGTGAGGTCGCGATTCGGCGCCATGTTCCAGTAGTAGGGCACGACGACGTCCAGGCCCGAGCGCGACGTCAGCGAGATCGAAGGCGGAAGCAGCCCGCTGCGGCGCCGATCGCTCAACGGAAACGCGAAGACCGGCGCGGCGAGGATCTTCACGCCCTTGAAGTACAGGCTCGCCGAGCGGCCGGTGCCTTCGTCCTCCTCCTGGTCGAGCGTCATCGAACGGGCGAGCAGGATCCAGTCGGGGTCGTCGAACTCGCAGGTCGTGTAGCTCGCCTCGGTGAGTTTCATGCGGTCCGGGCCGAGGAAGTCGATGCGTTCGGCGCGTCCCCGACCGTCGTAGAGCGCGAGGTAGTAGCTCGGCGTCTCGAACCAGCCGGTGTTCGCGTCGAGCTTCAGCGCCAGCTCGGGGCCGGTGAACACGTTGCCCTGGCGCGTCACGCGCACGTGGCCCGCGGCGAGCAGCTCGTCGTCGGCCTCGTAATAGGTGAGCCGGTCGGCGCGGATCACCGCGCCGGCCTTGCGCACCTCGGCCTCGCCCTCGAGCGTGGTGTCGCGGCCGCTGCGGCCGTAGAGGCGCTCGCCGCTTCCGTAGACCGGGCGCCCCTCGGTGATCGCGGCATGCTCCTCGGACAACGACGGATCGAGCTTCAGCGCGAAGCCGGGCGAGCCGTCCTGCGCCGTCGCGCTGCCCCAGGCGAGCAGCGTCGACACGAGCGATGCGAAAACAGAAAGGCGGAATCGGGGCCGGCGCATTCGTCGGAAGCACAACCGGGCCGGCGTGTGCCGGACAAGCGAGGCGCAGCAGGAGGATCGGCGGCGGCCTCGTGCGTCGACCGCTCGACTATTATACGGGCTGCCCCCCGTCACGCGCCCGCGCGCCTCGCTTCGGAGTCGCATCGATCGAACCGCAATCCACGCAACGCGACGGCGACGATCCCCGCCTCGCCGAGTTGCGCAACTGGCTAGCCGCGCTGGCGCCCGCGCACGCGCTGGCGCTCGAAACGATCCGCCCCGCGTCGAACGACGCCAGCTTCCGCCGCTACTTCCGCATCGACGCCGCGCGCGCAGGCGAACCGAGTCGCGTCGCGATGGATGCGCCCCCGCCGATGGAAGACTGCCGGCCCTTCGTGTACGCGGCTGGCGTGCTGCGCGACGCCGGCGTGCGCGTGCCGCGCGTGCTCGCCGCCGATCTCGGGCGCGGCTTCCTGCTGCTCGACGACTTCGGTTCGACCACTTATCTGCAGCGCCTGCAGGAATGCGCCGGCGACGACGCGCAGGTCGATGCGCTGATGCGCGATGCCTGCGAAGCGCTGCTGCGCATGCAGGCGGCCAGCCGCGCCGGCGTGTTCCCCGACTACGACCGTGCGCTGCTCGCGCGGGAGCTGGAGCTGTACCCGCAGTGGTACGTCGAGCGCCATCGCGGCGTCGCGCTCGACGCCGACGCCCGCGCGACGCTGGACAGCGCCTTCGAGCGGCTGCTGGCGAACAACCTCGCGCAGCCGCGCGTGTTCGTGCACCGCGACTGGCACTCGCGCAACCTGATGGCGCTGGCCGGCGACCGGAACCCCGGCGTGCTCGACTTCCAGGACGCCGTCTACGGCCCGCTCACCTACGATCTCGTCTCGATGCTGCGCGACGCCTACATCGAATGGCCCGAGGAGCGGCAGATCGACTGGGCGGTGCGCTACTGGCAGGCCGCGCGCGCACGCTCGCTGCCGGTCGCGGCCGACTTCGGCGAGTTCTATCGCGACTTCGAATGGATGGGGCTGCAGCGCCACCTGAAGGTGCTGGGCATCTTCGCGCGCCTGTACCACCGCGACGGCAAGGACCGCTATCTCGCCGACCTGCCGCTCGTTCTGTCGTACGCGTTGCGCACGGCGCGGCGCTATCGCGAGTTCGACGCGCTCGTGCTGCTGATGGAGCGCGTCGAAGCCGCGCAGGCCGGATCGCAGCGCGACGGCAGCCCCGCGCGCCGCGCCGGCTACACCTAGTGTCCTGTTCCGCAGATACCTTGCCTTTGGTTCGCGCCACATGGGCGTGGGGCAAGGCGGCGAACCCGGGGGAGAAAGGGGGGATACAACCCGGTGGGCCAACCCGCCACCCCCCCCAGGGGGCCGCACCCCCAAGCGGCCGGGTGTGGGGGGGGGGGGGGCGCCCCGCGCGGCACCGGGGCCTAACGCC
>JAJPEN010000056.1 GCA_021166835.1 Burkholderiaceae bacterium | reverse complement strand
CTACACCTCCAGCCACTCCCGCCGAACGTGCTCGTTCTCCCGCAGCGACTCCGGTGTCCCCTCGAACACGATCCGCCCGTGCCCCATTACGTACACCCGCTGCGAGATCCGCATCGCGATCGCGAGCTTCTGCTCGACGAGCAGCACCGAGATGCCGCGACGCTCGAGTTCGCTGAGGTAGTCGGCGACCAGCTCGACCACCTTCGGCGCCAGTCCTTCGGTGGGCTCGTCGATGACGATCAGCTCGGGCTCGCCCATCAGCGTGCGGCACAGCGTGAGCATCTGCTGCTCGCCGCCGGAGAGCACGCCCGCCTGCGTGTGGCGCCGCTCGGCGAGCCTGGGGAACATCCGGTACATGTCGTCGAAGGTCCAGCGGCCGGGGCGCCGTCCTTTCTGCCCGAGCAGCAGGTTCTGCTCGACGGTGAGCGTCGGGAAGATGTCCCGGCTCTCCGGGACGTAGCCGACGCCGAGCGGCGCGATTTCGTAGGCCTTGCGCCCGAGCAGCTCGTGGCCGCGGTAGACGATGCTGCCGGTGGCTTCGACCAGGCCCATGATCGCCTTCGCCGTCGTCGAGCGGCCGACGCCGTTGCGCCCGAGCAGGCTGACGATCTCGCCGCGCTCCACGTGCAGGTCGACGCCGTGCAGCACGTGGCTCTTGCCGTAATACGCATGCAGGTTCTCGATGCGCAACAACGGCTCGCCGCTCGGGACGTTCATGCGTCGGCCTCCGCTACTGCCGTCCCGAGGTACGCCTGCTGCACCGCCTCGTTCGCGCGGATCTGCTGCGGAGTGCCGGTGGCCAGCACCTGTCCGTAGACGAGCACCGAGATCCGATCGGCCAGCCCGAAGACGACGCTCATGTCGTGCTCGACCATCACCAGCGTGCGCCCCTCGGTCACGCGTCGGATCAGTTCCACCGCGCGGTCGCTTTCGGAGCGGCTCATGCCGGCGGTGGGCTCATCGAGCAGGATGACCTCGGCTCCGCCGGCGATCGTGATGCCGATCTCGAGCGCGCGCTGCTCGGCGTAGGTCAGCGTACCGGCCAGCGCATCGCGGCGGTGTCGCAGCCCGATTCGCTGCAGCACGTCGTCGGCGCGTTCGGCCGCGTCGGCGAGCTTCGACAGCCGATGCCAGCACGAGTAGCGATAGCCGAGCGACCACAGCGTCGCGCAGCGGACGTTCTCGAACACCGACATGCGAGGGAAGAGATTCGTGATCTGGAAGCTGCGTGCCAGCCCCTTGCGGTTGATCTGGTAGGGGCGATCGGCCGTGATGTCCTGCCCGTTCAGTTCGATGCGTCCGCTGCTGGCGCGAAAGCGCCCCGAAACCAGGTTGAACAGCGTCGATTTGCCCGCTCCGTTCGGGCCGATCACCGCGTGCCGCTCGCCGCGCGGAATCGAAAGATCGACGCCGCGGATGATTTCGGTCCTGCCGAAGGCCTTGTGCACGCCGGCCAGCGCCAGCGCCGGCGCGTCGCCCGTCGCGGCCGCCGGCGACGCGTCGCGCGCCGGTGCGCTGCCTGCGCGCGCCTCGCTCACGTCGTCGCTCCTGGGTGAGACTTCGCCTCGATCAGTGCCTGCACCGCGTCCCAGGTGCGCGCGAAGCGTCGCCTCGCCGCCTCGAAGGCGAGTCCGCCCACGGCGACGAGCGCCGCCGCGATCGCCCACGCCTGCCACGAGGATGCGTCTACGTCCATCCCGAACAGCCGCAGTTGCGAGCCCGACGCGAAGTTCAGCGTCAACTGGTAGCTCATCTCGACGAGCGCGATGACGCCGGCCAGCAGCACGGCGCCGGCGAGCGCGAGCGCGCCGTACGGCCCGGCGAGCCGGCCGAGCAATCCGCGGCGCATCACGCGCAGGTTCATCGCGATCAGCGAGGCGACGCCGCCCGGCGCGTACATCACCATCAGCACGAAGAACGCGCCGAGATAGAACTGCCAGGCGCTCGTATAGTCGGACAGCGCCACCGCGAAGAAGATGAAGATCACCGCGCCGAGGATCGGGCCGAAGAAGAAGCCCGCTCCGCCGATGAAGGCGGCGACGAGCACGCCGCCCGAGCGCGCCGTGGAGACGTTCTCGGCCGAGACGATCTCGAAGTTGATCGCCGACAGTCCGCCCGCGACGCCGCAGAAGAAGGCCGACGCGACGATGACGAGGAAGCGCACGTGCTGCGCGCTGTAGCCGATGAACTCGGCGCGCTCCGGGTTGTCGCGCACGGCGTTCGATATGCGGCCGAGCGGCGTGTGCGAGAACGCGTACATCGCCGCCATGCTGGCGAAGCACCAGATCGCGATCAGGTAGTACACCTCGATCGCCGGCCCGAAAGTAATGCCGAGGAAGGGCTCGCCCACCACCCGGTTCGTCGAGACTCCGCCCTCGCCGCCGAAGAAGCCGGGGAACATCAGCGACGCGGCGAACACCAGCTCGCCGATGCCGAGCGTGATCATCGCGAAAGGAGTGCCGGCCTTCTTCGTCGTGACGTAGCCGAAGAGCACGCCGAAGACCGCGCCGAACACGCCGCCGACCAGCGGAATCAGCGAAACGGGCAGCCACAGGCGGCCCTCGCCCACCCAGTTCAACGCGTGGATCGCGAAGAACGCGCCGAGGCCCGAGTAGACGGCGTGGCCGAACGACAGCATTCCGCCCTGGCCGAAGATCATGTTGTAGGCCAGCGCGAACACGATCATGACGCCCATCTGCGACAGCAGCGTGATCGCGAAGCCCTTGTGGAACACGAGCGGCAGCACCGCGAACAGCAGCGCGGTCGCGCTCCAGATCGCCCATCGGCCGAGGTCGATCGGCTCGAAGCGCACGCGCGGCACGCGTATCGCGGGCGCGATCGCCGAACGATGCCCGCTCGCGCCGCTGCCCACTAGTTCTCCCTCGTGCCCATCAGCCCGCGCGGGCGCAGGACCAGCACGAGCACCAGCAGCAGGTACGGCAGCACCGGCGCGACCTGCGAGACCTTCAGCGACCAGACGCTGTACAGCGGCGCGTCGGGGCCGAGCGGCATGCCCAGCCGCTCGAAGAGCGCGAGCGGCGACCAGTCGATGCCGATCGCGAAGGTCTGCATCAGCCCGATCAGCAGCGACGCGACGAAGGCGCCGGCCAGCGACCCCATCCCGCCCACGACGACGACGACGAAGACGATCGAGACGATCACCGCCGCCATCGACGGCTCGGTGACGTAGGCGTTGCCGCCGATCACGCCCGCCAGCGCGGCGAGCGCGCAGCCTCCGCCGAAGGTCAGCATGAACACGCGCGGCACGTTGTGGCCGAGCGCCTGCACCATCTCGGGATGCGTGAGCGAGGCCTGGATGACGAGGCCGATGCGCGTGCGCGTGAGCACGAGCCAGATCGCCAGCAGCATCGCGCCGGCCACGAGCATCATGAACGCCCGATAGGTCGGGAAGTTCGTCGAGTAGACGGTGAACAGCGACCCGGCCAGCGGCTGCGGCACGGCGTAGGGTACGGCGGCGCGTCCCCAGACGATCTGGACGATCTCGACGACGATGTACGCCAGCCCGAAAGTGAAGAGCAGCTCGGGCACGTGCCCCCATCGGTGCACCCGCCGAAGCCCGTAGCGTTCGACGAAGGCGCCGAGCACGCCGACGGCCAGCGGCGCGACCGCCAGCGCGACCCAGTAGCCGACTCCCGGCCACGCGGCATCGAGCCACGCGCTGATCTGGTAGGCGAAATACGCGCCGAGCATGTAGAACGACGCGTGCGCGAAGTTGAGCACGCCCATCAGGCTGAAGATGAGCGTCAGCCCCGAGGCGAGCATGAACAGGAGCAGCCCGTAGCTGATGCCGTTCAGCAGCGAAACGACGAAGAACTCCAAGCGGTCGGTTCCTTTCGGCCGCGCGCGACGCGCTGCGAGGGAGGGCGAAGCGGGAGTGCCCGCGGCGGGTCGGGCGCCGCGCGCCGAAGCGCGCCGGCCCCGATCCGTTGCCGGCGCGGCGTTCCTATTTCGCCGCCGGCCGCTTCATCTGGCACGAGGTGGGCTGCGACGCCACGTAGGGCTCGAGCATCGCCTCGGTTCGCCAGCCGAAGCCGGTACCTTCCTGGTCGAACTTCACCGTCTTGCCGTCGACCTTCTGCCACGACGACACGTACACCGCCTGCTGGATCTGGTGGTCGCTGGCGCGCATCTCGACCTCGCCGTTCAGCGACTCGATCTTCATGCCTTCCATCGCCAGCGCCACCTTCAGCGGGTCGGTGGACTTCGCCTTCTTCATCGCCTCGCCGAGCAGCCGGAAGCCCGTGTACGTGGCCATCACGTAGTAGTCGTCCTTGAACTTCTGGTGGAAGCCCTGGACGATCGGATCGGCCTTCGGATTGGGCACGTTCGGGTGCCAGTACGAGACCTGGCGCACGTGATCTTCGCCGGCGGCGCCCATCGCGGTGGGAACGCCGGTGGTGCCCGCGTAATAGGTGTAGAAGTTCGCGGTCAACCCCGCGTCCCTGGCCGCCTTCACCAGCAGCGCGAGGTCGGCGCCCCAGTTGCCGGTGATGATCGTGTCGGCGCCGGCCGCCTTGATCTTCGCGACGTAGGGCGCGAAGTCGCGAACCTGCGCCAGCGGATGGCGGTCTTTTCCGACGACCTGCACGTCGGGACGCTTGCGCTTCAGGTACTCCTCGGCCGCCTTCTCCACCGAGTGACCGAAGGCGTAGTCCTGGTTGATCAGGTAGACCTTCTTGATCTCCGGGCGCCTGGCCATGTACGACGTAAGCGCCTCCATCTTCATGTCGGCGTTGATGTCGAGCGCGAAGTGCCAGAAGTTGCAGCGTTCGTTGGTGAGCGACGGGTCGATCGCCGCGTAGTTGAGGAAGACGATCTCCTGGCCCGGGTTGCGCGCGTTGTGCTTGGCGATGGCGTCGGACAGCGCGATCGCCACCGACGAGCCGTTGCCCTGCACGACGTAGCGGATGCCCTGGTCGGCGATCGACTTCAGCGCGGTGAGGCTCTCCTGCGGGCTGAGCTTGTTGTCGAAGGGGACGACCTCGAAGCGGACGTCACCGGCCCATTTCTGCTGGTTGGCGACGTCGGCCAGGTACTGCCAGCTGCGCACCATGTTCTGCCCGAGCGGCGCCATCATGCCCGACAGCGGATCGATCCAGGCGACCTTGACGGTGCCCGATTGCGCGACGGCGGCGGGGGCGGCAAATGCCGCGCACACAGCCAGCGCGGCGCCGGCCAGGCGGATGTTCCTCATGGATGCTCTCCTCCTTGGGATTGCCGGGCCGCCGCTCGATGCGGCGGCGGTCCCGAGCCGCGTCCATCATAAGCGAAGACCGACCGAGCGGCGCAAGCGTTCCATGAAAGGCACGGCGACCTCGCGCGCCTTGCGCGCGCCGGCGAGCAGCACCTCTTCGACCTGCTCCGGACGCGCGACCAGCGCGTCGTAGCGCTCGCGCATCGGCGCCAGCTCGCCCTCGACGAGCGCGTACAGCCGCTCCTTCGCCGGCCCCCAGCCCAGGCCCTTTTCCAGCTCGTCCCTGAAGGCCGCTGCATCGTCGGGCTCGGCGAAGGCGCGGTAGATCGCGTAGAGCTGCGAGTTCTCGGCATCCTTCGGCTCGCCCGGCACACGCGAATCGGTGACGATCCGGCGGATCGACGCGTGCAGCTTCTTCGCGCCTCCCTCGAACAGCGCGATCGTGTTGTCGTAGCTCTTCGACATCTTGCGCCCGTCCAGCCCGGGCAGCGTGGCCACGTGCTCCTCGACCTGCGCCTGCGGCAGCACGAAGGGGCCGTCGCCGCTGCCGAAGACGCGGTTGAAGCGCTGCGCGATGTCGCGCGCCATTTCGACGTGCTGGATCTGGTCGCGGCCCACCGGCACGAACTGCGCGTTGAACAGCAGGATGTCGGCGGCCATCAGCACCGGGTAGCTGTACAGCCCCATGCTGATGCCGGCGTCGGGGTCCTCGCCGGAGGCGTTGTTGCGATCGACCGCGGCCTTGTAGGCGTGCGCGCGGTTCATCAACCCCTTGGCGGTGACGCAGCCCAGAATCCACGTCAGCTCGGGTATTTCCGGGATGTCGGACTGGCGGTACAGCGTCACCTTCGCCGGATCGAGGCCGGCGGCGAGCCAGCTCGCCGCGATCTGCAATCGCGATCGCCGCACCCGCTCGGGCTCGTCGCATTTGACGAGCGCGTGCAGGTCGGCAAGGAACAGGAAGGAGTCGAAGCGCGCATCCCGGCTCGCGCGCACGGTGGGTCGGATCGCGCCTACGTAGTTCCCCAGATGGGGCGTGCCGGTGGTGGTGATCCCGGTGAGAACGCGTGGCTTCATGCGCCCTCTTCGAGCAGGCGACGCAGCACGTATTGCATGATTCCTCCGTGACGGTAGTAGTCGGCCTCGGCTGGCGTGTCTATGCGCACCACCGCGTCGAATTCGACGCGGCCGGCGCGCACGTGCACGACCGCCGGCGTGAGCCCCTCGTTCAGCGCGACGATGCCTTCGATGTCGAAGCGCTCCTCGCCGGTCAGGCCGAGCGAATCGACGCTCGCGCCGGCGGGGAACTGCAGCGGCAGCACGCCCATGCCGATCAGGTTCGAGCGATGGATGCGCTCGAAGGACTCGGCGATCACCGCACGAACGCCGAGCAGCATCGTACCCTTGGCCGCCCAGTCGCGCGAAGAGCCCGAACCATATTCCTTCCCGGCGAGCACGACGAGCGGCGTGCCGGCCGCCTGGTAGCTGCGCGACGCCTCGAAGATCGTGCACACCGGCGCGCCGTCGCGGGTGAAGTCGCGCGTGAAGCCGCCTTCGGTGCCCGGCGCGAGCCGGTTGCGCAGCCGGATGTTCGCGAAGGTGCCGCGGATCATCACCTCGTGGTTGCCGCGACGCGAGCCGTAGGAGTTGAAGTCGGCCGGCGCGACGCCGGCGGCGACCAGGTATTCGGCCGCCGGCGAGCTGCGCGCGATCGAGCCCGCCGGACTGATGTGGTCGGTGGTGACCGAGTCGCCCAGCAGCGCGAGCGCGCGTGCGCCGCGGATGTCCGCCACCGGCGGAGGCGTGCGCTGCATTCCCTGGAAGTAGGTCGGGTGGCGCACGTAGGTGGAGCTTTCGTCCCACGCGAAGAGATCGCCCTGCGGCGTGGGCAGCGAGCGCCAGCGCTCGTCGCCGGTGAACACGTCCGCGTAGCAGTCGACGAACATCGACGAGGCGAGCGAGGCGTCGACCGCGGCCTGCACCTCGGCGGCGCTCGGCCAGACGTCGCGCAGGAAGACGTCCTTGCCGTCCTTGTCGCGCCCCAGCGGCTCGTGCATCAGGTCGATGTCCATCGTGCCGGCCAGCGCATAGGCGACGACGAGCGGCGGCGACGCGAGGTAGTTCATTTTCACCTCGGCGTGGATGCGCCCCTCGAAATTGCGGTTGCCCGAGAGGATCGCCGCCACCGACAGGTCGTTCTCCCGCACCGCGCGGCTCACCTCCTCGATCAGCGGGCCCGAGTTGCCGATGCAGGTCGTGCAGCCGAAGCCGACCAGCTCGAAGCCCAGCTGCCGGAGGTACTTCAGCACGCCCGCCCGCTCGTAGTAGTCGATGACGACCTTCGAGCCGGGCGCCAGGCTCGTCTTGACCCATGGCCGGCGCTCGAGGCCGCGCTCGACGGCCTTTTTCGCCAGCAGCGCGGCCGCCATCATCACCGAAGGGTTCGACGTGTTCGTGCACGAGGTGATCGCGGCGATGACGATCGCCCCGTGGTCGATCTCGGCCGTTGCGCCGCCGTCCAGGCGCAGGGTCGCCGGCCGGCGGGGACGCTGGCCGGCGGACTTCGCCGCGTAGTCGCGCGGCGCTTCGCTGGGGCGCGGGATGGGCGCGGCCGTCGTGCCGGAAGCGCCGGCACGATGCTCGACTTCGAAGGCCGGGGTGTCGGAAGCGGGGAAGCTCTCGGCCACCGCTTCGTCGTAGCCGCTCTCCTTCCCTTTCTCGGTGGGCTCGCTCACGTAGGCGGACAGCGCGCCGCGGAATGCCTGCTTCGCCTGCGAGAGCAGGATTCGATCCTGCGGCCGCTTCGGTCCGGCGATCGACGGCACCACCGAGTCGAGATCGAGTTCGAGCCGCTCGGAATAGCGCGGTTCGGCGTTCGGGTCGTGCCACAGCCCCTGTTCGCGCGCATAGCGCTCGACCAGCGCGATCCTCTCGGGCGGGCGGCCGGTCAGGCGCAGGTAGCGCAGCGTCTCGTCGTCGATCGGGAAGATCGAGATCGTCGAGCCGTACTCCGGGCTCATGTTGCCGATGGTCGCGCGATTGGCCAGCGGCACGGCCGCCACGCCCGGCCCGTAGAACTCGACGAACTTCCCGACCACGCCGTGCCGGCGCAGCATCTCGGTGATCGTGAGCACGAGATCGGTGGCCGTGGTGCCCTCGCGCAGGCGGCCCGACAGCTTGAAGCCGACCACCTGCGGAATGAGCATCGACACCGCCTCGCCGAGCATCGCCGCTTCGGCCTCGATGCCGCCGACGCCCCAGCCGACCACGCCCAGGCCGTTGACCATCGGCGTATGCGAATCGGTGCCCACGCAGGTGTCGGGATACGCGATGCGCCGGCCGTCGCGTTCGTCGACGAAGACGACGCGCGCCAGGTACTCGAGGTTCACCTGGTGGACGATGCCGGTGTCGGGCGGCACCACGCGGAAGTTGCCGAAGGAGCCCTGCCCCCAGCGCAGGAACTGGTAGCGCTCGTGGTTGCGCTGGTACTCGATCTCGATGTTGCGCTCGAAGGCCTGCGGCGTGCCGAAGACGTCGACGATCACCGAGTGGTCGATCACGAGTTCCACCGGCGCGAGCGGATCGACCCGCGACGGGTCGCCGCCCAGGACGCGCATCGCGTCGCGCATCGCCGCGAGATCGACGACCGCCGGCACGCCGGTGAAGTCCTGCAGCACGACGCGCGCCGGCGTGAAGCGGATCTCGGTGTCGGGTTGCGCGGCCGGATTCCATCCGGCCAGCGCGCGGATGTCGTCGGGCGTGACGTCGGCGCCGTTCTCGTTGCGCAGGAGGTTCTCGAGCAGGATCTTCATCGAGTACGGCAGGCTCGCCACGTCGAAGCCCGCGCGCTCGAGCGCCGACAGCCGCCAGATCTCGTACGAAAGGTCGCCCACCGCGAGGGTGTCGCGTGCTGAAAAACTGTCGGTTCCGTTCATCCGGATAGCCTCCACAGGAAGGGTTGCCGCAACACGTGCATCGCTCCGATGCTATAAGGGTGCAGCGTCGCAGAGGGAGGAATGACCTTGCCGATACTACGACCGTTCGTGCGACCGTTCCTGCTCGCCTGCGTCGGCGCCGCCGTGATCGCCGTCGCACCGCTCGCGCGGGCCGAGCCCCACGTGCGCATCGAGGCGCCTGCCGACGGCGCGAAACTCGATGCGATGGAGCAGAACCGCCTCGTCTACGAAGTCGACCCCGGCCCGCGCGGCGACCACGTGCACGTCTACGTCGACGACAAGGAAGTCGGGATCCTGCGCCAGCGCAAGGGCAGCTACACGCTCGAGACGCTGCCGCCGGGCCCGCACCGGTTGTGCGTGAAGATCGTCAACAAGGCGCACACGCCGATCAGGGTCGAGGATTGCGTGAAGGTCGTCGTCGAGTGAAGGGCGAGGCGCGCGCGACCCGCCCCGGCGGTTGAGCGCGCGGCAGCGCATGGAGAACCTCGCCTACGCGCTCGTGCAGCTCGTCCACAATTTCGGCGCGGTCGCCGTCACCGCGGCGCCGATCGCCGCGTCGCGGCCGGTCTTCGCATCGGACTCGGCCCGGGGCGCGCTCGCCAGGCTCGTCGTCGTCGCGTGGGTCGTCCAGATCGCCAGCGGCGTTTCCTTCGGGCTGACGAGCCTGCACTACTACGGCGTGCTACCCGACCTGAGCGCGATCGCGCGAACCGCGCTCGTCGTCAAGGTGCTGTGCGCCGCCGCCGGCCTGTCGCTCTCCGCGCTGATGCTCGCTCGCGGCGTGCGCTGGAGCGCGCGCGCACGCGACCGCGGCTGGCACGCGCTGGCCGGGCTCGGGGCAACGGCGCTCGTCGGCGCCGCCGTGCTGCGCTGGTTCTCGTGACCTGCGCGTGACCTGCGCGAGCAGGCGAGGCACTCGCGGCCGCTTCGGACTGCGAGCGCCGCGAGTTCAGGCCGTCTCCGGCAGCCGGTAGTCGGCGAACTGCTCGCGCAGCTTCGTCTTCAGCACCTTGCCGGTGGCGCCCAGCGGGATCTGCTCGACGAACTGCACGTCGTCGGGCGTCCACCACCTGGCGACCTTGCCCTCGTAGTAGGCGATCAGTTCCTCGCGCGTCACCTGTGCGTCGGGCTTCTTCACCACGACCAGCAGCGGGCGCTCGTCCCACTTCGGGTGCGACACGCCGATGACGGCGGCATTGGCCACCGCCGGATGCGCGAGCGCCAGGTTCTCCAGCTCGATCGAGCTGATCCACTCGCCGCCCGACTTGATGACGTCCTTGCTGCGGTCGGTGATGTGCATGTAGCCGTCGGCGTCGATCGTGGCGACGTCGCCGGTGGGAAACCAGCCGCGCCCGTCGGCGTCGTAGTGCAGCGGGTCGCCCCCCTCGCCGCGGAAATACTCCTTGACCACCCACGGCCCGCGCACCATCAGGTTGCCGAAGGTCTGGCCGTCCCACGGCAGCTCGTTGTCCTGGTCGTCGACGATCTTCATGTCGACGCCGAAGATCACGTGCCCCTGTTTCTCGAGCAGCTTCTGCTGCGCCGCCTCGGGCAGCTTCAGGTGCTTGTTCTGCAGCTTGCACAGCGTGCCCAGCGGTGACATCTCGGTCATGCCCCAGGCATGGATCACCTCGACGCCGTATTCCTCACGGAAGGCGCGGATCATCGCCGGCGGACACGCCGAGCCGCCGATCACCGTGCGCTGCAGCGTCGAGAACTTCGCCCCCGTCTGCTTCATGTGCTGCAGCAGCCCGAGCCAGACGGTGGGCACGCCGGCCGAGAAAGTGACGCCCTCGGCCTCGAAGAGTTCGTAGATCGACTTGCCGTCCAGCTGCGGGCCGGGGAACACGAGCTTGGCGCCGACCAGCGGCGCGGAGTACGGCACGCCCCACGCGTTGACGTGGAACATCGGCACGACCGGCAGGATCGAGTCGCGCGACGAGGCGCCCATGCCGTCGGGCAGCGCCGACGCGTAGGCGTGCAGCACGGTGGAGCGATGCGTGTACATCGCGCCTTTCGGATTGCCGGTGGTGCCCGAGGTGTAGCACAGGCCGACGGCCGTACGCTCGTCGAGCTGCGGCCACTCGAAGCCTTCGCTGCCCTGCTCGAGGAAGCTCTCGTAATTGACGAGATTCGGAAGCTTGTCGGATTTCGGCTGGCGATCGGCGTCGCACATCGCGATCCAGCTCTTCACGTTCGGGCAGTGCTCGGCGATCGCTTCGACGATCGGCAGGAACGTGAGATCGAAGGCCAGATGCTCGTCGCCGGCATGGTTGACGATCCAGGCGATCTGCTGCGGATGCAGCCGCGGGTTCAACGTGTGGATCACGGCGCCCATGCCGCCCACCGCGTAATACAGCTCCAGATGCCGATAGCCGTTCCAGGCGAGCGTGGCCACGCGATCGCCGATGCCGACGCCGGTGCGCACGAAAGCGTCGGCCAGCTTGCGGGTACGCCGCTCGCAATCGGCGTAGGTGTAGCGGTGCAGGTCGCCTTCGACGCGTCGCGACACGACCTCGGTGTCGCTGAAATGGCGCGCGGCGTGCTGCAGGATGCTCGATACCAGCAGCGGCATGTCCATCATCAAGCCTTGCATGTCTCCTTCTCCTGATCTCGTGGTCCCGTTCGCGCCGCGCCGGGCGCCGGTTCAGCGGAATTCTAGCGTTCGACAGGGGTCGCCCGGGCCTTCCCCACGAGCGGCCTAGAATGGACCGATCGAATCGAAGCGATCGAAGAACGGAGGTCAGCGGCTCATGAACAGCCCGAAAGCCGGAACACCCCGGCGGGTCGAGAAGACCGACGAGCAGTGGCGCGCCCAGCTCTCGCCCGAGGAATACGCGATCGCGCGCCGGGGCTCCACCGAGCGCGCGTTCAGCGGGCGCTACTACGACCACCACGAGGCGGGACGCTACGTCTGCGTGTGCTGCGGCACGCCGCTGTTCGCCGCGGAGCGCAAATACGAATCGGGCAGCGGATGGCCCAGCTGGTGGGCGCCGATCCGCGAGGAGAATCTCGCGCAGCGCGTCGACACGAGCCACGGGATGCGCCGGGTAGAGGTGCTGTGCGCCGCCTGCGACGCGCACCTGGGCCACGTCTTCGAGGACGGGCCGCCGCCCACCGGCCTGCGCTACTGCATCAACTCGGCGTCGCTGCGTTTCGAGCCGGAGACCCGCGAAGGGTCCGGGTGAGCGCTTCTCTAGCTGCGCTTGACCTTCTCGAGCATGCGGAAGATCGGTCGCTTCGAGCCGTTGAAGAGGCGCTTGAGCGACTTGGGAAGGCAACGCCGCTCGAGCGTGTTGCGGCGATTTCGGGTACGTTCGGCCATCGGAATCTCCAGCGAATCCGCGATCATATACTGACGCCATGAAGCTGCTCTTCGACCTGTTCCCGGTCGTCCTGTTCTTCGTCGCCTACAAGGCGGCGAACATCTACGTCGCCACCGGCGTGGCGATCGTCGCGAGCATCGGGCAGATCGGCTGGCTTCTCGCCCGGCGCAAGCGGGTCGAGGGAATGCAGTGGGCGAGCCTGGCGATCATCGTGCTGTTCGGCGGCATGACGCTGCTGCTGCAGGACGAGACCTTCATCAAGTGGAAGCCCACGGTGCTATACGGCCTGTTCGCGCTGGTTCTCGGCGCGGCCCAGCTGCTGTTCGATCGCAACCTGATCCGCTCCGCGATGGGAAAGCAGATCGCGCTGCCCGAGTCGATCTGGTCGCGGCTGAACCTGCTGTGGGTGGGGTTCTTCGTCGTGATGGCGGCGCTGAACCTGTTCGTCGCCTATCGCTTCCCCACCGACACCTGGGTGAACTTCAAGCTCTTCGGCACCACGGGGCTGACGCTGGCGTTCGTCCTCGCGCAGGCGCTGTACGTCGGGCGCCACGTGCAGGAAGAAAGCCCGTGACGAAGCCCGTGCCGACGCCCATGAGGCGCCCCACGCTCGACGAAATCCGCGAGCGGCTGGCAGGCGCCTTTCCCGACGCCGACATCGCCTTGCGCGACGACAGCGCGCTTCATGCCGGTCACGCGGGAGCGGCCGGTGGCGCGGGGCATTTCCATGTCCGCATCGTCAGCGGCCGCTTCGACGGACTGCGCACCGTGCTGCGCCATCGCCTCGTGTATGATGCCGTGCACGACTGGATGCCGCAGCGCATTCACGCGCTCGCGATCGAAGCCCTCACGCCCACCGAGAGACCCGACGGTTCTTCCGCCGAAGCCTGAGCCGCCCTTCCCCGCGGCCGTCCCGCCGATCTGCGCAGCCCGCGCATCCTTCATGCCTGTACAAGGATTCTTTATGCACCGGAACCGTTCGCTGCGTCTCGCGCGGACCGCAGCGCTCGTGCTGCTTCCGATCGCTTCGTTCGCTTTCGCGCAGAACGCCGCGATCGTCAACAACAAGCCGATTCCCAAGGAAAGGGTCGACGAATTCGTCCAGGTGCTCGCCGCGCAGGGCCGGCCCGATACCCCGGAATTGCGCGCAGCGGTGCGCGACGAGCTGATCGCGCGCGAGCTGTTCGTCCAGGAGGCCGAGAAGAAGGGCCTGGCTCGCAACAGCGACGTGCAGAGGCAACTGGAGAACGCGCGCCAGGAAATCCTGATCCGCGCGACGATCCGCGATTACCTGAAGGCGCACCCGATCACCGACGGCGAGATCCAGGCCGAATACGACCGGCTCAAGACGCAGGTCGGCGAGAAGGAATACCGGCCCAGTCACATCCTGGTCGAGACCGAGGACGAGGCCAAGGCGATCATCGCGCAGCTGAAGAAGGGCGCGAAGTTCGAGGAGCTGGCGAAGAAATCGAAGGACCCGGGTTCGGCGCAATCCGGTGGCGACCTCGACTGGAACACGCCCGGCACCTTCGTCAAGGAGTTCTCCGACGCGATGGTCAAGCTCGAGAAGGGCAAGTACACCGAAGAGCCGGTGAAATCGCAGTTCGGCTGGCACGTCATCCGCCTGGACGACGTGCGAGAGGCGAAGGCGCCGCCGCTCGAGCAGGTCCGCCCGCAGATCCAGCAGGAACTGGAGCGCAAGCGCGTGCAGCAACTGCAGCAGGACCTGCGCGCGAAGGCGAAGATCCAGTAGCGCCAGGTCCGCCCGCCGTGGCGGACCTCGTGGCATGGCCCGGCCGCCGCGCCGGGCTTCGTGACACAGTCCGGCCGCGGCGCCGGGCTTCGCGGGACAGCCCGGCCATCGAGCCGGGCTTTTCTTGTCCCCGCGGCCGGACTCAGTGGCGTTGCGACGATCCCGTCGGCGACATCGTCGGGCCCGCGCTCGTCGCTCCCTTCGACGACGGCATCGAGATCTCCTCGAGCGCGTCCTCGACCTGGTCGCCCGAGCGCTGCACCGCCATGTCGCCCAGCGAGACGATTCCGGTCAGCTTGTGGTCGCGATCGACCACCGGAATGCGGCGCACCTGCTGTTCGCCCATCTTGTCGAGAACGTCGGCGATGTCGTCGTCCTCGTAGCACCAGAACACCTCGGCGGTCATCGCCTGCGAGGCCTGCGTCGTGTCGGCGGGCAGGCCCGCCGCGACCACGCGCACGGCGATGTCGCGATCGGTGACCATGCCCTGCAGGCGCTGGCCGTCGCACACCGGCACCGAGCCGACGTCCGCGTCCTTCATGATCTGCGCGGCGTGCTGCACGGTGTCGTCCGGCGACACCGTGATCGGCTCGCGCGTCATCACGTCGCGTGCCTTCGTACCCGACTCGAAGCCGAACAGATGCCCCCAGAAGCCGCCCGGGCTGCGCGCGTCGTCCCGACGCACGCGGATCTGGTTGTCGACCTCGCGCACGCCCGCGCAGTCGTCCGCCACGTCCTCGATGCGATGCTTGTCGCCGCGCTGGACCACGCTGCCGGTCAGGCGCACGTTGCCCTGCTCGACGGCAACGCTGACATCCGAGACGTCGACGTCGTCGAGCGCGGCCAGCCGTTCGCAGACGTCCTCGCGGATGCGCTCGTCCGAACGCTGCCAGTTGCGTGGACCGCGGTTGCGCGGGCGTTGCGCACCGTAACGCGACTCGGGCGTGCCGTAGCCGCGCGCGGCGGGATACTCCGTTGCGTAGCGTCGCTCCTCGCCGTAGCGCGGTTCCCGCCCGCCGTAATTCGACTCCCGCGAGCCGTAGCGCGATCCGCGCGATGGTTCAGCCTGCGCAAAGCCGCTTCCCGCGCGCTGCATCGGGTGCGTCTGGAAGCGGCCCTCGTCGAGGTCGTCGGTGTATTCGCGCGGGTATTCGGCGGCGTATCTGTCCGCGTATCTATCTGGATACGCCGACTGTCGCAGGCTGTCGCGCGGGCGGGAATCGGGGCCCCGCCGACCGTTGCCGTAGGGATTTCTTGCCATGGATCGTTCCTCCTCGAAGCCGGGCGCGCCCTCGGGCCGCCCATGAACCCTCGAGGCAGCAAGGGGGGAACCCGGTCCGAGGCGGACTTCAGCGGCGACGCCGCTCGGCGAAGAAGGAGGACAGCAACGCGCCGCAGTCCTCGTTCATCACGCCGTCGCGCACGCGCGCGTGATGATTCAGCCGCGGCTCGGCGAACAGGTCGACCACGCTGCCGCAGGCGCCCGTCTTCGGGTCGCGCGCGCCGTATACGACGCGCGCGATGCGGGCATGCTGGATCGCTCCGGCGCACATCGCGCAAGGCTCGAGGGTGACGTAGAGGTCGCAGCCGACGAGCCTGTAGTTGCCGAGCGCAGCCGAGGCGGCGCGCATCGCCATGATCTCGGCGTGCGCGCTCGGATCGTGCGCGCCGATCGGCTGGTTGAAGCCGACGCCCAGCACTTCGCCGCCACGCACGACGACGGCGCCCACCGGCACTTCGCCGCGCTCCTGCGCGCAGCGCGCCTGCTCGAGCGCCAGGCGCATCATCGATTCGTCGATCGGGCCGAAGGCCTGGCCGTTCCCGCCGGACGGCGCGTCGGTAGCGCACGGCGCCTCGGCAGCGGTGGCTGCGTCGGCAGCGGTCGGCGCGCCCTGCTCCGACACCGCGGACGCGGCTTCGTCGAACAGGCCCGGCGCGTCGCCGATACGCGCCTTCTCGATCTCGAGCATGCGCAGCTTCGTCGAAACGCCGCCGGCCGCCGAGAAGCCGCCCGAGCGTCCGCCGGCGGCGAGCACGCGGTGGCAGGGCACCACCGGCGCGAAAGGGTTCTCGCCGAGCGCCTGGCCGACCGCGCGCGCGGCGCCCGGCTCGCCGAGCCGCTCGGCCACTTCGCCGTAGGTGATGGTGCGGCCCGGGCCGATCGAACGGACCAGTTCGTAGACCCGCCGAGGAAACGGCGGCACGTCTTCCATGTCGAGCACGAGATCGGCGAGGTCGTCGTGCGCGCCGTTCAGCAGCGCGCTGATGCGCTCGATCGCCCGCCGGATCGACTCCGGCGCCTCCGCCTGCGTGGCGTCGGGCAGGTGCCGGAGCAGCCGCGCGCAGGTGAGCGCGTCGCTCGGCTCGGGCAATTGCAGGCGCACGATCCCCTTCGCGTTCCACGCGATCGCGCAGCGCCCGATCGCGGTATCGAAGACGGAGAAGGACGTGGCGGGCATTTCGCGGCGATGCTAGCACCAGCCTGCGGGCGACCCCGTTGCCGTATGCTTCGATGCCTTTCGAATGGATGATGCAGGGGTCGATATGAATGTCACCATCTATCACAATCCGTCGTGCAGCACCTCGCGCAAGGTGCTGGGAATGCTGCGGGAGAACGGGGTCGAGCCGCGGATCGTCGAGTACCTGAAGACGCCGCCTGATCGCGACACCCTCGCCCGGCTGGTCGCCGAGATGCACGCACCCGTTCGAAGCATCCTGCGACGCAAGGCGCCGCCCTATGCCGAGCTGCAGCTGGATGACGCCAAGTGGAGCGACGACCAGTTGCTCGACCTGATGGCGGCGAACCCGATCCTGATCGAGCGGCCGATCGTCGTCTCGCCGAAGGGCACACGGCTGTGCAGGCCGCCCGAGACCGTGCTCGAGCTGATCGGCGCGAAGCGGTAGGGCCTGTTCACACTCCGATCGCCCCCGCTCATTCGAAGCAGCGCGTCGAGCGCAAGAAACGGAGTGCGCGGGCGCGAGATTCGTCCTATCTTCGTCGCATGGAAGCAAAAGCCACGGAGTCGACGATGAACGTCGCCCTGCCCGCATCGCATGCCGCGACAAGCCGCACCGGCGCTGCACCGGATTCGCGACCTGCCGCCCGCCGTAACCGGCACAGCGCGCTCGACGCACGGCGTGCCGCGTGCATCGCCGAAGCGTGCCGGCGCATCGAAGCGGCCGAGGTCGTGCCCGACCTCGCCTCGCTCGCCGCGCATGCCGGAATGAGCCGCCATTGGTTCCATCGCGTCTTCAAGGCCACGACCGGACTGACGCCGAAGGCCTATGCCGCCGCGCATCGCGCGCGGCGCCTGCGCAGCGCGCTGGGCGAGGCCGCGACGATCACCGAAGCGATGTACCGCGCCGGCTTCGGTTCGAGCAGCCGTCTCTACGAAGCGTCCGACGCCGTCCTGGGAATGCCGCCGAGCACGTGGCGCGACGGCGGCCGGGACACCGAGATCCGCTTCGCCGTCGGACAGTGCTCGCTCGGCGCAATCGCCGTCGCGCAGAGCGAGCGAGGCGTATGCGCGATCCTGCTGGGCGACGACCCGGACGCGCTGGTACGCGAACTGCAGGACCAGTTCCCGCATGCTCGGCTGGTGGGCGGCGATGCCGGCTTCGAGCGCAACGTCGCACAGGTGATCGGCTTCATCGAGGCGCCGCAGCTCGGGCTCGAGCTGCCGCTCGACGTGCGCGGCACGGCGTTCCAGCAGCGCGTCTGGCAGGCGCTGCGCGCGATCCCGCCTGGCGAAACGCTCAGCTACGCGCAGATCGCCGAGCGCATCGGCGCCCCGCGCGCGGTGCGTGCGGTCGGACAGGCATGCGCGGCGAATCGCATCGCGGTGGCCATTCCGTGCCACCGCGTGGTGCGGCGCGACGGAGATCTGTCGGGCTACCGCTGGGGAGTCGAACGCAAGCGGGCGCTGCTGGAGCGCGAGGCTCGTTCGGGCGGATAGGACGGCGGCTCCCGAGTCCCCCGTCTACCAGCTTCGGGCAACGAGTCACCGGATGCGCCGGGGCAGTTCGATTGCCGAAGCCCCCATGAGTGCCTTGTCTCGTCAGTCGATCTTCGTGAGCGCGGCTTCCTTGTGCGCAGCAACGTGCTCCGTCTTGTCGCTCTTGATTTCGTACTGGGGGTCGTCTTTCGACGCTCGACGCCGATGGCCCTTGTAATCGAAATCCGCGTGATGGATCCGGATGATCCGGCCGGTCACCCGGCCCGCTTCGGAATTCCAGCTCACGTGATCGCCGATCGAGTATTTCGCCATCATCGTCCTCCTCGAGGCCAGATCCGAGCAGTAGACCACTACCGGGATGACCGAGGGTCACTTCCGCAGACAGTTCCGGTCAGGGTCGCGCCTCGTCGTCGATCGCCTGTTGCACGACTCGATGGAAATCGTCGCGCGCCTGCATCGCCTTCGGATCCCGCGCGCCGCCGCTCCAGTTCGCATTCGAGACGATCACGATGCGGCGCTTCGGGTCGATGAAGATGCCCTGCCCGAAGATCCCCCGTGCAGCGTAGCTGCCGTCGGCGTAGGTCCACCACTGGTAGCCGTAGCCGCGCTCGGGCACGTCGATCTCCGTTCGCGCCGTCGTCGCTTCGGCCAGCCAGCCGTCGGGAACGATGCTCCGGCCGTCGACGCGCGCTCCGTTCAGCACGAAGAGCCCGAAGCGCGCGTAATCGCGCGCCGCCGCCTGGATGCAGCAGCCGCTGATCTCGTTGCCGGTACGGCTGAGGATCCACGTGGCCTTTTGCTCCATGCCGGCAGGCTTCCAGATCTTCTCCGACAGATAGTCGGCCAGCGGCTTGCCGATCGCGCGCCCGAGGAGAATGCCGACGAGATTCGTCTCGCCGGTGCTGTAGTGCCAGCGAGTGCCCGCAGGCACTTCGCGCGGCAACCGCCGCAGATAGCTCACCAGCGCATCGACGCCGTCTTCGGGCTTGTGATTGTTGAAGCGCGCGACGTCCGATTCGGGATCGGCGTAGTCCTCGTTCCAGCGCACGCCCGAAGTCATCGTCAGCAGTTGCCGGATGCTCACCTCGTCGTAGGCCGAGCCCTTCATCTCCGGGATGTAGTCGCTGACCTTGTCGTCCATGCTGCGGATGAAGCCGTCGCGAAGCGCCGCACCCACCAGCACGGAAGTGATCGACTTCGCGACGGAAAAGCTCGTCCAGCGGCCGCGCGCGTCGAAGTCGAGCCCGTAGCGCTCGAGGCGCAGCTTGCCGTCGTGCACGATGAGCAGCGCTGCGCTGCGCTGTGCGGCCATGTAGTCGTCGACATCGAGCGCGAGCTTCAGCGGCGGCCCCGGCGGCAGCGGCAGCACCTTGTCTGCGGCCGGCACGTCGCGCGCCTTCGCCAGCACCGGCAACCGATCGAGCGCTCGAAACGCCGCATCACGCTGCGGCTGCGTCCAGAACAGGAGATCGCGGTTGGTCGGAAAGGTCGCCAGCAGGCCGCGCGTTTCCTTGTCGAGGCTCAGCCAGCCGGCGGCGCCGACCGCGACGAGCGCGACGAGGAAGGCGACAGCGATGTTGCGGAGTTTCATGAAGATGCCGTTCGGAAGGGGCGCGCCGATGCTAACAGGCAGCCACCCTTCTCACGCCGGACGCGTCCCTGTGGACGTTCGACCGGAACCTCGACGCGTTGGCATCGCGCGCGGGCGTCCGCTTCACCGGCTGAAACCGTCGTCGGACAGGAACGAATCCGTGCAACCGTGAGGTTGAGCCGCAAGAAGGGGCTTGTCGCGGAGCGCCTCGAAGCCGGTGGCAAGGTGGCAGTCGGCCGGCACTTCGAATGGACTCAGGGAAAATGGTCAGCAAGAACACGATCTGTCTCTGGTACGACGGCACCGCGCTGGAGGCAGCGCAGTTCTACGCCGAGACGTTTCCGGACAGCGCCGTGGGAGCCGTCCTTCGGGCGCCCGGCGACTACCCCGCCGGCAAGCAGGGCGACATCCTGACGGTCGAATTCACCGTCATCGGCATTCCCTGCCTCGGCCTGAACGGTGGCCCGGAATTCCGCCACACCGAGGCTTTCTCTTTCCAGGTCGCAACCGACGACCAGGCCGAAACCGATCGCCTGTGGAACGCGATCATCGACAACGGCGGTGAGGAAAGCGTTTGCGGCTGGTGCAAGGACAAATGGGGCCTGTCGTGGCAGATCACGCCGCGGGCCCTCACGGACGCAATCGCCGACCCCGATCCCGCCGCGGCCCGGCGCGCCTTCGACGCGATGATGCAGATGAAGAAGATCGACATCGCTGCGATCGAAGCGGCCCAACGGGGCTGAGCTCGTTCTCGATCTTCGGGTTCAGGGCCAGACTCGGGTCTTCAGGCCCGTCTTCCTGTCCCAATCCTCCGGCGCCACTTGCTGGACGGTCTGCGCGAAAGTCCAGATGTGCCCTTCCGGATCGCGCGCCCGATAGCTGCGGTCGCCATAGAACTGCGTCTCGGGTTCCGTCTGGGATTCAGCATCGATTCAACTTCACGTGCGCACACTGCAAGCACAGTCGCCATCGACTGGAGTTCCGCGCAAAGGAGTTCATCATGCAATCGACCGCATTTCTCGCCTCGATCGGAATGCTTGCAGCCCTCCTCGGCAGCAGCC
>JAJPEN010000088.1 GCA_021166835.1 Burkholderiaceae bacterium | reverse complement strand
CTGAAAGTCGACGTGAAGATCTACGAGTTCGGCGAGTACCTGAACCGCCTCTTCGATCGCAACACGCGGGCCGACGCGATCTTCGTCGTCAATTCCAACGAGATGATGGACGCCGACCGCAGCCTGTCCGCCTACTACAAGGCCGGCGGCGTGGGCGCATCGAACACCGACGCCGAACTGGCCCGGCTGATCGACTCGGCGCGTACCGAAGTCGACACGGGCAAGCGCCGCGCGATGTATCACCAGGCGGTCCAGCGCGCGTGGGACAACGCCTATTTCGTGTGGCTGCTGAACATCGAGGACGTCTACGGCACGAGCAAGCGCCTGCAGTGGACGCCGCGCGTGGACGGAAAGATCCTGGTCAAGGAAATGTCGTTCCGGTGAGCGCGACATGGGGCGCCATCTATTGAGCCGGTTGTGGCACGGGCTCATCGTCATCTTCGGCGTGACGGTGATCGTGTTCGTGGTCACGAGGATGGTCGGTGATCCGGTCGCGATGATGCTGCCGCTCGAGGCAACCGCCGAGCAGCGCAGCGCTTTCGAACATGAACTCGGATTCGACCGGCCGATCGCCGTCCAGTTCGGCGAATTCGTCGCCGGCGCCGCGCGCCTGGACTTCGGCGATTCGCTGTGGCAGCGAAGGCCCGCGATGGAGATCGTGCTCGAAAAGTTGCCGGCCACGCTGCTGCTCACATTCCTCGGCATCGGTCTTGCGATCGTGCTGGCGATTCCGATCGGGATCGTCGCGGCGCTGCGGCCCGGCGGCGGCGCCGATCAGTTCACTGTTTCATTCAGCCTCGCCGGGCTTTCGATTCCGCAGTTCTGGCTCGGCCTGATTCTCATCTATCTCTTCGCAGTGCGGCTGCACTGGCTGCCGACCTCGGGCACGGGCACGCCTGCGCACGTCGTGCTGCCGATGATCACGATGGCACTGCCGGCGCTGGCGCGGCTGGTGATGACCGTTCGCTCGGCGATGATCGACGAATTGAACCAGCAATACGCGCGCACGGCCCGTGCCAAGGGGTTGTCGCGGTTTCGCGTGGTCGGCGTGCACGCGTTGCGCAATGCGCTGGTACCGATCCTCACGCTCGCCGGCTGGGAAGTGATCCGCGCCCTGGCCGGCTATTCGGTGGTGGTCGAAACAGTGTTTGCCTGGCCGGGACTCGGCCTGGCCACGATGCAGGCGATCGAGCGTCACGACCTGATTCTGCTGCAGTCGGTGGTCTTCACCGTGGCCGCGCTGGTGGTCGTCACCAACATCGCGCTCGATGCGATTTACCAGCGCGTCGATCCCCGGATGAAGCTGACATGAGCGCCGTCGCCGAATCGCTGCGCGGGCGCCCCTACGAATTGTTCGCCAGCGTGCGCGGATGGGGGCGCGAGATCCGGCACGACAAGACCGCGCTCGTCGGCCTGACGCTGGTGGTGCTGCTCGTCCTCACCGCGGCTTTCGCGTCGCTGATCGCGCCGCACGACCCGGCCGCGCAGAATCTGCGGGCACGCCTGCTGCCGCCCGTATGGCTCGACAAGGGCACCTGGACCTACCTGCTCGGCACCGACCACCTCGGGCGCGACGTATTGTCGCGGCTGATCCACGGCTCGCGCGTCTCGCTGGCGGTGGGCGCCGGCGTCGTGCTGCTCGCCGGCGGCTTCGGTACGGTGATGGGCCTGCTGGCGGGCTATTTCGGCGGCCGCACCGATGCTTTCATCATGCGCTGGGTCGATACGCAGGTCGCTTTCCCGGGCTTGTTGCTCGCGCTGATCATCCTCGCCGTCGTCGGGCCCAGCATGGGATCGCTCATCGCGGTGCTCGCGATCAACGGATGGATGGTCTACGCACGGATGGTGCGTGGCTCGGTTCTTTCGGTGCGCCAGTTGCCCTACGTCGAGGCCGCGGAGATGGTCGGCTGCCGGTCGCTGCGCGTGGTTTTCCGCCACGTCCTGCCGAATCTCGTGTCGCCGCTGCTCACGCTTGCCATCCTCGAGTTCGCGCGGATCGTGCTTGCCGAAGCGGCCCTGTCGTTTCTCGGCCTGGGCGTACAGCCGCCCGCCACCTCCTGGGGTCTCGACGTGGCGAACGGCAAGGAATACATGTTCCGCGCCTGGTGGCTGGTGACCTTCCCTGGCGCGGCGATCGCGATGTCGGTGCTCGGCGTCAACCTGCTGGCGAGCTGGCTTCGCATCGCGTCCGATCCGCAGGAGCGCGAAAAGAGTTTTGCACGGCGCGCCGTGCACCAGCGCCGGAGACCGACGTGAACGCGCCGCTGCTCGAAGTGGAGAACCTCAGCGTTCACTTCACGACGCGACGAGGTGTCGTGCGTGCGGTGCGCGAAGTGTCGCTGCACGTGGAGCAGGGCGAGACGCTGGGCATCGTCGGCGAGTCGGGTTCCGGCAAGAGCGTGGCCATGCAGGCGGTGATGGGCCTGATCGACGCGCCCGGCGAGATCTGCAACGGCGACATTCGCTGGCGCGGCCGGACGCTGCTCGGCGAAGCGGGGCGTCGGCGCCTGCAGGAAGTGCGCGGCAACCGGATGTCGATGATCTTCCAGGACCCGATGACCTCGCTGAATCCGGTGATGACGGTGGGCGCCCAGCTCGTCGAGGTGCTGGTGCGACATCTCAAGATGCCACCTGCCCAGGCATGGCGCCGCGCCGAGGAGCTGCTCGCACTGGTCAACATCGGTGCGCCGGGCAGGCGCCTGCGCCAGCATCCGCATGAACTCTCCGGCGGCATGCGCCAGCGCGTGATGATCGCGATGGCACTGGCCTGCGAACCGGAACTGCTGATCGCCGACGAACCGACCACCGCCCTCGACGTGACGGTGCAGGCGCAGATTCTCGAACTGATTGCCGAACTGCAGCAACGCCTGCATCTTTCGGTGATCCTGATCACGCACGATCTCGGTGTCGTGGCGCAGGTCTGCCATCGCGTCGCGGTGATGTACGCGGGCCGCATCGCGGAGACCGGCGAAGCCGTCGACCTGTTCGCGCGTCCCGGTCATCCGTATACGCAGGGGCTGTTGCGCGCGACGCCGCGGCACGACGACGTTGCCGAGCGGCTGATCGCGATCGACGGTGCGCCGCCGGATCTCGTGTCGGCGCCCCCTGGCTGCGGCTTCCAGCAGCGCTGCCCGGTGTACGGCAAGGAATGCGACGGACCCGCCCCGGCGCTGTCGTACGAACACGGTCGCAGGCTGGCATGCTGGCACGCATTCGAGCGCGCCTGGCCGGAACTCGTTGCAGAACGAAAGCAGGCGATCCATGCTCTCGATGCCCGTATCCACGGACTCTGAATTCGTCGATTCATGCCTGCGGGAGCGCGCAGCGCGCCCGCAAGGCGTGCAGGACGCAGCGCAGGTGCTGCTGGAGGTGCGCGACCTCAGCGTGCGCTTTCCGGTCGGACGCACCGGGTTCTGGGGGCAGAAGCGGTTGACCGTACATGCGGTCGACGACGTTTCCTTCGTCGTGCACAAAGGCGAGACCCTCGGGCTGGTCGGCGAATCGGGATCGGGGAAGACGACGATCGGTCGCGCCGTACTGCGACGCCTGCCGGTTTCGAACGGGAGTATCCGTTTTCGCGGCAACGACATCACGCAGTTGCGCGGGGAGTCTTTGCGCAAGCTGCGCCAGCACATGCAGCTCGTCTTCCAGGATCCGTACGCGAGCCTGAATCCGCGCATGCGCGTGCTCGACATCGTGGCCGAGCCTTTGCTCGTGCATGGCCGCGCTCGTACACGGGACGAAGCAGCTGCGCAGGTGGCCGACCTGCTGCATCGCGTCGGCCTGCCTGCCGATGCCGCTGACCGGTATCCCCACGCCTTCTCCGGCGGCCAGCGTCAGCGTATCGGGATCGCGCGTGCACTCGCGTTGAGTCCCGAGTTCATCGTCGCCGACGAACCGGTGTCGGCGCTCGACGTCTCGGTCCGGGCGCAGGTCGTCAATCTCCTTCAGGACCTGCAGCGCGAGCTCGGGCTGAGCTATCTGTTCATCGCGCACGACCTCGCCGTTGTCCGGCATATCTCGCACCGCATTGCGATCCTGTATGCCGGCAAGCTGGTCGAGCTGGCCGGACGCGATGCGATCTACGACTCGCCGCTGCATCCGTACACGGAGGCGCTGCTGTCGGCGATACCGGTGCCCGATCCGGCCGTGCAACGCTGCCGCCGGCGAATCATGAACTGCGGCGAACCGCCGGATCCGTTGCACCCGCTGCCCGGATGCCGCTTCCAGACGCGCTGCCCGGTTGCGCAGACGCAGTGTCGCGAAGCGACGCCGCCGCTGCGCGAGTCTGCGTCCGGGCACTGGGTCGCGTGCTGGAGGCATTGACGCACGCGGGCGATTCGCGGACGGGTAGCTGTCATCGCGGATCGACATCGGCCTTGCCGCGCAGCGCACTCTCGATCCGCCGATCCGGCACGAGCCAGATCAGCGCCACGGCGACGTAGAGCGCCTGCGCGACCCACGGCCGAAAGAGCGCGCAGGCGATCCCGGTTGCGTAGACGATCGGCGAGAGCTTGCCTTTCCAGTCCCTGCCGACAGCGGCCTTCAATCGCGAGTCGGCGCCCTGCGCCGCGATGATCGTCTGCTGCAGGATCCAGTACGCGACAGCGGCTGCCAGCAGCACGCCCCCATACAGCGCCGAAGGCACGAGCGCGAAATGGTTCTCGCCCATCCAGCCGGTGACGAAGGGAAACAGCGACAGCCAGAACAGCAGATGCAGGTTCGCCCAGAGGATGCCGCCCGTGACGTGTTCGACCGCCTGGAACATGTGGTGGTGATTGTTCCAGTAGATGCCTACGTACAGGAAGCTGAGCACGTAGCTCAGGAACACCGGAACGAGCGGCGCGAGCGTCCGCAGGCTCGTGCCGTGGGGAACCTTCATCTCGAGGACCATGATCGTGATGATGATCGCGATCACGCCGTCGCTGAAGGCTTCCAGGCGGTTGCTGGCCATGCGTTCCGCCGTTCTCGTCGGGGAAGCGATACACGATAGCGGCCGTGGTCGGTCGTCTGCGGGGATGCCCCTTTCGGAAGCGGGATGTCCGCGCGAGGTTCGTCGTCTACGCCTCGATTCCCTTGATCGCGGCCGAATGGCCAGCGAGGCGGCCACGCACCGCACGCACGCCGTAGTGGAACGCCAGCACAGCTGCCGGCCATTGACGGATTTCGGTGCCGTCGACGGTCCTCTTTCCGAAGGCGCTACGCGTGGTGGCCCAGACCTGGGCGAGGTGGTTCTTGCGCGCGAATCTCATCAGGCCCTCGAGCCCTTCGGGCCGTTGCACGTATTGGTCGCTCCACTTGATTTCCAGCGCCGACGTCGGAACGAGCGCTGGCGACAACTCGACCATGTCGACTTCACAGTGGTCCGCTCCCCAGCGCGCGTAGTTCAACTGCGCTCCTTTCATGGAAGCGCTGCGCGTACAGCGCACGCGCCTCGGGCCGAGGAGGACGACAGCGCGGCGCAAGTTCGGGTCCTGTAGCAACCGTCGAACCGGCTCCAGACAGGCTCGTGGACGCAGCGCTTGCGTCGCTTCGTCCGCGCCGCCGTCCTCCCACCAGGTGTTCAGCCGCTTAAGATGTTCCGCAATTTGTTGATTTGAAACGTCTTTCATGCGGTTATGCGTTTAAGCATAGACGTCTATGCTTAACCCTGACACCCTCAAGGGGCCCGCTCACGCGTCCCCCGTTCACCCCTTCCCGGCCGGCCCCCGCTCCTTCGACGGATCGCACTTGCCGAGCCTGCGGCCTACCGTAGTCATCTTCATCTGCTCGCC
The DNA here is from genome assembly GCA_021166835.1 of Burkholderiaceae bacterium. Next base: position 51,023 of record JAJPEN010000088.1, on the reverse strand, counting down.
TTCGCTGATGAAGGTGTAGTTGCCCTCGACGCGATCGCCCTTACGCGTGAGTTGCCCCTTCACTTCTCCCGGCTCCGGCGGGCCGCAGACGATGTGGAAGCTGGTCGTTGCGCCGCTGATGCTGCGGTTCTTCAACTTGCAGTTCGATTCGAGCGGCGGGATGTCGCCCTGCTCGGTTTCCATGCACATCTTCACCGGGTACGGCGGCATCTTCATGCCTTCCGACTCGACGGAGATCGTGTACTCCCATTCTTCACCCGCGGCAGCGCCGAACGCGGGCGCGGCAGCGAGCAGGGCGAGCGAGGCGGCGAGCGACAACGCAGCGGGGAAACGGGCGGACTTCATCGGCGTCCTCGGCGGCGGCCATGGCGGCGGAACTCTACACCTGCGTTCCGGTGGATTCCAGGTACCTAACGCGCGGGCTGCGAAAGGCGGCGTTTGAGTGCGCGAAACGGTTTGCGCAACCGAAAATGCAGCATTCTGCAGCGCAGGCAGCGTCGACTCGCGCGACGTGTTGCGCCGGCATCCGTGCCGCGCGTTGCAACGCCGCGTGGACGGCCCACCGTACCCCCCTACCGCCCCCCGTGCAGCCTCGCCAGCAGTTCGATCAGCTGCCGCCGCTCCTTCTCCGACAGCACCGCCGTGAACTCGTCCTCGTGCCGCATCATCAGCGTCTTCATCCGCCGCAGCGCCGACGCACCGGCGTCGGTGAGCCGGATGCTGTAACTGCGCTTGTCGTAAGGCGAGGGCTCGCGAACGATGAGGCCGCGGCCTTCGAGCTGGTCGACGACCTTGACGATCGCCGAGCGGTCGACCTCCATCGCTTCGGCCAGGCGGCTCTGCGCTAGCCCCGGGTTGGCCTCGATCACCTGCAGCATGCCGAGCAGGCCCGGCGTGATGTCCATCTCGGCGCCGACGGTGCGCGAGAAGTGCCGGAAGATCGCGACCTGCGTTCGACGCAGGTGGTAGCCGAGCACCTGCGGCAGCAGTCCGAAGGACACCGGCTGGCCGGTGCGTGCCTCGGCGCGTGTCTCAGCGCGTGCCTCAGTGCGTGCCTCAGTGCGTGTCTCAGCGCCTGCCGATCGTTTGCTTCGCGAGACCTCGTGATGCGGCGATGCGTCGCCGCGCGAGACCTCCGGACCTGTGGCCCGCGCTTCCGCCGTCTCCGCCGCCCGCTTCACGCTCGCGCCGCGCCGTCGGCCTGCGCCGCTTCGTCCCACAGCGTGTCGATCAGCCTACGCGCGATGGCCCTCATCACGCGCCGACGATACTTGGCGCCGACCACCGTCGTCTTCAGCGGATTGCCCGTCTTGCCGAGGACGGCGACGAGATCGGCCGCCGCCGCGTCGTCCCACGCGCGCCCGGCGAGTCCGGCCGTCGGCACCACGAGCGGCGCCGAGTTGGTGCCGGTGACCGCCACGCGCAGTTCGCCGATCCGGTCGCCGTCGCGTCGCAGTGCGGCGGCGATGCCCGCCAGCGGGAAGTCGACCGCGTCGCGCTCTCTCATCTTCGCGTAGCCGGCGCGCCATCCGTCCATCGCCGGCAGGACGACCGCGGCCAGCGCTTCACCGGGTGCGAGCGTCAGGTGCGCCGCGCCATCCTCGCGATACAACTGGGCGATCTTCGCGCGCCGTGCCCCGCCCTGCGTGGCGATCACGGCTTCGGCGCCGAGCACCATCAGCACCGGCGCGACGTCGCCGTGATAGGTGGCGTAGCAGCGGTCGCTCTTGACGACGACGTGGCACTTGTCGCCCTTGTACTTCAGGCAGTAGCCGTTGCCCTTGCGCCACCAGTCGCTCTGGTTGAAGAAGACGCAGCGCGTGTCCTGGCACAGATTGCCGCCGAGCGTGGCGGCGGCGCGGTGGTTCGGTCCGGCGACCTGCAGCGCCGCCCGCGCCACCGCAGGGTAGTGGGCGAGCACCTCGGGGTGCTGCGCGAGTTCGTCGAGCGTGACGCCGGCGCCCAGCCACAGCGCGCCTTCGACGCGCCGCACCGAGGCGAGATCGGCGATCGCGCCGAGGTCGATCAGGTCGGCGGGTTCGCCGAGTCCGCGCCGCAGGTTGACGAGCAGGTCGGTGCCGCCGGCGACGAAGCGCGCGCCGGAGAGCGCGGCCTTCAGGCGCACCGCCTCGTCGAGCGTCTCGGGGCGATGCAGCCGCAGTTCGGGCATCAGGTTCATGCTTGCGCTCCTTCGCGGGCCTCGAGCAGGTCGCTCATGCACTCGGGGTTCAGCGGCATCGTGTAGGCGCGCACGCCGACCGCTTCGTGCACGGCGTCGGCCAGCGCCGGCAGGAATCCGGCGAGCATTCCTTCGCTCGCTTCCTTCGCGCCGAAAGGCCCGTTCGGGTCGATGCTCTCGACGATCAGCACTTCGATGTCGGGGCTCTCGACCATCGTCGGCACGCGGTAGTCGAGCAGGTTGCCGTGCATCATCCGGCCTTCGCTGTAGAAGGTTCGCTCGGACAGCGCCTGTCCCATGCCCATCCACACGCCGCCCTGCACCTGGCCCTCTACGGCGAGCGGATTGAGCGCGCGGCCGACGTCGACCGCCACCCACACTTTCTCGGCCGTGACCTTGCCGGTGACTTCGTCCACCGAGCATTCGACGACCTGCGCGGCGTAGCAGAAGCCCATCGTCGCGCCGATCGCGCTGGCGCGGATCTCCTTGCTGCCCATGAATTCCTTCGGGCTGGTGAAGGTGCCCTTCACCGTGATCGGTCCGGTGTCGACGAGCGCGGCCTTGACCACGTCGTGGAAGTGCAGTTCCTTGTCGGTACCGGCGACGCGGAACATCTCGCCTTCGCGCTCGATGTCCTGCGAACTCGCCTCGAGCTTCGCGGCTGCCGCGTCGATCAGGATCTTCTCGAGCTGCCGAGCGGCGTCGATCGCCGCATTGCCGACCATGAAGGTGACGCGCGACGAATAGCTGCCGTTGTCCTTCGGGGTGAGCGCGCTGTCGGCGGATACGACGCGGATGCGCTGCCAGTCGACGCCCATCGTTTCGGCGATCATCTGCGCGGCCATCGTGTTCGAGCCCTGGCCGATGTCGGCGGCGCCGGTCAGCACGGTGATGCCGCCGTCGAAATCCAGGCGCAGGTTGACCACCGCGTGCGGCTCGCCGGTCCAGTGCTTCGGCGTCGTCGTGCCCGAGACGAAGTGCGAACAGGCGATGCCGAGCCCGCGTCCTTTGGGCATCTTCCCGCGCCGCTCGTCCCAGCCGGAAGCCTTCTTCACCTTCTCCAGGCATTCGGGCAGTCCGTAGCTCATCACCCGCTGCGCGTAGGCGGTGACGTAGGGGATCTCGGGCAGCAGGTTTCTCTGGCGCACGACGATGTGGTCGATGCCCAGTTCGTCGGCCATCTCGTTCATCAGCGATTCGAAGGCCGCGCGCGCGTCGACCGTGCCGTGGCCACGCTGTGCGCCGCAGGGCGGCAGGTTGGTGTAGACGCGCCAGGCGTCGTGCTTGATCGCCGGGATGTCGTAGATGCCGTGCAGCAGCGAACCGGTGTAGAGGATCGTGATGATTCCGTAGCCCGCGTAGGCGCCGCCTTCCTGCGTGGCCTGCAGGTGGCAGGCGGTGAGCCTGCCCTCGCGCGTCATGCCGAGCTTGACGGTGACCTTCGTGTCGGGACGGCCGCGATGCGCGATGAAGGTTTCCTCGCGTGTCTGCAGCAGGCGCACGGTGCCGCCCGCCTTGCGCGCGAGCAGCGCCGCGATGATCTCGAAGTGCAGCGCCTCGGTGCGCTGGCCGAAGCCGCCGCCGAGGAAGGGCTTGACGACGCGGATGTGCGCCTGGTCCATCTCGAGGCACTGCGCGACTTTCAGCAGCACGTAGTAGGGGACCTGCGTGGTCGTGTGCAGCGTCAGGTGGCCGCGCTCGGGGTCGTACTCGGCGAGCGTGGCGTTGGGCTCCATCTGCGCGTGGCAGACTTCGGCGTAGTCGTAGCTCTTCTCGCGCACGAGATACGCGGCGGCGAAGCCGGCTGCCGTGTCGCCGAACTCGGCGTGCACTTCGCGCAGCACGTTGTTGGGCTTCTCGGCGTGGATCGGCTCGGCGCCCGGCTTCATCGCCTTCTTCGCGTCGAAATAGGCCGGCAGCTTCTCGTACTCGACGCGGATCAGTTCGAGCGCGCGCGCGGCGGTGGCCTCGTCGACGGCGGCCACGGCCGCGATCGGGTCGCCGCGGTAGCGCACCTTCTCGCGCGCCAGCGGAAACTCGTTCTCGGCGATCGGCAGCACGCCGAAGGGGATGCGGCAGTCGTCGCCGGTGACGACCGCCACCACGCCGGGCAGTGCTTCGGCGGCCGAGGTGTCGACGACCAGCAGGCGTGCGTGCGGCTCGGTGGAGCGCAGGATGCGGCCGCACAGTGCGCCCACCGCGGGCAGGTCGGCGGTGTACTTCGCGCGGCCGGTGACCTTGTCGACGCCGTCGATCAGCGGCGTGCGCACGCCCACCGTGCCGACGCGAGTCTTCTCGAGCTGCGCGATGCTCATGGCGCCACCTTGCGCGCGGCGGCGGCCGTCTCCACCGACTCGATGATCTTCACGTAGCCGGTGCAGCGGCACAGGTTGCCGCCGAGCGCCGCCTTGATCTCGTCGCGGCTGGGATCGGGATTGCGCCGCAGCAGCGCTTCGGCGGTGGTGATCATTCCGGGCGTGCAGTAGCCGCACTGCGCGCCGAGCTTCTCGTGGAAGGCCTGCTGCAGCGCGCTCATCCGTCCGCCGTGCGCCAGACCCTCGACGGTCTCGATGCGCCGGCCTTCCATCTGCGCGGCCAGCGTCGAGCACGACAGGCGGGGCTTGTCGTCGACCAGCACCGTGCAGGCGCCGCACTCGCCACCGTCGCAGCCCTGCTTGGTGCCGGTGAGACCGACCACCTCGCGCAGGTAGTCGAGCAGCAGCATGCCGTCGGGGACGACGTCCTCGCGCTCGCGGCCGTTGACGATCACGCCGAGGATCGAGCGTGCGCGCTTCTTCTTCTGCTTCGGGGACGGGGCTGCGGCGCCCGGGCCGTCCACCACCGTGGAGTCTTCCGCCAGAATCGATGCCATTGCCCCGCCTCCTGCCGAGCGTAACGGCCGGCAACCGCTCCGGGCGGAGTTGTTGCCGAAATTGTTGATCAGGTAAACATCTTGTCCGCGCCCGACCGGGTTGCCCTTGATGTGAATCAAGACGGGTTCAGGGGGTCGGAGAGGCTCCGAGCACCTTGTGCAGCACGCGCAGCAACTCGTCGAGCTGCAGCGGTTTCGTCAGGTGCCCGTCGAAGCCGGCTTCCGCGCTGCGGCGCGCATCGGCAGCGCGTCCGGCGCCGGTGAGCGCGATGACGCGCAGGTCGCGCAGCCCGGGGTCGGCGCGCAATCGCGAGAGGAGCTGGAATCCATCGAGACCGGGCATCGCGATGTCGGTGACGAGCGCATCGAAGCGCTCGGCACGCAGCGCGTCCAGCGCCCCGTGCGCGTCGTTCGCCTGGACGACGCCCGCGCCTTCCAGCTCGAGCAGGTGGCGCAGCACCTCGGCGCTCGCCTCGTCGTCGTCGACGACGAGCACCCGCTTGCCGACGAGCGAGGGGCGGGCCGCGGACGCGTACGGCGATGCGGACGGCATCGCCTTCGACGGAAGCCAGACCGTGAAGACGCTCCCTTTGCCGAGCCCCTCGGAGTGCGCCTCGATGCTTCCGCCGTGCGCGTCGACGAGGTGCCGCACCACGGCGAGACCCACGCCGAGCCCGCCCTGGCGGCGCGTCGACGACGGCTCGGCCTGCACGAACATCCCGAAGATTCGCCCGAGCATGGCGGGCTCGATGCCGGCACCCGTGTCGCGCACATCGAGTCGGACATCGCGCCCCTCTCCGGCCAGCCGTACGTCGACGCGGTCTCCCTCGGAGGAGAACTTCAGCGCGTTGCTCAGCAGGTTCCAGACGATCTGCTCGAAACGGATCGGATCGGCTTCGAGGCGCAGCGGCGCGTCGGGAACGTCGAGCGACAGCGCGATGCGCTTGCCTGCGGCCTCCTCCGCCATCGTCGCGACGATCGCGCGCAGCGTGTCGCAGGCGTCGAATTCGCGCATCTGCAATCGCAGCTTGCCCGTGTTGATCCTCGACAGATCGAGCAGGTCGTCGATGATCTGCGCCTGGCCGAGCACCGATTGGCGGATTGCCATCGCCGCCCGGGCGACTTCCGGAATCTCCCCTGCCTCGGGGAGGCGGGCAAGCAGCTCGGCATTGAGCTGGATCAGGTTCAGCGGGTGCTTCAGCTCGTGCGACATCACCGCGAGGAACTCGTCCTTCATCTCGCTGGCCGATTGCGCTTCGGCGCGTGCCGCGCTCTCGCTGCGCAGCAGCGTCTCCCGCGCGACATCGGCCTTCTTCGCGAGCGTGATGTCGCGCGCGATCTTGCCGTAGCCGCACAGCCTGGGGCCTTCGTACAGCGGGGCGAGAATTCCGCTGCAGAAGATCGGTGTGCCGTCCTTGCGCAGCAGCCATCGCTCGTCGGAGGCGCGGCCCTCCTCGCGCGCGATGCGCATCTCGTCGTCGAAGACACCCTGTTCCACGTCGGCCGGCGCGAACACCAGCGAGAGCGACCTGCCCTGCACCTCGTCGGCGGCGTAGCCGAAGACGCGCTCGGCGCCGACGTTCCAGGTGGTGATTCGCCCTTCGAGGTCGACGGTGATCATCGCGAAGTCGCGCGCGCTCTCGCTGAGCCTTCGCACGTCCTCCTCGGCGCGGCGGCGTGTCGTGATGTCGACGAAGCTGAGCACGGCGCCGTCGATGCGGTCTTCGACGGTCCGGTACGGCAGCACGCGCGCGAGATACCAGCGCCCGTCCTCCGAGCCCACTTCGCGCTCGATCACGCGCAGCGACTGGAAGGCTTCTGCGGCGTCGGCGGCGAGCGAGTCGTAGTGCAGCCGATGGCGGATGTCGAGCAGCGATCGGCCGACGTCGCCGGGAATGAGGTTGAACAGGCGCGTGGCCGGCGGCGTGAAGCGCTTGATCGTCATCGCGCGATCGACGAAGACGGTGGCGATGTCGGTAGCGCTGACGAGGTTCTGCAGGTCGTCGTTGATCTTGCCCTTTTCCTCGATCTTCAGCTTCAGCTCGGCGTTGACCGTGAGCAGCTCCTCGTTGATCGACTGCAGTTCCTCCTTGCTCGTTTCCAGCTCCTCGGTGGCGGCGCGCAGTTCCTCGTTGATCGCCTGCAGCTCCTCGTTGGACGCCTTCAGCTCCTCCGTCGAGGTGTCGGACTGCTCGATCGTCGTCTGCAGCTGCTCGCGCAGGCGGCGCAGCTCTTCCTCGAGGTGGGCGACGACCGGATCCTCGCCGCCGGCTGCCGCGACCGGCGCCCCGGCGGCCTCCTCCACTTCCTCGAAGGCGACGAGCAGCAGCCGCGTGCCGTTGTCCTCCTCGCCGACCCAGCGCGCCGTCACGCCGGCGAGGTACCCGCGGCCGTCGCGTTCGACGCGCACGCTGCGCGAATGCACGACGCGGCCTTCGGCGATCGCCTGGAACATTGCGGCGCGCAGTTCGGCGCGCAGCTCGGGCCGTACGAGATCCGCCAGATGCAACGAGGGCTCTCCCCCGGGTACCTGCAGATAGCGTGCGGCCTGGGGAGAGACGTCGAGTATGTTGCCGTTGGCGTCGACGAGGACGGTAGGCGCGTAGCGCGCGACCAGGCGCCGGTGCAGTTCGCCGGGCGAGTGCTGGCGTGCCGGCGCGCCCGCATCGAGCGCGGCGAGGGGGCGCGCGGGAGCCGGCGTCGTATCGAGATGGGGCAGCGGGCGCGGCGCGCGGGTCGTCGCCGTCGAACGGAAGATGCGGTGCTTCTTGTCGACGACCGCGTAGAGCTCGGCTGTAGTGTCGACCGACTCCGAGCTTCCGAGGAACAGGTAGCCGCCGGGGCGCAGCGCGAAGTGAAAACCTCCGAGCACCGATGCGTGGATCGAGCGATCGAGGTAGATCAGCAGGTTGCGGCAGCAGATCAGGTCGAGCTTCGAGAACGGAGGATCGCGCAGCAGGTTGTGCGGAGCGAACATCACCTTCTCGCGCACTTCCTTGCGGATCCGGTACTGGCCGGCCGGGTCGCGATCGAAGAAGCGGCGCAGGCGCACCGGCGTGACATCGACCTCGATCGCCGCGGGGTACTGGCCGATGCGCGCGATCTCGATCGCGACCTCGTCGATGTCGGTGGCGAAGACCTGGATGCGCGGCGGATAGGGCAGCGTGGCCGCGTGCTCGCACAGCAGGATCGCGATCGAGTACGCCTCCTCGCCCGACGAGCAGCCGGCCACCCACGCGCGCACCGATCCGTCGCCCGCCTGCTCGAAGATCTTCGGGATCGCCTCGTGCATCAATGCGTCGAAGGCTTCCGGATTGCGAAAGAAGTTCGTCACGCCGATCAGCAGGTCTTTCAGCAGGGCGTGCGCTTCGTCGGTGTCGCGCTGCAACAGCTGCAGGTAGGCGGGCAGCGTCGGCACGCCGTGCACCTGCAGGCGCCGCTCGAGGCGGCGCAGCAGCGTCGCGCGCTTGTATTTGCGAAAGTCGTGCCCGGTGCGCGCGCGCAGCAGCAGCAGGATCTCGCGCAGCGTGGACTCGGCGATCCGCGCGGCGTGCGGCTCGACGATCGCCGAGGCTTCGGCTTCGTCGTCGATCGGCGGCAGGCGGATCTCGCGCGTGGTGCGCACCAGCTCGCCGATGCGCGCCGGCATTCCGGTCACCGGCAGCACCCAGTCGGCGCAGCCGCTGGCGATCGCGGCGCGCGGCATGCCGTCGAACTCGGCATCGTCGGGCTGCTGGACGAGGCACAGCCCGCCCTGCTCGCGGATCGCGCGCAGCCCCAGCGCACCGTCCGAGGAGGCGCCGGAGAGCACCACCGCCACCGCGTGGTTGCGGTGCACGTTGGCCAGGGAGCGGAAGAAGCGGTCGATCGCGAGCCCGCGCTCCTGCGGCGGCATTTCGATCGGCTGCAGGAAGTCGTCGTTCATCGTGAGCAGCCGGTTGGGCGCGATCACGTAGACGTGGTTCTTCTCGATCGGCATCGGCTTTTCGATCGCCGTCACCGGCATTGCGGTCTTCGCCTGCAGCAGGCTCGGCAGCGAGCTCAGGTGCGTGGGCGACAGGTGGACCACGACGACGAAGGCGGCGCCCGGTTCGGCGGGCATCGCCTCGAAGAACGCCTGCAATGCGCGCAGGCCGCCGGCGGAAGCGCCCAGTCCGACCACGAGAAAGTCGAGCGACGAAGGGATGCTGGTGCCGCCGGAGACGGAAGGAGCGCTGTCGCTGCGCATCGGAAGGAGCTCCGGTCAGGCAGGCGGCTTGCTGGCCGCAGTAGGAGGGTTGCGCCGCCGAGGGCGGAACCGCCGTTCGAGACGAACCCGCAGCGCCTTCGATGTACGACCGCACTCCCGATCCTTCCGCATACAACCGCGACACCGTCGTGATCGGGGCGTCGGCAGGAGGAATACAGGCGCTGCGAACGATCGTGCGTGAGCTTCCGTCACCGTTTCCGGCAGCTATTCTCATCGTACTGCATATCGGAAACCACCCGAGCGCGCTCGCGGCGATCCTGCGCGCGAGCGGACCGCTTCCAGTGATCCAGCCGCGCGACGGCGAGGTGGTGCGGCCGGGTCACATCTACGTCGCCGTCCCCGATCGCCACATGCTGCTCGAGTACGACCGCGTACGACTGTCGCGTGGACCGCGCGAGAACCATACGCGTCCTGCAATCGATCCGCTGTTCCGCTCGGCGGCGCTGACGCGCGGGCCGCGCGTGATCGGAACGCTGCTCACCGGGCGGCTCGACGACGGCGTCGCCGGATTGCAGGCGATCAAGGAATGCGGGGGGCTTGCCGTGGTGCAGGATCCGGCGAGCGCCGAGGAGCCGTCGATGCCGTCGAACGCGCTGCGCAGCGTCGCCGTCGATCGGGTCGTGCCGCTCGGGTCGCTGGCGGAGACGCTCGCCGAGCTGGCGGGGGAGCCGGCGACGAGGGCAGGGGCACCGGCCATTGTGTCGCAGCAGCCGGCGGCCGCAGCGGATCAGCGGCCGGCGACCGCGGCGGATCAGCTGGCGACCGTGCCGACGCGGTCCGCTGCCGTGCCGAAGGAGCCGGCGAAGGATGCGCCGGTCGCGGAACGGGTTCCCGTCCACCTGTCGCGCGAGCACGCGATCGCGCTGGGCGAGGGCGATGTCGTCGGCGAGCTGGATTCGATGGGCCGACCGTCCCGGTATTCGTGCCCCGAATGCGGCGGCACGATGTGGCAGATCGACGCGCCGGGTCCGACGCGCTTCCGCTGCCATACCGGGCACGCGTACGCGATGCGGTCGCTGCTCGGCGCGCAATCGACGCGCGTCGAGCAGGCGTTGTGGGAAGCGGCGCGCGCGCTGCGGGAGAAGGCGATGATGCTGCGCCAGGTGGCGCAGCTCGACCGTCGCGCGGGCGACGCGCCCGGCGCCGACGCGAGCGACCGGCGCGCGCAGCAGTACGACGAACAGGCGCGGGTGCTGCGGGATCTCATCCGGAACGGCGCGGGGATCGACCCGAAAACCGGCGCGGCTGCGATGGGCCAGGCAGCCGATCGACAGGAATTTCGATAGCCGGTAACTCAGAACCGCATCAGCGTCTCGGCAAGCGAGCGCGTCAGCGAAGGCGCCGCCGCCCGCAGGCGCGCGTCTTCGGTGACCAGCGGCGAATGCAGCTTCTCGGCGACGGCGAGAAAACGCGCGTCGTACGCAGAGACTCCGAAGCGCCGGGCGTGCCCGAGCGCAACGGCATGAGGCAAGGCGATCAGGCCCCGCATTCTCGATTCCGCGGTGCCGAGCAGGGTATCCGCCTGGTGAGGTGTCAGGTCTCCGCTGCGCTCCCAGGCCGCAAGGATGTTGGAGAACTCGATCAGCAGGAAGGCCTCGCTTTTCCATTCGGGGTCGAGGCTGTAGAGGGCCTGCACATCGCGGGTGCGATCCCCGTCGATCAGCAGGTAGGCGACGATGTTCGTGTCGACGACGACCACGACGCAGTCCGCTCAGTCGCGTCCCGCCGCGATCGCGGCCTCGATCTGGTCGATGTCCACGACCTTGCGTCGAGCGAGCTTCACGGGCTTCGGCGGACGGTTGCGCGGCTCGGCGGCGGGTGCATGGGCGAGGCCGATCTCGAGCAACTGTGCGATTGCATCCTTCAGTTTCTGATCGCGCGCGGCGGCGCGCATGCGGATGCGCCGGGCGAGGTCGTCGGGCAGCTCGAGCGTCGTCTTCATGCTGCCATTGTCCCATTTATATGGAATGCAGGGAATATGGGTGACACGCCCGGTCTGCCGGCGGCGCGTGTACGATGCCGAGGCACGAATCGTCCGTATTCGAATCGCCTGCATTCGCGGCGCGCATCGCTTTCGGGTTTCCGCCGACAATGACCGATCCTTCCCTGTTCGACGCAGCGCTGCTCGGGCTCTACCGCACGCTGTGCCGCATCCGTGCCTTCGAGGACGCTGCCGAGGAGGCCAGCCGCGGCGGCGTGGCGGCCTTCGGCCAGACCGCCGGCGCGCGCGCGAACGTGCGCGGCCCGCTGCATCTGTCGACCGGGCAGGAAGCGGTGGCCGCCGGCGTCTGTGCGCACCTGCGCGCCGGAGACTGGCTCACTTCCACGCATCGCGGCCACGGCCATACGATCGCCAAGGGCGCGAAGCTCGAATCGATGATGCACGAGCTGTTCGGCCGCGCGACCGGCTTCTGCCGCGGCAAGGGCGGCTCGATGCACATCGCCGATTTCTCGGTCGGCATGCTCGGCGCGAACGGCGTCGTTGCCGCCGGCATTCCGATCGCCGTCGGCGCGGCGCAGTCGATGCGCGTGCAGGGCCGCGATGCGATCGCGGTCACGTTCTTCGGCGACGGCGCGCTGAACCGCGGCCCGTTCGCCGAGGGGCTGAACTGGGCGGCCGCGTTCGCGCTGCCGGTACTGTTCGTCTGCGAGGACAACCAGTGGTCGGCGACGACGCGCACGGCGGAAATGTCGGCGGGAGAAGGGGCGGCGGCCCGCGCGCGTGCCTTCGGCGTTCCCGCCGTCGAAGTCGACGGAATGGATGTGATCGAAGTCTGGCGGGCGGCGCGCGAGCTGGTCGCCGACGTGCGCGGCGGAGCGGGCCCGCGGCTGCTGCATGCGAAGACCTATCGCTTCAAGGGCCACGTCTCGGTAGACCCGGCGGCGTATCGCGAGGCCTCCGAGCTCGAGGAGGCGATGCGCGGCGATCCGCTGCTCGTTGCGCGCGCGCGGCTCGCCGAGCGGGGGATCGCGGCGGCGGCCGTCGAGCGCTGCATGCAGGAGGCGCGCGACGAAGTGGCGCGGGCGCTCGCATCGGCGAACGATGCGCCGTGGCCGAGCGAAGCCGCGGCTTTCGAGGACGTGCAGGACATCGGGAACGGCAGATGGTTCAGTTGAAGGACGGCGGCACCGGCGACGCGCGCGCGGTCGCCAGAGGGAACGGCACGGAAGGCGCGACGGGGAACGCAGCCGCGCAGAAGATGACGTACGCCGCCGCCGCTGCCGCCGCGCTTGCCGCAGAGATGGAACGCGATGCGCGGGTCGTCGCCCTGGGAGAGGACCTCGGCCGCGGCGGCATCTTCGGCCAGTATCGCGGCCTGCTCGAGCGCTTCGGCGCCGGGCGCGTCATCGACACGCCGATCTCCGAGGCGACGATCGCCGGCGCTGCCGTCGGCATGGCGCTCACCGGGCTGAAGCCGGTCGTCGAGATGCGCGTCGTCGACTTCGCGCTGTGCGCGATGGACGAACTCGTCAACCAGGCCGCGAAGAACCGCTTCATGTTCGGTGGCCAGGGACGCGTGCCGATGGTCGTGCGCATGCCGATCGGCATCTGGAGCGCGTCGGCGGCGCAGCACTCGCAGTCGCTCGAAGCGTGGTTCGCGCACGTGCCGGGCCTCGTCGTCGTCTGCCCGGCCACGCCCCAGGACAACCATGCGCTGCTGCGCGCGAGCCTGGCCAGCGGCGACCCGGTCGCCTATCTCGAGCACAAGGAACTGTGGGGTCTCGAGGGCGAGGTGGACGTCGACGCAGCAGTGCCTATCGGACGTGCGCGCATCGCGCGCGAGGGACGCGACCTGAGCATCGTGTCGTGGAGCCGCACGGTGCACGAATCGCTGGCGGCGGCGCATCTGCTGGCTGCGGACGGGATCGAGGCGGAAGTGATCGACCTGCGCACGATCTGGCCGTGGGATCGCGAGACGGTGGAGGCGTCGGCGCATCGCACCGGACGAGTGCTCGTCGCGCACGAGGCGGTGCAGGTCGCCGGCTTCGGTGCGGAGATCGTCGCGACGCTCGCCGAGCGGGGCGTCGGGCGGGTCGCGCGGATCGGCGCGCCGCGCGCGCCAGTGGGGTATTCGGCGCCGCTGGAGCAGGTGGCGCGGGTGGATGCGGGGAAGATCGCGCAGGCGGCGAGGGGGTTGATGCGGGCGTAGGGGCGTGGCTCGCCAGGCATGCACGCGCACGGCGCCGCGGCGACGCGATTTTTTGCTTCCGCACTGCAGGGCGCAGCGCTTTGAGTTGCGTAAACCGTTACGCGTGCGGAAATGCTGTCTTTTGCAGCCCGCGGCGCCGCGGTGTCAGCCCAGCGACTCGAAGATTCCCGCGGCGCGGTTCTTGCGCACGTCCGACCAAGGGTGCGCGACGCCGTTCATCGCGACCCACACGCCGCGCGCCAGTGTGTGCGCGTAGGCGACGGCCGCCCCGAGGTTGAAGCTCGCATCGGAATCGTCGACCGAGAACGGCACCATCGCGCCGGTGAGCACGATCGTCTTGTCGAGAGCTGCCCCGGCGATCACGGCGGCGGTCTCGACCATCGTGTCGGTGCCGTGCACGACGACGATCGACTCTTCGGGCGCGGCCCGGCAGGCGTCGAGCACCCGCTGCCGATGCGTGTCGAGCATCTCGAGGCTGTCGATCAGCATGACGACCTGCACTGCGACATCGCCGGACAGGCGTGCGCGCCGAAGGATCGCTGGCACGTGCGACTCGCCGAAGCCGAGCTTGCCGGTGATCGGGTCGTAGCGTTTGTCGAAGGTGCCGCCGGTGGCGAGGATGCGAAGGTTCATGCTCAGGCTCGGGCTGGTACCGAATGCGCGCGGGCGAAGTGCAGCAGGCGCCGGGCTTCCCGCTCCAGCGTCGGATCAGTGTAGCGCGGCGGCTTGCGCGCGTTGCGATGGGCGGGTCGAAACCATGCGAGCAAGTGCTCTTCGCGAACGTTGGCGACCAATGCTGATGACAGGCCGGTTTCCACTAGATCGAATCGGCTTTCACGGCGAGGCCGGGTGGGTGCAGGACTGGTGTTTCCCGGTCTCCGGTTCGTCGGGTCGACGATTACACTGAAGGCGATGCGGGAGGAGATCTTGCAGACTTCGGAAGGACTCCCGGGTCATCGGCTCCAGGAAAGTCGTACCGAACACATCGAGCGAGCGAAAAAGGAAATGACAACCAGACGCCTTGGTAAGGAAGGGCCGGATGTCTTCGCAATCGGCCTCGGGTGCATGGGCATGTCCGATTTCTACGGCGTGCGTGACGACCTCGAATCGGAGCGTGCCCTGCGCCTCGCGCTCGATCTCGGCATCACGCTGCTCGATACCGCCGACTCCTATGCCAGTGGCGCGAACGAGGCGTTCGTGGGCCGCTGCATCCAGGGACGCCGCGACGACGTGATCATCGGAACCAAATTCGGCCATATTCGCGACGCCAACGGGGCCTACCGCGGCGTGAGCGGATACCCCGATTATGTGCGCGAAGCGTGTCATGCGAGTCTGAGGCGTCTCGGAGTCGACACCATTGATCTCTATTTCCAGCATCGCGTCGATCCAAAGGTGCCTATCGAGGAAACAGTCGGCGCCCTCGCGCGCCTGGTCGAGGAGGGCAAGGTGCGCTTCATCGGCCTTTCCGAAGCGGGGCCTCGGACGATTCGTCGCGCGCATGCGGTGCATCCACTGTCGGCGGTGCAGAGCGAATACTCGCTATGGAGCCGCGATGTCGAGATCGAGGTGCTACCGGTCTGTCGGGAGCTGGGCATCGGCCTCGTTGCCTACAGCCCGCTCGGCCGAGGATTCCTGACGGGCAGTCTGAAGAGCGCAGAGATCCTTCCGCCCGACGACTACCGTCGCAACACGCCACGCTTCCAGGGCGAGAATCTGAGGCGAAACCTGGTGCTCGTCGACAAGGTAGAGTGCATGGCGCGCGCAAAGGACTGCACGCCGGCGCAACTGGCGCTCGCCTGGGTGCTTTCGCGCGGTACTGACATCGTGCCGATCCCGGGAACGAAGCGCGTCCGTTATCTCCGCGAGAACCTCGCCGCCCTCGACCTCGCACTGTCGCCGGAAGACGCTGCGGCGCTCGACGACGCCTTCCCGATCGGCGCCGCTTCCGGCGAGCGCTACAACGAATGGGGCATGGACCTGCTCGATGATCAGTGACCGGCCTGGCCGGACACACCGAGCTCGAGTCGGTCGCTTCCCTTCGACACGACGATCCTTCCCTTCTTCGGGCGCTTCGACAGTTCGCGGAGCAGGCGTACGACGGGCTTCTCGAAGTGGTACGTCGTGTTCATCGGACCCTGCGCAAGCATCTCGTCGACCTGCGAACCCGGGAACATGAAGCGAAGCAGTCTCTCTTCGTCGCTCAGATTCGGGTAAGCCTTCCGCAGGGCTGAAACGACCGGATCCGGAGGTGTGGGTGTCATCAGGATACCGGGGGAGCCGTTCGTGATGATCCTGTCGAGCACTTCCGGCTTGACGGGCGCCAGCAGGCGGCCGTAGTAGCCGAGCGCGTACTTCTTCACGGCATCGGGCACGACGCTGTACCGGTCGCCCTGGATGACGTTGAGCAGAGCCTGTGTGCCCACGAGCTGCGCGAAGGGCGTGATCAGCATCGGCCAGCCGAGTTCCTCGCGCACGCGCGCGCACTCCTCGAGCACTTCCTGCAGGCGGTGACCGACGCCCGCCTCGGCCAGCGACGCCTCGAAGTTGCTGCGCATTCCGCCCGGCACCTGATGGTGATAGTGCGTCGCGTCGTACTCGAGCGGGACGCCGACCGGTTTGCCCTCCTGCTCGGCGACCCGCTGGAAGTGGCGGCTGACCTCGTCGACGAGCGTGTCGTCGATTCGCACCTCGAAACCCATCGACCGCAGGTCGCGAACCATCGCCTGCGTGGACGGCTGCGCGATCCCGTTGGCGAGCGGCGCAATGGATGTGTGGATCTGGTCGACGCCGAGCTTTGCGCCCTCGAGGTAGACCAGCGGCGCGAGTCCGGTGATGCAGTGGCTGTGCAGCTCGAGCGTCGTCGAGCCGATCGCCTTGCGGACGGCGGGCACGAGCGTGCGGATCCGGTCGACAGTGAGCAGGCCACCGGAGTCCTTGATCATGATCGCGTCGACCGCGTCCCTGCGCACGAGTTCCTCGGCCATCCGCACGTACAGCTCGTCCGTGTGCACCGGACTCAGGCTGTACGCCAGGCAGCCGATCGCCCTCGCACCGAGCTTGCGCGTGAGCAGCAGCGTGCGCAGGATGTTCTCGGGGTCGCTCAGCCCGTCGAAGGCGACGATGGCGCCGAACCCGTTGGCGACCATCCGCTCGATCATCAGATCGTTCAGGTCGTCGGGCATGATGTCGGTGAAGCTGTAGCCCTTGCTGCGCATGAAGCCGCGCAGCGGCGCATTACGAACCCGCTCGCGCATCAGGCGTACGCGTTCCCACGGATTCTCCTTCAAGTAGCGGATGCAGACGTCGAACTGGACGTGACCCGCGAGATCGATCGTGTCGAATCCGATCCGGTCCATCGTCTCGGCGACCGGCAGCATCATCGCAGTGGTCATGCGGGTTGCCCACAGGCACTGGTGCGCGTCGCGCAGCGTGGTGTCGACGATCCTGATTTCCTTCATGACGATTCGGGTCCCTCGTTGGCCGGACGCGTCAGCACGTTCTCTACCCAGCGGGTCGTGACGCGGTTCTCGCGGAAGTCCGGGTGCGACAGCACCATCCGGTGAAACGGAATGGTCGTCTCGATTCCCTCGATGACGAACGCTTCGAGCGCATCGCGCATCTTCTCGATCGCCTGCGTGCGGTCGTTGGCATGCACGAGCAGCTTTCCGATCATCGAGTCGTAGAACGGCGGGATCCGGTAGCCGGCATAGCAGTGCGAATCGAGCCGGATCCCCGGGCCGGACGGCGGACTCCACGTGCGCAGCTGCCCCGGCGACGGGCGGAAACCGGCGCGGAAGTCCTCGGCGTTGATCCTGCATTCGATTGCATGGCCGCGGATCGCGACGTCGTCCTGCCCGAACGACAGCGCCTCGCCGGAGGCGATCCGGATCATCTCGACCACCAGATCCCTTCCGGTGATCATCTCGGTGACCGGGTGCTCGACCTGTATCCGCGTGTTCATCTCGAGGAAGTAGAACGACTTCGTGTCCAGGTCGACGATGAATTCCACGGTGCCGGCGCCCTCGTAGCCGACGTGGCGCGCGAGCTTGACCGCGTCGGTTGCCATCCGCCGGCGCACGGCGTCGTCGAGGATCGGCGAGGGGCCCTCCTCGAGCAGCTTCTGGTGACGGCGCTGGGTGGAGCAGTCGCGTTCGCCCAGGTGGACGACGTTGCCGAACGAATCGCCGAGCACCTGGACCTCGACGTGTCGCGCGCGTTCGATGTAGCGCTCGATGTACAGCGTGGGATCGCCGAAGGCCGCGGCCGCCTCCGCGGATGCGCCGGCGTGCGCGGCATCCACTTCCGCCGCGTCGCGCACGATGCGCATCCCGCGGCCGCCACCACCGGCGCTCGCCTTGAGCAGGAACGGGTAACCCTCGCGCTCGCCGAACCGGCGCGCATCGGCGGCCGACTCGACGTGGTCGGAACCGGGCACCGTGGGCACGCCGAGCGACTCGGCAATCCGCCGCGCGCGCAGCTTGTCGCCGAGGTTGCCGATCGCCTCCGCGCTCGGGCCGACGAAGATCAGGCCGTGCTCGGCGCAGTAGCGCCGGAACGTCGCGCGCTCGGAGAGAAAGCCGTAGCCCGGGTGGACGGCGTCGCAACCCGTGCCCAGCGCCGCGGCGACGATCGCTTCCTTGCGCAGGTAACTGTCGGTGGCTCGCGCCGGGCCGATGCACACGGCGCGGTCGGCGCGAAGCGCAGCGAGCGTGTCGCGGTCGGCATCCGAGACGCCGACGACGGCCTCGATGCCCAGCCGGTGGCAAGCCTCGACGATCCGCACCGCGATTTCGCCGCGATTGGCGACGAATACCCGGCGGATGGGCCGACGCACGTCAGGCACCGGTGCGCCCGCCGTCCGGGCGAAGGATGATCAGCACCTCGCCGAATTCGACCAGTGCGCCGTTCTGCGCTCGGATCTCCTCGATGACGCCTGCCTGCCCCGCGGGCACGGAGTTGAACAGCTTCATGACCTCGACGAGGCAGACGCTGTCCTCGGGGCCGACGCGTGAACCGACTTCCACGAAGGGCGCCTTCTCGGGCGAAGGCGCGCGATAGAAGGTGCCGAGGATGGGGGAGCGGATCGCGACGCACCCCTCGGGGATGCGATCGTCGGCGGGCCTGGGCTGTGCCGTCGTGCTCTCCGGCGGCGCTACCGGCGCCGGTCGCGCAACGGGCTGCGCGGAGGCGGGTGCCACCGGCTCGGCGACCGCGACGCGACGCGGCCCCGCGCCTTCGGCGAAGGACTTGCGTACCTCGATCTTGAAGTCGTCGAACTCGAGCTTGATCTCGTCGTAGCCGGAGCTCTCGATGAGGGACAGAATCGTCTCGACGTCCTTGTGCGTCAATCCCATTGCCTTTCCAATGTCAGTGGAGGTGGAACGCGAGCGGCAAGCCGCCGCGCACTCACGCGGTTTCGCCGAGCTCGTCCTTGATCGACTGCAGGACGCGTTCCTTCAACGATATGAAGGCTGGGTCGGTCAGCACGCTCATCGAGCGTGGCTTCGGAAACGGCACGTCGACCTGCTCCTTGAGCCGCCCGGGCCTGCGCGACATCACGTAGACACGATCGCCGAGGAAGATCGCCTCGTCGACGTCGTGCGTGATGAACATGATGGTCGGGCGGAACTCCGACCACACCTTCAGCAGCAGCTCCTGCATCAGCAGCCGCGTCTGGAAATCGAGCGCGCCGAAGGGCTCGTCCATGAGCAGTACCTCCGGGCGGTTCACGAGTGCACGTGCGATCTGCACGCGCTGGCGCATCCCGCCGGAGAGCTGGTACGGATAGTGCGACGCGAACTCGGTGAGCCCGACGGCGTCGATGAAGCGCTGCGCGTCCGCCTGGTAGCGGCTGCGCGGCACGCCCTGCTTCTTCGGTCCGAAGACGACGTTTTCGTAGACAGTCATCCAGCCGAAAAGCGCGGGGCTCTGAAAGACGACCATGCGGTCGGGCCCGGCGCCCGAAACGGCCGTGGAGCCGACGGTGATCTGCCCCGAGGTCGGCTGCTCGAAGCCGGCGATCATGTTCAGGACCGTGCTCTTGCCGCAGCCGCTCGGGCCGACGAGGCAGACGATGTCGCAGTCGGAGATCGTGAAATCGACGTTGTCGACCGCCGTGACGTCGCTCGCGTCGCGAGCGGTCGCCGGGTAGGTCTTCGTGACGTCCTTGAGAACGATGGTGCCCATCTTCAGGCCTTGCCCTGCCAGTGCAGCAGTCTGCGTTCGATACGCGAGATCAGGAGTTCGATCGCCAGGCCGATCGCGCCGACGATGATGATCCCGATGAAGACATCGGAGATCCGGAAGAAGGTTCCCGCGTCCATGATGATGAAGCCGACGCCGGCCTGTGCGGCGATCAGCTCGGCGGCGACGAGGATCGCCCAGCTCACGGCTGCCGAAGTCTTGACTCCGGTGAGAATCGACGGCAATGCCGCCGGGAGCATCACGTCGGTGAACAGCTGTCGCCGCGTGAGCCCCAGGTTGATGCCCGCGCGCACGAGCTGGACCGGCACCGAACGCATGCCTGCCGCACTGTTGAGCACGGTGTAGTTGAACGAGGCGGCGAAGATCAGCAGGATCTTGCTCAGCTCGCCGATGCCGAACCACATGATCATCAGCGGTATGAACGCGATCGGCGGAATCGGGCGGAAGAACCCGAAGATCGGCTGCAGCGCCGCGTTGATCGTGCGGCTGTAGCCCATCAACAGACCGATCGGGATCGCCAGCGCCACACCCAGCGCGAAACCCGACATCGCGCGGAACAGGCTCCAGGCCACGTGTACGTGCAAGGGATGGTCCGCGTACCCGTTCTCCCAGAGCTTCTGCAGCTGGCGGAAGAACTCGGGCGGGGACGGGAGCACGCGCTCGGGAATGCCGAGCACCATGGTGACGAACGCCCACAGCAGCAGCATGCCGACGACCGCGAGCAGGCTGATCAACGGATACCGCGACTCGCCCAGCCGCTCGCCCCACCCAGGGCGGCGCGCCGGCACCGCCGGCGCGCCCGCTCCGGTTGCGCGAACGCTGGCCGACATGGTGGCTTCGTTAGCGCCCGGCACTGCCGAGGACCCTCCGGATGAACGAGTCGTCGAAGGCGCTGGAGAGGTCGGCCTTCTTGTCAATGATCTTCTCCTCGAAGAGGAACGACGCCATCTTCTGCGCCTCCGTCGGAAACGGCGAGCCCGGCACGACCGAATACTGGTAGTCCGCCTCGGTCCAACGTGGAACCTTTGGCGCCGGCGCCTCCTCGTACATCGTCCTCGCCAGCTCCTTAGAAACGCCCATCGCGTCGGCGACGGCGGCGATCGCGACCTCCGGGCCGTTCTTCTCGATGTGCTGGTAGGCGAGCAGGAGGGCCTTCAGGAAGCGATCGACCGCTTCGCGGTTCTTCTCGGCGAACTCGCCGTGAACGGCGTAGACGGCGAGCGCAGTGTGCACGCCGTAATCGGCTTCCATTCCGATCAGGCGCGCACCGGTTTCCTTGATCTGCCGCTGGATCCAGGGCTCCCAGACGGCGACCGCGTCGACGTTGCCGTTGCTCATCGCGCCGATCTGTTCGGGCGGCCCCATCAGCAGCAGTTTTAAGTCGTCCTTGCCGATGCCCTTGCTCTGCAGCGCCGCGAGCAGCCCGTAGTACGAAGTCGATCCGCGTGCGACGGCGATCGTCTTGCCCTTCAGGTCTTCGAGCTTGCGGATCTCGGTGTCCTTGCGTGCGACGAAGCCTTCGGCGTTCGGCAGCGTGGTGTCGATGCCGACGATCTTCCAGTTCACGCCCTGCGCCAGGCCTGCGGCGAAGGGCGTGACGCCGGGAGACGCGATGTCGAGGCTGCGGCTGGACATCGCGGCGATGGATTGCGCGCCGGTGGTGAGCCGCACGTACTGTGGGTCGAGGCCGACCTTCTCGAACAGCTTCAGATCCCGGGCGGTATAGAGCAGCCAGGAGGTCTGCGCCTGCAGGCCGATGCGCACCGGAATCGGCTTCGTGTCCTGCGCTGCTGCGGGCCACGCGAGCCCGAGCGCGAGCGGAACCGCGGCGAGGGCGGTCAGAGCCTTTCTGCGGAAGACTCTCTGGGGGCCATTGGTCATCCTCTCTCTCCTTTGTTTGCTCGGCCACGCCCGTGGGATGCGGCACGAGGGGGAAACCCGCTAGCGGGTCAGGCAGCGCGTGTCGCTCAGGTCCTTTCCGCCAAGGGATTCGACGACCGTGAGCCGGGAGAAGTCGTGCAGCGGCAGCCCGGCCAGTCGATCAACGACGTGGTGCAGCGTGGGCAAGTCTTCCCAGCGGCCGCGGTGGAACCGTGCGTGCCCGCGGCCGACGCGGCGCTGGACGACGCGCGCGTCGGGATTCGCCGCGGGCGTGAAGGTGACCTGCGCGACATCCGATTTGCCCGGTTCGCCGACTCGCGCGAAGTACCGGAAGTGGAACACGCCCTCCGGAGCCTGCCCGCCGCTTCCCTCCGGTTCGCTCGATGGTTCCAGGCCCTCGGCGGTCAGGTGGAAGAACTCGAACCCCAGCCAGCTGCAAACGACCTCGAGCGATTCATCGGCAAGCCTTGGAAACCCGATCTCGCAGTAGAGCTTGCTGAAGCCCAGTTCCTCGCGGCCGGTGATGATCGGATCGGCGAGGTTTTCGAAGAGCACGGTGAGCAGGTGTCCATGCATCGGGCCTGCGTCGGCGTCGTAGCGCACCGGAATCTTCACGCCGAAGGTGTCGTAGCCGCGTCCGGCGAGCCAGTCGATGTCGGCGAGGCGTTGCGCTTCGAGCACGAGACGCGGTTCGCCCCACAGCGAGAAGCCCGGCGGCAGCATCGGCTCGAGACGGGACGCCTCGGAGCGACAGACCAGGCTGACGAGTGTTCGTCGCGGCGAGTTCTCCGGATCTGCGCGCCGGGACGGCATCTGTCTCGGACCGGGCGCGGGCCCGAAGAACACCGGCATGCGGTAGCGCTGGCCTTGCTCGAAATGCACCGGGCCTCCTCCGTCTTCAAGCTGCGGCGATTCTTTTTTTTCAGTGTACAAGATTTATATCGCAACGCAAGCAATTATTTTTTCCGCACTGCAAAATGAGTGTTTATTTCTGAGTTCTTGTCTATGGATGGCGCAGACATATTTCTTGCTAATCGCAACGAAATACCGTATTCTTCCGGCGAGAGGCGTGTACCCGCCACCGGCGGGGCGCCGATGGGGAGACCAGTGTCCGCAGTCGCGATGTCGGGGAGGGAGCGTGCGCTCGCGGCGATTCGTTCGCCCAATGCGCGCGTCATCCTGCGAGAGTTGTTGGGGAAGGGGCCGCGCTCGCGCTCGGCGATCGCGCAAGCCACGCGGCTCACCGAAACCGCGGTGTCCCGCGCGGCGCAGCGGCTGATCGCCGAGGGCGTACTCGCCGAGGGCAAGCAACTGGTCGAGCGCTCAGGTCCCGGGAGGCCTTCGGTCGAGCTCGAGTTCGGTTCCGGGTTCTACGTGGCCGGCATCGGGATTCGCGGCTACACGCAGTGGGTCGAGCTGCGGCGTCTCGGCGGGGAACCGATCGTCTCCGAGCAGTTCGCCTGCGAGGATCTCACCGACCCCATCGCGGTGCTTCGCCGGTGCTGTAACGAGCTCGACGCCTTGCTGCGCAACAGGCGCGTGCCGCGCCACCGCGTGCTCAACGTCGGCGTGCTGATCGTCGGCGTCGTCGACCCTGCCACGGGCACCGTCCTGCGTGCGGAGAACCTCGGCTGGCGCCGCGTCGAGGTCAAGCGGATCCTCGAGGATCTCACCGATTTCCCGTTGACGATCGAGACGATGCTCAACGGGATGAACCTGCAGCAGCGGGTGCAGGCGTCGGCCCCGCTGGGGAACTCGCTGCTCGTGAGCGTCGCGCTCGGCATCGGAGCGAGCGTGATCGTCGACGGCCGCATCACGCGCGGTTGCGACTTCGCCGCGGGACAACTCGGCCATCTGCGCAGTCGCGGCTCGACGATGCGATGCGTGTGCGGCCGCATCGGCTGCCTGGACACGGTCGCCTCGGGACGCGCCATCCTCCGGGAGAACGGCCTTCTCGAGTCCGGCGCACGATTCGGAATGCGCGAGCTCGCGGGGCGATTCCGCAAGCTCTCGTCGGCGGCGCAGTCGCATCCCGACCTGGCGGGCGCCCTCGCGCGCGCCGGTCACGAACTGGGCAATGCGATCGGCGGTGCGATCGCGCTGCTCGACCCGCGCGAGATCGTCTTCACCGGCTTCGTCATCGATGACGACCACTATTTCGATGCGGTGCGCGACGAGCTGTCGTGGTACCGGACCGGTACCTCTGCGCAGCGCGTCGATTTCATCCGTCGACAGCAGGGGGGCGAGGGCGCGCCGTCGATGAGTGCCGCATTGAGCCTTGCCGCCGAAGCTGCGGACAGGACCGAGGTGCCCGATTGAATGCGCGAATGAACCTGCAGGTGCGGATGCGGCGCTTTCCGCAGGGGCGCGTCGATCCCGCGGACTTCGAACTCGTCGAATCACCGGTCCCCGAACCCGGCGATGGCGAAGTGCTCGTGCGCAACGCGTGGCTTTCGCTGGATCCGTACATGCGCCTGCGCATGGATCCCCGGCGCTCCTACGTCGAGGGCCTGCGACCGGGCGACCTGATGCCCGGTGGTGCCGTCGGCGTCGTCGTCGCCAGTCGCGATGCGACGATTCCACGCGGCGCGCGCGTCGTCGGCACCCGCATGGGATGGCAACTCTGGTCCTGCGTTCCCGGCGCCGCGTTGCGGGCGATCCCCGACAACGGCGTGCCCTGGTCCACCGCGCTTGGTGTCTGCGGCATGCCGGGGATCGCTGCACACTACGGTCTTTTCGTCGTCGGTCGCGTGCGGCGCAGCGAGACCGTCGTCGTCTCCGCGGCTTCCGGCGCGGTCGGTTCCGTCGTCGGCCAGCTCGCCCGAATCTGCGGCGCGCGCGCGATCGGCATCGCCGGTGGCGCCGCGAAATGCCGTTACGTGGTCGAAGAGCTGGGCTTCGACGACTGCATCGACTACCGGGGCCGCGACTTCGAGGCGCGCCTGGCGGATGCCACGCCCCGGCGCGTCGACGTCCAGTTCGAGAACGTGGGCGGCAAGGTGATGGACGCGGTGCTCGGCAGGCTGAACGACCATGCGCGCGTCGTGCTCTGCGGGCTCGTGAGCGAATACGAGCAGGGCCCCGTTTCGGGCTTGCTCAATACGCGCGAGCTGCTCGTGAATCGCGCAACGCTGCAGGCGTTCATCGTTTCCGAGCACTCCGACTACTGGCCCGGTGCACTCGATGAACTCGCGCAGTGGGTGCGCAACGGCGAGCTGCGCTATCGCGAGGATGTCAGCGAAGGCCTCGAGAAGGCACCGACCGCGTTCGCGTCGATGCTGCATGGCGGGAACTTCGGCAAGAAACTCGTTCGGCTCCGTGACGATCCGGTCATCGAACAGGCAGTGCAATGATCGACAAGATAGTGGCTTCGCCGGAAGCTGCGGTGTCCGACATACGCGACGGCGCGACGGTGTTGATCAGCGGCTTCGGAGACGCCGGAATGCCGCACGAGCTCGTCGATGCGCTCGTGGCGCACGGCGCGTCCGATCTCACCATCGTGAGCAACAACGCCGGCAACGGGGAGCGCGGAATCGCGGCGCTGCTGAAGGCGGGACGGGTTCGCAAGGTCGTCTGCTCGTTTCCCCGCCAGACCGATTCGCACGTCTTCGACGCGCTCTACCGCAGCGGGCGCGTCGAACTCGAACTGGTGCCGCAGGGCAACCTCGCCGAGCGGATCCGGGCGGCCGGCGCCGGAATCGGCGCTTTCTATACGCCCACCGGGTTCGGGACGCGGCTGGCCGCGGGCAAGGAGACGCGCCGGATCGGCGATCGCGACCATGTTCTCGAGTATCCGATCCATGCGGACGTTGCGCTCGTGAAGGCGCTGCGTGGCGACCGCTGGGGCAACCTCGTCTACCGCAAGACGGCGCGCAACTTCGGCCCGATCATGGCGACCGCGGCGAAGTGCACCATCGCCCAGGTACGGGAGGTCGTCGCGCTCGGCGAGCTCGACCCCGAAGCCGTCGTCACGCCCGGCATCTTCGTGCGGCGCGTCGTGCGGGTGTGCTCGGGGAGGTCGGCGTGATGAAACGCTTCAGCCGCGAAGAGATGGCCGCCCGCGTGGCACGCGACATCCCGGACGGGTCGTACGTCAACCTCGGGATCGGGTTGCCGACACTCGTCGCGAACCACCTCCTTCCCGAGCGCGAAATCGTTCTGCACAGCGAGAACGGAGTCCTCGGCATGGGTCCCGCACCCGCGCCGGGCGAGGAAGACTGGGACCTCATCAACGCCGGCAAGCAACCCGTCACGCAATTGCCGGGTGCGGCCTTCTTCCACCATGCCGATGCCTTCGCGATCATGCGGGGCGGGCATCTCGACTACTGCGTGCTGGGCGCCTTCCAGGTCTCGTCGCGCGGCGATCTCGCAAACTGGCATACCGGAGCGCCCGACGCGATCCCCGCTGTCGGTGGCGCGATGGATCTCGCGATCGGTGCGCGCCACGTGCTCGTCATGATGGAGCACGTGACGAAGTCGGGCGCCAGCAAGCTGGTCGAGCGATGCACCTACCCCCTGACCGGCATCGCCTGCGTTTCGCGCGTCTACACCGACCTGGCGGTGATCGACGTCACGCCGTTGGGGCTGGTCGCGCGCGAATGGGTCGACGGACTCTCGTTCGAGGAGCTGGCGAGGCTCACCGCCGCGCCGCTGTCGCCGCCCGACCGGGCGGAGTGAACGAGCCGGATCGAAGGACCGATTGCGGCTCGGTCGTCGGTCCCACTGTCGCGCCCGCCGACCGGCGCAAGCGACAATCGCGCCGGGCCGAACTTCACGAAGATTGCGATGACGTCGATCGGAACCGGAGACGCTGCGGATCCCCCCCTCGAACGAATCCTTGGACGCGCGCGCGCTGACCCCAGGCGCATTGTGCTGTGCGAGAGCGACGACACGCGGGTGCTGCAGGGCGCCGCACGCGCGGCGCGCGAGGGCGTCGCACACATCACGCTCGTCGGCCCGCGCGAGAATACCGCGGCGCTGGCCCGGCGCGAGGCGATCGACCTGGCCGGCGTCGAGACGATTGACCCGCGCGACGATCCCCGCCGCACCGAGTTCTGCGAGGCGCTGCTCGCGCTGCGCCGCGCGAAGGGGATGACGCTCGAGGAGGCCGAAGCTGCCGCGCGCGACCCGCTTTGCTTTGCGCACCTTATGGTGCGGCTCGGTCACGCGGACGGCTGCGTCGCGGGGGCGGTGCGCACGACCGCCGACGTCGTTCGCAGCGCCCTGCAGATCATCGGTGTCGCGCCGTCGTCGCGCATGGTCTCGAGTTTCTTCTTGATGGTCTTCGAGCGACGCTGGCACGTACCGCCGCGCTCGATGCTGTTCGCCGACTGCGGGCTCATCGTCGATCCCGATGCCGATGCGCTCGCCGGCATCGCGGCGGCGACGGCCGACAGCGCCCGCAGCCTGCTGGGTGAGGAGCCGCGCGTGGCGATGCTGTCGTTCTCCACGAACGGAAGCGCGCGTCACCCGAGGGTGGACAAGGTGATCGAGGCCACCGTGCGGCTGCGCTCGCAGCGGCCGGGCCTGGCCGTCGACGGCGAGGTACAGCTCGACGCGGCACTGGTTCCGGAGATCGCCGCGCGCAAGCTGCCCGGTTCCCGCGTACGCGGCGACGCCAACGTACTCGTCTTCCCCGATCTCGATGCGGGCAACATCGGCTACAAGCTCGCCGAGCGATTCGCCGGCGCAGTGGCGATCGGACCGCTGCTGCAGGGGCTGAACCGGCCGGCCAACGACCTCTCGCGCGGCTGCAGCGCCGACGACGTGTTCCATGTCATCGCCGCGACGGTCGTGCAGGCGCGCGCGTTCGAGGGACGTTGACGCGGTCGATGGGCATCGACCTCGTCTCGCTGGCGCTTTTCCTCGCCACGGTTGCGCTCGGTTCGTACTTCCAGTCGGTGACCGGCTTCGGACTGTCGATGATCGTCATGGGCTTGGCCGGCGGGCTCGGCGTCGCCTCGGTTGCGCAACTCGCCGCGACGATCAGCCTGATGTCGGTGGCGAACGCCGCCTTCTCGCTGCCGGGCAACCTGCATCGTATCGACTGGCGCACCATCCGCGCGACGCTGCTCGGCAGCGTCCCGGCGATCGGCGCGGGCCTCGCGCTGCTCAGCTGGCTGAGCGGCTTGGCGACGGACCTGCTGCAGCTGCTGCTCGGCGCGTTCATCGTGATGGGCGGTCTGCTCCTCGTGTGCAATCCGAGAAGATTGGCGAAGCCATCGCGCACCCCGGGCTTCCTGTTGGCCGGTTTCTTCTCGGGCTTCACCAACGGCCTGTTCGGCATGGGCGGACCGCCGCTCGTCTTCCACTTCTACCGACAGCCGACCGACGTGCGCGCCGTGCGCGACATGCTGTTGATGCTGTTCGCGATCACCTCGAGCGCCCGTACGGTGATCGTCGGCGTGCAGGGCGGCCTGACCGCCACCGTCTGGCTGCTCGCGGCGCTCGCCCTGCCCACCGTCGGCTTGGCCTCGACGCTCGCGCGCCGTTGGCCGCCGCCGCTGGCACCGACGACGACGCGCCGCCTCGTCTTCTTCATCCTCATCGGCATCGGGGCGTCGCTGGTCATCACCAAGCTCCCCGGCGTGCTTGGCGGCTGAGCGGCGGCGCTCGGCTCTCCACCGCCGCCCGGAACGTTATCGCTTGAATTCACAATTTTATGGAATGATGGGTACCGGTTTCCGAAATTTGCGTTGACTTGCCACGTGCTTTCCCGCTATCGTCGGTCTGCTCGACCTGTTTCAGCGGCGGCTACGCGCCGGCATTGCCCGGCCATCCCCGGTCCGTTGCCGCCCACTTCTCCGGAGGATTCACAGCAATGAACGATCACGCGGTGCGCGAGACGCGCAAGGCGATCAGCGGCGTGCAGAAGATGTCGCCCTCGGAAGCGTTCGTCGAGACGCTCGTCGCCAACGGCGTCACCGACATGTTCGGGATCATGGGGTCGGCGTTCATGGACGCGATGGACCTCTTCCAGCCGGCCGGGATCCGCTTCATCCCCGTCGTGCACGAGCAGGGCGCGGGGCACATGGCCGACGGCTACGCGCGTGTCTCCGGCCGCCACGGCGTGGTCATCGGACAGAACGGACCGGGCATCAGCAACTGCGTGACCGCGATCGCTGCTGCCTACTGGGCGCATACGCCGGTGGTCATCGTCACCCCCGAGACGGGGTCGACGACGATCGGCCTGGGCGGATTCCAGGAAGCCAACCAGCTGCCGATGTTCGAGGAGTTCACTAAATACCAGGGCCACGTCACGCATCCGGCGCGCATGGCCGAGTTCACCGGCCGCTGCTTCGATCGCGCGATGTCCGAGATGGGCCCGACGCAGTTGAACATTCCGCGCGACTACTTCTACGGCGAGATCACCACCGAGATTCCCCAGCCGTCGCGCCTCGAGCGCGGGCCAGGGGGCGAGAAGAGCCTCGACGAGGCCGCCGATCTCCTCGCGAATGCGAAGTTTCCGGTGATCCTTTCGGGCGGCGGCGTCGTGACGGGGGATGCAGTCGAGGAATGCAGGGCGCTCGCCGAGCGGCTCGGCGCTCCGGTGGTCAACAGCTATCTGCACAACGATTCGTTCCCCGCGAGCCATCCGCTGTGGTGCGGTCCGCTCGGCTACCAGGGTTCGAAGGCGGCGATGAAGCTGATCGCGCAGGCTGACGTCGTCGTCGCGCTCGGCTCGCGGCTCGGTCCCTTCGGCACCCTGCCGCAGCACGGGCTCGACTACTGGCCGAAGAATGCGAAGATCATCCAGATCGACGCGGACAACAAGATGCTCGGGCTGGTGAAGAAGATCTCCGTGGGGATCTGCGGAGATGCGAAGGCCGCTGCGAAGGCGCTGATGCAACGGCTCGCGCAGCGCAAGCTCGTCGCGGACGCCAGCAAGGCCGAGCGCGCGTCGCGGATCGCGGCCGAGAAAGCCGCGTGGGAGAAGGAGCTCGACGAGTGGACGCACGAGCGCGATCCATACAGCCTCGCCATGATCGAGGAGGCGAAGGCCGAGGGCGGGTGGCTGCATCCGCGGCAGGTGCTGCGCGAGCTCGAGAAGGCGATGCCCGACGACGTGATGGTGTCTACCGACATCGGCAACATCAACTCGGTGGCCAACAGCTACCTGCGCTTCGAGAAGCCGCGCAGCTTCTTCGCGGCGATGAGCTTCGGCAACTGCGGCTACGCGTTCCCGACGATCATCGGAGCAAAGGTGGCGGCGCCGCATCGCCCGGCGATCTCCTACGCCGGCGACGGCGCCTGGGGGATGAGCCTGATGGAGACGATGACCTGCGTGCGCGAGCGCATCCCCGTCACCGCGGTCGTTTTCCACAATCGGCAGTGGGGCGCCGAGAAGAAGAACCAGGTCGACTTCTACAACCGTCGCTTCGTCGCCGGTGACCTCGAGAACCCGAGCTTCGCGGGCATCGCGAAGGCGATGGGCGCCGAGGGCATCGTGGTCGACCGGCTCGAGGACGTCGGCCCGGCGCTCAAGCGCGCCGTCGACCTGCAGATGAACGGCGGCAAGACGTGCGTGATCGAGATCATGTGCACGCGCGAGCTGGGCGATCCGTTCCGTCGCGACGCCCTTTCCAAGCCCGTGCGTCTGCTGGAGAAGTACAAGGATTTTTCCTGAGCGGGGCCAGCGGGCGGCCTTGCGTGCCGCCCGCCGCCGACCGCTTCGCCTTCTCGCCCCGTTGCCGGCTCTGTCCCTCCGCCCCCTACTGGGCGGGTGCGCCGGCGCTCGGCGTCCCACGCCGCATGCGCGTTGCGCCTTCCGCACCCGAATGAGCACCCAGACGTCCACGTCGCTCCCCCTC
The DNA here is from genome assembly GCA_021166835.1 of Burkholderiaceae bacterium. Next base: position 20,677 of record JAJPEN010000088.1, on the reverse strand, counting down.
GGCGCCGCCGCAAGAGCTTCCGGCAGGATGCGCCGCCTGCTCCCCGGCCTCGTGCTCTGCACGACGATCGCGCTCGCGGCATCGTTCGTCTCCAGCCAGTACGGCGGGCCGAAGTTCCTGTATGCGCTGCTGCTCGGCATTGCATTCCATTTCCTCGCCGACAACCCGAAGACGATGCCCGGCGTAGAAGTGTCGGCGAAGAAGCTGGTGCGCATCGGCGTGGGCCTGCTCGGCGCCCGCATCGCGTTCTCCGACGTGGTCGCGCTCGGCCTCGACGGAGTCGTCGCGCTGGTCGGGACCGTCGTGTTCACGATCAGCTTCGGCGTGCTGTTCGCACGTGCGCTCGGCCTGCCGCGCACGCTCGGGCTTCTTTCCGGCGGCGGAACCGGCATCTGCGGAATCTCGGCCACGCTGGCGATCTCGTCGGTACTGCCGCAGAGCCGCGAGAACGAGCACTACACGCTGCTCACGGCGATCGGCGTGGCCACGTTCTCGACGGTGGCGATGGTCCTGTACCCGTTGCTCGTCACGCTGATCGGGCTCGATGCCCTCGAGTCGGGGCTGTTCCTCGGCGGATCGATCCACGACGTTGCGCAGGTGGTCGGTGCCGGGTTCATGATCTCCCCGCAGGTCGGCGATACGGCGACGCTGACGAAGATGTTTCGTGTGGCGATGCTGGTACCCGTCGTCTTCACGCTAGCGATCTGGTTTCGGGGCGGCGATGCGAGCCGGGCAGACGAGCCGGCCAAGGGCGCGGGCCGCCCGCCGCTGCTGCCGTTCTTCCTGATCGCATTCGCAGCGCTCGTGCTGGTCAATAGCCTCGGCTGGATCCCGGCCCCCGTCCGTTCGGCGGCATCGTCCGTTTCGAGCTGGTGTCTGGTGATCTCTATTGCCGCTCTGGGAGTGAAGACTTCGCTTGAGAAACTCGTCGAGCTCGGCTGGCGGCCGATCGCGCTGCTGGGCGGCGAGGCGGTGTTCGTCGCGTCGTACATGCTGCTCGTCGTCTACGTGCTGAGAGGCCTGGGCGGATGAAGCGGGAGGAACCGCCCGGAGGAACGAACGACGCCGCAGCCGCCGTGCCCCACGCGAGCCGCGGGTCTCCGAAAGACAGTACATTGAGGCGTTCGACACCCGAGACGACGGAGAAATGGACGACGTGCCCGAACTGCAGGACGAAGAGGGCCGCATCGACGGCGAAACACCGACGCTGCGGCTGTTCGCGCTGCTCGAGCTGATCGCGTCGAAGGACGGATTCGTCACGCTGCGCAGCCTGGTCGACGAGACCGGGCTGCCCAAGCCGACGCTGCACCGAATGCTGCATCAGCTCGAGTCGGCACGCCTGCTGCAGCGCGAGCGCGACGGCCGCAGCTACGGCACCGGTCCACGTCTGCGAAAGTTCGCGAAGAACCTGCTGCTGAACGACACCGCGCACAGCGCGCGACGTGGCGTGCTCCGCCGGCTCAAGGACGAGATCGGTGAGACCTGCAACATCACGACGATGTCCAGCGGCAACGTGCTGTACCTGGACCGGGTCGAGACCGCGGCGCCGCTGCGTTTCTATCTGCGTGCCGGCTCGCGGGTGCCCGCCCATTGCTCGGCCAGCGGAAAGCTCTTCCTTGCGCAGATGTCGCCGTCGCAGCGAACGCGCGTGCTGGGTGCCGGCCCCTTCGAGCGCTACACGCCGAAGACGATCACCGACCGCGACACGCTCGAGCGCGAGCTGGAGAAGGTGCGGGAGCTGGGTTATGCCACCGACGACGAGGAGTTCCTGCCGGGACTCGTCTGCGTCGCGGTGCTGGTGCCGACGCCCGACGGCGGGCGCTCGAACCTCGGTCTCGCCGTGCAGGCGCCCGTCGTTCGACTGACCGTCGAAGGCGCAACTGCGTTGCTGCCGACGCTGCGGCGCGCGGCGCAGCGGTTGGCGGAGGTCGAGGATTCCCCCGAGGGGTGCGGCTGATCCCGTCGTCCGGACGGCTGGAGCTCACGCGCACCGCGTGAGCGGGGCTGCTCTTGCCGAGGGGTCACCCTTCGCGCTTCGCCGCAAGCGCGGACGGGCTGCTGTAGGTTCCGATCAGCGTCTGGCCGATCGAGTCGGCCGCACGGTTCAACACGGGCAGGTAGCGCTTGCAGCTTTCGATGCTCTGCCGCGGGATCGGCGCGTGCATCGCCACCGCGGCGTAGATGTAGCCCGACGCGTCGATCACCGGCACCGCGATCGCCACCGAGTCGTCGAACAGTTCGCAGTCGTGCGTGCCCACCTTCGTCTCGCGCACGCGGTCGAGATCCTCGTACAGCACGTCGTATCGGGTGATCGTGCGGCTCGTGTAGGCCTTCAGCGGTTCCGGGCCGAGCAGCTTTCGGATCTGCTCGTTGCTCATCTGGGACAGGAAGAGCTTGCCGCTGGCCGTGCAGTGCAGAGGCACGCGGGTCCCGGGCTCGAGGTGCAGGCGCAGCGGACGCGAGGTTTCGACTCGATCGAGATAGAGCACCTCGTCGCCCTCCTGGATCGTGAGGTTGCAGCTCTCTCCGATCGTGGAGACGGCCTCCTCGAGTGCGCGTCGCCATTGCGCCCGAAGCGTGGACTGGCGCCAGAGGTCGAGCGCGAACGAGGTCAGGCGCGGGCCGACCACATAGCGCTTCGTCTGCGGCTCGCGTCGAAGCAGGTCGGCGGACTGCAGCAGGTTCAGGATACGGAAGGCGGTGGCCTTGGGAAGGCGGCTCGCATGCGTGACCTCGTCGAGCGACATCGGCCCGGCTGCGCGCACGATTTCCTCGAGCACGCCGAAAGCGCGCAGGGCAATCGATTCGGCAGGCATCGCTTCGCGCCGCTTGACCATTCTATTGGCTGACGGGAAGCGCTCGTCCAGATGGCTGGGTCCGATCCGCCATCTTGAGCGGCGGTCTCAATAGGACTTCGGCAACCCCAGCACCTTCTCGGCGATGTAGCACAGGATGAGTTCCGGGCTAACCGGCGCAATTCGCGGGATCAGGCTCTCTCGCAGGTAGCGCTCGACATGGTACTCCTTGGCGTAGCCGTATCCGCCGAGCGTCATGACGGCCCGCTGGCACGCGTTGAACCCCGCCTCGCCGGCGAGGTACTTCGCCGCATTGGCCTCGGCACCGCACGCCCGGCCCGCATCGTAGAGCGACGCGGCGTGGAACACCATCAGGTTCGCCGCCTCGAGCTCGGCCCAGCACCTGGCGAGCGGATGCTGGATTGCCTGGTTCATTCCGATCGGGCGATCGAAGACGACGCGCTCCCTGGCGTAGGCCGTTGCCCGTTCCAGCGCCGCGCGCCCCAGGCCCACCGCTTCGGCGGCCAGCAGGATCCGCTCGGGGTTCAGGCCGTGCAGCATGTACTCGAACCCCTTTCCTTCCTGGCCGATGAGGTCCTCGACCGGCACCGGGAGTCCGTCGATGAAGATCTCGTTCGAATCGACGGCCTTTCGGCCCATCTTGTCGATGCGCCGGATGTCCACGTATTCGCGATTCAGATGGGTATAGAAGAGGCTCAGCCCCTCGACAGCGTGCGCGACGGTGTCCGCCGGCTGTGTGCGCGCGAGGATCAGGATCCTGTCGGCGACCTGCGCCGAGGATGTCCAGACCTTCTGGCCGTGCAGGACGTAGCGGTCGCCGTGGCGCACGGCACGCGTCTGCAGCTTCAGCGTGTTCAAGCCGGTGCTCGGCTCCGTGACCGCGAAGCAGGTTCTGTGCTCGCCGGCGATCAGCGGGGGGAGCATGCGCTTCTTCTGCTCGTGGGTGCCGAAGACGACGACGGGATTGAGTCCGAAGATGTTCAGATGAATCGTGGCCGCGCCGCTCATCCCCGCGCCCGATTCGCTGATCGCCTGCATCAGGATCGAGGCTTCGGTAATGCCCAGCCCCGAGCCGCCGTAGGCCTCGGGCATCGCGATGCCGATCCAGCCTGCGCGCGCCATCTCGGCGTGGAAGTCGAGCGGATAGTCCCCGTCGCGGTCTTTCTGCAGCCAGTATGCGTCGCCGAAGCGACCGCCTCGCGAGCACATGGCAAGCACCGCCTCGCGGATCGAGCGCTGTTCTTCGGAAAGCGTGAAATCGATCATCGTTGCGCTTCCGCCCGTTCAGCGCCCACGCCAGACCGGTTTGCGTTTCTCGCGAAACGCCGCTGGCCCTTCCTGCGCATCCTCGCTCCGCAGTACGGGTTCGAAGACGTGATAGGCCGCGCGCATCGCGGCGGTGCGGCCCATCTCGGTCGACAGGTAGACCATCTCTTTGGCCGCCGACGCGGTGAGCGGCGCGCCCTCGACGATCTCCCGTGCGAGCTGCATGGCCGCGCTCATCAGCTGGTCGGGCCGTACCACCTGGTTCACGAAGCCGATCTCGTACGCGCGTCGAGCCGGGATCGAACGCCCCGTGAGCAGCAGTTCGAGCATCACGCGTTGCGGGATCATATGGATGAGCGGCGGCGCCCAGACCATTCCCCGCCCGACCTTGACTTCGGTGATCGCAAACGTCGCGTTCTCGCTGGCCACGCATAGATCGCACATCTGCGCGAAGAGCCAGCCGCCCGCGTAGGCGGCCCCGTTGACCGCAGCGATCACGGGCTTCGTGACCGAGACGTTGTCGCCGAGGATCGGCAGGAAGTCGCGCGGCAGCGACCCCAGCTTCTCCTGCGACATCTGCACGAGATCCATCCCCGCGCAGAACGCGCGCTCGCCTGCCCCGGTGAGGATGGCGACGCGCGCGTCCTCGTCGCGCTCGAAGCGCCGCCACGCCTCGTGCAGGCCCTCGCGTACCGCGTGGTTGATGGCGTTGCGCCGTTCGGGCCGGTTGATGGTGACGACCGCCACCTGGTCCTGCTTCTCGTAGAGGATTTCGTCCGACATCGGTGATTCCGTGGCGTTCCTGCTCTCGTCACTTCACGTCGCGCAGCGCTTCGTTGAAGGCCTCCAGCACCTGCGTTCCGGGCTTGCCGCGGCGATCGAGCCCTCGCGCCCAGTCGGCTGCGATCGGCTCGAGCAGGGTCTTGAGCCTCTGCTTCTCCGCCTCGGGAAACGTCACTAGCGTGACCCCTTGCTTCTCGAGCTTCTTGAGGTTGGGCGCGATGTCGCTGTCGGCCATTTCGCAGGTGCGCCGCGTGGTCTCCTCGCCCGCCTGGAGCATCGCCTGCTGTACGTCGGCGGGAAGCGTTCTCCAGCGCTTTTCGCTGATGGCGTACGCCGCGATGAAGCTGCCGAAGTTCTCGCCGACGGTCGCATACTTCACGAGCGGGTCCAGCTTGTAGTCGAGCAGCGCCGACAGCGGAAACACCGCGCCGTCGACCGTTCCGCGCGACAGCGACTCGTAGACTTCCGGAGCCGACATGCGAACCGGGACGGCCCCGAGCTTCTCCACCATGAGATCCATCGGTCCCCCGGTCGAGCGCAGCTTCAACCCCTTGAGATCGGCGGGCGTCTTGAGCTCGTGGCTGGCGAGGTAGATCTGGTACGGCGCGAAGACGTAGGTGAACAGCACGCGCACGCCGTTCGGCGCATACTCCTTCTGTGCGAGGACGCCGTCCTTCGCGAGCTTCCAGTAGGCCATCGTGCCTTCGCACGAAGTCGAGAAGCTCCCCGGCAGCTCCGCCACCTGCGACAGCGGCAGCTTGTCCGAGATGTAGGCGGGCCCGAGGTACGCGATGTCGGCCACGCCAGACAGCGTGAGAGCGAGCATGTCCTTGGCCTTGCCCAGTTGCTGTGCCGGGTAGTACTCGAACTGCACGGTGCCCTTCGTCGCGTCGGTCACCGACTTCATCCAGTGCTTTGCCGCATATTCGGAGATGAAGTGACCGGCCGGCAGATGATCGGCGACGCGCAGCACCATCTTCTCCTGTGCCGAGGCGGACAGCGCGAGGACGGCAAGCGCGCCGCCGACGAGTTTCCCGATTGCTCTCATGATTCCTCCTTTCGAACGACGAGACCGGCTTTGCGGGTGCGAAATGCGCTGCTACCGCATGGTGGACGGCAGCCACAACACGATCTGAGGGAAGGCGACCAGGACCGCCAGCAGCACGATGTGCGCGACGACATGCGGGAAGACCCCGGAGAAGATCTCGCCGAGCGCGCGCCCCGTGTATCGGGCGACCACGAACACGTTGAGTCCTAGCGGTGGCGTGACCATGCCGATTTCCGCGGTCAGGATCACCAGCACGCCGAACCAGACCGGGTCGAAGCCGAGGGTCTTGATGATCGGCAGGACGATCGGAACGGTGAGGATCAGGATCGCGACCTGGTCCATGAAGCAGCCGAGGACGATGTAGATCGCCAGCAGCAGGCCGAGAATCGTCCAGCGCGAGAGGTCGAGCGAGCTGACGGCGGCGACGAGTTCCTGGGTGGCCTGCGTCACGGTGACGAAATAGCCGAAGACGTGCGCGCCGAGGATGATCATGACGATCATGCAGCTCGTGCGGGCGGCGTGCAGCAGCGAGAACAACGTCGTTCTCCAGGTCACCCGGCCTGCGAGCGCCGCGAGAACGAACGAGCCGAAGGCGCCGAGTGCCGAAGCCTCGGTTGGAGTGGCAACGCCCAGATAGATGACGCCGGTGACGGCTGCGAACAGCGAGACCATCGGGCCGACGACGCGCAGCGACCCGAACTTGTCGCGCCAGGTATAGCGTTGACCGGAGGGGGCGCGGTCGGGTCGCATCAGCACGAGCAGCAGCACCGTGAGCGCGATCGTCAGCGTCACGAGCATTCCGGGGATGATGCCGGCGATCAGCAACTGACCGATGTTCACGTCGGCGATGAGGCCATAGAGGATCATCGCGACGCTGGGCGGGATCAACATTGCGAGCGTGCCCGAGATCGCGACTACCCCGCAGGCGAGCTTCGGCTCGTACCGGTGGGCGAGCATCGCGGGAATGCTGGTCGCCGAGAGCGTCGCAGCCGCAGCGGTGCTCGACCCGGAGATCGCGCCGAAGCCCGCGCCGGCCACGGCCGTCGCCATTCCGAGTCCGCCCGGCACGCGCCCTACCCAAGTCGCGGCTGCCTTGAAGAGGTCCTCGGCGATCCCGCTGAGGATCACGAACTGCGCCATCAACAGGAACATCGGAATCGTCACCAGCTCGTAGGAGCTGGCGGCCGACAGCGGAGTGGTCTCGAGTACGCCGAGGACCATTCCGACGCCCCCCTTGAGGTACAAACCGGCAGCCCCGGCGATCGCGAGTGCGAAACCGACCGGCGCGCCGATGGCGAGCAGCAGCAACAGGAAAGCGGTGATCAGGAGTGCCAGCATCAGGCGGCATCTCCGTTTCGACCGGCCAGCGCCGCTGTCTTGAGCACGACGTCGACGGACAGACGCACGACGAGCAGTCCGACGCCCACGGGAATGAAGACGTGCGAAAGCCAGGCGGGCCAGGGGATGCTGCCCGAAAGGACGTCTCCGGCGCTCCAGCTGGTCCAGGTCGTTCGAATGCTCGTGGAGAGGATCGCCGCGAACACGGTGAGCGCCAGCACCGAAGAAACGAAGTCCATCCAGCGACGCGCCCGCGCGGGCGCCTTGGCGTACAGGATGTCGACACGAACGTGCTCGTTTGCCCCCAGCGTGTCGGAAAGCATCAGGAAGAACAGGCCCGTCATCAGGTACATCGAGACGACGTCGAAAGCCCAGGGAAGCGGGGAGTTCAGCAGATAGCGCGAGGCGACGTCGACGACGATGATGATCATGATCGCGAACAGAAACGCGGCTGCGATCGTTCTCCAGACCCGCTCGAAGAGCCGCACGATGCCTGAGCCCCCTGGCTCGTTCGGTTCGTTCCCGATGTCCTGGTGCATCGAATAGCCTCGGCGATATCGCTCTCAGATCATCAGTGAGGGCAGGTACGTGGACAGGATCGGAAACGCGAGCAGCAGGATCAAGGTCATGAACTCGAACGTCAGCATCATTCCGATGCCCCGGAACACCTCGCCGAGCGGTACGCCGGTCTGCCCGCTCACGACGAAGGCGTTCATCCCCAGTGGCGGCGTGACGAGACCGATCTCGACGAGCTTTACGACGATGATCCCGAACCAGATCTCGTCGTATCCGAGCTGGGTCACGAGAGGGAACGTGAGCGGCAGCGTGATGAGAAGGATCGCGATCTGGTCGAGGAAACAGCCGAGGACCAGGTACAGCACGATCAACGCGAGCATCACGGACCAGGGCGGAATCCCGGATGACGAGATCGACTGAATGAGCGCCTGCGACGCCTGCGTGATCGTCAGGAAGTAGCCGAAGATCATTGCGCCGATGATGATCGTGAAGATCATCGCAGTCGCCAGCACCGTTCGCTCGACCGCGCGCAGGACGCCCCGGGTGTCGATCGAGCGTGTTGCGGCGCAGATTCCGAGTGCGCCGAGCGCGCCGAGGGAAGCGACCTCGGATGCCGTCGCGACGCCGGAGTAGATGCCGACGACGACCAGCAGGACCAGCACGAGGAAGGGCCAGATGCCTCGAAGTGCCTCGGTGCGCTGCCTCCAGCTCGCACGGGCCAGCGTCGGCATCGTCCCTCCCGTTCCGCGCGCCCATGCGCTGATTCCGACGGAATAGACGAGCGCGGTGAGGATGCCGGGGATGATCCCGGCGATCAGCAGTTTCCCGATGGAGGTCTCGGTCGTGATCCCGTAGATGATCAGCGGCACGCTGGGTGGGATCATGATGGCGAGGGTTCCGGCCACGGCCACGATCCCGGCCGCCACCCCGCGTGCGTAGCCGACCTTGATCATTTCCGGAACCGCGATGCGCGAGATGGCTGCGGCTGCGGCGATGCTCGAGCCGCAGACCGCGCCGAAGCCCGCACCGGCGAAAACCACGGAGATGCCCACGCCGCCTCGCCGGTGCCCCAGCCAGCGGGTGGCGAGCGTGAAGAGTGGCCCCGCCAGGTTGCCGTTCGAAGCCAGTTCCGCCATGAGGATGAACATCGGGACGGTGGTGAGCGTGAAGCTCGCCACCGTCCGGTACGGCGCGGTGCTGAGGATCGTGAAGAGGCTGTCGAAGCCGCTCGTGATCGCGAGGCCGGCCGATCCAGCGATCGCGAGGCTGAAGGCGACGGGAATCCCCAGCGCGAGCAACGCGCCAAGAAGAAGGAGGATCAGCGGGAGCAGCACGGCGGGCTCGCAGCGGAAGGGCTCATTCGAACGACGGCGTTTCTTCGGCGTCTTCGCTGCTCGGCGCAGCGAAGAGCGACTGCAGCAGCCGAAGGGCAAGCAGCGCGCAGCCGACCACGACCAGTGCGTACGCGGGTGCGAGCGGGTACTGCAGCAGGTTGCTCGAGAATTCGCCGATGCGGATCGCATGCACCGTCATGTCGAATCCGCCGGCGGCGATCGCGCCCACGACGACGGCGGCAGCTGCTGCACTCACCCGCTCGAGGACCAAGCGCAGGCGCCGGGGAAAGAAGCGCGTGAAGCTCGTCACCCGGACGAATGCGCCCTTGCGGTACGAGTAACTCAGGCCGAGGAAGACCAGGATCACCATCAGGTAGTCCTCCGTCAGTTCGTACGCTCCGGTGATCGGCGAGTGGAGCACGAAGCGCCCAAGCGCGTCGGCGCTCACGAGCAGCATCATCGCCACCACACCGGCGCAGCTCGCTCGGAAGCACCAGCGCTCGGCGGCGTCGAGCAGGCGGGCGAACGATCCGGCGGCGCCTGTTCGACCGGCCTCGAAGATCTCAGGCTTCGTGTCGGTCACTTCACTTGCCGTCCACGTTCCCCAACGCGCTGCGGAACTCGGCCAAGATCTGCGTGCCCGGCAGTCCTCGGCGGTCCATGTCGCTCGACCATTTCTCCTGCACCGGCCGGAGCTTCTCGAAGAGGCGTTTCTGCTCGTCCGGCGTCAGGTGCTTGATCTTCATCTGCCCCGACTGCTCCCACTTCGCCGCCAGCGCCTTCTCGCGCACGGCAAGCGCCTCGTTCAGGTGGTCCATCGTCTCGAGCCCTGCCTGCGTCAGCACGTCCTGTGCGTGCCTGGGCAGGGATTCCCAGACGCGCTGGTTTATGCAGTAGAGATTGGTGAACGAGCCGAGCGGAGCGCCGAAGGTTCCGTACTTGACGACTTCGTCGAGTCTCTGGCCTGCTGCCACGACGTAGTTCGCGAAGGTCGCGTCGAGCACGCCCTTCTGCATCGCCTCGTACGATTCGTTCGCCGGCATCGAGACAGGCGTCGCGCCGAGCACCGCCGCGGCATTCTCGAAGGTCCCTCCCGGCGATCGGATCTTCATTCCTGCGAGGTTGTCGACTCGTTCGATCGGCGTCGTTGAGAGAACCTGGTAGGTCGGCGTGAGCACCGCCACCAATGGACGGATCCCGCGCTTGCGCAGCTCCTTCTCGTACACGGTCGTCGAGATCACCTTCCACACCGCGCGGCTCGCCGCGACCGCATCGACGTACATGCCCGGGAGGTCGCCGACGGTGGCGAGCGGCAGCTTGCCCGGGTACCACGACGGGCCGACGAAGGAAATGTCCGCGATGCCGCCGCGAGCCAGCACGTCGAGCGTGTCCTTCGACTTCCCGAGCTGCTCGGCCGGGTAGTGATCGATCCTGATCTTGCCGCCGGAGATCTCTGCGACGCGCTTGATGAAGTACTGGGCGCCCTCGACGGACACCGGGTGCGTGATCGACTGGGTGTCGGCCAGCCGCAGCGTGATCTCCTTCTCGTCGGCTGCCCGCGAGGGCGTCGATGTCGCGAGGGTGACGACCGCTGCCGCTGCTGCTAGATACCGTTTCATGCCGAGTCTCCTGTTGGCCGTCCGTCAAATCACACCGTCCGCGCGCAACCGATCGCGTTCGGATTCCGGGATGCCGAGCAGCTCGCCGTAGAGCTCGTCGTTGTGCTCGCCGAGCGAAGGGCCGGCGCGTGCGATCACGCCTTGGCCGGAGGCGAAGCGAGGCACGACGTTCTGCATCCGGATGTCGCCGAGCTGGCTGTCGTGAACGGAAACGATCGCTTCGCGCGCCACGACCTGCGGGTCGCGACACACGTCCTCGATCGTGTAGATGGGGCTGAAGACAACCGCTGCCGAGTCCAGCGCCTCGCGCAGCTCATCGAGCCGTTTCGAGGCCGCCCACTGCCCGACGATCTCGTCGATCGCCTCGCGATTCCGCACCCGTTGCTCGTTCGTCGCGAAGCGCGGGTCGGCCAACAGGTCGGGGCGACGCATGGCGTGTGCGAGGCGCTCGAAGATGCTCTGCGTGCTCGCCGCGATCGAAGCCCAGTGCCCGTCGCCGGTTCGATAGATGTTGCTCGGCGCGGTGTATTCGCTGAGGTTGCCCGAGCGGCCGCGCACCACCCCCAGCTGATCGTGCTCGATCGCGAGGAAATCGAGCAGACGGAAGACGGCTTCCGTCGCGGCGAGGTCGATCTCCTCGCCCGGCGCTTCGGGATCCCGTGCCCGGCGATAGAGCACGCTCAAGATGCCGATCGCGCCGAAGAGGCCAGCGATCGAGTCGCCGATCGGAAAGCCGACGTGCAGCGGCGGTCCGTCGGGCTGCCCGCACAGGTTGGTGAATCCGGAGAGCGCTTCGAAGACCCGGGCAAAACCCGGCTTCTCGCGATAGGGCCCGGTCTGCCCGAAACCCGAGACGCGAAGGATGGTCAGCCCCGGCTTCACGCGCCAGAGGAAGTCCTTGTCGAGTCCCCACTTGTCCAGCGTCCCGGGCCGGAAGTTCTCGACGAGCACGTCGAAGTGCGGAAGCAGCTTCTCGAAGAGCGCCCGCCCGGCGGCCGTGCGTACGTCGAGGGTGATGCCGCGCTTGTTGCGGTTCGTCACCTTCCACCACAGCGGAACGCCGTCCTTGTGCGGCGGCAGCCCGCGGAAGGGATCGCCCTGTCCGGGCAGTTCCACCTTGACGACTTCGGCGCCGAGGTCAGCCAGGAAGGTGGCGGCGACCGGGGCGGCGATCATCGTCGACAGGTCGAGGATGCGAAGCCCGACCAGTGGCCCGGTGGATTGCGACGCCTCGGGGCGTGCCTCGGTTTGGCGCTCGTCGAGGGCCAACGTCTTCCTCCTGTCGCCCGTTTCTAAGAACGGTATATTTTGTTCCGACAAAAGGAATGCTCGCACACCAATCAGCGACTTTCAAGAAGAACGAAACGTTCCGTCTCGAAAGATGGATCGTGGCGTATCTAGGCGATCAGCACGATGACCGAAACCACGAGCATGAAGAGGGTGGTGAAGCGGCGGAAACGCTGGTCAGTGAGCCGTGCGAACACCTGGGAGCCGAGCACGACGCCCACCATGAAGAGCGGGGCCATCGCGGCCGCGTACAGCAGGACGCGGGCGTCGACGACGCCACGCGCGATCAGCGCGCCGAGCCCGATCGCCGAGCTCACGACGACGTAGAGAGTGAGGTTGGCGCGCGACACGTGGACCGGGTCGGGCCCGGCCAGCAGGTACAGGATCACGGGCGGCCCGCCGATGCTCGTGGCGCCCAGCATCGTTCCGCTGATGCCGCCCAGGCCGAGCGAGGTCGCCAGGCGCCGGCGGCCGTGGTAGCGAACCCCGCGCATCAGCAGGATCGAGAAGACGATGACGATGACCGCGATCGCCCGGCGCAGCAGGTCGGGGTCCGCGGTTGCGAGCACCCACGTGCCGAACGGAACCGAGACGAGCGCCGCCAGCGATATCGGCAGGAGCACGGGCCAGTGCGCGATGCGCGTGGCTGCGGGAAGCATCGGCGCGGCCGCAAAGGTCTCCAGCATCAGCGTGACGGGAACCGCGACCTGCGGACCGAGCATCAGGCTGAGCGGCGGCGTCATGACCATCGCCGCGCCGAAGCCGGTAATGCCGCGAATCGCGCCGGCAACGGCGCTGATCGCGACGGCGACCAGCATCTGCAGGCTGAGCAGCTCGGCCGCGACGGCGTCCACGCTCAATGAGTCCGTGCCGCCTGCGCGCTCTCGGCGTATAGCTCCTCGTGAATCAGCTGGCGGATGTGCGCACGCAGCTCGATGAATCCCGGTTGGTCTTCGTTGCGCGGCCGAGGAAGATCGACGCGCACGCTCTCCTTCACGCGCCCAGGGCGACTCGAGAGCACGACGATGTGGTCGGAGAGCAGGATCGCCTCCTCGATGCTGTGCGTGACGAGGATCATCGTCTTGCGTGCGGAAGCATCGGCCTCGGCGAGGATACGTCCCATCTCCTCCTGCATCATCGCCCGGTTCTGCGCATCGAGCGCGGCGAAAGGCTCGTCCATCAGCAGTACCTCGGGGTCGACGGCGAGCGCGCGTGCGATGGAAACGCGCTGCTTCATCCCGCCCGAGAGCTGGTGCGGGTAGCGGTTCTCGAAGCCGTTCAAGCCGACGAGTCGCAGATGGTGCGCGATGATCTCGCTGCGTCGCGCGGCCGGCACCTTCTTCATCTCGAGTCCGAAGGCGACGTTCCGCTCGACCGTCATCCACGGGAACAGCGCGTAGTCCTGGAAGACGACCGACCTCGTCCACTTCGGCCTGCCTACCGGCTTGCCTTCGACGAGGATCCGTCCGCCCGACGGCTGCTCGAAGCCGGCGATCATCGTGAGCAGCGTCGTCTTGCCGCACCCGCTGTGACCGAGGATCGAGCAGAACTCTTGGTCGCGCACCTCGAAGCTCACGCCGTCGAGGGCGAGCACCGGATCGTCGCTCGCGCTGTGCCCGGGATAGACCTTCGTGACCCGCTCGACGCTCACGGTGCTCATCGCAATGCCCTCTTCACTGCATGGCGCGCGACCACGGCAGGACGCGTCGCATGATTTCGCGGATCGCGGCGTCGATCGCCAGGCCGATGAGGCCGATGGCGATCATGCCGACGATGATGTAGTCGGTGCGCAGGATCGTGCGCGCGTCGTTGATCAGGAAGCCGAGCCCCGAGTTGGCGCCGACGAGCTCCGCAGCGACGAGCGCCATCCAGCCGACGCCTAGACCAATGCGGATTCCGGTGACGATCTGCGGCAGCGCCGCGCGCAAGACGACGCGCCAGAGGACTGACCACTCGCCCGCGCCCAGGCACCGGGCGGCGCGAACGAGGTTCGGCTCGACGCAGCGCACGCCGGTGATCGTGTTCAGCAGGATCGGAAAGAAGATCCCCAGGAAGATGATGAACTGGTTCTGCGTGTCGCCCACGCCGAACCAGAGGATCGACAGCGGAATCCATGCGAGCGGGGGAATCGGACGCAGGGTCTCGAGCAATGGATCGAGCTGGTCGTTGACGGCCTTCCACCAGCCCATCGCGACGCCGAGCGGAACCGCGACGAGCGCCCAGGAGAAGGCGACGGCCTCGCGCTTGAGCGAATCGAGCGTGTGCCGAAGGAGATCGCCCGACAGCAGCAGTTCCCACGCCGCGCTCAGGATCTTCGCGGGCGGCGGCAGCAGCACGCGGGTCATCTCGTCGAGCACCGCAGTACTCACGTATTGCCAGACGAGCAGCAGCAGTGCGACGAGGCCGAGGTTCTTAACCTTCCCGAGCACCCGGACGGCGATGCCCGGGCGCCGCCTCATCGCGAGCATTGCCGCTTGCGTTGCCGCCGCGTCCCCGCGTTGCGGTTGCTGCTGTTGCACAGTGGCGGCGACCTTGCCTGCCAGCGCGTCGCTCATTCCGAATCTCCGCCGGCGGCGCCGCGAGGCGCCGCCTGTACTTCGCTCAAGGTTCGTACGTCTTGCCGTTGAAGGACCATGGCTTCGCCAGGTCGCCCTTTTCGGGGAAGGGCTGCGGCTGCTTGCTGTTCAACGCGTGGATGTATTCGGGGTACGGCGGCTTGTCCGGCTGGCCGTTCCATCCGTCGGGAAGGAACGGCGGGCGGGCAGGAATCTTCCACCCCAGCTTCTGGAAGGTTGCCTTCATGAAGCGTTCGTCGACCGCCTGCGAGAAATCCTCGGCCCTCAGCGGCCGGGTGATGCGCTTCTGGGCGTGCAGCCAGTCGAAGATCGGCTCGTTGACCTTGCCCCAGAACTCCGCATGCGGATAGATGAACGTGGGCTTGTAGAGGTTGCTGTAGGCGTGGATCTGCTGCAGCAGGATCTCCTTCGAGAAATGCCGCAGGTTGGGATCCTCGGCCATCAGGTCGGCCGTCTTCTCCGGGTTCAGGCGCGTCCACAGCGTCGATTCGGCGAAGGCGTCGGCGAACGCCTGCGCGACGTCGGGGACGTTCTCGATCAACTCCTTGCGCAGGTAGAACTGCCCTTCATACATGTTGTAGGGGAAGATCGAGTCGATGATGCGCCCGGTCTTGCGTTCGCTGACGATGAGCTCAGGGGTCGGATCCCAGGCAACGACACCCGCGATGCCGCGCGGCATCGCGATCTGCTCGCCGGGCGGCATGTTCTTCAGGATGACGTCCTTGCCCGGAGTGATTCCGTTCAGCTGCATCGCCATCTGGAAATAGAACTCGCCGGACGAGCCGGTCACGAGCCCGACCGTGGGCGGCGGATTCATGCCCTTCAGGTCGGTGATGCTCTTCAGCGGCGAGTCGTTCGGCACGACGAGTGCATGCAGCAGGTTCGGGCTGAGAATCGCGATCGCCTTCACCGGAATGCGCCGGTCGAGCAGCGACGTGAACGGGAAGTTTCCGCCGTTGCCGACCTGGTAGCGCCCGGAGACGAGCACTTCGTTGATCGCCGGGCCCGACGGGAACGCGGTCCACTTGGCTTCGACGCCGCGCTTCTCGAGCAGGTCGAGCCGGTCCATCACGATGTTCACGGTGTTCTGGCCCGACCAGGGAGCCTGGAAGGCGACCTGGATCGGCCACCACCCCTTGTCCTTGAGCCATTCGACCGACTTCTGCGAAACCTGTTCGTAGGGTTGCGGCCAGCCCCACGCGGTGAACTTCGCCTGGGCCGCTGACAGCGCCGGGATCGACGACAGCGCCAGGCCGGTGAGCGCCACGAGTGCGCGGCGCCAGGGCAGGCCGATCGAAAGCCTCTGCATGCTTACCTCCTCGGTTGGTTGGAACGTACGGCCGCTGTACGGCTCTTGTGTTCTTCAGGCACGGCCGGGACTGCGCCGGGCACTACGTCGAAAAGCTCATCTCCACGCCGCCCAGGCGAATCCGGGTCTCGCAGACGTCCTTTCGGGAATCGAGAAAGCGCAACAGCTCGAGCAACGGCGAAGTCTCGAATCGATACGCGACGGTCGGCTTGCGCAACGGCGCGAGCAGCTCCGGCGGATAGAACGCCGCCAGCAGCAGGTCTTCGTCGGATGCGCCGGCGCCGAGCTCCCTGCGCAGGCGCGGGAGCGCGGGCTCGAGCTGCGCAGCGGGAGGGCGATCGGAGATCTGGTCCGCACGGATGCCGGCGCGTTCGAGGAACTCGTCGGACGGCTGTGCGGCAAGGCGACCGTAATGCCCCATCGCGTACTTGCGCACCTCGTCGGGGATGGTGCGGTAGCGCTCGCCCTGCACGACGTTCAGCACCGACTGCGTGATGATGTACTGCGCGAACGGGCTCACCAGGATCGGGTAGCCGAGGTCGCAGCGCACGCGCGCGGCTTCCTCGAGGATCTCCGGGAGGCGGTGCTCCATGCGCATCGTCGCGAGTTGCGAGCGCAGGTTGGAGATCATGCCGCCCGGCACCTGGTGCTCGTAGAGCGTCGGATCGTACTCGGCCTTCCTGCCGATCGGCTTGCCTTCGCGTCGCGCGAGGCAGCCGAAGTAGGCGGAAACGTCGGACAAGGCGTCGCGGTCGATTCGCGTTGTGGCGCCGAGCGCACGCGCGCGTTCGTCGACCTCCTCGGTGGACGGCAGCGACGCGCCGTTGGCGAGCGGTTCGGAAGCCGTGTATCCGTAGCGGAAACCCGACCGCACGGCGACACCGTAGACCTCGGGCGCAAGCCCCGACTGGCAGTGCGAGTGCAGCTGCATCGGGATGTCGCCGGCGGCGGCGACGACCGCCGGGAACAGCGTCTCGGCGCGCTGCGCCGTGAGCAATCCGGTCGGGTCCTTGATCGAGATGAAATCGGCCTTCAGCGCGACCAGCTCGCGGGTGCGCGCCACGTAGTACGCATCGGTATGCACCGGCGAGAGCGTGTAGGTCATCATCGCGTTGACCTGCATGCCGGCCTGGTGGCCCGATCGCACTGACGACTCGATGTTCCGGTTGTCGTTCAGCGCGTCGTAGACGGTGAGCACCTTCAGCCCGCGGCGGGCGAGCACCTGCGAGTTCAGTTCGACGACGTCGTCGGGAAACAGCTCGAAGGTGTACAGGCTCTGCCCGCGCGTCAGTCCGTCGCACGGCGTGCGCAGCCGTTCGCACAGCAGGCCGACCCGCTCCCACGGGTTCTCCTGCAGGAAGCGCACGGAGACGTCGAAGACGGCACCGCCGAGGATGTTGACGTAGTCGTAGCCGACGCGATCGATCGCGCCGAGGATCGGCGTCATCATCGCGGTGGTCATGCGCGTCGACCAGAGGCACTGGTGCCCGTCGCGCAGCGTGACGTCGATGAATCCGAAGTGGCGGCTCATCGGCCCTCCTTCAGGAACTGGTCCACGTAGCGGGTGTGAACGTCGCCCCGCTGGAACGCGGGCGTGCGGATCAGACGCTCGAGGAATGGCGCGGTGGTGCTTACACCCTCGATGCGCAACTCGCCGAGCGCGCGTCCCATCCGTTCGAGCGCCTCGCGGCGATCCCTGCCCCAGACGATGAGCTTGGCGAGCAGTGAGTCGTAGTACGGCGGCACCCGGTAGCCGGCTTCCACGTGCGAGTCGACGCGTACGCCCGGGCCGCCGGGCCAGCGCACGGCCTCGATCGTTCCGGGGCAGGGCGCGAAGTCGGCGTCGGCGTCCTCCGCGTTGATCCGGCACTCGATGGCGTGGCCGCTCGTTCGAAGGTCGTCCTGCGCGATCGACAGCGCCTCGCCCTGCGCGATGCGGATCTGCTCCTTGACGATATCAACGCCGGTGATCATCTCGGTGACCGGATGCTCGACCTGCACGCGCGCGTTCATTTCCATGAAGTAGAACGCGCCCGACTCCGGTTCGACGATGCACTCGACCGTTCCCGCGCTTCGGTACCCGGCGTGCCGGCACAGGCGGGTTGCCGCTTCGCCGATGCGCGACCGCAACTCCTCATCGAGCACCGGCGAGGGCCCTTCCTCGACGAGCTTCTGGTTGCGTCGCTGCAGCGAGCAGTCCCGTTCTCCGAGATGCAGGACCCGATGCCCGTCGGAGATCACCTGGATCTCGATATGCCGGATGCGCGGCAGGAACTTCTCGACGTAGATCGCGTCGTCGCCGAACGCGGCCTTCGCCTCGCGCGCCGCATCCTGGTAGCGCGCGACGAGGTCTTCCGCGCGGTGCACTTCGCGCATTCCGCGCCCGCCGCCGCCGGCGGCCGCCTTGAGCAGCACCGGGTAGCCGAGCTCTTCGGCGATCGAGCGCGCATGCGCGGCGTCCGATACGGTTCCTCGCGAGCCCGGAGTGGTGGGCACGTCGGCCTCTTCGGCCAGCGCGCGCGCGCGCGCCTTGTCGCCCATCGCCTCGATCGCCTCGGGACCCGGCCCGATGAAGACGATGCCCTCCTGTGCGCACAGTCGCGCGAAGCCGGCGTTCTCGGACAGGAATCCGTAGCCCGGATGGATCGCCTGCACGCCGAAGACGCGGGCCGCGGAGACGAGTGCTGCCGCGTTCAGGTAGCTGTGCACCGAGCGTGCGGGGCCGATGCAGACGGCGTGGTCGGCGTGGCGCACGGGCAGGCTGTCGCGGTCGGCCTCCGAATAGACCTGCACCGTCTCGATTCCCAGTTCGCGGCACGCGCGCTGGATCCGCAATGCGATCTCGCCCCGGTTTGCGACCAGGATGCGGCGAAAGCGGCTGGCGCCGGGCGAGGTGTCGATCATCCGGGAAATCCTTGCGATGTGGAGGCGAGCCGAGGGCTCACGCCGGACGAACGACGATCAGCGGCTGGCCGTACTCGATGGCATCACCATCAGCAACGAGGATCTGTGCCACGGTTCCGCGGCAGCCCGCCGGAAGCGAGTTCATCAGCTTCATCACTTCGATGATGCAGACCGTCGTCTCGGCTTCCACGACTTGCCCGACTTCGACGAACGGCACTGCACCGGGCTCGGGGGCGCGATAGAACGTACCGACCATCGGCGAGCGGATCACGACACCTTCGAGCGGCTCGACCGGCGCGGCGTCGGGGTTGCGCTGCGCCTTGGCAGGTGCGGCGGCGTGCTGAGCGGCCGGAAGCGCGGGTTCCGGGGCGCTCTGCGCCGGCGGGGCGCCGGCGGGCCGGGACGACGCCGCTTCGGGCGCGGCCGCGGGTTGCGCCGGGCGCGTTGCCGGTGTCCCGTTCAGCGTCGCGGGTGCGCCGTTGAGCCTTGGTGCCTCCGAAGCGTCTCCGCGCCGCAGCTCGATCTCGAGGTCGCCGGAACGGAACCGGAACTCGCGGAAGTGCGACGACGATTCGATCAGCTCGACGAGTTGCAGCAGTTCCCGGTATCCGAAATTCTGCGGAGGCACGCGCTTCTCCAGCCCTTTAAGTTTCTATCAGCGAAACGAAATGTCTCGCTGGTGAAAATCATTGCATAGATGGGCGGTGGTTGCAATAATGTTTGATACAGAGCATTTCAGTGAGCGAAACAAGCGATGAGTCAGCCGGTCATCATCACAGCCGCAATCACCGGGGCGTTGCCCCGGAAGAAGGACAACCCGGCCGTTCCGGTGACGCCGAGCGAGCAGATTGAGTCGACGCACGAGGCGTTCGAGGCGGGGGCATCCCTTGTGCACGTCCACGTTCGTGCGCCGGACGAATCGCCGAGCTCCGACCCGGAGCTGTTCGCACGCGTGCAGGAAGGGGTGCGCAAGCACTGCCCCGGGATGATCATCCAGTTCTCCACGGGTGGGCGCGGGCGTGAACAGTCGGCTCGCGGCGCGATGCTCGGCCTACGTCCCGACATGGCGTCGCTCGCCACCGGCTCGGTCAACTTTCCCGCGAGCATCTACGAGAACCCGCCCGAGTTCGTCGAGGGGCTCGCGCGCACCATGCTGGAGCTCGGCATCAAGCCCGAGATCGAGGTGTTCGACGTCGCGATGCTCTACAACGCGCTCGCGCTGGTGAAGAAGGGCCTGATCCAGGCGCCGCTGCACGTGCAGTTCGTGCTCGGCATCCAGAACGCGCTGCCCGCGCGCCGATCCGTGTTCGACTTCCTGCGCAGCGAGCTCGCCGAGCTGATGCCGGACGCCACCTGGGTCGGGGCGGGTACCGGACGCTTCCAGTGGGACGTCAACCTGTGGTGCCTCGAGACCGGCGGCCATTGCCGGACCGGACTCGAGGACAACCTGAAGTTCGATGCGACTCGGCTGGCTGCGAGCAACGCCGAGCTCGTGAAGAAGATCGCCGATGAATGCGAGCGCTACGGCAGGCGCGTCGCGACCCCGGCCGACGCCCGCCAGCTGCTGCGGCTCGCGCCGGTCGGCCAGACGGTGCATTGAGTACGCCGCCCGTCACGTTCGAGGAGCAAGAGATGCAGGCGAACCCCCAGCCGACCGGTGACCGCGACGAGGCCGCGCGGAAGATCGCCGCGGCGCTCGTCGAGCGCGCGCGCGCGGCACAGCGGATCTACGAGCGCTTTGACCAGGCACGCGTCGACGAGGCGGTCCTGGCGGCCGGATGGGCGATCATGGAGCCGTCGCGCAACCGCACGCTGGCCGAAATGGCCGTGCGCGAAACCGGGCTCGGTGTCGTCGAGGACAAGATCCAGAAGAACTACCGC
>JAJPEN010000072.1 GCA_021166835.1 Burkholderiaceae bacterium | reverse complement strand
GAAGCGCGCGTACAGCAGGTGCAGCACCGCGTGCTCGATGCCGCCGATGTACTGGTCCATCGGCATCCAGTAATCGTTGCGCGCGTCGACCATCGACTCGTCGTTGTCCGGCGAGCAGTAGCGCATGTAGTACCAGGACGAGTCGACGAAGGTGTCCATCGTGTCGGTTTCGCGCCGCGCCGGCCTGCCGCACTTCGGGCAGTCGCAGCGCAGGAAGCGCTCGTCCTTCGCCAGCGGATTGCCGCTGCCGTCGGGGACGAGGTCTTCGGGCAGCAAGACGGGCAACTGCTCGTAGGGCACCGGCACCGCGCCGCAGGCGTCGCAGTGCACGATCGGGATCGGCGTGCCCCAGTAGCGCTGGCGCGAGATGCCCCAGTCGCGCAGCCGGTACTGCACGCGGCGGGCGCCGAGGCCCTTCGCTTCGAGGTCGGCGGCGATCGCATCGATCGCCGCGTCGTGATCCAGGCCGTCGTACTTGCCGGAATTCACCAGCCGCACGTTCGCGGTCGCGTCGTACCAGGATTGCCACTCGGTGTCGGAGAAGGTCCTGCCTTCGAAGTCGATCACCTGGCGCACCGGCAGGCCGCATTTGCGCGCGAAGGCGAGGTCGCGCTCGTCGTGCGCGGGCACGCCCATCACGGCGCCGTCGCCGTAGCTCATCAGCACGTAGTTGCCGACCCAGACGGGAACCTGCGCGCCGGTCAGCGGATGCCGCACGAAGAGGCCGGTGGGCCGGCCGTCCTTTTCGCGCGTGGCGATGTCGGCTTCGGTGGCGGCGCCGTGACGGCATTCGTCGACGAAGGCGGCCACCGCCGGGTCGCGCGCGGCAGCCACCGCCGCGAGCGGATGCTCGGGCGCCACCGCGACGAAGGTCACGCCCATGATCGTGTCGGCGCGCGTGGTGAAGACGTAGAGCCGGCCATCGCCGACGAGTTCGCCGCGATCGTCGCGGATCTCGTGCGGGAACGCGAAACGCACGCCCACCGAGCGGCCGATCCAGTTCTCCTGCATCAGCTTCACGCGCTCGGGCCAGCCCAGGCCTTCGAGATCGGCAATCAGTTCGTCCGCATAGCGCGTGATCGCCAGGTAATACATCGGGATCTCGCGCTTCTCGACGAGCGCGCCCGAGCGCCAGCCGCGGCCGTCGATCACCTGCTCGTTGGCGAGCACGGTCTGGTCGGAGGGATCCCAGTTCACCGTTCCCGTCTTCAGGTACGCGATGCCCTGCTCGAGCATCTTCAGGAACAGCCACTGGTTCCACTTGTAGTAATCGGGCGCGCAGGTGGCGACTTCGCGATGCCAGTCGATGGCCAGGCCCATCGAGCGCATCTGCCCCTTCATGTGCGCGATGTTCTCCCACGTCCACTTCGCCGGCGCGACCTTGTTCTTCATCGCCGCGTTCTCGGCGGGCAGCCCGAACGCGTCCCATCCCATCGGCATCAGCACGTTGTAGCCGTTCATCCGCAGATGCCGGTACATCACGTCGTTGATCGTGTAGTTGCGCACGTGCCCCATGTGCAGCTTGCCCGACGGGTAGGGCAGCATCGAGCACGCGTAGAACTTGCCTTTCGGGAAGCGCGGGTCGTTCTCGACGGCGCGGTACGCGTCGATCGACTGCCAATGGGCCTGCGCGGCCTTCTCGACCTCGGAGGCGTCGTAACGTTCGTGCATGGGACGGTGGGCGGGGAAATCGCAGGAAACCTTCGAGTGTACACGGCAGTCTCACGCCGACTGCCGCTCCGGGAACTCCCCTTGCAAGGGAAAACGACCGCAATCGAGCGAGGTCCTGCCGTGGCGATCGCGAATCCTTCCACGCCGTCCGTAGTCGCGCGCGTCGAGTGCAACACCGAGGCGGAGATCGGCCGGCGCATCCGCTTCGATACCGAGGCGCGGGTGGCGATGATCGGCCGGCAGGGGCCGCGGGCAGTCGCCGACCGGCTGCGCGCGCTCGAGCGCGAATGGGACGTCGAGCGTGCGCTCGCGGCGGGCGCTTCGACGCTGGCGCTGCTGGGCTCGGTGCTCGCCGTCACCGACAACCGCCGCTGGGCGGCCGTGCCCGCGCTCGCCGGCGCGTTCCAGCTGCAGCAGATGGTGCAGGGATGGTGTCCGGCGTGGCCGCTGCTGCGCCGGCTCGGCTTTCGCACCCGCGACGAGATCGACGACGAGCGGATGGCGCTGCGGGAGCTTCCCTTCGGCGACTCGCGTCAGGAGTCGGGGTCGACGCCCTGACGCGTGTCTGCGTGCGGCCGACGCGGCGCGTCGGCCTGCTTCCAGGTGCGCATCGCCCATGCGAGGACGACGACGAGCGCGATCAGGTTGATCGCGATGCCGGCGATCCAGAATCCGTTCACGGTTTCGCTCTCCTGCAGAAGGCGGACGATCGCTTCGCTCGGCGCTCGCGGATCGCGGCACCGGGCCGCTTCCGGAGAAACGGTCGGGATCGTGGCAGACGGGGCAAGCGTACGGTTTCGTAACCGAAAGGTCCATCAGTTGACGGCTGAGTCAAGATTCCATTGACGCATTCGAAAGCGAGGCGTAAGGTTCATGAAAACGAACAACCCGTCAGCGATGAACCGACTGCGGGCAAGAGGAGACGAATCCACGATGTCCGGTAGCACGTAGCTGCAGCGCCTTCCGCCGTTCGGGCGGAGATGGCGATTCGAGTCGATCGATCATTCGCGCTCCCGCTGCGGGGCGGAAGCGGGCTGCGCCTTCACGCTCGCTCGCACCTGGTTCTGGAAGAGGGAAGACGATGAAGAAGGACGTCCGTGGTCACGAGCAATAGCAGCACCGTAGCGGCCGGAAGTCCTTTCGACCGCAATCGGCTGCGCGAGGACAAGCGCTCGGAGATCATCCGGATCGCTGGGGAGGTCTTCTGCTCGACCGGTTACGCCCAGACGTCGGTCGAAGACATCGCGAAGCGGATCGGCATCAGTAAGGCGATCATCTACTACTACTTCGAGAACAAGATCGACCTGTTCAGGGCCTGCCACCTCGTCGCCACCGAGTCGCTCGAGCGGGCATTCGAAGCGTCGCGGGACGACGACAGCCTGCTGCATCTGCGGCGGTTCGTCCGGCTGTACGTTCTTTCCCTCATTGGTTCTGACAGTCCGGGGGCCGTTCTCCTCGATTTCCATCTCCTGCCCGAGCGCGAGGCGAGCGAGATCCACGTGCGCCGCGAGCGCGTCCACAAGGACCTCGAGAAGCTGATCGCGCAATTGATGCGCCGTGGCCTCGTTCGCGCGCTTAACCGCAGGCTGGCGGTCATCACGATGATGAGCGCGATCAACGTCGTTCCCCGCTGGTATCGCGAGGGGGGGCGCTGGTCGCCGGAGCAGGTCGCCGAGCACTGCGTGGCGCAGCTCGTGGATGGCCTGCTCGTCTCGAACGCATCCTGAAAGCAGATGATGAAGAAGAGCGATAAGGCCGGAACGAAGCGGCTCGTTCTCGCCAGCGAGAACGGCAGCGGGCCATACGGATTGGTTTGCGCGGCCCGTGGCCATTTCTTCCTCTCGGACAAGCCCGAATCGTCGGGCGGCACCGACGGCGGTCCCGATCCGTTCGAGCTGCTGATGGGCAGCCTCGCCGCGTGCACCGCAATGACGCTGCGGATGTACGTCGATCGCAGGGCCTTCGACGTCGGAACGATTCGGGTTTCGGTCGAGCACGAAGATTCCGGGGGGGCACCGGAGCCGCCCATGTTTCGCAGGATGATCTCGCTCGGGCGAGCCGTCGACGATCCGGTTCTGCAAAAGCTGCGGGACATCGCCGACAGATGTCCCGTTCACAGGGTGATTGCGGCAGGGTCCCGGGTGGAGACGCGATTCGTCGAGTCTCGTCATCGAACCGAAGTGGAGGAAGGATGAGCAACGGAACGAACGAGATAGAAGCGCCGGTAGTGGTCGAGCGTACCGATTCGGTGCTGACGCTGACCTTGAACCGGCCGAGTTCGGGGAACAGCCTTTCGACCGGGGTCATCGGGCGGCTGCAGAGCATCTTCGACGAGACGGCGGACGACGCCGACGTGCGCGTGATCGTCATCGCGGCCCGGGGGAACGTGTTCTGCGCGGGGCACGACCTGCGGCAGATCGTCGCGGACGGGACGCCACAGTTCTCGAAGCATCTGGCGACAGTCTGCAACCGGATGATGCAGACGATCCAGCAGTTGCCGCAACCGGTGATCGCCAGCGTGCAGGGAGCTGCAACGGCTGCCGGGTGCCAGCTGGTCGCCACCTGCGATCTGGCGGTGGCCTCGCGTACGGCCCGCTTCGCGACACCGGGCGTGAACATCGGCACGTGGTGCTCGACGCCGATGGTCGCTGTCAGCCGTGCCGTCGCGCGCAAGCACGCGATGCAGCTGCTGCTCACCGGGCGGCTCCACGACGCGGAAACCGCGCTGCGGATGGGGCTGGTGAACGAAGTGGTCGAACCGGAGCGCCTGCAGGAAGCCACGGAGAGCCTCGCCAACGAGATCGCCGGGAAATCGCCTTTCGCGATCGCCCTCGGAAAGCGTGCGTTCTATCGACAGATCGAGCTCGGCATCTCGCACGCCTACGAATACGCCAGCGAGCTCGCGGCTCGCAATGCGACCGCTCGGGATTCGGTCGAAGGGATCTCCGCCTTCCTGGAGAAGAGACCTGCCAGCTGGATCGGAGCCTGAGAAGTCATCGAAGGAGTCGGATCATGAAGAGAATCGCCGTTCTTGCGTTTTCGATGCTCGCCGCTCTTTCGTCGGGCGCGGCGCGTGGGCAGGAAGTGCTGAAGATGTCGAACTGGCTTCCGCCGACGCACCCGATAACGACGCAGATCATCAAGCCGTGGATTGAGTCGGTCCGGGAGAAGTCGAACGGACGCCTCGTCATCCGGCAGCTCCCTATGGCGCTCGGCGCTCCATCGGCGCATTTCGCGCTGGCGCGCGATGGTGTTGCCGACGTCGTGATCGGCGTGCCGGGCTATACGCCCGGCCTCTTCGTGAGCGACAAGCTCTACACGTTGCCGTTCATCGGCAACAGCGCCACTTCCGTCTCGCTGGCCGCCTGGCGAACGCACCAGAAGTACTTCGCGCCACTGGACGAGTACAAGGGCGTTCGTCTTCTCGGCCTCTTCTCGCACGGACCTGGGCAGGTGCACACGAAGAAGGAGATCCGGTCCCTGGGCGACCTGCAGGGCCTGAAGGTGCGCGTGACCGGCGGGTACCTGCACGAGATCGCATCGTCGCTGAAGATGGTTCCTCTGCTCAAGCCCGCCACCGAGTCGTACGAGCTTCTGTCGTCGGGCGTTGCGGACGGCACGCTGCTTCCGATGGAATCGATGGCGGCCTTCCACCTTCCCAAGGTCACGACCCATACGCTGCTCGTCCCCGGCGGCTTCTATTTCGCCACGTTCTTCGTGGGTATGAACGAAGGCAAGTATCAGTCGCTCAGCCCGGAAGCCAGAGCCGCATTGGACGCCGCCTCCGGAGAAGCGCTGGTTCGCCTGGCAGGCGGCGTGTTCGATGCGGGGGATGCGAAGGCGTTGAAGGAACTCGAGGCTTCCGGACACCGGCTGACAGTCGCGAGCGATCAGCTCAGGAGTGAGATCCGGGCGATGACTTCGCACGTGGAGAAGCTCTGGCTCGACGAGATCAAGGCGAAGGGCATGGACGGCTCGGAGGCGTTGCGCTACTTCCGCGAGCAGATCGCAGAAAGCGGGAAGCCGCAGTAGGAGCTTCCCGACCCGCCTTCCCGGGGATCGAACGGCGAAGCGTCGCATGGGCCTTGCACGGAGCGCGAACATGAACGGTGTCGGATTCCGGTCGTTCCTGGATTGGTCGTTGACGGTGACGTCCGCCGTTCCGCTGTTCGCACTGATGTGCCTGACCGTGGCCGACGTCGTTGGCCGCTACGTATTCGGCAAGCCGCTGCCGGGGGGCTTCGAGTTAACTGAAATGCTTCTTGCCGTCGCGGTCTTCGCCAGTCTGCCGCTCGTCGAGTTGCGCGAAGAGCATATCGCCATCGATCTGCTCGACCGGTGGTATCCGGAACGGCTGCGCCTCTGGCGTCGCGTCGTGGTGTATGTGATCTGCACGGTCGCGATGATCGCCATCGCCTGGCAACTCTTCGTAAAGGCCGTTATGGTCGAGCGCGATGCGATGACGACGGCGGTGCTGCTCGTCCCCGTCGCACCGGTCGCCTGTTTCGTCGCCTCAATGTGCGCCGTCGCCGCTCTGCTCCTCGTGGGCAAGGTGTGGCAGGCGGCTCTCGAACTGGCGAGTCCGAAATGAGCGAAGCGGTCATCGGATTCGCGGTGCTGTTCGCCTTGATGCTGGCGCGGATCCCGATCGCCTATTCGATGCTCGTCGTGGGTTATTTCGGCATCGCCCTGCAGATCGGCTGGAGCACTGCGCTGGCCAGCGTCGGTCAGACGATGTTCGATACCGGTTTCGCCTACACGCTGTCCGTGCTTCCGCTTTTCGTGCTGATGGGGAACCTGTTGACCGTCGGCGGTCTCTCCGCGCAGTTGTATCGCGCGGGAAACCTCCTGTTCGGGCATCACCGCGGTGGCCTGGCGATGGGGACGATCGCGGCTTCGGGCGCCTTCGCAGCGGTCTGCGGCTCGAGCGTCGCGACCACGGCGACAATGGCGAAAGTGGCCATGCCCTCGATGCGGCGCTATGGCTATGCGGACGAACTCGCCGCCGGATCGATCGCCGCTGGCGGAACTCTCGGAATCCTCATTCCGCCGAGCGTCGCGATGGTGATCTACGGGATCATGACGCAGACGAACATCGGAAAACTGTTCGTCGCCGGCGTCATTCCCGGAATGCTGAGCATAGTGATCTACATGGCCGTCATCGGCGTCGTGACGACGCTGCGGCCGCAATGGGGGCCGTGCAGCGAGCGTGTGGCGCGCGGCGAGCGATGGACGGCGATCCGCGAGGTGTGGACGGTACTCGCGCTCTTCGTCGTCGTGATCGGCGGCATCTACGGTGGAGTCTTCACAGCGACGGAAGCGGCCGGCATCGGCGCGGCAGGGGCATTTCTCGTCGCGGCCTTCCGGGGCACTCTGGGGTGGCGCTCGCTGTACGAGGTCCTCGGGGAATCGGCGCGTACTAGCGGAATGTTGTTCTTCGTGCTGTTCGGCGCGCTCGTCTTCTCGAACTTCATCAGCCTGTCGGGGCTTCCGGACCAGCTGGGCCTGTGGGTAAAGGAGTTGAACGCCCCTGCGTGGATGGTGATCGCGGCGATCATCGGCATCTATCTGGCGCTCGGTTGCCTGCTCGAAACGCTGTCGATGATTCTGCTGACGGTCCCGATCTTCTATCCGATCGTCGCCGGCTACGGGTTCGATCTCGTCTGGTTCGGCGTTCTCGTCGTCATCGTGGCCGAGATATCGCTGATCACGCCACCCGTCGGCCTGAACGCCTTTGTATTGAGCGGTGTCACCGAGAACCTGAGCGCGGGTACTGTGTTTCGCGGGCTGCTCCCGTTCATCGTCGGAAGCCTCGTGATTCTTCTCATCGTCGCGACGATACCCGATGTCTCCCTGTACCTCCCGTCCCTGATGCGCTAGCAGCACCGGAGCGACTCGGTTATGGATCTGTTGAATCTGGCCTATTTCCTCACCCGGGCAGCGAGGTTGCATCCAGATCGACCCGCGATTCTGCACGGCGACGCGGTGATGGATTACCGGTCGCTCGACGAGCGCGTCGGTCGACTGGCCGGGGCGCTGCTCCGCCTCGGCCTGCGACGCGGCGACCGGGTCGGCATCGTCGTCGAGATCGAACCTCGCGCCATCGAGTGTCTGCTCGCGCCGCTGAGAGCGGGCTTGGTGCTCGTTCCGATGAACCCGCGCCTGCATGCGAGTGAGTATGCGTTCATGCTACGAAAGTGCGGCGCCAAGGCGCTCCTGGCGAGCAATGAGCGTCTCGGCGACCTGCTGTCGGTACGGAATGATTTTTCGGAGGTGAAGCACGTCATCGGGATGGATCCGTCGTCGATTCCCGGCGTCGTCGATTACGAAAGTCTGCTCGCGGCCGCGCAGGCGATCCCGGACGTGGAAGTGAGCGACCGGGACCTCGCGTGGATTTTCTTCACTTCCGGAACGACCGGACAACCGAAGGGCGCGATGCATACGCACCGCAGCCTGCGAACGATGGTAGAAACGCAGCTCATCGAATCGCTGCCCGTGGGGCGCGACGACCGCCTCGCTGTGCTCACGCCGATGAGCCACGCAGCCGGGTTGATGGTGTTCCACGAGGTGGCGGGCTCGGGGGCGCACGTCTTTCCCACGTTTCGGGGATTCCGCCCGGACGACTTCTATGAACTGGTCGATCGGCAACGCGTCACCAAGTGCATGCTCGTTCCGACGATGATCCAGCGCCTGTTGGACGCTCCCTGGCCAGTGAGGCAAGACCTGTCGAGCCTGCGGACGGTGATGTACGGGGCCGCGCCGATGTATGTGGAACGCCTGAAGGAGGCCATCCGGCGTTTCGGTCCGATCTTCGTCGGCGTGTTCGCGCAGGGAGAAGCGCCGCTTGCATGTACGTGGCTGCCAAAGGAGGAACACGTAGCCTCCGGCGAGGCCGCTGCGATGCGCCTGGCCTCCGTGGGCCGCGAGTCCTATGGCGTACAGGCGCGCATCGTGGGCGAAGACGACGAAATCCTTCCGCCGAATTCCACGGGCGAAATCGTCGTCCGCGGCGATCTCGTCATGCAGGGATACTGGGACGATCCGGAAGCGACGAGCCAGACCTTGCGAAACGGCTGGCTGCATACCGGCGACGTCGGGTACATGGACGAGGATCACTACCTCTACATCACCGATCGCCTGAAGGACATGATCATCAAGGGAGGGACGAACATCTATCCCCGCGAGATCGAGGAGGTGCTTTACAACCATCCCGACGTGCGCGAAGCGACCGTCTTCGGCGTTCCGCATCCGGAGTGGGGGGAAATGGTAGTCGCGGCCGTGTCGCTCCGGCCGGGAGCGACCGCCGCCGAGGACGAGTTGGGCGCATGGTGCGTCGCCCACTTGTCCGCGTTCAAGAAGCCGGGCAGGTTCCATTTCGTGGACGAACTCGCGAAGAACGGCTACGGCAAGATCATGAAGAGGGATGTTCGGAAGGCCCTGTATCCCGACGTCTCGAGGAACATCGGCGGATAGCGCGCGAGCGGCCGTGATGTAGCTTCGTATGCGTCGCGGGAGGCGGGCGTAGCGCGTGCCCGACCTAGAACGTCGTCTGCGCCCGCACGCCGGCGTAGAAGTTTCGTTTCGGCGCCGGCTCGTAGAAGCGCCCGCCCGCCGCGTTGACGATCACCGAGCCGACGTAGCGGCGATCGAAGACGTTGTCGACCCGGACGAAGGGTTCGACGCGCCAGCCGGCGGCGCGCAGGTCGAAGCCGGCGCGCAGGTTCGCCACGGCGTACGCGTCGGCGTGCTCGGTGTTCGCGTCGTCGACGGCCACCTTGCCGCTCCACGAAGCCTCGACGCCGGCCACGAAGCCGTTGGTCGCGTGGCGCCAGGTCGCCTCGGCGAAGAGCGAGGCTTTCGGCACGCCGGGCAGGCGGTTGCCCGACAGCACGCTGCCGTCGAGAGCGCGGTAGTCGCGAAACTCGGCCTGCATCCACGTCCACGCGAGCGATGCGGCGAAACCGCGACCGAGCATCGAGTCGACGCCGAGCTCGACGCCGCGGCGCGCGGTGCGCGCGGCGTTGCGGAAGGTGGTGCGGCCGCCGACGTTGGCGTCGGGAACGATGTCGTCGCGCGTATCGGTGCGGAACAGCGCGAGCTTCGCGTGCGTGCCTGTTGCGGGGCGCCACTTCAGGCCGATCTCGTAGTTCGTGCTGCGGCTGGCCTGCAGGTCGAAGTTCAGGCCCGGGCTGCCGTCCGGCCGGTAGGCCAGCTCGGCGAAGGTCGGCGTCTCGAAGCCGCGGCCCACCGACGCGTAGACGTTCGCCGAGTCGGACAGCGCGTAGAGCAGGCCGAGCACCGGACTCGTTGCGGAATACTCGCGCGATCCCGAGTCGTCGGGATTCGTCGCATCGACGAAGGCGTCGCGTACCGTGAAGCGGACGTTAGAGCGGCGTGCGCCGCCGGCGAGCTTCCACTGCGGCGTGATCCACCACTCGGCGAGCGCGTACTGGTCGAAGTCGCGCACCGTGTCGGACTCGTTGCGTCGCAGCGCACCGACGACACCCCCGCCGTTGACGAAGCCCTTGCGCCGCTCGTTCATCCGGTCGTAGTCGACGCCGATCGTCGCGTCGATGCGCCCGTTCGCCGTGCGCACGCTCTTCGTCCACTGCAGGTTCAGCCCGCCGAAGCCGCGATCGAGATCGACGACTCCGCCCGACGAGCCGGATGCGGCGCCGCTGAAGGCGAGGAACTGGCGCAGCCCGCGCTCGCCGCCGTAGGCGCGTACCCGCAGCGTGGAGTCGTCGCCGATCCGGCGTTGCCAGTCGGCGCCGATCTGCCGGTGATCGACGCTCTTGCGCGTGTCGAAGGCGACGGCGCCGGCGCCGGCCTGCCGCGGGTCGCGAGCGAGCTGCGCGCGCGTCAGGCCGAGCGGATCGAGCGTGTCGGGCTGGTCGAGCGCGGTGGCGCTGAGCGAGAAGCGGCTCGTGTCGCCGGACCAGACCAGTCGCGCGTTCGCCAGGTCGCGGCGCGTGCGGCTGTGATCGCGCCAGCCGTCGGTGCGAAAGCGCGAGGCGTCGACGCGCGCGCCGAGTGCACCGGTAGTGGCGCCGAGCTCGATGCCGAGCTTGCGCGCACCGAAGCTGCCTGCGCCGGCCTGCACGCCGAAGGTCGGCTGCTGCGGCGGATCCTCGGTGAACACGGTGACGAGCCCGCCAGACGAGTTGCCGTACAGCGCGGCGAAGGGGCCGCGAAGCACTTCGATGCGCTCGGCGCCGTCGAGATCGAACAGGCCCGTCTGCCCCTGTCCGTCGGGCATCGTGAGCGGCACACCGTCCTGCACGAGGCGCACCCCGCGCACGCCGAAGCTCGCGCGCGCGCCGAAGCCGCGCGAGGACACCTGCAGATCCTGCGCGAAGTTCTGCCGGTTCTGCACCTGGAGGCCGGGCACGCTGCCCAGCGCCTCCGACAGGTTCACGCCCGGACGCTGCGCGCGGATCTCGTCCGCGCCGACGACGTCGACCGAGGCGGGGGCGTCGAAGGCGCGCTGGACGCTGCGCGTCGCGGTGACGGTCACGGGCTCGAGCGATTGTGCGCAGGCGGGTACGGCTGCCAGCGAGATGGCGGCGGCGACGAGTGCGGGGAGCACCACTTCACGCCGCTTCGTCGACCACGAACGGCGGCTCGAAGCCTCTGCGCGGATGCGTGCGATACGCCTGACGCACGACCTCGGCGCCGTAGCGGCGTTCGAGCGCGCGGATCGCGAAATGACCGCGGCTCATCGTCTGGTAGTGATCCATGAAGAGCAGGTTGATCGCCGCGCCGGCGGCCGCGCCCACGCCCGGAACCAGCATGCCTGCCGCCTTCTGCGTGAGCTGGATCTTGTAGCGCGTCGCCACCATCGCGATGAGCCGCACCATCGCCGGCGCGCCTTCCTGCGTGATGCCGCGTTGCGCGACATAGCGCGAGGCTTCGCTCACCGCGCGGGCGAGCACCGCGCGCACCGCGTAATACCCCGATTCGGCCGCGTCGTCGCGCGGCGAGTCTCCGCCGAGCGCGAACACTTCGAGCGCCGCCATCCGCGTGTCGGGCGCGCCCGGGTCTTCGCCTTCGGCGCGCGCCACGTCGAGGATCGAGCGCATGATCAGCACGGTGGACAACGGGATCTCGATCGACAGCCCCGCGATGCCGAGCGCGCCTCCGGCGCCGCCGCTCACCGAGCCGAGCAGCTTGTGCAGGCGCGGACTGGCCTGGCGGCGCCCCGGTTCCAGCGTGCGCGCTGCAGCGTCGACCGAACGCTGCAGCGCATGATGCGTGATGATGCCGAGCCGCTTGCGAACCGACGGCGGCAGCAGGTCGACGGTGCGTTCGATCGGGCCGCCGAGAAAGTCGCTCAGCCGTGCGGCAAGGCCCGGCCGCTCGAGCAGCTCGCGCGCCTCCTCGAGCTTGCGCAGGTCGGCGGCATCGAGCTTCATGATGCGCAACCGGCGCGGCGAAGCCCCGTCAGGGCACGCGCACGATCATCGGCACGTTGCCTTCGCGCAGCAGCCCGGCGGTGACGCTGCCGAGCACCGCCGCCTGCAGCGCGGACCGCCCGCGCGTGGCCATCACCACGAGGATGTCGCGCCGCTCGCCGATGAAACTGGCCATCGCCTCCACCGGATCGCCGTGCAGCACTTCCCAGTTCGCTTCGACCCCGTAGCGTCGGCCGAGATCGACCGCGTGCGAGCGAACGTAGGAGCTTTCGAGCGCGTCGTTCGCCGGCACGTTCGGGTCGGGGCGCGCCTCGGGCGAGATGACCTGCACGACGAGCAGGCGCGCCTTCAGCGCGCGCGCCCATTCGCCGGCCTGCTGCTCCATCCACTCGGAGTGCCCGCTGCCGTCAATCGGCAGCATCACGGTGTTGATCTGGATGGGTTCGTGCCCGCCCTGCTGGCGGCCGTGCGGACGGTAGACGAGCACCGGGTTGTGGCCGGTGCGAACGACGTCGTGCGCGACGCTGCCGAGGATCGCCTCGGCGAGCCCGCTGCGTCCGTGCGTGGTCATCGCCACCAGCGTGCCGCGCACGCGGGCCGCCTCCTCGAGGATGGCGGCGGACACGTTGCCTCGCCCCGGCACGGTACGCGCCTCGGCTTTCAGCGCATCGGCCAGCGCGTTCAATTGCCGTGTCGCCTCGTCGTCGGCGGAATCGCGTTCCTGAACCCGCATGAGCGCAAGCTTCGCGCCGGTGGCGCGAGCAATGCTCTGCGCATACGGCAGCACCTCCTCGGAGAACCGGGAGCCGTCGACCGGTACCAGGATTCGCTCGTACATTTTCGTCCTCTTCGTAGGGAAACGTCCGTCGTGTTTTCTGCATAATGGCGTGGCCATGAGAAATCCGCAAATCGTCTCGACGCTCGTCGAGCCGGCCGCCGGCGAGTCGCACAAGTCGGCCGAAGTTCCCGCCGGCTCGGCGATCCTGCGTGCGATCCGCGTCATGGAAACCATCGCCGAAAGCGAGGTTCCGCCGCACCTCGCCGACCTGTGCCGGGCGCTCGGGCTGCCCAAGCCCACGGTATTCCGCATTCTGTCCACGCTCGAGTACGCCGGGCTCGTCTCGCGCGAGCCGGGCAGCAAGCGCTACCGCAGCGGCCGGCGGCTCACCAGGCTCTCGGGCGCGGTGCTGCTGAACTCGCCGTCGTGCGCCGCACGGCGGGCGATCCTCGAGGAGCTGGTCGAGCAGACCGGGGAGACCTGCAACCTGTCGGTTCCCGACGGTCATTCGGTGGTGTACCTCGACCGGGTCGAAGCCAACTGGCCGTTGCGCGTGTCGCTGTCGGCCGGGTCGTGCATTCCGCTGTGCGCTTCGGCCAGCGGCAAGCTCTTCCTCGGCGCGATGACGCGCCGCGCGCGCGAGCGGTTGATCCGCCAGTGCCCGCTGATCCGCCATACGCCGCAAACGCTCGACGACCCGACGCGGCTCGAAGCCGAGATCGAGCGGGTGCAGCAGCAGGGCTACGCCATCGACGACGAGGAATACCTGCCCGGCGTGCGTTGCATCGCAGTGCCGGTGGTCGACGCCGACGGGCGCATCGTCGCGGCATTGTCGCTGCATGCGCCGGTGTCGCGGCTGGGCCTGGACGAGGCGCTGGAGTTCCTGCCGGCGATGCGCAGCGCCGCCGCCGACATGGCGCAGACCCTCGACTGGTGACGCGATGACGATCCTCGTGCTGAACAGCGGATCGTCGAGCATCAAGTTCGCTACCTACGACCGCGGCGAGCGCCGCGGCCAGGTCGTCGAGCGGCTGCGCGGACAGGTCTCGGGCCTGCCCGATTCGGCGGCCCTGTCGTGGCGCGCCGCCGGCGGCGCGCGCGAGGAACGCAAGCTGTCCGGAAACGTCGATTCGCGCGCCGCGCTCGAAGCGGTGCTCGCCCACGTCGGCGAAGCGGGCGCGCTCGGCGCGCTCGAGGCGGTCGGCCATCGCATCGCGCACGGCGGGCAGGCGCTGATCCGTCCGGTGCGGATCGACGACGAGGTGCTCGCGCTGATCGAATCGCTCACGCCGCTGGCGCCGCTGCACCAGGGCTTCGGCATCGCCGGCGTGCGCGCGATGCAGGCGCTTGCACCGCACGCGCTGCAGGTCGCGTGCTTCGACACCGCGTTCCACGCCACGCAACCGGCGCTGCACACGACGATGCCCCTGCCCGCGTCGTGGCGCGAGCGCGGAGCACGTCGCTACGGCTTCCACGGATTGTCCTTCGAATGGATCGCGCAGAAGCTGCCGCAACTGCTCGGCGCGGCGGCCGACGCCCGCGTCATCGTCGCGCACCTGGGCAGCGGCGCGAGCGTGTGCGGAATGCGCGAGCGCCGTTCGGTGCGCACGTCGATGGGGCTGAGCACGCTCGGCGGCCTGATGATGAGCACGCGCCCGGGCGATCTCGATCCGGGCGTGCTGCTCTTCCTGCAGCAGCAGCTGCACGTCGACGTCGACGAGGTGAGCCGCGGCCTGCATCGCGAATCGGGACTGTTCGGACTGTCCGGCCTGTCAGGCGACATGCGCGCGCTCGAAGCGAGCGACGATCCCCGCGCGGGCTTCGCCATCGAGATGCTCTGCCAGCGCGCGGCGCAGGAGATCGCCGCCACCGCGGTGGCGATCGGCGGCTGCGATGCGCTCGTCTTCACCGGCGGCATCGGCGAGCACAGCGAGCGCACGCGGCGCGAGATTTCGGCGCTGCTCGGCTGGATGGGCGTGCGGCTCGACCCTGCACTGAATCGCGCGAACGGCCCGCGCGTGCACGCTGCCGACTCGACGGTGGCCGTCTGCGTGGTGCCGACCGACGAGGAGCAGGTCGTCGCGGCGCACGTGGCGGCGATGATGTCCCAGGTGCGGCAGCAGTATTCGCAGTCGTAGCGGACGGCGATTCCTGCGTCGTCAGCGGAACACGACCGTCTTGGCGCCGTTGAGCAGGATGCGCCGCTCGGCGTGCCACTTGACGGCGCGCGCGAGCACGACGTTCTCGATGTCGCGGCCGATCGCGGTGAGGGTGTCCACGCCCATCGAGTGATCGACGCGCTCGACGTCCTGCTCGATGATCGGACCTTCGTCGAGCGCGCTCGTGACGTAATGCGCGGTCGCGCCGATCAGCTTCACGCCGCGCTCGTGCGCCTGCCGGTACGGCCGCGCGCCCTTGAAGCTGGGCAGGAACGAATGGTGGATGTTGATCGCGCGTCCCTCCAGGCGCCCGCATACGTCCTCGGAGAGCACCTGCATGTAGCGCGCGAGCACGACCAGTTCGATTCCTTCGGCGTCGACCACCTCCATCAGGCGCGCCTCGGCGCGTTCCTTCGTGGCCGCCGTCACCGGGATGTGGTGGAACGGGATGTCGTACGAGGCGGCGAGCCGGTAGAAGTCGCGGTGGTTCGAGACCACCGCCCGGATGTCGATCGGCAGCAGCCCCGAGCGTTGCCGGAACAGCAGGTCGTTCAGGCAGTGCCCGAGCCGCGAGACGAGGATCAGCGTCGGCGACGGGCGCGTGGCATCGAAGAAGCGCCAGCGCATCGCGAAGCGCTCGCCGATCGGCGCGAAGGATTGCGCCAGCGACTCGGCCGATTCGTTCGCGCCCGCCTCGAAATGCGTGCGCATGAAGAACAGGCCCGTGTCGCGGTCGTCGTATTGCGCGGCTTCGATGATGTTGCCGCCGTGCTCGAGCAGGAAACCGGAGACCGCGTGCACGATGCCCGGCCGATCGGGGCACGAGAGCGTGAGAATGAATCCGTCGGGCATGCGGTGGGCCGCTTCGCAGCTTCCATGGCAGGGCGAGCCGGCAGTATATCGGCGCCCTAGCGCAGCGCCGCGGGCAGGGTGAGCAGCGGGCCGATCGCGTCGAGCGTGTTCTTGAGCACGAGCCCGTATTCGGTGTCGCCTTCCATCACCAGTGCGCGCTCGAAGAACAGGCGGTCGGCGTCTTCCTCGCCGCGCAGCAGCCGCAGATAGCCCGGCGCCTGCGCGGCGACGCGCAATGCGACCGCGCCGCGGTCGGGCGCCGCGCGAAAGCCGCGCGCGCCCAGCGAGACGCGGCAGCGGATCCCGAGGTCGAGCACTTCGATCTCGACCACGCGACCGGACAGTTGGACGACGTCGTCGGGCGACAGGCGCGGCAGCAGCAGGCGATCGAGCGCGAGCGCGAGCGCAATCGACGGCGGCGCGATCGGCAGGCGTGCGACGAGGCGGCGCAGCGGCGCCGGCACGGGAAGGCCGCCGGCGCGCGGCAGGGCGGTGGTGTGCGGGTTCACGAGTCGATCCTCTGCAGGCCCGGGGCGTGGCGCGCGAAGCCGTCGACCAGTTCGCCCGGCAGCGGCAGCGCGCGCAACTGCGCAAGCCCCTCGCGCGGATCGCGCCCGCGGTTGTAGACCGCATCGAAGCAGTCGATGACTTCGTCGAAATGCGCCGAGCACGGCGACAGCCGCAGGCGACCGACGCCGGCTGCGCGCACCGCTTCGCGTTGCGCGATCAGGCAATGCAGCGCGGCCGACTGCGTCTGGATGCCGTTGAGCGAGAGGAAGGCCTCGCCCTCGTCGGTGGCCAGCAGCAGGCCGTCGGGGTGCTCGATGCAACGGAACGCGCATTCGTCCTTGTTCAGGCGGTAGTGGCGCGCGGTGAAGCAGCGGGCCGAGAAGGCCAGCGGCAGGCGTCCGAAGGCGAAGACTTCGGCCTCGATCGGTTCGTTTCCGTCGGGGCCGCCGGCGACGCGCGCATCGGGCGGATCGATGCGGGCGATCGCCTCGAGATCGAGCTCTACCGGCGCGACCCAGCGCACGGCGCCCAGCGTCGCATACTCCTCGAGCGCCGGCCGGCTGTAGACGTTCACGTGCGGGCCGAGCACGAAGCGGTGGCCGGCGAGCGTGCGCAGCGCCGATGCGTCGCCCGCTTCGACCAGGAACTCGTGCTGCCCGGCGATCTCGCGCATCTCGCGCAACTCCGCCTCCGATTCGAGCAGCGCCTGGCTGGCGAGCACGACTTCCTTGCCGCAGGCGGCGAGGTCGCGCGCCAGCGCGAGCCAGTCGGCGAGCTTCAATTCGTGCCGGCGCGAGCAGACGACCTCGCCGAGCGTGATCGTGTCGGCAACCGAGTCGGCCAGGCGGGCGTAGAACTCGACGACCGCGGTGCGCGGCCAGTAGTAGAGCAGCGGCCCCACGCTGATGCGCGTTCGCTGCAGCGGCGCCTTCGTTGCATCCACCTTCGGCTCCCCGTTCAACGCCAAGGCCGGTCGTAGGCGCCCAGCGTGTGCTGCTGGCCCTCGGACCAGCGACCGAGCGCCGCGATCCACTGCGGCTGCACGCCGTAGCGCTCGCGCCTGGCCGCGCACTCGTCGATCGCCGATCGCCACACGCGCGTGACCTGCTCGACGTACGCCGGGCTGCGCTGGCGTCCTTCGATCTTGATCGCCGCCACGCCGATGTCGAACAGTTGCGGCAGGATCGCCAGCGTGTTCAGGCTCGTCGGTTCTTCCAGTGCGTAGTCGCGCTTGCCCTCGACGTCGAAGCGGCCCTTGCACAACGTGGGATAGCCGCGCGGCTCGTCGGGTGCGTAGCGGTCGATCAGCACGCCGTTCAGCCGCGCCTGCACGCCTTCGCGCGTGTCCTCCCAGCGTACTGCCGAAGGCGGCGAGCAGACGCCGGCGGTGTTCGGCGACTGCCCGGTGGCATACGACGACAGCGCGCAGCGGCCTTCCACCATCACGCACAGGCTGCCGAAGCCGAACACCTCGATCTCCGCGCCCGTGTGGCGTGCCAGGTGCGCGACCTGCGACAGCGTGAGCACGCGCGGCAGCACCGCGCGGCGGATCGCGTAGCGCTCGCGATAGAACTCGATCGCTTCGTAGGTGGTGGCCGAGGCCTGCACCGACAGATGCAGGCGAAGCTGCGGATGCGTGCGATGCGCATAGCCGAGCACCGCGATGTCGGCGCAGATCAGCGCGTCGGCGCCCAGCTCCGCCGCGGTGTCGACCGCGCGCCACCAGCGCGACGGCTCGCGCGCGTCGGCATAGGTGTTCAGCGCCATCAGCACCGAGCGGCCGCGCGCGTGCGCGTAGTCGATGCCGCTGCGCATCTGCGCCAGATCGAAGTTCAGGCCGGCGAAATTGCGCGCGTTCGTCGCGTCTTTCAGCCCCATGTACACGGCGTCGGCGCCGGCGTCGACGGCGAGCGTGAGCGCGCGCAGCGATCCGGCCGGACAGACGAGCTCGGGCTTGCGCGCCGCTTCTCGGGAGGCGGTCATCGGCGGGGATCTCCTTGCAGGGAATGCGGAATCAGCGGGCGCGGGCTTCGGTGCGCGGGCGCCCGTACCAGCCGGTGTAGCGCAGCGACCAGACGAGCATCGCCGCGGTCCAGACGAGCGCGGCGGCCACCAGCGGCGCCGACTGCGCGGGCAGCGCTGCTGCGATCAGGCGCAGCACGACGGCCGCCTGCAGCGCGAGGAACAGCCACCAGACGATGGTCTCCGACGACAGCATGCGGCCGGCCTGTCCGCAGGTGACGCGGCTGACCATCGCCAGCATCGTCGACGCGAAGAAGCCCATGGCCAGCGCGTGCAGCGCGGCAAGCCGCAGGCCGGTCGCCGGGAACCCCGAAGCGAGCGCGAAGGCATCGGCCGCCTGCAACGCGAAGGCGATGCCGAGCCAGGCGAGCGCGCCGAAGAGCATTGCCAGCAGCCGGATGCGCAGGTTCTGCTGCATGCGCCAGCGCAGCGCGATCCATGCGAGGAGCGCTGCCGCCGCCGCATCGACGACGAAGGCGATCGTGTGCAGCGCCCGGGCGATCGACGCGTCGCCGGTCGCGCCTGCGATCGCCTGCACGATCGGCTGCAGCAGGAATGCGCCGATCGGGAGCGCCAGCGGCGCGTTGCCGAAGCGCCGTTCGATCGTCTGCGAGGCGACGTGCACGAACGGCACCATCCGGTGCAGCGCCGCGACGAACACCGGCGCGAGGAAGCCGTGCAGCAGCACCGACTCGGCCAGCGCGAGCCGTGCGGGCGCCCCGGCCGCCAGCGCCCAGGCGCCGATCCAGAAGGCGAGCGCGCCGATCGCGCAGGCGCCGGCAATGACGAGCAGGTGCAGCCGATCGGGCGCCCGCGAGGCGGCGATCATCCGAAGAAGGCGCACGACGAATGCGCTCCAGAACAAGGCGACGATCGCCAGCCCGGCAGCGGCGATGCGCGGATCGAGCTGCGCGCCGGCGACGAAGACCGGCCAGCCGACGAGCCATGCGCTCGCCAGCGGCAGCAGCGAGGCGCCGTTCACCGCCGGCAGCTGCAGCCAGCGCGGGCCGACCGTGCACAGGAACCCGGCGAAGAACATCGGCATGAACGAGCCGCCCATCGCCAGCGCGTGCGCGCTGCCGGCGGGCACGGCGAAAGGCGGCGGCGCATCGCCCAGCGCGCGCAGCACGACAACGGTGGTCCACCACAGCGACACGGCGGCGAGCAGCGCCATGGCAGTGAAGAAGGCCAGCCGGTGCGGCGCGCTGAGCAGCGTCGCGAAACGCCAGCGCTCGGCGCCGGAACCGGTGCGATCGCCACTGCGATCGACGGATGGGCGGGAACATCGATCGGCCGGTACGCGGGGCACGGAACTCGTCGGGATCAACCCGTCACTGTAGGACGCTGTGCGCGCCGGTTGCCTTGCGCGACATCAAGAGGAACGAGACCGGCCGGCAGGCGGGCCGGGCAGCAGCTCGATCATCCGCTCGATGAGGCGCGCGATCTGGTGCTGCGAGGCGAGCGCGAAGCGCGCGCCGCTCGGCCCCTGCGGCTCCACGCGGACGGTGAGCCACCACGCCGGGGCGGCGGCGAACACGATCTCGTCGGTGACGTCGTCGCCGACGAAGGCGACGTGTTCGGCGCCCAGCTCGCGGGCCAGCTCGGCGAGCGCCTCGAGCTTCGTTCGCGCACCCGGCGGCAGGACGTTGACGACGAACTTGCCGCCGATCGTCTTCGCCGCCGGATCGAGCGCGGCGATCATCGCGTACAGCTCGCGCTCGGCCCGCGGCGGGTCGGCGGCGCGCCGGAAGTGGATGCTCAGCGTGGCCTGCTTGTCCTCGATCTCGACGCCGCCGCCGGCGCCGAAGCGCCGGTCGATCTCCTGCTGCAGGCTTTCGCGCCACGAGCGCATCGTGCGCCGCGCCTGCCGGGCGGGGGCGCTCTCGTCGAGCAGCGCGTCGTTGCCGTGGTTGCCGATCAGCCGGATCGAAGCGATGCCGGCGCGCTCGCGCAGATCGGCAATGCCGCGACCCGAGACGATCGCCACGTTCGTGCGTTCGGCGAGCGCGCGCAGCGGCGCGTCGACTTCCGGCTGCAGGCGCGCCAGCGGCGGCAGCTCGACGATCGGCGCCAGCGTTCCGTCGAAATCGAAGGCGACCAGCGCCGGCGCCGACAGCAGCGCGCGCAAGGCCGCGTCGCCGTCGCTGCCGAGGATCGGCGCAAGCGCGGCGCTCACGCCGACAGCTCCTGCGCGTCTTCGCCCAGCCGCGCGCGCAATCGCGCGCGCCGGCGCAGCCGCCCCGCATCGAGCAGCATGCGTCCGGCCCAGCGGAAGACGTTGAACTCGCGCACGAGCTGCCGCATGCTGCGCATCCGCGCCTGCTGCTCGCTCTCCGGCATCGTCAGCGCGCTGTGCAGCGACTCGGCCACCTGGTCGATGTGATACGGGTTCACGATCAGCGCTTCGTGCAGCTCGCGCGCCGCGCCGGCGAACTGGCTGAGGATCAGCACGCCGCGCTCGTCGTCGCGCGAGCCGATGAACTCCTTGGCGACCAGGTTCATGCCGTCGTGCAGGCTGGTCACCACGCAGACGTCGCAGGCGCGGTAGTGCTGGAACACCGATGCGCTGTCGTGGTGCTCGATCAGCAGGCGCACCGGCTCGGGTCCGCGCCCGTCGAAGCGCGCGTTGATCTGCGCGGCGATCTCGCGCACCTGCGATTCGAAGCGCTGGTATTCCTCGAGCGACGAACGCGAAGGAGCGGCGATCTGGATCAGCGTGAAGCGGCCGATCCATTCCGGATGCAGCTCGAGCAGCCGCTCGACGGCGCGCATCCGCTCGATGATGCCCTTCGTGTAGTCGAGCCGGTCGACGCCGACCGCCAGACGATGCGTCGGCGGCAGGCCGGCCTGCCCGAACACCTCGGCGCGCGCGGCCTGCACCGTTCCCGCCGGCGGCGCCTCGGGCCACGCGATCGAGATCGGGTAGGCCTCGACGCGCGTCGGCCTTCCGCCGACCGTGACGGTGGACGACTCGTATTCGATGCGCGCCTCGACGAAGCGGTCGACCGTCTCGAGGAAGTTCTTGCAGTGGTAGCGCGTGTGGAAGCCGAGGATGTCGCTGCCGAGCAGCCCCTCGAGCAGCTCGCGCTTCCACGGACAGATGCCGAAGGATTCGGGATTCGGCCACGGAATGTGCCAGAACATGATGATCGTCGCGCGCGGCAGCCGCTCGCGAACGTAGCGCGGCACGAGCGCGAAGTGATAGTCCTGCACGAGCACGACCGGGTCCTCGGTCTTCGCCTCGTTGATCACGGCGTCGGCGAAGCGCCGGTTCACCAGCTGGTAGTACTCCCAGTCGGAGCTGCGGAACACGGGCCGCACGTGCGCGATGTGGCACAGCGGCCAGATCCCTTCGTTGGCGAAGCCGTAGTAGTAGCCTTCCTCCTCCTCCTTCGTCAGCCAGACGCGGCGCAGCGTGTACGACGGATCGCTGGTCGGCACGCCGACGTGGTCGCGCGCATCGACGGTTTCGCGATCGGCCGAGCCGCTGCCGTGCGCGATCCACGTTCCCGAGCACGCGCGCATCACCGGTTCGACCGCGGTGACGAGCCCGCTGGCCGGCCGGCGCACCACGGGGCCGTTCGGCCCGGCCTCGTGGATGTACGGCTCGCGGTTCGAGACGACGATGATCTCGTCGCCGGAGAGCTGCTCGCGCAGCAGCTTGCGCAGCGTGTGCGGCGTCCAGTGCAGCGTCATGTCGTCGTGCAGGCGCTGCTCGCTCTCGATGTCGCGCAGCATCTCGCGCAGGTCGCCGACCAGCGGCGCGAGTTCGGGCGAGGCGGGGGCCGCCGGCGAGCGCAGCGTCTCGTCGCGCAGCATCTCGCGCACGCCGGCGACCCAGCCGCGCAGGCTGATCTGCGCGACCAGCACCGTGATGCCGGCGATGACGAGCCCGGCCATCACGAACAGTCCGATCACCCAGAAGCGAGTGTCCGCGCTGCGCCGCTGCATGAAGCTCATGTCGTGGACGATGAGCAGCCGCCCGAGTTCCTGGCCGTCGCGCGTGACCGGCCGCACCGTGACGTGCAGCGCCTCGTCGGACAGCATGCGCGCAGCGCGCGCGTCGGACACCCGATTGCAGCCGAGCGCCGGCGGCCACGGCTCGGTGTGCACGACGAGCTTTCCGTCGGGCAGGCACAGGCCGAGCCCGTACAGGCGTTCGTCGCTGATCGTGCGCTCGAAGCGCTGTTCGATCGCCGCGTAGTTGCCCGCGACCAGCGGCGTCGTGATCGAGTCGTCGATCGAGTTGCCCACCAGTTGCGCCCGGATCTCGACGTCGCGGACGAACCAGCGCGTGGTCAGCGTATCGATCCAGGGAACGACGAGGAGCGCCATCAGGAACAGCGCGATGGCCAGCGGCACGACGAAGCGCAGCGACAGTCTCAGCGTGCGGAACATATGCCGCACGAATATACGCCAGGGTCGAATGGCCCCGGATCGCGCTCTGCGCGGGCCCTTTGGGGCTGCGTGCGCCGCTTCGGACGTATAGTTGGGCCATGCCCGATCCGAATCGCCAGCCCGTCGACGGCGCGGTCGGCGCTGCCGCGCCAGTGTCCGCGAACCGCACCGATTCCTGGGTGTTCGCCGACATCGGCGGCACCAACGCGCGCTTCGCGCGCTGGCAGTCCGACACCAGCGTCGGCCCGATCGTCCGCTGGCCCGCCGACGACTTCGCTTCGCTGCCCGACGCCGTCGCGGCCTTCGAGCGAATGCAGCCCGGGCGCGCCGCGCGCGCCGCGATCGCGATCGCGCTGCAGATTCGCGGCGCGCGCCTGCGGATGACGAAT
Source organism: Burkholderiaceae bacterium (assembly GCA_021166835.1). The sequence continues at coordinate 21,056 of JAJPEN010000072.1, read as the reverse complement.
CGTCCCTGGGCCTTCCACGTGCAGGAGCTGCGCCGCGCGCTCGGCCTGGACGAACTGCGGATCGTCAACGACTTCGTCGCCGCGGCGGCCGGCCTGCCCGCGTTGGACGGCGAAGCCTTCGAGGTGGTGCGCGAGGGCGTTTCCGCTTCGGGCCACTGGCTGCTGATCGGCCCGGGCACAGGCCTGGGCGCGGCCGCGCTGCTCGACACCGGCAGCGCGCTCGAACGCGTGCTGGCCAGCGAGGCCGGGCACATGGGCTTCGCCGGGCACCGGCCCGAACTCGCGAGCCTGCGCGATCTCGCCCATGCGCGCTGGACCCGCGTCTCGTGGGAGAGGCTGCTGAGCGGCGAAGGCCTCGGACTGCTGCACGCCTGGCAGGCGGGCGCCGACCAGTTGCTGCCCGCTCCGCGCATCTCGGCGCTCGTCGCCGACGGCGATCGCGCAGCCCGCGAAGCGGCCCGCTGGTTCTCGCGCCTGCTCGGCGCCTTCGCCGGCGACCTGTGCCTGGCTTTTGGCGCCGACGGCGGCGTCTGGCTCACCGGCGGCGTGCTCGACGGCCTGGGCGCGGGCTTCGACCGCGAAGCCTTCCTCGAAGCTTTCGACGACAAGGGCCGCTATGCGGCGCGCCAGCACGAGGTGCCGGTGCGTCACGTGCGGGTCGACGACCTGGCGTTTCGCGGGCTCGAGCGCATCGTCTGCGGCGCATGCCGCGCGCCGGGGATCGTCACGACGGAAAAAGGGATCGATGAGCGACGCTGAGCCGGCATCGGCGTCGGCCGACGGCGCACGCCCTCCGGTCGGGCTGCGCGCCGGCGTGATCGGCAACTCGCGCATTGGCGCGCTGGTCGACGAGCGCGGAACGGTCTCGTGGATGTGCGTGCCGCGCTTCGACGGCGACCCGGTGTTCTGCAGCCTGCTCGACGACGACAGCAGCGAAGGGCGCTTCGCCATCGAGATGGAGAACGTCGCGACGATCTCGCAGGAGTACCTGCGCAACACGGCGATCCTGCGCACGACGATGACCGATCGCGCGGGGCAGCGCCTGGAGCTGATCGACTTCTGTCCGCGCTTCTACCAGCACGGCCGCGTGTTCGCGCCGGTGTCGCTGGTTCGGATGGTGCGCCGCATTGCCGGCCGGCCGCGGTTGCGCGTGATCTTCGCGCCGAGGTGCAACTACGGCGCGGACCGCCCGGGGATGACTTTCGGCAGCCATCACATCCGCGCGCAGATCGCCTCGTACCCGCTGCGCCTGACCACCGACGCGCCGATCACGCAGGTGATGGAGCGCGCGTGGATCCGCGTCACCGAAGACCTGACGCTGATCCTCGGCCCCGACGAGACGCTGACCAGCGGCCCGCGCGAGACCGGCCGGCGCCTGTACGACGAGACGCGCGCCTACTGGGGACGCTGGGTGCGCAACCTGGCGATTCCCTTCGAATGGCAGGACGCGGTGATCCGCGCGGCGATCACGCTGAAGCTGAACACCTTCGACGACACCGGCGCGATCGTCGCCTCGCTCACCACGTCGATTCCCGAGGCGCCCGGCACGCAGCGCAACTGGGACTACCGCTTCTGCTGGCTGCGCGACGCGTATTTCACCGTCGACGCGCTGAACCGGCTCGGCGCCACCGGCTCGATGCAGCGCTTCCTGCGCTATCTCGAGGACATCGTCACCGACGCGAGCGACGGCGCACTGCAGCCGGTGTACGGGATGAGCGGCGCGACGCAGCTCGACGAAGCGGTGGCGCCGGCGCTGCGCGGCTATCGCGGCCACGCGCCGGTGCGCATCGGCAACCTCGCGTGGCTGCAGGCGCAGCACGACGTCTACGGCTCGGCGATCCTGGCCGTGGCGCACGCCTTCTACGACCGGCGCCTCGCGCGTCCGGCCGGACGCGAACTCTTCGAGGCGCTCGAGCGCTTCGGCGACCAGGCGTGGCTGAATCACGCGCGGCCCGACGCCAGCATCTGGGAATACCGTGGACGTGAAGCGGTGCACACCTTCTCGTCGGTGATGTGCTGGGCCGCCTGCGACCGGCTCGAACGCATCGCCACGCACCTGGGCCTGGCCGAGCGGCGCGAGTGGTGGGGCGATCGCGCCGCGCAGATCCGCGCGACGATCGAGGCGCGCGCGTGGAACGAGGAGATCGGCGCCTTCGCGTCCACCTTCGGCGGCCGCGATCCGGATGCGAGCCTGCTGCTGCTCGGCCCGCTGGGCTTCCTGAAGCGCGACGATCCGCGGCTGCGCTCGACGGTGGCCACGATCGAGCGCGAGTTGCGCCGCGGCGACTTCCTGCTGCGCTACGCGCAACCCGACGACTTCGGCATGCCGGAGACCGCCTTCATCGTCTGCACTTTCTGGTGGATCCAGGCGCTGGCGCAGATCGGCGAGCGCGCGCGCGCACGGGAGCTGTTCGAGAACCTGCTGGCGCAGCGCAATTCGCTCGGCCTGCTGTCGGAGGACATCGACCCCGTCACGCATGCACTGTGGGGCAACTATCCGCAGACCTACAGCATGGTCGGCATCGTCACCTGCGCGATGCGGCTGAGCGAACGCTGGGAAGACGCATTCTGAATGCGGCCGGCAGCGACGCGTTGCCGGCGAACTGGGCGAGCGCGACGCCGCCGAGCGCGATCATCGCGCCGGCGACCTTCGTCGCGGTGAAGGCTTCGCCGACGGCGATCCACGAGATCAGCCCGGCCACCGGCGGCATGCCGTACATCATCGGCGCGGTGCGGGCCACGCCGCGCACCGCGTTGACCCAGCCCCAGACCAGCCAGCCGACGAAGGCCGATACGACGATCGCGAAGAGCAGCCCGAGCCAGATTCCGGGGCCGAAGCCGGTCCAGTCGACGCGCAGGCCGGCCGGCGCGGTGAGCAGGACGATCGGCGCGGCGCCGAGCAGCGTCGCGTAGGCCATCACGACGACGCCGCCGTGGCGCTCGATCAGCGGCTTCGAGGCGACCGTGTAGTACGAGAAGAACGAGGCCGAGACGAGCAGCACGAGGTCGCCGATGCCGGCGCTCCAGCTGCCGGCGGCGAGCTTGTCGGACAGGAAGACGAGCACGCCGCCGCAGGCGATGGCGGCGCCCGCGACCTGCGCGCGCGTCATCCGCTCGATGCCCGAGCAGCGCAGGATCAGCAGCGTGAACACCGGTCCGCAGGCGAGGATCAGCGAACTGGAGAACGCGGTCGACCAGTGGATGCCGTAGGTGACGCTGCCCACGTGCAGGACATGGCCGAAGAAGCCGAGCCGGGCGAGCGCGAGCAGGTCGGCGCGCGGCACCGACGGAAAGCGCAGCCCGTAGACGTGCACGAGCAGCGCAAGCGCGCAGGCCGGCATGATCAGGTAGCGCACGAACAGGAAGCCGGCGGGCGACACGGCTTCGAAGACGACCTTCTGCACCGAGAAGTTCGCGCCCCAGACGGCGACGATGGCAATGCATGCGACGAGCGCCTGCCACTGGCGCCTGCGGCTGTCGGGGGAAATGATGTCGTGCCCGGCGGGAAACATCGAATGATAGCGGCGTCGTCCGCGGGCGCCCGCCTGCGCCCAGCGCGGAGCAGTCCGATTTGCTAAAATAATCACTTCCCCGTCCTCGATTTCCGTTCCGGCGGCCCCGCCGGGAACGCGTCCCTGCCGGCGGCCCGGCGCAACGCCCGGCCTGCCATTCGGCATCCCACGTCGTCCAGAAGGAGAGCGCATTGCATTCCGAAATCCGCACTTCGCCCGTCCCGGAGGCCGAGACCTCCGCCAAGCGCCGAGCCGCCCCCGGCGCGACACCGGCCGGTGCCGGCCGTCGTCCGGCTGCGCCCGAAGACGGCGCCGGGTCGACCGTGCGCGTCTATTTCGAAGGCGACTGCACCAGCGTCGGCGAGGAGTACCTGGAGCTGATCCGCGAACAGGCCGAGCGCTTCAACACCGGTCCGGGCGGCACGCTGATCGTCTCCGGCCATGCGAATCCGGTCGAGGAACCCGAGGCGGCCGTGCAGCTGAGCATGAGCCGCACGCAGGCCGTCGCCACGCTGCTCGAGCGCTTCGGCGTGCAGAGCCATCGCATCGTTCGCGTCAGCCACGGCTCGAATGCGCCGATCGTCGACTACGACGACGAATCGGTGCGCTGGGTCAACCGCTGCGTGGAAATCCGCCACGGCGCGCTCACCCCCCGCCAGCCCGTCTGGTCGCAGCGCACGCGCAAGTCGTCGCCCCGACGTTGACACTGAGGTTGACACTGAGGTTGACCCCGAGGCTGCACACGATGCGAGCGCAGCGCTGAGACTCCTCGAGCAGCTCAACGATCGCCAGCGCGAAGCGGTCACGCTGCCGGCCGAGCACGCGCTTGTGCTCGCCGGCGCCGGCAGCGGCAAGACGCGCGTACTCACCACGCGCATCGCCTGGCTGATCTCCACGGGCCAGGTCGGCCCGCACGGCATTCTCGCCGTCACCTTCACCAACAAGGCCGCGCGCGAGATGCTCACGCGGCTGTCCGCGATGCTCCCCATCGAGCCGCGCGGCATGTGGATCGGCACCTTCCACGGGCTGGCCAACCGGATGCTGCGCGTGCATCATCGCGATGCCGGGTTGCCGCACACCTTCCAGATCCTCGATTCGCAGGACCAGCTCGCCGCGATCAAGCGGCTGCTGCGCGCGCTGAACGTCGACGACGAGAAGTTCCCGCCCAAGTCCCTGCAGCATTTCATCAACGCCGCCAAGGAAGAGGGCCGGCGCGCGGCGGCGGTCGAGGCCTACGACGAGCACACGCGGCGCATGGTCGAGCTGTACGCCGCCTACGACGAGCAGTGCCAGCGCGAGGGCGTCGTCGATTTCGCCGAGCTGCTGCTGCGCAGCCACGAGCTGCTGTCGCGCAACGCGCCGCTGCGCGAGCACTACCGGGCGCGCTTTCGCCACATCCTGGTCGACGAGTTCCAGGACACCAACACGCTGCAGTACGAGTGGCTGAAGCTGCTCGCCGGCGAATCGTCGGTGCTGTTCGCCGTGGGCGACGACGACCAGAGCATCTATTCGTTCCGCGGCGCGCGCGTGGCGAACATGGCCGCCTTCGAGCGCGAGTTCCGCGTCGCGCATCTGATCCGCCTCGAGCAGAACTACCGCTCGCACGGCAACATCCTCGACTGCGCCAATGCGCTGATCGCGCACAACCGCAACCGGCTGGGCAAGAACCTGTGGACCGACGCCGGCGAGGGCGAGCCGGTGCGGGTGCGCGAGTCGCTCGGCGACGCGCAGGAAGCGCAATGGCTGGTCGAGGAGATCCGCTCGCTGGTGGCCGAGGGCTGGATGCGCAGCGCCATCGCCGTGCTGTACCGCTCGAATGCGCAATCGCGCGTGCTCGAGCACGCGCTGTTCTCGGCGGGGCTGCCGTACCGGGTCTACGGGGGGCTGCGCTTCTTCGAGCGCGCCGAGGTCAAGCACGCGCTCGCCTATCTGCGGCTGATGGAGAACCCGGACGACGACGGCGCGTTCCTGCGCGTGGCGAATTTTCCGGCGCGCGGCATCGGCGCGCGCACGCTCGAGTCGCTGCAGGACCAGGCCCGGCGCAGCGGCACGAGTCTCTACGCGTCGGTCGCTTCGGTGGCGGGCGCAGGCGGCTCGCGGCTCGCGGCCTTCGTGCAGCTCGTCGCACGGCTGCGCGCCGACACGCAGGCGCTGCCGCTGCCGGAGGTCGTCGCGCATGTGATCGAGGCGAGCGGGCTCGTTGCGCATTACCGCAGCGAGCGCGAAGGACAGGAGCGCGTCGAGAACCTGCGCGAACTGGTCAACGCCGCGGCGAGCTTCGTCGCCGAGGAAGGCATCGAGGCGGGTACGCCGGCGAATTTCGGCCTGGCGGGAAGGGGGGCCGCGCAGCCGGAGTCGTCCGCGGCGGCTGCGCAGGCCTCCGAAGCGCAGGCCGAGGCGGCCGTCGTGGGCATCGACGACGCATTCGCCGCGCCCGGCGCCGTGCAGATCACGCCGCTGGCGGCCTTCCTCGCGCACGCCTCGCTGGAAGCCGGCGAGAACCAGGCGGGCGAGGGCGCCGACGCCGTGCAGATGATGACCGTGCATTCGGCCAAGGGGCTCGAATTCGACGCGGTCTTCCTCACCGGTCTCGAGGAAGGGCTCTTCCCGCACGAGAATTCGATCACCGATCCGCAGGGCCTCGAGGAAGAGCGCCGGCTGATGTACGTCGCGATCACGCGCGCGCGCAAGCGCCTGTACCTGTCGTTCGCGCAGACGCGGATGCTGCACGGGCACACGCGCTACAACCTGCGCTCGCGTTTCCTCGACGAGCTGCCGCCGGCGCTGCTGAAGTGGCTCGGGCCGCGTCCGCAGCCCATGGGCGAACGCGGCGGGGCGTCGGCCTTCGGCTGGAGCGGCGCGGCGCCGTGGGGCGGACGTTCGGGCGCGGGCGGCCGCGAGCGCGCGGGCTTCGCATCCGGCTCGGGCGGGCGCGAGGCCTTTGCGCAGCCGGTCTACGACACCGGCCGCGGCACCGGATTCCGCGTGGGGCAGAACGTCGCGCACGCGCGTTTCGGTGCAGGCGTGATCGTCGCTCTCGAAGGCAGCGGCGACGATGCGCGCGCGCAGGTGCGTTTCGAGCGCGAGGGAACGAAGTGGCTCGCGCTGTCGGTGGCGAAGCTCGAGCCCTGCGGCTGACGCGCCGGCGCGAGAAAACTCAGGTGCGCTCAGGCTCGCGTGCGTCGGGCGCCGGGTCGCTCACCGGTTCGCGGTAGGTCGGCCAGAACGAGCAGTAGATCACGGTGATCAGCGCGAGCGAGAGCGGCGACAGGATCATCGACATCGCGAGGGGGTGCGAGCCGAAGGCGCCCTGCACCGCGCGCACGACGAGCGAGCCGGCGAAGGCGATGGCGAACCAGCCGATCCCGTAGACGAGGAAGGCGCCGCGGTTGCGCCAGACGGCCAGCAGGCTGAAGAAGAGCGACTTCACCGGCGGCACGCGATGCCACGCGACGAAGAGCGGCGCATACCACATCGCCATCTGCACCGGAAGGTAGGCGGTGACGAAGGTTGCCGCCGCCAGCCACAGCGAGACTTCGTCGAGCGCCGCCGACTCGGCTTCCTCCAGGTTGCCGGCCGCCAGCTGCATCAGCGCGCCGCCGTCGAACAGCGCCGCCAGCGCGAGCGCGAGCATCGTCGCCACCGCATTGACGATGCCCAGCAGCAGCAGCGGGCGCAGCGCGCGACCGCCGTCCTCGCGAAAGGCGGCGAAGAGCATCGACGGCAGCGGCATGCGGCCTTCGTCGGCGGTGCCCACGGCGCGCATCAGCCCGACCATCAGCGCCGGCGCGAGCACCAGCGGGGCGATCGAACCGACGAAGGGGATGAGCACCGACAGCGACAGCAGCAGCAGGTTCAGGAACGTGATGGCGAGCAGCGCGATCGGCTGGCGGCGCAGCAGCGCGAAGCCGCGCGCCACCCAACGCCAGCCGGCGCGCGCGGGCAGGGGGACGATGCGCATCCGCCGTTGCGCTCAATGCAGCGCCGGCGCTTCGGCGCGGCGCAGTCGAAGGATGCGCTCGAAGCGAGCCGGATCCTTCGGCACGACGATCTCGGCCGGGCGGGGGCAATGCAGGTCGTACAGGCGCGACACCCAGAAGCGCAGCGCCGCCGCGCGCAGCATCGTCTGCCAGGCGTCGTGCTCGGCGGGCTGCAGCGGACGCACGCGGCGATAGGCATCGAGCAGCGCGGCAAGGCGCCGGGTGTCGAAGCCTTCATTCTCGTCGGTGCACCAGTCGTTGGCGGCGACCGCGAGATCGAAGAGCCAGGCGTCGACGCCGGCGAACCAGAAATCGATGATGCCGGCGAGTCGCGGCGACCGCGTTCGCGCGTCGAAGAAGACGTTGTCGCGGAAAAGATCGGCGTGCACCGCCGAGGCGGGCAGCGACGCGAGCCGGCCGCCAGCCGCGAAGGCCCGCTGATGTTCGATCTCGTCGGCGAGCAGCGCGGCCTGCTCCGGCGCCAGCTGCACGCCCAGCTGCGGGGCGACCGCCTGCCACCAGGACAGTCCGCGCGGGTTCGGCGTGCGGCCGGGGTAGTCGGCCGCCGCCAGATGCATGCGCGCGATCGTTTCGCCCAGCTGCGCGCAATGCGCCGGGCCCGGCTGCATCTCGGGCTGTCCGTCGAGCCGGCTGCACAGGGCCGCCGGCTTGCCCATCAGGGTTTCGAGCACGACGCCGTCGCGATCGGCGACCGGGTCGGGGCAAGGGATGCCGTGCGCGGCCAGCCGATGCAGCAGACCGAGGTGGAAAGGCAGCTCCTGCGCGGTCATCCGCTCGAACAGCGTGAGCACGTAGCGGCCGGCGGTGGTCGTCACGAACCAGTTGCTGTTCTCGATGCCCGAAGCGATGCCTTCGTGCTCGACCAGATCTCCGATGTCGTAGCGCGCAAGCCAGCGCGCGAGCGCGTCGCGCGAAACGAAGGTGAACACGGCCATCGGCGCGCTACAGGTAGAGCATCCGTTCGCGTTCGTCCGCCGTCGGCACGAAGCCTCGCGTCTGGTAGAAATCGAAGATCGACTCGACGACGGTGGCCGGATCGTCGATTACCTGGATCAGGTCGATGTCGCCGGGCGAGATCAGGCCGTTGCCCACCAGCTGCGAGCGGATCCAGTCGAGCAGTCCGCCCCAGAAGGCCCCGTCCATCAGAATGACCGGGATGCGCCGGCCCATGCGCGTCTGCACCATCGTGAGCACTTCGAACAGCTCGTCGAGCGTGCCGAAGCCGCCCGGCGCGGCGATGAACGCGGTGGCGTATTTCGCGAAAGCCACCTTGCGCGCGAAGAAGTGGCGGAAGTTCAGCGAGATGTCCTGGTATTCGTTGCCGGTCTGCTCCATCGGCAGCTGGATGTTCAGCCCGATCGACGCCGACTTGCCGCTGTGCCCGCCGAGGTTCGCCGCTTCCATGATGCCTGGGCCGCCGCCGGAGATGATCGCGAAGCCGGCGTCCGACAGGCGCCGCGCGACGTCGACCGTGGTCTCGTACCAGCGATGACCCGGGCGCACGCGCGCGCTGCCGAAGATCGACACGGCCGGTCGCACGTCGGACAGGCGTTCGGTAGCCTCGACGAACTCTGAGATAATTCCAAAGATATGCCATGACTCGCGCGCCTTCAGCGACGTCGACCGCTCCGGGCTTTCGATCGCGCGCAACTGCGGCACCTGCTTGCTGCTGGACATGTCCGATAAAACGCTTCTGCTGGTTGACGGCTCGGGGTATCTGTATCGCGCGTTCCACGCGCTTCCGGATCTGCGCAACAAGTCGGGCGAGCCCACCGGTGCGATCTACGGCATGGTGGCGATGCTACGGCGTCTGCGTGCCGACGGCAAACCGAACGGCTTTGCCGGCGCGACCCACGGCGCGGTCGTGTTCGACGCGCCCGGCAAGACCTTTCGCGACGACTGGTACCCCGAGTACAAGGCCAATCGCAAGGCGATGCCCGAGGATCTCGCGCGGCAGATCCCGCTCATCCATCAGCTCGTGCGCGCGCTGGGCTGGCCGCTCGTCATGGTCGACGGCATCGAGGCCGACGACGTGATCGGCACGCTCGCCGCGCAGGCGCGCGCGAGCGGAATGAAGACCATCGTCTCCACCGGCGACAAGGACCTCGCCCAACTGGTCGACGACGACGTCGTGCTGGTGAACACGATGACGCGCGACGGCGGCCCCGGCGAACGGCTCGACCGGGACGCCGTGGTCGCGAAGTTCGGCGTCGCGCCGGAACGCATCGTCGACTGGCTCACGCTCGTCGGCGACTCGGTCGACAACGTGCCCGGCGTCGAGAAGGTGGGGCCGAAGACGGCGGCGAAGTGGCTCGCGCAATACGGCTCGCTCGATGCGCTCGTCGAGCAGGCGCACGAGGTGGGCGGGGCGGCCGGCAACAACCTGCGCAACGCGCTCGACTGGCTGCCGACGGCGCGCCGGCTCGTCACCGTGAAGACCGACTGCGAGCTGGCGCCGCAGGTCGAGTCGATCGAGGGTTCGCTCGCTTTCGCACCGCCCGATCGCGCGGCGCTGCGCGAGTTGTTCGAGCGGTGCAATTTCCGCAGCTGGCTGCGCGAAATCGACCAGGGCCCGGCCGGCGCGGCACCGAAGGAGGCCTCGGCCGACGCAGCGCTGAAGGAGGCCTCGGCCGGCACGGCACTGAAAGAGGCGGCTGACGCGGCATTCCTCGCGGAGACGCTGCCCGAGACGGCATTACCGGAGGCCGTTTCGGAGGCGAGCGGGGAGCCGGTCCCGGCTGCCGTGCCTGCGCGCGCCCCCGCGCGGCAACCGCGCTACGAGACGGTGCTCGACGACGAGCGGCTCGACGAGTGGCTGCGCCGCATCGAAGCGGCCGAGCTGGTCGCCTTCGACACCGAGACGACCTCGCTCGATCCGATGCGCGCCGAGATCGTCGGGCTGTCGCTTGCGATCGAGCCCTACGAAGCCTGCTACGTGCCGATGGCGCACGACTACACCGGCGCGCCCCGGCAGCTGTCGCGCGAGCACGTGCTCGGGCGGCTGCGCGGCTGGCTCGAAGATGAGCGCCGCGCGAAGGTCGGGCAGAACCTGAAGTACGACGCGCACGTGCTCGCCAACTACGGCGTGCGGCTGGCCGGCATCGCGCACGACACGCTGCTCGAGAGCTACGTGCTGGAGGCGCACCGCAACCACGATCTCGACTCGCTCGCCGACCGGCATCTCGATCGGCACACGATCCGCTACACCGACGTCGCCGGCAAGGGTGCGAAGCAGATACCGTTCGGGCAGGTCGATCTCGAATCGGCCACCCGCTATGCGGCCGAGGACGCCGACGTGGCGATGCACCTGCATCGAACGATGTACCCGGACATCGCCGCCGACGAGAAGCTCGCGTACATCTATCGCGACATCGAGCTGCCGGTCTCGCGCGTGCTGCAGACGATGGAGCGCACCGGCGTGCTGATCGACGCCGAGGCGATGACGCGGCAGTCGGAGGAACTCGCCCAGCGCATGTACGCGCTCGAGCGGCAGGCGCTCGAGCTGGTCGGCGCGCCGCTGAACATGGGCTCGCCCAAGCAACTGTGCGAAGTGCTCTACGAGCGGCTCGGACTGCCGGTGCTCAAGCGCACCGCCAGCGGCGCGCCGTCCACCGACGAGGACGTGCTCGAGAAACTCGCGCAGGACTACCCGCTGCCGCGCATCGTGCTCGACTGGCGTTCGCTGTCCAAGCTCAAGGGCACGTACACCGACAAGCTGCCGAAGATGATCGATCCGCGCAGCGGACGCGTGCACACGCGCTATTCGCAGGCGGTCGCGGTCACCGGCCGGCTCGCGTCCAGCGATCCGAACCTGCAGAACATCCCGATCCGCACGGCGGAAGGGCGACGCATCCGCGAAGCCTTCGTCGCGCCGTCCGGCTCGAAGATCGTGTCGGCCGACTACTCGCAGATCGAGCTGCGCATCATGGCGCACATCTCGCAGGACGCGAACCTGCTGCGCGCCTTCGAGCAGCGCATGGACGTGCACCGCGCCACGGCCGCCGAGATCTTCGGCGTGGAGCCGGCCGACGTCAGCTTCGAGCAGCGCCGCTACGCGAAGGTGATCAACTTCGGGCTGATGTACGGCATGAGCGCCTTCGGCCTGGCGTCGAACCTGGGCATCGAGCGCGGTGCGGCGAAGAGCTACATCGAGCGCTACTTCGCGCGCTACCCCGGCGTGGCGCGCTACATGGAGGAGACGCGCGAGCGCGCGCGGCGCAACGGCTATGTGGAAACGGCGCTCGGCCGCCGCCTGTGGATCGCCGAGATCAACAGCCCGAACGGTCCGCGACGCGCGGGCGCCGAGCGCGCCGCGATCAACGCGCCGATGCAGGGCACCGCGGCCGACCTGGTCAAGCTCGCGATGATCGCCGTGCAGCGCTGGATCGAGCGCGAGGCCTTGCGCTCGCGGCTGATCCTGCAGGTGCACGACGAACTCGTGCTCGAGGTGCCCGAGGACGAGCTCGCTCTGGTGCGCGAGCAGGTGCCGAAGCGGATGAGCGGGGTGGCGACGCTCTCGGTGCCGCTCGAAGTCGAGTGCGGCGTGGGCGCGAACTGGGACCAGGCGCACTGACGTGACCTGGACGCTGGCGGCGATCATCGCCGCAACGCTTCTGTCGGGCGCGGCGAGCGTGCTCGCCGCCGCCTGGCTGTCGCTGTCGCTGCTGGCCGGCGTCGTGCGCCGCCTGGTGAGCCTGTCGGCGGGGCTGCTGCTCGGCGCGGCGATCCTGCATCTCGTTCCCGAGGCCTTCGAGTCGGGCGCCGACATCCACTCGCTGTCGTGGGCGCTGCTCATCGGCATCATCGGTTTCTTCGCGCTCGAGAAGTTCGCCGTGCTGCGTCACAGCCACCATCACGAGCACGACGGGCACGGGCATCATCACGGCCATGATCGCGACGAGGCGGGTCCGGCCGGCCTCGTCGTGCTGGTCGGCGATACGATCCACAACACGGCCGACGGCGTGGTGATCGCCGCGGCCTTCCTCGCCGATCCGGCGCTCGGCTGGATCACCACGGCGGCGATCGCCGCGCACGAGATCCCGCAGGAGATCGGCGACTTCATCGTGCTGATCAACGCCGGCTACACGCGCCGGCGCGCGCTCGTCTACAACCTGCTGAGCGGCACCGCCGCGGTGGTGGGCGGCATCGTCGGCTACTTCGCGCTCGCGCACGGCCAGGATCTGCTGCCGTACGTGCTCGTCGTCGCCGCGGCGAGCTTCATCTACGTGGCGCTCGCCGACCTGATCCCCGGATTGCACCGCGAGACGCGCCGCGACGGCGAGTGGTTCTGGCAGTTCGCGCTGATGCTCGCGGGCGTGGCGATCATCACGCTGTCGACGACGCTGCTCGGCGCGCATTGACGCGTGGGCGCTGGGCGCGGCGAAGGCGGTCGCGAAAAGCCCGATAACGCAGCGGACCGCTCGGCGAATGTGTTCGCGACGCCGGAATCGGTCGATACTTTCCGATTTCCGGTGCGCGCTCCGCGCAGTGCGCCGAAGGTTTCGCTCCGATGCAACTCGCCGGATCCTGCCACTGCAAGGCGGTGCGCTTCATCGTCGAGGCGCCGTCGCCGGTGCCGTTCATGCGCTGCTACTGCTCGATCTGCCGCAAGACGGCGGGCGGGGGCGGCTACGCGATCAACCTCGGGGCCGATCGCGCGACGCTGCAAGTGGAGGGCGCCGAGCACGTGTCGGTGTATCGCGCGCGGCTCGACGACGGCACGACGAGCAGCGGAGAACGCAATTTCTGCAGCCGCTGCGGCAGCGCACTGTGGCTCTACGACCCGAACTGGCCCGAGCTCGTGCACCCGCACGCTTCGGCGATCGACACGCCGCTGCCGCTGCCGCCGGAGCGCGTGCACATCTTCCTGGGCTCCAGGGCGAACTGGGCCGAGCCGGAGCTGCGCAACGGCGACGAATGCTTCGACGAATACCCGAACGAGTCGCTCGCGCAGTGGCACGCGCGGCACGGCCATTAAGCGAGTAGGGAGAAGGGAAAAGCCTCGCTTTTCCCCTTCCCCCTTCTCCCTTCTCTTCCTCAATCACTTCAACTGCGCGCGCAGCTCCCCTCCCGGGTGCTCCTTGCTGTGCACGTTCACGTACAGATTGCCGGCCTTCAGCGCCTTCTGCTGTTCTTCGTTGAGCTTCGTCCCTTCGGGCACGACCCACTTGTTGCCGTCTTTCGTCAGCGGGACGCGCACCGGGCCGTTGGCGCCCGACGCGCCTTCATGGATGTGTGCCATCGTTCCTTCGATGCCGCTCGTCGTCACCGAGCCGCTGATCGTGCCGTCGGGCTTCACCGAGAACGACCCGCTGCCGGAGGCGCTGGTCGTCACGGGCGGTACTTCGTTCTTCCCGCTCAGCTGGACCTTCATGTCCTCGGCCGATGCAGGCGACAGTGCGAAAACGCTCGCCGCGGCGGCGGCGAAGGCGAATCGAGGCAGAATCGGCAGCATGCGCATGGTTGTGCTCCTCGTGGAAGTGCGGGCCGTGCGCCGGGAGTGCGGCAAGGCGACGGCACGATCGATTCTGCGCCTTGCCGCGGCCGTCTGCAGAGCGGGCGGTGGGCAGCGAGCGGCGCCCGCGGACGGGGCCGGTGCCGCGGCCTCGCGATGAAACGGCGAGGCGCTCGCCTGCCGCTTCAGCGCATCGCCGAGTAGGGAACCCCGCACAGCCTTTCGACGAGCCGCTCGAAGGTGTGCGGATCGAAGGCCGTGTTGTCGTGGCGGATGAGCAGCGGGAATTCGCCCGGATCGGGGACGAATCGGCGCTTGCGGTATTCGTCCCAGTGGGCGAGCTTGTAGCGGTCGTTCGGGTGCGCGCGCGCGATGATCCGCGCTTTGGCCGCTTCCTCTGCGAGCTCGACCCAGACGACGGAGACGGCCGTGTCCTCGGGTACGCCGAGCGCTGCCGGATCGAACACGCGGTGCGAGCGCACCTCGCGCGAGAACGGCCCGACGAGCACCGTGTTCACGCCGAGCTCGAGGTTCTCGCGCGCGATCTCGAACAGGCCGTCGTATTCCTGGTCGCGCAGGTGCTCGAGGTAGGTGGGGCTGTCGCGGTCGTCGGGGTCGCCGGTGAGCAGGCCCATCACCTTCGCGCTGTAGGCGCCGTAGACGGTGTCCTTGTCGAGCAGGCAGAAGCTCTCGCCGGTGCGCGCGTGCAGCAGCGGCACTGCGCGCTTGGCCAGCGTCGTCTTGCCGGTGCCGGCGTGGCCGGCGAAGAAGACGAGCCTCGCCATCCCTCAGGCGGCGCCGACGGCGACCGGGCGTTCGGGATCGGCGCACCACTCGCTCCACGAGCCGGGGTACAGCGCCGCACCGGGCAGCCCGGCGATCTCCATCGCCAGCAGGTTGTGGCAGGCGGTCACGCCCGAGCCGCATTGGTGGATGAGGGCGCTCGCCTCGCGTCCGTCGAGCAGCGCGAGGAATTCGGTGCGCAACTCGTCGGCCGACTTGAAGCGGCCGTCGGGCTGCAGGTTCTCGGTGTAGGGTCGATTGACCGATCCGGGGATGCGCCCGGCCACGGGGTCCAGCGGCTCGACCTCGCCGCGCCAGCGCTCCGGCGTGCGCGCGTCGACGACGCGGGGGCGATCGGCGCCCAGCTGCGCGAGCACCTGCGCCGCGTCCACCTGCGCCGTGCGCGGAGCGTGCAGCGTCAGCGCGCCGCGCGCCCGCGCCACCGGCGGCTCGCTCGTGAGCGCGTGCCCGGCCGCCCGCCAGGCCGGCAGCCCGCCGTCGAGCACGGCCACTTCGGAATGTCCGAGCCAGCGCGCCAGCCACCACAGGCGCGAGGCGTACATCCCGCCGTTCTCGTCGTAGGCGACGAGCTGCACGCCATCGGCCAGTCCGATCGATTCGAGCTTGCGGCGCAGCGCTTCGCGCTCGGGCAGCGGATGGCGTCCGTTCGTGCCGGTGCGCTCGCCCGCGAGATCGTGGTCCTGGTGCAGGAAGAACGCGCCGGGAAGATGCGCGTCGGCCCAGGCGGCCGGTCCGTAGGCGGGGTTGGTCAGGTCGTGCCGGCAATCGACGACGACGCAGGCATCGAGGCGTCGCGCGAGTTCGTCGACGCGGATCAGCGTTCTCCAGCGCATCGGCATGCGTGGGCTTCCTCCCGGCTGCTCAGGCGCGCGCGCCGCCGAGCCCCAGCTCGGCGCGAAGGAATTCGTGGAAATGCTGCATTCCGTCCTCCATCGGGCTCTGGTACGGGCCCGCGTCGTCCTCGCCGCGCTCCATCAGCACGCGACGCCCGGCGTCCATGCGCATCGCGATCTCGTCGTCCTCGATCGCCGTCTCCATGTACGCGGCGCGTTCGGCTTCGACCAGCTCGCGTTCGAACAGCGCGATCTCCTCCGGATAGTAGAACTCGACGACGTTCGTGGTCCTGCGCGGTCCGCGCGGGACGACGGTGGACACGACGAGCACCTGCGGATACCACTCGAGCATCACGTTCGGGAAGATCGTCAGCCACATCGCTCCGCGCTCGGGCGCCTTGCCGGCGGTATAGCGCAGCAGCTGTTCGTGCCAGCGTCGATAGACCGGCGTGCCCGGCCTGCCCAGCGCCTTCCAGGTTCCGACCGTCTGCAGCGACCAGCGCTCGCCGAACTGCCAGCGCAGGTTCTCGCAGGAGACGAACTGCCCGAGGCCCGGATGGAACGGCACCACGTGGTAGTCCTCGAGATAGACCTCGATGAAGGTCTTCCAGTTGTAGTCGCACTCGTGAAGCTCGATGTGATCGAGCCGGTAGCCGGAGAAATCGAACTCCGGGTGCGAACCGATGCCGGCGAGATCGGCGGCGACGTCGCGCGGGCCGCGAAAGAGCAGGCCGTTCCACTGCTGCAGCGGCGTGCGCGCGAGATCGAGGCACGGCTGCTCGTCGAAATGCGGGGCGCCGAGCAGGCGGCCGGAGAGGTCGTAGGTCCAGCGATGCAGCGGACAGACGATGTTCGGCGCATTGCCGCGCCCGTCGAGCATGATCGCCTGGCGATGGCGGCAGACGTTCGACAGCAGCTCGATGCCGTTCTCGCCGCGCACCAGCACGCGGCCGTCGTTCTCGGCAGGGAGCACGCAGTAGTCGCCGGGTTCGGGCACCATCCGCTCGTGGCCGACATAGCCCGGGCCGCGGCGGAACAGCGTTTCCATCTCGCGCTCGAACAGCGCTTCGTCGAAATAGGCGGAGACCGGCAACTGCGTGCGCGAGCGCGCGAGCCGATCCTGGCGGCCCACGTCGGACATCGAATTTCTCCCTGTTTCAGAGTCCGATTGTCCGGAGCGACCGGACGACTCGCCCGGGGCGACCGGGCGAGCGCAGAAGGATACCCCGATCGTAGCGCCGGGCCGGTCGGGAGCCGGCGCCGCGCAGGCATCGATCGAGGCGCCGCGCGACGTCCCGGAAAGCGAAGTAAAATCAAGCCCTTCATGGACTCGTCCACCCCCGAATCCTTCGAACGCGCACTCGGCGAGCTCGAGCAGATCGTGCAGCGCATGGAGAGCGGTTCGCTGTCGCTCGAGGAGTCGCTCGGCGCCTATCGTCGCGGCGCGTCTCTGGTGGCCTGGTGCCGCAAGTCGCTCGCCGACGTGCAGCAGCAGGTGCGCATCCTCGAGGCCGACCTGCTCGAGCCCTTCGATGCCGCGGCCGAGCCCTGCGAGCCCGCCGAACCCGGTTCTGCGTCCGCGAGTCGATGAGCGTCTCCTTCACGACGGGCGGCGACCCCGTCGCCGCCGCGGCCTGCGCCGATCCGGCGGCGGGCGCCGGCATCCCATTCGATGCCTGGATCGCCGATCGGCGAGCGCGCGTCGAGCGCGCGCTCGATCGCACGCTCGCGCCGGCCGATGCGCATCCGGCGCGGCTGCACGAGGCGATGCGCTACGCGGCGCTGGGCGGCGGAAAGCGCATTCGCGCGCTGCTCGCGCACGCTGCCGGCGAGGCGCTCGGCGCGCCGGCCGGCGCGCTCGACTGCGCGGCCAGCGCGGTCGAGCTGATTCACGCGTATTCGCTGGTGCACGACGACCTGCCGTGCATGGACAACGACGTCCTGCGCCGCGGCCGGCCCACGGTGCACGTGGTCTATGGCGAGGCGCTCGCGATGCTGGTCGGCGATGCGCTGCAGGCGCTTGCCTTCGAGTCGCTCGCCGCGGCCGCCGACGAAGGGGTCGACGCCCGCACGACCGTCTCGATGATCGCCGAGCTTGCCCGCGCATCGGGCTCGGTCGGCATGGCCGGCGGACAGGCGATCGACCTGGCTTCGGTGGGCGTCGCGCTTCCCGCCGATGCGCTCGAGGACATGCACCGGCGCAAGACCGGCGCGCTGCTCGCTGCCTCGGTGCGGCTGGGCGGGGCCTGCGGACAGCGCGCGGGGGCGTCGATGCCGGCGCTCGCCCGCTACGCCGACGCGGTCGGCCTTGCCTTCCAGATCGTCGACGATATCCTCGACGTGGAGGGCGACTCGGTCACGCTCGGCAAGACGGCCGGCAAGGATGCCGACGCCGACAAGCCCACCTACGTGTCCACGCTCGGACTCGAGGCGGCGCGCGCGCTCGCCGAGCGCCTGCGCCTGCAGGCGCACGAGGCGATCGCGCCGCTCGGGCCGCGCGCCGGACGCCTGGCGGCGCTCGCCGATCGCATCGTCCTGCGCCGGGCGTGAACGGAACCCTGCGCGAGACCCCACGATGCAGCCGTACGATCCGCAAGCGACGCCGCTGTTGTCGTCGATCGACGACCCGGCGCAGCTGCGCAAGCTCGACCGCGCGGCGCTCGCCCAGCTCGCGCGCGAACTGCGCTCCTTCGTGCTCGAGTCGGTGTCGCGCACCGGCGGACACCTGTCGTCGAATCTCGGCACGGTCGAGCTGGCGATCGCGCTGCACTACGTCTTCGATACGCCGCGCGATCGGCTGATCTGGGACGTCGGCCACCAGAGCTACCCGCACAAGATCCTCACCGGGCGCCGCGCGGCGATGGCCACGTTGCGCCAGCACGGCGGCATCTCCGGCTTTCCCCGCCGCAGCGAGAGCGTCTTCGACGCCTTCGGCACCGCGCATTCGTCGACGTCGATCTCGGCGGCGCTCGGCATGGCGGTCGCTTCGCGCAACAAGGGCGAGGGCGCCGGGCCCGCGCGCCGCCGTCACGTCGCCGTGATCGGCGACGGAGCGATGACCGCCGGCATGGCTTTCGAGGCGCTGAACAACGCGGGAGTGACGCCCGACATCGACCTGCTCGTCGTCCTCAACGACAACGACATGTCGATCTCGCCTCCAGTGGGGGCGCTGAACCGCTATCTCGCGCGCCTGCTGTCGAGCCGCTTCTACACGAAGGCGCGCGACATGGGCCGCGCGATGCTGCAGAACGTGCCGCCGTTGTTCGAGCTGGCCAAGCGGCTCGAGGAGCACGCGAAAGGCGTCGTCCTGCCGGCGACGATGTTCGAGGAGTTCGGCTTCAACTACGTCGGTCCGATCGACGGCCACGATCTCGACAGCCTCGTGCCCACGCTGCAGAACCTGCGCGAGCTGCGCGGCCCGCAGTTCCTGCACGTGGTCACGCGCAAGGGGCAGGGCTACAAGCTCGCCGAGGCCGACCCGGTGCTCTATCACGGGCCCGGGCGCTTCGATCCGGACGAGGGCATCCGCACGCCGTCCACGCCGCCGCGTCTCACCTATACGCAGGTGTTCTCCGACTGGGTCTGCGACATGGGCGCGCTCGACGAGCGGCTGGTCGCGATCACGCCGGCGATGCGCGAGGGCTCCGGGCTGGTCGAGTTCGAGCGGCGCTTCCCGCAGCGCTATTTCGACGTCGGCATCGCCGAGCAGCACGCGGTCACCTTCGCGGCCGGACTCGCCTGCGAGGGAATGAAGCCGGTGGTGGCGATCTACAGCACCTTCCTGCAGCGCGGCTACGACCAGCTGGTGCACGACGTTGCGCTGCAGAACCTGCCGGTGGTGTTCGCGCTCGATCGCGCCGGCATCGTCGGCGCCGACGGTGCAACGCACGCCGGCGCCTACGACTACGCCTACCTGCGCTGCGTGCCGAACCTCGTCGTGATGGCGCCGTCGGACGAGAACGAATGCCGGCAGATGCTGTACACGGCCTTCCGCCACGACGGCCCGGCCGCTGTGCGCTACCCGCGCGGAGCGGGCGTCGGCGCAGCGGTCTCGCAGGATCTCACCGCGATCCCCCTCGGACGCGCCGAGGTGCGACGCGAGTGCACGCGCGAGCGCCGGGGCGCGGGGCCGCGCATCGCGCTGCTCGCCTTCGGCACGATGCTCGCGCCGGCTCTCGCGGCGGGCGAAGCGCTCGATGCCACTGTCGTGAACATGCGTTTCGTCAAGCCGATCGACGTCGCGCTACTGCGCGAACTGGCCGCTACGCACGACGCCTTCGTCACGATCGAGGAGCACGTCGTCATGGGCGGCGCGGGCAGCGCAGTTGCCGAGGCGCTCGCCGCCGAGGCGATCGTGCGTCCGTTGCTGCAGCTCGGGCTGCCCGATCACCACGTCGAGCACGGCGACCAGTCGCAACTGCTGCGCGCCGAAGGGCTCGACGCCACCGGCATCGAACGATCGGTGCGCGCGCGCTTCGACGAACGATCGGGCGCCGACAAGTCGCCGCGGCTCGTCGCCAGCGGCGGCGGCTGAGCTGCCGTGGAGACTCGTTCGTGCGCCGGCAGATCCGGGAGGATTCGATGAACGTTCGCGACGGCGCCACGCTGCTCGACGTACAGGGCAGCGCCGACCGGCGACAGTTGCCGATCCAGCGCGTCGGCGTGAGGGGCCTGCGCTATCCGCTGCGCTGGCGCGGCAGCAGCGGCGAGCAGCCGAGCGTCGGCCGCTTCGGCCTGTACGTCGCGTTGCCGGCCGAGCAGAAGGGCACGCACATGTCGCGCTTCCTCGCGCTGCTCGAGCGCCGCCTGGCCGACGACGAGCCGGCGCTCGATGCGGCCGGCGTGCGCGCGATGTTCGACGAGATGCTCGTGCTGCTCGAAGCCGATGCCGGATGCATCGAGGCGAGCCTGCCGCTGTTCGTGCGCAAGCGCGCGCCGGTCTCCGGCGTACAGAGCCTGATGGACTATGAACTGTCGGTGGTGGTCGACGGCGACGCGCATAACCCCGTGACCACGCTCGCAGTGGTCGTGCCGGTGACGAGCCTGTGCCCGTGCTCGAAGTCGATCTCCGAATACGGCGCGCACAACCAGCGCTCGCACGTCACCGTCTCGTTCGAGAGCGACGAGCCGATCGACCCGGAGGAGATCATCGCGATCGCCGAGGCGCAGGCGTCGAGCGAGCTCTACGGCCTGCTCAAGCGCGTCGACGAAAAGCACGTCACCGAACGCGCCTACGAGAACCCGAAGTTCGTCGAGGACCTGGTGCGCGACGTAGCCGTGGCGCTACGCGCCGATTCACGTATCCGCCGCTTCGTCGTCGAGGCGGAGAACTTCGAGTCGATTCATAATCATTCGGCACTCGCTCGCATTGCGAGCGAGTGAAGGGAAACCGGGAAACCGGGGAAACCGGGGTCAGACCACGGTTCTGTCGCCACAGAACCGTGGTCTGACC
>JAJPEN010000023.1 GCA_021166835.1 Burkholderiaceae bacterium | reverse complement strand
GGGCCGAGCAGGCCGAGCGCGCCCATCTCGCGGAAGATCGCCGGGTCGGTCTGCTCGCTGCGGAAGGCCTGCAGCACGCGCGGGGCGAGGCGCTCCTGGCAATAGGCGGCCGCCGCCTCGCGCACCATGCGCTCGTCTTCGGTCAGTTGCTGGTCGAGCAGCAGCGGGTCGTCCCACTTGAAGGCAGCTTTCATCGGCTCTCCTGAATTCGGCTCGGGAAATGTCATAGCGTAGTGGATTCGCCTGTGCCGGCCCGACGGTGCGGCGCCCGCGAACGCTCCCTTCGGCAGGCCGGGGCGCCGGGCGGTGGCAAAAATGGCATTCCGATACCGATTTATGCCCGAAGCGCGCGCGCTTCCCCATGATCTGGCTCAAGCGGTCGCGTTGATGCGGGGCAAGGACGTCCCCGCCGAAAACGGGTAGCGTTCGCGTATGCGCGCCGCTCGCTGGAGTCTGGCGGCCCGGTTGGCCGTCCTCGGTTTCTCGATGCTGCTGCTTGCGCTCGTTTCGATCGCGCTCACGTTCTGGGTCACATGGGAGCTGCAGGGCGGGGCGGCGGCGGTCAACGAGGCGGGCCGCATGCGCATGCAGGCCTATAGGCTGGCGCTCGACGCGCAGCGCGGCGCGGCCTCCGATCTGGCGCGCCACGTCGAGCGCTTCGACGAAAGCCTGGCGGTGCTGGGCGAAGGAGACCCGTCGCGGCCGCTCTTCGTGCCGTGGAACGACGCCACGCGCGAGCGCTTCGCCGACGTGCAGGCGCAATGGCGTTCGCTGCGCAGCGACTGGCTCTCGCGCCCGGATCTCGTGCGGCTGTCGCAGGTGGACGAGTTCGTCGAGTCCACCGACGACTTCGTCGCCTCGATCGAGAGCCAGCTGTCGCGCTGGACGGCGATCCTCTATTCCTACCAGTTCGCGATGATGGCGCTGGCGATCGGCGGCGCGGTTGCGTTGCTCTACACCGGCTACATCTACGTCGTCGACCCGGTCGCCCGGCTGCGGCGCGCGCTCGCGCGCGTCGAGCAGGGCGAGTTCGACGCGCGGGTCGACGTCGTCTCGCGCGACGAGTTCGGCGAGCTGGGCGAGGGCTTCAACCGGATGGCCGGCAATCTGCAGCAGCTGTACGCCGGCCTCGAGGACAAGGTCCGCGAGAAGACGGCGACGCTCGAAACGAAGAGCCGGCGACTCGCGGCGCTGTACGACGCGAGCGCGTTCATCGGCGGCGTGGACACGCTCGACGACCTAGCGCGCGGCTTCGTGCGCAAGGCGCGCGAGGCCGCGCGGGCGGACGCCGCGGTGATCCGCTGGTCGGACCAGGCCAACCAGCGCTATCTGCTGCTCGCCGCCGACGGGCTGCCCGACGCGATCGTTCAGGCCGAGCAGTGCGTGAACGCGGGAAGCTGCTACTGCGGAGATGCGCCGGCCGGCTCCGGAGCGCGCACGATCGCGCTGTCCGGCGGCGTCGGACAGCGGCTCGGCCATTGCCTGTCGGCCGGCTATCGGACGCTGGTCGCCGTTCCGATCGAGTTGCAGCACCGCGTGCTCGGCGAGATCGACCTGCTGTATCGCGACGAGCGCGCGCTGGTCGACGAAGACCGCTCGATGCTCGAAACGATGGCGAGCCACCTGGCCAGCGCGATGGAGGGCATGCGCGCGGCCGCGCTCGACGTGGAGGCGGCGGTGGCGCATGAGCGCGAGCTGCTCGCGCAGGAGCTGCACGACTCGATCGCGCAGTCGCTGGCGTTCCTGAAGATCCAGGTGAAGCTGTTGCGCGACGCGGCCGCGCGCGGAGATCCGTCGAAGGTCGACCGCGTCGTCGACGAGATCGACGCCGGCGTGCGCGAGAGCTACAGCGACGTGCGCGAGCTGCTGTTGCACTTCCGCACGCGCACGCGCGACGAGGACATCGAGCCGGCGCTGCGCACGACGCTGTCGAAGTTCGAGCACCAGACCGGCCTGCACGTCCAGTTCGACATCGAGGGTCACGGACTGCCGCTCGACCCCGACGTGCAGGTGCAGGCCCTGCACATCGTGCAGGAGGCGCTGTCGAACGTGCGCAAGCACGCCGGCGCGCAGCGCGTCTGGCTTCGCGTGCAGCAGGCGCCGGTGTGGCGGTTCGAGGTGCGCGACGACGGCCGCGGCTTCGATGCGCAGGCCTCGCCCGGCGAGACGCAGGTGGGGCTGCGCATCGCGCGCGAACGCGCGCAGCGCATCGGCGGCCGGGTCGAGGTCGAATCGGCGCCCGACGAGGGAACGCGCGTGATCCTCACGTTGCCGCCGCAGGCATCCCAGGCGTCGCGGGCGGGCGAGGGCGCCGCGGCGACCGAAGCAGGCGGCGCTTCGGCCAGCGGCGCTGCGCGCGAAGCGAAGACGCCGCTGGCGGGGAGCGCGACATGAACGCGCCGATCCGCCTGCTCGTCGTCGACGATCACACGCTGTTCCGGCGCGGACTCGTCGCGCTGCTGGCGAGCGAGCCGGGCTTCGAGGTCGTCGGCGAGGCGGGCGACGCCGGCGAGGCGCTGCGCCGCGCGCGTGAGCTGCAGCCGCAGGTGATCCTGCTCGACAACCATCTGCCCGGAGCGAGCGGCGTCGCAGCGCTTCCCGGGCTGAAGGAAGCCGTGCCGTCGGCGCAGGTGCTGATGCTCACCGTCAGCGAGGACGAGGACGACCTGGCGGCGGCGCTGCGCGCCGGAGCGCGCGGCTACGTGCTGAAGACGATCGACGGCGACGCGCTCGCCGACGCGATCCGGCGCACGATGGCGGGTGAGTCGGTGGTCAGCCCGGAGATGACCGGCAAGCTCGTCGAGGCGTTCCGCTCGAGCGTGGAAGGGCAGGGCGAGGCGCGCGCGAAGGCGGTGGCCGATCCGATCGAGACGCTCTCGCCGCGCGAGCGCGAGATCCTCTCGCACATCGCGCGCGGCGCGAGCAACAAGGCGATCGCGCGCGCGCTCGACATCGCCGAGACGACCGTGAAGATCCACGTGCAGCACATCCTGCGCAAGCTGAATCTCGTCTCGCGCGTGCAGGCGGCGGTGTACGCCGCGGAACGCGGAATCGACTGACAGCCAGCACTTCGCCAGCGCGGGAACGCTGCGAAGCACAGCATTTTGCGCTGCGAACACTGCTCCGGAGCTGATAACGCCGCACTTCGCAGCGAAATCGCCGCGCGTGCGCCGGCAGCGAAGCAGCGGACCGCTGTCATCCGCCCGACTGCGTGAATTCGCGCGGCGAAACGACCCGCCCGCGCATCCCGGCATCGCGAAGCAGCCGCTGCTCGCCGGTGACCAGCAGGATGTCGTCGCGCGCCTCGAGCAGGTCCCACAGCAGCTGGTCGCCCGGATCGGGCGCTCGCGCCGTCGCCGCGGCCGGATCGAGGACGATCGCATGCTGCACCAGCTCGACGAGGATCTCGTCGAGTTCGTCGTCGTTCAATCCGTGCAGCTTGCGCAGCTTCGGCCTCCGCGGTACGGCGCGGTATTCGGCGATCAGCGCCTCCGAGAGGACGAACGGAAACGCGGCGGCAAGCATGCCGTCGAGGATCCGGGAAACCGGAGATCCGGCGTCCGACGTGATCAGGCCTGCGACGACCACGTTCGTGTCGATCACGACGGCCTGTCGTGTCATCGCTTCCTGCGCGCTGCGTCGACTTCCGCCCTTGCCGTCTTCGTCGCCTCGGCCTCGCTCAGCCCGGCTCTCGCGCGAGCGCGCTGGACGAGATCGCGCGCGCGCTCGCGCGACTTGATTCCGTAGAACTCGAGGCTCTCGTCGATCAGTTCGCCGATCGTCTTGCTTCTCCGGACCGACGCTTCCTTGAGCGCGCGGTAGCGCTCCTCGGAGAGGGTGATCGTGATGCGGCTCATCGCATCCTCAGTTTGGTGTGAAAACACCAATATGTTATCCCACTCCACGACGGATTCGAAGCAACGGGGGAGTAGTTCTTCCGAACTATGCGAAGGGGCCTCGCCCTCCTCCTTCCGCATCCGCGAACGCACACCGCCGAAGGATGTTCGCGCGCCTCGCCGGTCCCTAGAGTCGGCAGTCAGGGAGAACGCGAAATGACTGCCGTCGTATTCGAGGGCGCGCGAGCGCGCCAGGGCCTGTCGGTGCTGATCTTCAGCACGCTCGCCTTCACCGTCTGCTTCATGGTCTGGATGATGTTCGGCGTGATCGGCATTCCGATCCGCAAGTCGCTCGATCTGAACGCCACGCAATTCGGGCTGCTCACCGCGACGCCGGTGCTCACCGGCTCGCTGATCCGCGTGCCGCTCGGCATCTGGACCGACCGCTACGGCGGCCGCATCGTGATGACGGTGCTGATGGCCGCCACGGTGCCGGCCATCTGGCTGATGGCCTACGCCACGCAGTTCTGGCAGTTCATCGTCATCGGGCTGTTCGTCGGCCTGGCCGGCGGCTCGTTCTCGGTGGGCACGCCGTACGTCGCGCGCTGGTTCCCGCGCAACCGCCAGGGCTTCGCGATGGGCGTCTACGGCGCCGGCAACTCGGGCGCGGCGGTCAACAAGTTCGTCGCGCCGGCGCTCGTCGTCGCCTTCGGCTGGGCGATGGTGCCGCAGGTCTACGCCGTGATCCTGCTCGTGACCACGGTCCTGTTCTGGATGTTCACGTACAGCGATCCGGCCCACCTCGTGCCGAGCAGCGTTCGCTTCGCCGACCAGCTGAAGCTGCTGCGCGATCCGCGCGTGCTCAAGTACTGCCAGTACTACAGCATCGTCTTCGGCGGCTACGTGGCGCTGAGCCTGTGGATGGTGCAGTACTACGTGGGCGAGTACGGCCTGGACATCCGCGTCGCCGCGCTGCTGGCCGCCTGCTTTTCGCTGCCCGGCGGCGTGCTGCGCGCCGTCGGCGGGTGGCTGTCGGACAAGTACGGCGCGCACAGCGTCACCTGGTGGGTGATGTGGGTGAG
The DNA here is from genome assembly GCA_021166835.1 of Burkholderiaceae bacterium. Next base: position 14,587 of record JAJPEN010000023.1, on the reverse strand, counting down.
CTGGATCTGCCTGTTCCTGCTCAGCTACCCGCAGACCGAGTTCACCGTGCGCACGATCGACGGCATGCGCACCTTCACCCTCGGCCTGAACGTCTACGCGTTCACCATGCTGATGTTCGTGCTCGGCGTCGCCTGGGCCTTCGGCAAGGCGAGCGTCTTCAAGTACCTGAGCGACGAGTACCCGCAGAACATCGGCGCGGTGTCCGGCGTCGTCGGGCTGGCTGGTGGACTGGGCGGCTTCGTGCTGCCGATTCTCTTCGGCGCGCTCGCCGACCTCACCGGCGTGCGCTCGAGCGCCTTCATGCTGATGTACGGCGTCGTCTGGGTGTCGCTGATCTGGATGTACTTCACCGAAGTGCGCCGCACCGAGCTGATGGGGCCGCATCCCGCGGCCGCCCGCGGCTGATCCGCCTCGCACCAGGCGATGCGGGCACCGCACTCCTGCTTCCACGGAGACCCGAAATGACTGCTTCGACCGCTGCCGGCGCCGTACGGGCAAGACCGGGCAGCCTGCTGACGATCTGGACGCCCGAGGACAAGGCGTTCTGGGTGCGCGAGGGCGAGGCGATCGCCAAGCTCAATCTGTGGATCTCGGTACCCGCGCTGTTCCTCGCCTTCGCCGTCTGGCAACTGTGGAGCGTCGTCGCGGTGAGCCTGCCGGCACTGGGCTTTCGCTATTCGACGAACCAGTTGTTCTGGCTCGCCGCGGCGCCGGCGCTCTCCGGCGCGACGCTGCGCATCTTCTATTCGTTCATGGTGCCGCTGGTGGGCGGCCGGCGCTGGACGGCGATTTCCACCGCTTCGCTGCTGATCCCCGCGATCGGCATCGGCTTCGCCGTGCAGGACCCGACGACGAGCTATCCGACGATGCTCATCCTCGCGCTGCTGTGCGGACTGGGCGGCGGCAATTTCAGCTCGAGCATGGCGAACATCAGCTTCTTCTTCCCGAAGGAGCGCAAGGGTTCGGCGCTCGGCGTGAACGCCGGCCTGGGCAACCTCGGCGTGTCGGTCGTGCAGTTCCTCGCGCCGCTGGTCGTCGCGGTCGGCGTGTTCGGCATTTTCGGCGGCGAGCCGCAGACGATCGTGAGGAACGGCCAGACGGTGTCGGTGTGGACGCAGAACGCGGCCTTCGTCTGGGTGCCGTGGATCGCGCTCGCGGCGCTCGCCTCGTGGTTCTTCATGAACGACATCGCCGATGCGAAGGCGTCGTTCGCGGCGCAGGCGGCGATCTTCCGGCGCAAGCACAACTGGCTGATGTGCGTGCTGTATCTCGGCACCTTCGGTTCGTTCATCGGCTTCGCCGCGGGCTTTCCGCTGCTGATCCGCAGCCAGTTCCCGGCGGTGAATCCGCTCGCCTACGCCTGGCTCGGTCCGCTCGTCGGCGCCGTGATCCGGCCCTTCGGCGGATGGCTCTCCGACAAGCTCGGCGGCGCGAAGGTCACCTACTGGAACTTCGTCGTGATGGCACTCGCGGTCGTCGGCGTGCTGTTCTTCCTGCCGAAGGGCGCGGGCGGCTTCGCGATGCCCCTCGGACCGGCGGAAGGCCACTTCGGCGGCTTCTTCGTGATGTTCCTGGTTCTCTTCCTCACCACCGGCATCGGCAACGGGTCGACGTTCCGGATGATCCCGGTGATCTTCCTGAACCAGAAGCTCGCCGAGGCGCGCGGCAAGGACGAGGCGGCGATTGCGCAGGCCACGCGCGACGGGAATACCGAGGCGGCGGCGGCGCTCGGCTTCGCCGGCGCACTGGGGGCGTACGGCGGCTTCTTCATCCCGAAAAGCTACGGCAGCTCGATCGCCGCCACCGGCGGACCCGAGGCGGCGCTGTGGATCTTCTGTGCCTTCTACCTGCTGTGCACGGCGATCACGTGGTGGTACTACGCGCGGCGCAACGCGGAAATGCCGTGCTGAGCTTCGTCGTCCTCCGCCGGGGGTGCGCAGCCACTCGCCGCTCGAGCAACGCTGAATGGAGCACCGCTGAATGAGCCATTTGCTGGATCGCCTGACTTTCTTCGCGCAACCCACCGAAGCCTTCGCCGACGGCCACGGCCTGACCACGGGCGAAGACCGCACCTGGGAAGACGCGTATCGCAGCCGCTGGCAGCACGACAAGATCGTGCGCTCGACGCACGGCACGAACTGCACGGGTTCGTGCTCGTGGAAGATCTACGTCAAGGGCGGGATCGTCACCTGGGAGACGCAGCAGACCGACTATCCGCGCACGCGTCCGGATCTGCCGAACCACGAGCCGCGCGGCTGCGCGCGCGGGGCGAGCTACAGCTGGTATCTCTATAGCGCGAACCGCGTGAAGTACCCGATGGTGCGCGGCCGGCTGCTGAAGGCCTGGCGCGCGGCGCGGGCGAAGGCTGCGTCGCCGGTCGATGCGTGGGCGGCCATCGTCGGCGACGAGGCCGTGCGTCGCGGCTGGCAGCAGCAGCGGGGAATGGGCGGCTTCGTTCGCGCGTCGTGGGACGAAGTGAACGAGATCGTCGCCGCGGCCAACATCCACACGATTCGCCGCTACGGACCCGACCGCGTGTTCGGCTTCTCGCCGATTCCGGCGATGTCGATGATTTCGTATGCCGCGGGCTCGCGCTACCTGTCGCTGATCGGCGGCGTGTCGATGAGCTTCTACGACTGGTACTGCGATCTGCCGCCGTCGAGTCCGCAGACCTGGGGCGAGCAGACCGACGTGCCCGAGTCGGCCGACTGGTACAACTCGACCTTCCTCATCGCCTGGGGCTCCAACGTGCCGCAGACGAGGACGCCCGATGCGCACTTCTTCACCGAGGTGCGCTACAAGGGCGCGAAGGTGGTCGCGGTCACGCCCGATTACGCCGAGGTCTCGAAGCTCGCCGACCTGTGGCTGCACCCGAAGCAGGGCACCGATGCGGCGCTCGCGATGGCGATGGGACATGTGATCCTGCGCGAGTTCCACGTCGAGCGCCGCCCCGACTACTTCGACGACTACGTGCGCCGCTACACCGACCTGCCGATGCTGGTCGAGTTGCGCGAGACGACGCTGGCGGACTGCAGCACGGTGCTCGCGCCCGGACGCTACCTGCGCGCGAGCGACTTCGACGACGCGCTCGCGCAGTCGAACCATCCGCAGTGGAAGACGGTGGCTTTCGACGAGTCGGGCGCAGTCGTCGTGCCGAACGGTTCGATCGGTTTCCGCTGGGGGCCGGAGGGGCGCGACGACGCGGGCCGGTGGAATCTCGAGAGCCGCGATGCGCGCGACGGGCGCGAGCTGCGCCTGCAGCTGTCGCTGCTCGACGATGCCTCCGGCGCGCACGAGGTCGTCGGCGTCGGCTTTCCGTACTTCGGCGGCATCGCGACGCCGCATTTCGAGTCGAACGAGCAGGGCGGCGACGTGCTGCGCCGGCGCGTGCCGGCGCGACGCCTGGCGGTCGTGCGCGACGGCGTGCGCACCGGGATCCTCGTCGCGACCGTGTTCGACCTGCTCGCCGCCAACTACGGCGTCGCGCGCGCGGGGATCGACGATCCGTCGGCCGCCGCGAGCTTCGACGACGACGTTCCGTACACGCCCGCCTGGCAGGAGGCGATCACCGGCGTGCCGCGCGGGCAGGTGATCGCGGTCGCGCGCCAGTTCGCCGGCAACGCCGAGCGGACGCGCGGCAGGTCGATGGTGATCATCGGCGCGGCGATGAACCACTGGTATCACTGCGACATGAACTACCGCGGCATCATCAATCTGCTGATGCTGTGCGGTTGCATCGGCCAGAGCGGCGGAGGCTGGGCACATTACGTCGGGCAGGAGAAGCTGCGTCCGCAGACCGGGTGGGCGCCGCTCGCCTTCGCGCTCGACTGGATCCGTCCGCCGCGCCAGCAGAACTCGACGAGCTTCTTCTATGCGCACACCGACCAGTGGCGCTACGAGCGGCTGGGCGTCGACGAGATCCGCTCGCCGCTGGCTGCGAACGGCGCGCCGCGCGCGTCGATGATCGACTACAACGTGCGCGCCGAGCGCATGGGCTGGCTGCCGTCGGCGCCGCAGCTGAAGACGAATCCGATCGCCATCGCGGCAGCCGCGCAGGCAGCCGGGATGGATGCGAAAGCCTGGGTCGTCGACGGATTGAAGAGCGGCGCGCTCGAGCTGAGCTGCGAGGATCCGGACGATCCGGCGAACTGGCCGCGCAACCTCTTCGTCTGGCGCTCGAACCTGCTCGGCTCCTCGGGCAAGGGGCACGAATACTTCCTGCGCCATCTGCTCGGCACCAGCCACGGCGTGCAGGGCAGGGATCTCGGGCCGGAAGACGCGAAGCCGCTCGAAGTGAAGTGGCACGAGCACGCGCCCGAGGGCAAGCTCGACCTGCTCGTCACGCTCGACTTCCGGATGAGCACGACCTGCCTGTACTCGGACATCGTGCTGCCCACCGCCACCTGGTACGAGAAGAACGACCTCAACACCAGCGACATGCATCCGTTCATCCACCCGCTGTCGCGCGCGGTGGATCCGGCGTGGGAGGCGCGCAGCGACTGGGAGATCTACAAGGGCTTCGCGCAGAAGTTCAGCGAGCTTTGCCTGGGGCACCTCGGCGTCGAGCGCGACGTCGTGCTCACGCCGATGATGCACGACACGCCGGCCGAGCTGGCGCAGCCTTTCGACGTGCACGACTGGAAGCGCGGCGACTGCGAGCTGGAGCCGGGCCGCACCGCACCGCAGATCAGTGTCGTCGAGCGCGACTACCCGAACACCTACGCGCGCTTCACCGCGCTCGGTCCGCTGATGACGCGCGTGGGCAACGGCGGCAAGGGTATCGCGTGGAACACCGACGATGAGGTGCACGCGCTGGTCGCGCTGAACGGCGAGGTGCTCGACGAAGGCCCGACCAAGGGCCTGCCGCGCATCGTCAGCGACATCGATGCCGCCGAGACGGTGATGATGCTCGCGCCCGAGACGAACGGGCACGTCGCGGTCAAGGCGTGGGAGGCGCTGTCGAAGATCACCGGCCGCGAGCACGCGCACCTGGCGCTGCATCGCGAGGACGAGAAGATCCGCTTCCGCGACATCCAGGCGCAGCCGCGCAAGATCATCTCTTCGCCCACCTGGTCGGGGCTCGAGAGCGAGAAGGTCTCGTACAACGCCGGCTACACGAACGTGCACGAGCTGATCCCCTGGCGCACGCTCACCGGGCGCCAGCAGTTCTACCAGGACCATCCGTGGATGCGCGACTTCGGCGAAGGCTTCGTCTCGTATCGCCCGCCGGTGGACCTGAAGGCGGTGGGCGAGGTGATGGGCCGCAAGCCGAACGGCAATGCCGAGATCGCGCTGAACTTCATCACGCCGCACCAGAAGTGGGGCATCCACTCCACGTACAGCGACAACCTGATGATGCTCACGCTGAACCGCGGCGGGCCGGTGATCTGGCTGTCCGAGGACGACGCGCGCGAGGCGGGCATCGTCGACAACGACTGGGTGGAGCTGTTCAACGCCAACGGCGCGATCGCCGCGCGCGCGGTGGTGAGCCAGCGCGTGAACCGCGGGATGGTGATGATGTATCACGCGCAGGAAAAGATCATCAACACGCCGGGCTCGGAGATCACCGGCATGCGCGGCGGCATCCACAACTCGGTCACGCGCGTCGTGCTCAAGCCCACGCACATGATCGGCGGCTACGCGCAGTACAGCTACGGCTTCAACTACTACGGGACCATCGGCACGAACCGCGACGAGTTCGTCGTCGTGCGGAAGATGGCGAAGGTCGACTGGCTCGACGAGCCCGCGGCGAACGCGGGCGGCGAAGCGGCCGCGGCGATTGCCGCGATCGCGTCCGCCGCGAAGGGAGCGTGACGATGAGGATCCGCGCACAGATCGGCATGGTGCTGAACCTGGACAAGTGCATCGGCTGCCACACCTGTTCGGTCACCTGCAAGAACGTCTGGACGAATCGTCCCGGCATGGAATACGCGTGGTTCAACAACGTCGAGACCAAGCCCGGCATCGGCTATCCGAAGGACTGGGAGAACCAGGACCGCTGGAAAGGCGGCTGGGTGCGTCGCGAGGACGGCTCGATCGTGCCGCGACAGGGCGGCAAGTGGCAGCTGCTGATGCGCCTGTTCGCCAACCCGAACCTGCCGCAGATCGACGACTACTACGAGCCCTTCACTTTCGATTACGACCATCTGCAGTCCGCGCCCGAGATGAAGGCGGCGCCCACCGCGCGGCCGAGGAGCCTGATCACCGGCGAGCGCATGCAGAAGATCGAATGGGGGCCGAACTGGGAGGAGATCCTCGGCGGCGAATTCGCCAAGCGCTCGAAGGATCGCAACTTCGACGACGTGCAGAAGGAGATCTACGGCCAGTTCGAGAACACCTTCCTGATGTACCTGCCGCGGCTGTGCGAGCACTGCCTGAACCCCACGTGCGTGGCCTCGTGTCCGTCGGGCTCGATCTACAAGCGCGAGGAGGACGGCATCGTGCTGATCGACCAGGACAAGTGCCGCGGCTGGCGCATGTGCATCTCGGGCTGCCCGTACAAGAAGATCTACTTCAACTGGAAGAGCGGAAAGGCCGAGAAGTGCATCTTCTGCTTCCCGCGCATCGAGGCCGGACAGCCCACCGTCTGTGCGGAAACCTGCGTAGGGCGCATCCGCTATCTCGGCGTGCTGCTCTACGACGCCGATCGCATCGAGGCGGCGGCGAGCGTGGCCGACGAGCGCCAGCTCTACGAGGCGCAGCTCGGCGTCTTTCTCGATCCCGAGGATCCGGCGGTGATCGCGCAGGCGCGCGCCGACGGCATACCCGACGCCTGGCTCGAGGCGGCGCGCGCGAGCCCAGTGTACCGGATGGCCGTCGACTGGAAAGTCGCACTGCCGCTGCACCCGGAGTACCGCACGCTGCCGATGGTCTGGTACGTGCCGCCGCTGTCGCCGATCGCCTCGGCCGCGCAGGCGGGACACATCGGCGCCAACGGGCAGATTCCCGACGTGTCGCAGTTGCGCATCCCGCTGCAGTACCTGGCGAACCTGCTCACTGCCGGCGACACGGCGCCCGTGGTGCGCGCGCTCGAGCGGATGCTGGCGATGCGCGCGTTCCAGCGCGACCTTCATGTCGAGGGGCGCGAGAACGCCGAGGTGCTTGCGCAGGTCGGGCTCACGGTGGCGCAGGTGCAGCGCATGTACCGCGTGATGGCGATCGCCGATTACGAAGACCGCTTCGTGATTCCGACGACGCATCGCGAGTACGCCGAGAACGCCTTCGACGTGCGCGGCGGCTGCGGCTTCTCCTTCGGCAACGGCTGCTCGGAGGGCACGAGCGAGACGAGCCTGTTCGGCGCCGGCAAGCGGCGAACGATTCCGGTGAAGGCGACGCTGTGAGGCAGACGATGAAACACGCTCGTACGCTGCGCGCGCTCGCGCAACTGCTCACGTATCCGGACGCGCGACTGCGCGCGCTGCTGCCGGCGCTCGGCGAGCATTTCGACGGCGACCGCGACTGCAGCCCGGCAGTGCGCGAGGCGCTCGTATCGCTCGTCGCACATCTGCGCGCCCGCGATCCCTACGAGATCGAGGCCGACTACGTCGACTGCTTCGACCGCGGCCGCGCCACCTCGCTGCTGCTCTTCGAGCACGTGCACGCCGACTCGCGCGAGCGCGGTCAGGCGATGGTCGACCTGCTCGCCACCTACGAGCAGGCGGGACTGCGCCTGGCGCCGGGGCAGCTGCCCGACTGGCTGCCCATCGTGCTCGAGTTCGCGTCTACGCAGCCGCCGAAGCTTGCGCGCGCTTTCCTCGGCGAACTGGCGCCGCTGCTCAATGCGCTGCACACGGCGCTGGCCGCGCGCCGCAGCCGCTACGCGGCGGCGATCGCCGCCGCGCTCGAGCTCGCCGGCGAACGCGTGCGCACGGTCGCGCTGCCGCCCGAGGAGCCGATCGACGAGGCCTGGGCCGAGCCACCGGCCTTCGACGGCTGCTCGACGCGCGGCCAGTCGCGACCCGACGCCGCGCAACCCCTGCACTTCGTGCGCCGCGCGCCGCCCGCGGCGAGCGTAGCGGCTGCACCCCCGCGCGATGCCGACGCCGCCGCGCGCGCGCCTCTCTGACCCCGGAGCCGACCGATGAACGCTCTCGATCATTTCTTCTTCGGCCTGTATCCGTACGTGTGTCTGACGGTGTTCTTCGTCGGCAGCTGGATCCGCTTCGATCGCGACCAGTACACGTGGAAGAGCGACTCGTCGCAGCTGCTGCGGGCAGGGTCGCTTCGCTGGGGCAACAACCTGTTCCACGCCGGCGTGCTGTTCCTGTTCTTCGGCCACTTCTTCGGCATGCTCACGCCGCATTTCGTCTACGCGCCGATCCTCGACGCGGGCACGAAGCAACTGATCGCGATGGCCAGCGGCGGCATCGCCGGCGCGCTCGCGATCGCCGGGCTGACGCTGCTGCTCACGCGCCGCCTGGGCGATGCGCGCATCCGCGCGGTGTCGCGGAAGAGCGACGTGTTCCTGCTGTGGCTGCTGTGGATCCAGCTCGCGCTCGGACTGGCGACGATCCCGTTGTCGGGGCAGCACCTCGACGGCAGCGTGATGCTCGTGCTCGCCGACTGGGCGCAGCGCATCGTCACTTTCCGGTCCGGCGCGGTCGAGTCGATCGCGCAGGTGAGCTGGGTGTTCAAGCTGCACATGGTGCTCGGCATGACGGTGTTCCTCGTGTTCCCGTTCACGCGGCTCGTCCACGTTTGGAGCGGCTTCGCGTCGATCGCCTACGTGCTGCGTCCGTACCAGCTGGTGCGCAGCCGGCGGCTGGGGCTGCCGGCATCGCACCGCGTGCCGGTGCGCGCGGGGGCGACCGGGATGACTGGTGCGCCGCGAGCGCCGACGCCGACCGACGAAACGAAGGACGTGCTAACGCCCGCGTCGCCGGTGGGCGCGATGTCGGTCATGCAGGGCGGGAGACGGGCATGAGCGCGGCGAACGTCGCCGAGCTGCTGCGCCGCGAAGCGCAGCGCAAGGGATTGCTCGCCGCCGACGATCGCGCAGGCGCGGACGGCGTCGTCAGCGAGGCGGCCGCGATGGCGATCGAGGCGCTGCTCGAGCGTGAACTGGAAGTCGTCGAGCCCGACGAAGAGGCGTGTCGTCGCCACTATGCGGCGCACGCGTCACGCTTCGGCGCCGGCGGGCGCGTGCACGCACGTCACATCCTGTTCGCCGTGACACCGGGTGTAGCTGTCGCTCCCCTGGCCGCGTATGCCGAACAGTTGCTGCTGGGGTTGCGCTGCGCGTCGGATCGCGTGTCGGCCTTCGCCCAGGCCGCCCGCAGGAACTCGAACTGCCCGAGCGGCGCGGATGGGGGCGATCTCGGCTGGATCGTTGCGCGCGACTGTGCACCGGAGTTCGCGCGCGAGGTCTTCGACCGGCCGGAGACCGGATTGCTGCCGCGACTGGTCCGCACCCGCTTCGGTCTGCACATCGTCGACGTGGTCGCTCGCGAGAACGGCGAGGAGCCGCCCTGGGAGGAGGTGCGCGAGGCGGTCCAGCAGGAGTTGCGCCGCCGTTCGTGGGTCACGGCGCTGCGGCGCTATCTCTCAGAGCTGTCGGCGAAGGCGGAGAGCGAAGGCGGGGAAGTCGGCGTCATGTTTCCGATTTATTCTGATACGCCGAGTTGACGAGAGAACTGCAATGAGCAAGGCCGCCACTTTCGACAGCGTCTGGGATGCGGTCGCCGATACTCCCGAGCAGGCTGCCAACCTTCGGGCGCGAGCAGAACTGATGCGCCAGATCGCGGCGATCATCGCAGCAACCGACTGGACGCAGGCCGAGGCGGCGGAAAACTGCGGCGTCACGCAGCCGCGTATCAACGACCTGCTGCGCGGGCGCGTTTCGCGCTTTTCGCTCGACGCTCTGGTGAACATCGCAACGGCCCTCGGTCGACGCGTTCGCCTCGAGCTCACGGAAGCCTGCTGAGCCTCGAACTTCTTTAACCGCTTCGCCCCTCCGGACATAGCTGGCCGGAACGCGGAAGGCGGCCCTAAGATGCCCCTTCGCTTTCGACGCGATGTCGAGGGAAGGAGCATCCGCGATGAGTCGGTTCCTCGATCGGCTGACGTATTTCGCGCAGCCTCACGCGAAGTTTTCCGGCGGCCACGGCCTCGTCACCGGCGAAGACCGCACCTGGGAAGACGCGTACCGCAATCGCTGGGCACAGGACAGGATCGTGCGTTCGACGCACGGCACGAACTGCACGGGTTCGTGTTCGTGGAAGATCTACGTCAAGGGCGGGATCGTCACCTGGGAGACGCAGCAGACCGACTATCCGCGTACGCGCCCCGACCTGCCGAACCACGAGCCGCGCGGCTGCGCGCGCGGGGCGAGCTACAGCTGGTATCTCTACAGCGCGCAACGCCTGAAGTACCCGATGGTGCGCGGACGGCTGATGCGCGCCTGGCATGCGGCGCGCGAACGCGAGCGCGATCCGGTGCGCGCGTGGGCGAGCATCGTCGAGAACGAAGCGACGCGGCGCGATTACGTGAGCCAGCGCGGCCTGGGCGGCTTCGTTCGCGCCTCGTGGGACGAGGTCGAGGAGATCGTCGCCGCGGCCAACGTCTACACGATCGGGAAATACGGACCCGATCGCATCGCCGGCTTCTCGCCGATTCCGGCGATGTCGATGATCTCGTACGCGTCCGGCGCGCGTTATCTGTCGCTGATCGGCGGCACGAACCTGAGCTTCTACGACTGGTACTGCGACCTTCCTCCGTCCAGTCCGCAGGTGTGGGGCGAGCAGACCGACGTGCCCGAGTCGGCCGACTGGTACAACTCGATGTTCCTGATCGCATGGGGCTCGAACGTTCCGCAGACGCGTACGCCCGATGCGCATTTCTTCGTCGAGGCGCGCTACAAGGGCACGAAGATCGTCTCGATCACGCCCGACTACTCGGAGGTCGCACGCCACGCCGACCTGTGGCTGCACCCGAAGCAGGGCACCGATGCTGCGCTCGGCATGGCGATGGGCCACGTGATCCTGAAGGAGTTCTATGTCGATCGGCGCGCGGCGTATTTCGAGGATTACGCGCGCCGCTATACGGATTCGCCGATGCTGGTCGAGCTGCAGCCGATGAAGACGGCGGAGGAGGCCGCGCCAGCGGCCTCCGGCGCGGGCGCGCCCGGTGCGGCGTCGGCTCCGCCCGCCGCCTTCGTTCCGGGCCGCACGTTGCGCGCGAGCGACTTCCCCGACGCGCTGGGCCAGACCAACAACCCCGACTGGAAGACCGTCGCCTTCGACGGGAACGGCAACGTCGTCGTTCCGCAGGGCTCGATCGGCTTTCGCTGGGGTCCGAAGGATCGCGACGACCGCGGAAAATGGAACCTCGAGAACCGCGAGGCGCGCGAAGGCCGCGAGGTGCGCCTGACGCTGTCGCTGCTAGACGACGGCGCGCATCCGCACGAAACCGCGACCGTTGCCTTCCCGTATTTCGGCGGCGACCCGCATCCGCATTTTCCGCGCAGCGAGCAGGGCGGCGACGTGCTGCTGCGGCGCGTGCCGGTGCGCCGGCTCACGCTGGCCGACGGGCGCGAGGCGCTGGTGGCGACCGTCTTCGACCTGCTCGTCGCCCACTATGGCGTGCGCCGCCCGGGCATCGACGATCCTGCCGTAGCGGCCGACTACGACGCCAACGTGCCGTACACGCCGGCGTGGCAGGAGGCGATCACCGGCGTGCCGCGCGATCGCGCGATCGTCGTCGCGCGCGAGTTCGCGGCCAACGCCGAGAAGACGCAGGGCCGCTCGATGATCATCATCGGCGCCGGAGTGAACCACTGGTTCCACTGCGACATGAACTACCGCAGCGCGATCTCGATGCTCGTGCTGTGCGGCTGCGTGGGCCAGAGCGGCGGCGGCTGGGCGCATTACGTGGGGCAGGAGAAAGTGCGCCCGCAGAGCGGCTGGGCAGCGCTCACCTTCGCGCTCGACTGGGTGCGTCCGTCGCGGCAGGTGGGCGGCACGAGCTTCTTCTATGCGCACAGCGACCAGTGGCGCTACGAGAAGATCGGGCCGCAGGAACTGCTCTCGCCGCTGGCCGATCCCGCGCGTCACGCCGGCGCGGTGATCGACTACAACGTGCGCGCCGAGCGCATGGGCTGGCTGCCGTCGGCGCCGCAACTGGCGACGAATCCGCTGCGCCTCGCGCGCGACGCGCAGGCCGCCGGCCTGTCCGCCGCCGACTACGTCGCGCGCAGCCTGAAGGACGGCTCGCTGCGCATGAGCTGCGAGGACCCGGACGACCCCGTCAACTGGCCGCGCAACCTGTTCGTCTGGCGCTCGAACCTGCTCGGCTCCTCGGGCAAGGGCCACGAATATTTCCTGCGCCACCTGCTCGGCACGAAGAACGGCGTGCTCGGCGACGAACTCGCGCCGGGCGACCCGCGACCCGTCGAGGTCGACTGGCGCGAGCGCGCGCCGCAGGGAAAGCTGGACCTGCTCGTCACGCTCGACTTCCGCATGAGCACGACCTGCCTGCATTCGGACGTCGTGCTGCCCACCGCGAGCTGGTACGAGAAGAACGACCTGAACACCACCGACATGCACCCGTTCATCCACCCGCTGTCGACGGCGGTGGATCCGGTCTGGCAGTCGCGCAGCGACTGGGAGATCTACAAGGGCATCGCGCGACGCTTCAGCGAGCTGTGCGAGGGGCATCTGGGCGTCGAGCAGGACGTCGTGCTGCGCCCGCTGATGCACGACTCGCCGACCGAGCTGGGCCAGGCGCTCGACGTGCGCGAATGGAAGCGCGGCGAATGCGATTTCGTGCCCGGAGTGACGGCGCCGCACATCGACGTCGTCGAGCGCGACTATCCGAACACGCATCGACGCTACATCTCGCTGGGACCGCTGATGAGCCGGCTCGGCAATTTCTCGAAGGGGCTGCAGTGGCCCACCGGGGACGAGGTCGAGCTGCTGCGCCAGGTCAACGGCACGGTGCGGCACGGTCCCACGGCGGGGCTGGCGAAGATCGAGACCGACATCGACGCCTGCGAGACGGTGATGACGCTCGCGCCCGAGACGAACGGGCACGTCGCGATCAAGGCGTGGGAGGCGCTCTCCGAGGTCACCGGACGCGATCACGTGCACCTGGCGCTGCATCGCGGCGACGAGCGGATCCGCTTTCGCGACATCCAGGCGCAGCCGCGCAAGATCATCTCGTCGCCCACCTGGTCGGGGCTCGAGAGCGACAAGGTCTCGTACAACGCCGGCTACACCAACGTGCACGAGCTGATTCCGTGGCGCACGCTCACCGGTCGCCAGCAGCTGTATCTCGATCATGCGTGGATGCGCGACTTCGGCGAGGGCTTCGTCACCTATCGGCCGCCGGTCGACCTGAAGTCGCTCGCCGCGGTGGCCGGCAAGCGGCCCAACGGGCATCCCGAGATCGCGCTGAACTTCATCACGCCGCACCAGAAATGGGGCATCCACTCCACGTACACCGAGAACCTGATCATGCTCACGCTCAGCCGTGGCGGGCCGATCGTCTGGGTGAGCGAGATCGACGCGCAACGCGCCGGCATCGTCGACAACGACTGGATCGAGCTGTTCAACGCCAACGGCGCGCTGACCGCGCGCGCGGTGGTGAGCCAGCGCGTGCAGCAGGGCATGGTGCTGATGTATCACGCGCAGGAGAAGATCGTGAATACGCCGGGCTCGGAGATCACCGGCCTGCGCGGAGGGATCCACAACTCGGTCACGCGCGTGGTGATGAAGCCCACGCACATGATCGGCGGCTACGCGCAGTTCGCCTACGGCTTCAACTACTATGGCACGGTCGGCTCGAACCGCGACCAGTTCGTCCTGCTGCGCAAGATGGACGCCATCGACTGGATCGACGAACCGGCGGGCGCGCAACGGGCAGCCGGCGTCGCGGAACCGGCGCCGGGAGATGCGCGGGGACCGGTGCGCGCCCGCGCAGTCGCGCAGGAGGCGAGGCGATGAAGATCCGCGCGCAGATCGCGATGGTGATGAACCTCGACAAGTGCATCGGCTGCCACACCTGCTCGGTCACCTGCAAGAACGTCTGGACGAGCCGCGAAGGCCAGGAATACGCCTGGTACAACAACGTCGAGACCAAGCCCGGCATCGGCTACCCGAAGGACTGGGAGAACCAGGACCGCTGGAAAGGCGGCTGGATGCGCAGGGCCGACGGCTCGATCGTGCCGCGGCAGGGCGGCAAGTGGGCGCTGCTGATGCGCATCTTCGCCAACCCGTACCTGCCGCAGATCGACGACTACTACGAGCCCTTCACCTACGACTACACGCACCTGCACGAGGCGCCCGAGATGAAGACCTCGCCGACGGCCAGGCCGAGGAGCCTGATCACCGGAGAGCGGATGCAGAAGATCGAATGGGGCCCGAACTGGGAGGAGATCCTCGGCGGCGAGTTCGCCAAGCGCTCGAAGGACCGCAACTTCGACGACATCCAGAAGGAGATGTACGGGCAGTTCCAGAACACCTTCATGATCTCGCTGCCGCGCATCTGCGAGCACTGCCTGAACCCGAGCTGCGTTGCATCGTGTCCGTCGGGTTCGATCTACAAGCGCGAGGAGGACGGGATCGTCCTGATCGACCAGGACAAGTGCCG
>JAJPEN010000021.1 GCA_021166835.1 Burkholderiaceae bacterium | reverse complement strand
GCCGCAGCCGATGTAGCAGACCTTGTCGAAGGGCGCATCCTCGCGGATCTTCGCCACCGCGATCTCGGGCAGCACCGTGTAGTTCGAGAAGGTGGAGCAGCCCATGTAGTGATGCAGCGGCTTGCCGCCGATCGAGAAGCGACTGGTGCCGTCGGGCATCACGCCGCGGCCCTGCGTGGCGCGGATCGCCGTGCACAGGTTCGTCTTGCGCGACAGGCACGACTTGCACTGGCGGCACTCGGGCGTGTAGAGCGGGATCACGTGGTCGCCCTTGCGCACCGACGTGACGCCCGGCCCGACGTCGACCACGATGCCGGCGCCCTCGTGACCGAGGATCGCCGGAAAGAGGCCTTCCGGGTCCGCGCCGGAACGCGTGTACTCGTCGGTGTGGCACACGCCGGTGGCCTTCACCTCGACGAGCACCTCGAAGGCGCGTGGACCGTCGAGCTGCACAGTCTCCACGGAAAGGGGCTTGCCCGCCTCCCAGGCGATCGCGGCGCGAACGTCCATCCTCAGCTCTGCGCGAGCGCGTCGGCGAGATCCGCGACGTCGGGCTTCGGCATGTCCGCGTACACCGGGTTCGACAGGTAGCGCTCGCCGAAGTCGGGGATGATCGAGACGATCGTCTTGCCGCGGTTCTCGGCGCGGCCGGCGATCTGCAGCGCCGCCCAGGTGATCGAACCGCCCGAAATTCCGCCGAAGATGCCCTCCTCGCGCGCGAGCACGCGTGCGGTGTCGATCGCGTCGTCGTTGGTCACGCGCACGACCTCGTCGTAGATCTTCGTGTCGAGGACGGTGGGCACGAAGCCCGCGCCCAAGCCCTGCTGCTTGTGTGGACCGGGGCTGCCGCCGGACAGCACGGCGCTCTCGGCCGGTTCGACCGCGACGATGTTCACCGACGGCTTCTTCTCGCGCAGATAGCGCCCGGCGCCGGTGATCGTGCCGCCGGTACCGATGCCCGAGACGAGGACGTCGACGCTGCCCGCCGTGTCCTCCCAGATTTCCGGGCCGGTCGTTCGGTAGTGGATCTCGGCGTTGGCCGGATTGTCGAACTGGCGCGCCATCCAGCCGCGCGAACCGAGCTTCGCGAGGATCTCCTCGGCGCGCGCGATCGCGCCCTTCATTCCTTTCGCGCCCTCGGTGAGCACGAGCACGGCGCCGAGCGCCTCGAGCATGCGCCGGCGCTCGATCGTCATCGTGTCGGGCATGACGATCACGCAGCGGAAGCCGCGCGCCACCGCCGTGTAGGCCAGGCCGATACCGGTGTTTCCGCTGGTGGGCTCGACGATCACCATGCCGGGCTTGAGCGCGCCGCGCTGGATCGCGTCCTCGACCATCGCGTTGCCGATGCGGTCCTTCACCGACGAGAATGGATTGAAGCCCTCGTGCTTGACGAGGACGACGCCGGGAAAGCCCTCGCCCAGTTTCCGCAGCCGAACGAGCGGAGTGTTGCCTACGGTTTGCGTGATGTCGTCGTAGATGCGTCCTCTGGCCATGATCGTTCCTCGTGGTGTGGGCCGCCCGCCGTGAACGCGGCGAGCCGCGGCGCCGATGCGCAGGTCGAGGGTAACGCCACGTCGGGGCCGTGCGCCCCGATATTCTCGGCGCGATGCATCCTTATTCCCGCGGCGACGAGCCAGCCGAGCGCCAGCGCGACGGCCAGCGCGACCAGCAGCGTGCCGACCAGCACCTGCTCGTCGAGCCGGTAGCTGTTGCACAGTCGTGCCGGCGCGTCCTGGTAGAGCATACCCACTACCGCGGTCATCGGCAGCACGTTGCCGAGGAAGAAACCCTGCACGACGAGTCCGGCGCGGCGCCACGAGGCGTGCAGCGCCGCACCGGCGGCGAGCAGCGCGGTGATTTTCGCCGCCTCGACGCGCGCGTCGACCAGCGCCAGGTCGAGCAGGCGCGGAATCATGCCCAGCGCGAGGACGCAGGCGGCGAAGACCAGGCCAGCGATGCCGAGCCGGTTCCAGGCCGGTTCGTCGGCGGACGCGAAGCGCGCATCGCCCGACGTCGGCCGCGAGGCGTACAGCAGCGCTCCGGCGAGCAGCAGCAACGGAAACTGCACGAGCATGTGCGTGGCCATCCCGGCCTCGAGCAGATCGCGCAGCGGCCACGAGACGCAGCCGGCAGCGAGCGTGGCGCCGGCGACGAAACGCGGGCGCGCCCGCATCACCGCGTTGCCCGCGCCGTCTTCGCGGACCTGGGGAGCGAGCGCGCGAAGTGCAGCGCCTCTTCGAGCTGGTCGTAGTCGAAGGCGCGCACGAGACGCGCGTCGGCGTCGACGACGAGCAGCGCGGCGTTGTGCTCGTAGCCGGCGAAGCCGTCGGGGATGACGACCACGCGAAACGCGCGCAACAGGCTGTCGAGCGCGCCGGCGTCGCGGACCGTGACGAAACGCCAGATGTCGGGGTCGGCGTGCAGCTCGCCGGCGTAGCGCGCGAGCGCGGCGATGTCGTCGTGCGCCGGATCGAAGCTCACCGACAGCAGGCGCACGGGTGCGTAGTCCGGTGCCTCATGCGGTGCCTCACGCGGTGCATTACGCGCTGCGTTGCCCGCTGCAGCACCCGCCGCCTCCCCGGCGGCAATGCGCCCCTGCAATTGCTGGAAGCCGCTGCCCAGCGCCGCGCAGACGCTGACGCAGCGCGTGTAGACGAAGTCGACGATCGTCGCGCCCCCGTGCTCCTCGAGCAGCAACGGCAACGCGACGTCGTCGATGCCCGGACCCGCGACCTGGACGGCCGGCGCTTTCACCGGGTGGTCGCGCACCTCGATGCGGCGCGCTCCCTCGGCAGTGAAGACGCGGAAATCGTGCGTCAGCCAGGCGGCCGCCGCCCACGCGAGGATGACGGCGAGGCAACTGGCCAACGCGGTGCGCAGCATGGCCGGCGACGCCGCGAGGCGCGCGCTACGCCGCGCGTTCGCGCGCGCTTCGACGCAGCGGGCGCTCACCCATCTCGAGCGGAGCGCCGGTGACCGGCGGCAGGACATCGGCCAGCGTGTGCGCGTCGAGACGCTCGAGGAACGCCTGCAAGGCTTCGTTCAGGATGCCGGTGAGTCCGCAGCTGCCGGTGAGCGAGCAATGGCTCGACTTGCCGAAGCACTCGGTGATGTGGAAATCCGACTCCATGCGACGCACGACCGCGCCGACGTTGATGTCCTCGGGCCGGTGCGCCAGGCGCATGCCGCCCCCCTTGCCGCGCACCGTTTCGATCCAGCCGGCGAGCCCGAGCTGGTGCGTGACCTTCATCAGGTGCGCTTCGGAGATGTCGTAGGCGCGCGCCACCTCGGCGATCGTGCACAGGCGCTCGGGCCGTTGCGCGACGTACATCAGCAGGCGCATCGCGTAGTCGGTCATCATCGTCAGGCGCATCGCATTCTCCGTTCTCGCATTCTCCGTTCTTCTACGTGCCGGCGGCGAGGGCTTTCAGTTGCCCGCCGTTCTCGAACGGCGTCGTTCGCCGCTGCGCCGCCCTTTCCTGCTCGAACACGGAAGCATCGACCGGCTCGGCCCGATTCGACCACTGGCTGCGCAGCCAGCTCGCGATCGCGGCCAGTTCGCCGTCGGACAGGCGCTGGAACGAAGGCATCGCGCCCTTGTATGTCGTGCCCAGCACTTCGATTTCTCCGTCGATTCCGTGCAGCAGGATGTTGGCGAGGACGCGCGCGTTGCCGTCGACCCATTCGGAACCGTCGAGCGGCGGGAAGACGCCCGTCACGCCCTTGCCGGTGGGCTGATGGCAGGCGGCGCACTGTGCCGCATACAGCGCCTTGCCGTCCACCCCGGCGCCCGCCGCGGCCACCGCCGGAGCGAGATCGGAGAGAGTGCGTCGATCGCCCAGCTCGGCGTTGCCGAACGGTTCGGAGAACAGAATATAGCCCGCGCCGAAGAGCACCGCCATCAGCGTGAGCAGCGCGGCCACCGCCGGAATCGGGCGGATCGTTTCGGAAGGCTCCTCGTGCTCGCGCTGCTGCGCGCGCGGCAGCGCCTGCGGATCGGTCAGCATGACGAGGGCCTCATTCGGTTGCCGCGCTCGCCGTCGGCAGGATCGGATAGGTGCGATCGAGCGAGAGCAGGTATTCGACGAGGTCGAGCGCCTCGCGCGTGGCGACCACGACCTTGCCGGCGGGCGCGGCGCCCGGGGGCAGCGACACGACCCGATCGTCGTCGCGCGCGCGATCGCGCTGCACGAAGAGGAACGGGTAGGCCGGCATGTTCGATGCGTCGACGTAGGCGCGTGGCTGGTACAGGTGCCCCAGGTGCCAGTCGGCGCTCGGCTGGCGCGCGCCGATGTTCAGCAGGTCGGGCCCGGTGCGCATCGTGCCGAGCAGGTGCGGGCGGTCGTACGAGTAGTCGGCGGGAACCGAAGGCCGGCCCCAGCCGCGTTCGGCGTCGGGCGCGAGATTGCGGTCGCGCGGCTGCTGGCTGTGGCAGTAGACGCAGCCGTTGGCGATGTACACCTGTCGGCCGCGCAGCTGCGCTTCGGTGTAGGGCTTCAGTTGCGTCGGCGGCTCGACGTCGCGCACCTGCACGTAGGGCAGCACGACGAGCGCGGCCGTGGCGATGCCGAGCGAGACCGCGGCGCCCGCCGCCAGTTTCGCTTCATTTTCCATGAACGAGCCTCCCCACCGGATCCCAGAAACGCGCGGCGCCCGAGCGCTGCGGCCCGAAGCCGAGCGCCATCGCGAGCACGTGGGCGACGAAGACGAAGTGCCCGATCGTCATCGCGGTGCCGGCGACGCTGCGCAGCTGCAGCCATGGCATCGTCAGCGTGACCGACTCGAGGAAGGGGCGGCTCGCATCGAGCATCGCCAGGCCCTGCAGCCAGCCGCCGATCGACAGGCCGATCACGTAGACGAGGATGCCCACCGACGCGAGCCAGAAGTGCACGTCGATCAGCCGCGGATACGGCCACTCGCGCGCGAGCACGCGCGGCAGCATGAAGTAGACGGCGCCGAACAGCACCATCGACACGAAGGCGTACATGCCCAGGTGCGCGTGCGCGACGGTGAAGTGCGTGAAATGGGCGACGGCGTTGACGCTGCGCAGCGCCTCGAGCGAGCCCTCGACCGACGAAGCGAGATACATCAGTCCGCCGAACATCATGAAGCGCAGCGTGGGCGACCAGCGCGCCAGGTGCATGCGGCCCCACAGCGTGCCGCCCTGGTTGATCGTGAACGCGATCACCGGGATCACCATCATCACGCTCTGCACGATCGACAGCGTGGTGAGCCATCCGGGAACCGGACCGCCGATCAGGTGGTGCGCGCCCACCTGCGGATAGAAGAAGGCCAGCGTCCAGAAACCGAGCAGCGACAGGTTGTACGAGCGGATCGGGCGCCCGATGATCTTCGGCAGGAAGTAGTAGATCGCGCCGATGCTCACCGGGGTGAACCACAGGCCGAGCGCGTTGTGGCCGTACCACCAGTTGGTCGTCGCCTGCTGCACGCCGTAGTGCACGCCGGGCAGGTTCGCGACGAGGAAGAGCACGGCGATCCAGAACAGCGACGCGCCGAAATACCAGACGCTGACGTACAGGTGGTCGACCTTGCGGTTCGCCAGCGTGAACAGCGCCGGCAGGATGATCATCGCGAAGCCGGCGAAGATGAAGATGTCGATCTGCCACGGGATCTCGAGGAACTCCATCCCGTCGGACCACCCGGAGGCCACCGCGCCGATGCCGGCGGCCACGCCGGCATTGATGAAGGCGCCGCCGAGCATCGCCCAGCTCGCGCCGCGCAACGGCGTGCGCAGCAGGCGCGGCAGCAGCCAGACGATCACCGCCAGGCAGCCGTTCGACGCGAAGCCGTAGATCACCGCGTTCAGGTGCACGGTGCGCATGCGCCCGAAAGTGAGCCACGCCGCGTCGACCAGCCAGTCGGGCTCGTGCAGCTTGATCGACGCGACCACGCCGGCCAGCGAGCCGACCAGCAGCCACAGGCAGGCGAAGGCGATGAACAGGAATACCGGAAAGGCGCTGGACCGATCGGCCTCGATGCGGGCGTTCAGCTGCGAGGCGTCGGTGGCCTCCGGAGGCGGCTCCAGGCGCGTGACCTGCGCCTGCAGCGCATCGTGTCCGCCGTCGTCGAGCGCCGGGTCGTCGGCGCGGCCGATCTCGCCGCGCGCGAAGATGACGCTGGCCGCCCGCGGGTTCTCGACGAGCAGGCCCTTGCGCAGCGACCAGATGAAAGCGAACAGACCGAGGATCGAAAGAACGAAAGCGGCCAGCAGGCTGGCGACGGCGCTGTCCAAATCCTGTCTCCCTTGTTGTTAGAGGTGAAGGGAGAAGGGACAAGGGTGAAGGGGAAAACCGGAGCGCGGTTCCGTCGCGTCGCGGGCTTTCCCCTTCACCCTTCCCCCTTTACCCTTCACTGCCTCATTCACGCCGCCTGGTTCTCGTCCGATTCCTCGTTCTCGGCGCGCGGGTCGAGCATCGCGCGCTTGTCGCGCACGGCGCCCCAGTGTTCGGCTTCGGGCAGGGCGGGCTTCTTGCGCGAGATCACCGGCCAGCGCCCGGCCAGGTCGGCGTTCAACTGCAGGTATTCCTGCTGGTCGGGCGGCACGTCTTCCTCGGCGTAGATCGCCTCGACCGGACATTCGGCGACGCACACCGCGCAATCGATGCATTCGTCCGGGTCGATGACGAGCATGTTCTTGCCCGCGCGAAATGCGTCGGTGGGACAGACGTCGACGCAGTCGGTGTGTTTGCAGGCGATGCAGGCTTCGGTGACGACGTGGGTCATCGGATGCGCTCCCGTTGGGCCGTCATAAGATTTATGTAGAGTGAATCTTATTCTTCGGCGCAATTCATTGTCAATTCGACGCGATAGTCGCGATCGATCGAAGCCCTTGCGAGCCGGCCTGCGGCCAACCGGCGAATCAGAGCGCGTAGCCCCGCTTACCCCGCGGTCAGGCAAGAACGGCAGCGCGCGAGCTGCGGCAAATCGGTTCCTCGATCGCGTAATGCTTGCCTCTCCTCCCGCACGGCCACGGGTACGGACATTGCGTTTTGCAGGGTTCTGGTCCGGGATTCCGCCCCGGCGCAATGTAGGAGAAATTCATGAACCCGAAAGGAAGACACCTCATCTCCGCGGGCGTGCTGTTCTCGGCTCTGGCCTTCAGCGGCGCGACCTTCGCGCAGTCGAACAGCACTTCGAGCCCCAGCAGCAGCCCGAGCGCATCGTCGTCGAACACCGCCACGCCTTCCGGTAGCGCGATGTCCGGCAATTCGCAAGCCTCGTCCGGCTCCGACCGCACGCAGGCAAACGCGAGCACGAACGACAACGCGCGCAGCGGCGTCAGCGCGAACTCGATAACCCAGCCGCACGCGATGCGCGCGAGCAGGATCATCGGCGCCAACGTCGAGAACGCCAACGGCGACAACATCGGCGAGATCAAGGACATGATGGTGGACACGCGCAACGAGCGCGTGCGCTACGTCGTTCTGTCGCACGGCGGCGTGCTGGGCATCGGCGACAAGCTGTTCGCCTATCCGATGTCGATGGTCGAGACCAGCGGCAGGAACAGCGACAAGCTGGTGATGAACGTGAACAAGGAGCAGCTCGACAAGGCGCCCGGCTTCGACAAGAACAAGTGGCCCGACTTCGCCAGCAACGGCAAGTACAGCAGCGAGGTCGACAAGTACTACGGCGCCGGCAGCCGGCACGACGGCGAGCAGGCGGGCCCGCTCGTTCGCGCGAGCGACCTGATCGGCAAGAACTTCGACGACGCCAAGGGCAAGGATGCCGGCGAGATCGAGGATCTGATCGTCGACTCGAACAGCGGAAACGTCGAATACGCGATCGCCGACTTCGACGACTCGTGGGCGAAGCAGACCGACGGCAAGCTGGTCGCGATTCCGCTGAGCGACATCACGGTGAGCGGCGAGAAGCACGACAAGCTGGTGATCCAGACCTCGCCCGATCGCATCGACATGTCGCACGCTTTCGCCTCGAACCGCTGGCCGGACTTCAGCGACCCGGCGTGGGCGCAGCAGAGCGGAAGCACGGCGGCGGCGCAATCGCAGGGCAGCAGCACCGCCCCGACGTCGCAAAGCGCGAGCGGCTCGCCGAGGTCCTGAGGCCTCTTCCTGGCCCCAAGCCCTCTTCCTCCCTGCATGGAGCTGCCGCCTGCCGGCAGCTCTTTTTTTGGCGTTGCCCGGCTACCATTGCGGTCATGAACGAGACCATCCTGCAAAGCATCGACCGGCGAGGCGTCGTGACGCTGACGCTGAACCGCCCCGAGATCAACAATGCCTACGACGACGCGCTGATCGACGCCGTGCTCGGGGCGATCGACCAGCTCGCCGGCATCGACACGGCGCGCGCGCTCGTCGTGCAGGCGAACGGACGCCATTTCCAGGCGGGCGCCGACCTCGGCTGGCTCGCGCGCGTCGCCGGCGAAAGCGCGGCCGCCAACGTGCGGGCGTCGCGCCGCACCGCCGAGGTGGTGCATCGCCTGAACACGCTGCCGCTGCCCACCCTCGCACTGGTCCAGGGAGCGTGCTTCGGCGGCGGTACCGGGATCATCGCGGCCTGCGACATCGTGGTCGCCGCCTCCAACGCGATCTTCGCGATCGCCGAATCGCGCTGGGGCCTGATCGCGAACATCATCGTCCCGCAGCTCGCCGACGCGATCGGCGTGCGGCAACTGCGCCGCTACGCGCTCACCGGCGAACGCTTCGACGCGGCCGAAGCGCTGCGCATCGGGCTCGTGCACGAAGTCGTGCCGCCCGCGACGCTCGCCGGCACGGGCGAGCGCATCGTCGATCAGCTGCTGCAGAACGCGCCCGAGGCCACGGCGCAGACGAAGGCGGCGATCCTCGAGCAGGCGCACGGCGATCTCTCCGCGCAGTCGTTCGCGCGCCTGGTCGCGCAGCACGCCGCGCGCCGGCAGTCCGACGAAGCCGCCGAAGGCTTCGCTTCGTTTCGCGAGAAGCGCGCGGCGCGCTGGTATCCGGGCAAGCCGGAGATCGAAACCTGACTCGCGAGCTACGATCGGCCCGCCACCCCCATCAGCAACAGCGCCGGGTTGGCTAGGGCGGCTCTCATGCGTCGCCCCAGACTTCGCGCGCCGTCTCGATGACGAGCGCGAGCTTGGCGCGCTGCGCCTCGACGGCGATCGCGTTGCCGTGCACGGTGGACGAGAAGCCGCATTGCGGCGACAGGCACAGCTGCTCGAGCGGCGCATAGTGCGCGGCCTCGTCGATGCGGCGCTTGAGCATGTCCTTCGATTCCAGCTCGCCCAGCTTCGTGGTGACGAGCCCGAGCACGACGAACTTGCCCTTCGGCAGGTAGCGCAACGGCTTGAAGTCGCCCGAGCGCGCGTCGTCGTACTCGAGGAAATAGGCGTCGACGTTCATCTCGGAGAGCAGCGCCTGCGCGACCGGCTCGTAGCCGCCCTGCGCTGCCCATGTGCTCTTGAAATTGCCGCGGCACAGGTGCACGGCGAGCGTCATTCCCTCGGGCTTGAGCGCGACGACGCGATTGATGAAGTTCGCGTAGCGGTGCGGCAGCTCGTCGGGATCGTCGCCGCGCCGGCGGGCCGCCTCGCGCATCCTGTCGTCGCACAGGTAGGCGAGGTTGGTGTCGTCCATCTGCACGTAGCGGCAGCCGGCGTCGTACAGCGAGCGCAGCTCGTCGCCATAGGCGCGCGCCACGTCGTCGTAGAACTGCGGATCGAGTTCGGGATAGTGCTCGCTGCTGATGCCGGCGCGACCGCCGCGGAAATGCAGCATCGTCGGCGAAGGGATGCACACCTTCGGCACGTGGCCCGCGGAGACGCGGCTCTTCAGGTACTCGAAGTCGGCGCGCTGGATGTCCTTCACGTGGCGCACCCGGTCGACGACGCGAATGACGGGCGGGGCCAGCTCCTCGGTGCCGTCGGGCTTCTTCACGGTGACCGGGATGTCGGTCTTCACGCCGCCCAGCTGCTCGAGGAAGTCGATGTGGAAATAGGTGCGACGGAACTCGCCGTCGGTGATGCTCTTCAGGCCGACGTCTTCCTGGAACTGCACGATCTCGGCGATCGCCCTGTCTTCGACGGCGCGCAACTGCAGCGCGGTGATCTCGCCGGCTGCCGCCTGCGCGCGCGCATCGAGCAGGTATTTCGGCCGAAGGAAACTGCCCACGTGATCGGCGCGAAAGGGTGGCGTCGTGCGTGCGCTCATCTGCGTTCTCCTCGATTGTCGTTTCGCCCGAACCGCACAGGGTAGCGCGAATCGACCGCGGCCCGACAGCGTCGGGGTCGGGCGGCGGCTGCGGTCGTTTACAGCATCCGACCCGGTCGGTAGCATCCGCGCCGGGGGAGGCGCGATGCACGACCGCGCCCGGAGGCGCGATGCACGAATATCGAAGCGACGTTCTCGTCGTCGGCGGCGGGCTCACGGGCATCGTCGCCGCACTCGAGTTGCTGTCGGCGGGCCGCACCGTCACGCTGCTCGATCGCGACGTCGAGGCGAACCTCGGCGGCCTCGCGCGCGAGAGCTTCGGCGGCATCCTGCTGGTGGGTACGCGAGAGCAGCGCCGCGCCCGCGTCCGCGACTCGGTGCAACTGGCGCTGCGCGACTGGCTGTCCTTCGGCGCCTTCGGCGACGACCCGCAGGCCGAGCACTGGCCCCGGCAATGGGCCGAGGCGTACCTGAACGACTGCAACGCCGACGTCTACCGGTGGCTGCTCGACCTGGGCATCCGCTTCCTGCCGATGCCGTTGTGGGTCGAGCGCGGCCTGTTCGGCGAAGGCAACTCGGTGCCGCGCTGGCACGTCACCTGGGGCAGCGGCGAGCGGCTGGCGACGCGACTGATCGAGGCGCTGCGCGCGCACCCGCGGCAGCAGGCGCTCACGCTGCGCTTCGGGCATCGAGTGGAGTCGCTGTTCGACACGGGCGGGCGCATCGCCGGTGCGCGCGGAGCGACCGAAGCGGGCGGCGAGGAGTTCGTCGCCCATGCCGATGCCGTGCTCGTCGCCACCGGCGGAATCAACGGCAGTCTCGAGCGCGTGCGCCGCCACTGGCACGCCGACTGGCGCCGCCCGCCGGAGACGATCCTGAACGGCTCGCACCGATACGCCGACGGCCGGCTGCACGACGCGGTCGAGGCGATCGGCGGGCAGGTGACCCATCTCGACCGGATGTGGAACTACGCCGCCGGCGTGCATCACTGGGCGCCGCGTAAGCCGCTGCACGGCCTGTCGCTGGTGCCGCCGAAGTCGGCGCTGTGGCTCGACTGGCGCGGCCGGCGCATCGGCCCGATGCCGCTGGTGAGCGGCTACGACACGCGCGATCTGGTCACGCAGGTGTGCGCGCAGGAGCGCGGCTGGTCGTGGCAGTTGCTCAACGAGCGGATCGCGCGCAAGGAACTCGCGGTGTCGGGCGCCGAGTTCAACCCGTCGCTGCGCGAGCGCAGCGTCGCCGGCTTCGTGCGCGATTCGCTGTTCGGCAACCGCTGGCTCGTCGAGCAGTTGACGCGACACTGCGGGGACGTGGTCACCGCCGACACGATCGAGGCGCTGGTGGCGAAGATGAACGCGCTGCAGGACGACCCGTCGGTCGAGCTGGATGCGGTGCGCGAGGCGGTGCGCGCCTGGGATGCGCAGGTCGCGCTCGGGCCGATGCACAACGACGAGCAGCTGCGCCGCATCGAACACCTGCGCCACTGGCGCGGCGACCGGATGCGCATCTGCCGTTCACCGCGCATCGACGACCCGCGCGCGCGTCCGCTGATCGCCATTCGCGAGTTCGTCATCAGCCGCAAGAGCCTGGGCGGCATCCAGACCGACCTGTCGTGCCGCGTGCTCGATGCGCAGGGCGCGCCGATTCCGGGGCTGTACGCGGCCGGCGAAGCGGCCGGCTTCGGCGGCGGCGGAATGCACGGGCTGCGCGCGCTCGAAGGCAGCTTCCTCGGCGGCTGCATCTACGGCGCGCGCCGCGCCGCGCGCGCCATCGTCGGCTGAAATCGCATCCCGGAGATCGACTCGATCATGAAGAAGACCGCCGCCTGGCTCGCCGTGCACGCGCTGCAGCAGCTCGGCATCCGCTTCACCTTCGGCATTCCGGGCGTGCACAACACCGAGCTGTACGACGAGCTGAACAGCGCGGCCTCGCCGCAGCCGGTGCTCGTCACGCACGAGGGCAATGCGTCGTTCATGGCCGATGCGGTCAGCCGCGTCGCCGACGACACGATCGGCGCGCTGGCGATCGTGCCCGCGGCGGGCCTCACGCACGCCGCGAGCGGCATCGCCGAGGCCTTCGTCGACGGCATACCGATGCTCGTGCTCACCGGCGGCATCCGCAGCGATACCGACGATCGCTTCAAGCTGCACGAGATCGACCAGCTCGCCATCGCGCGGCCGATCACCAAAGCGGCGTTTCGCGTGCTGCGCCACGAGGACGTCGTGCCGACGATCTTCGAAGCGCATCGCGTCGCGACGAGCGGCGTTCCGGGACCCGTGCTCGTCGAGATCCCGGTGAACCTGCAGCTGTTTCCGGGCGAGAGCGGCGAGTTGCCCGCGCGGCGCCCGCCCGAGCCTGCCTCGCTGCCCGAGCCGGCGCGCCTGCGTGAAGCGGCCGAGCTGCTGAGGGGCGCGTCGCATCCCGGCCTGTTCGTCGGCTGGGGCGCGCGACACGCGGTGCAGGAACTCGAGGAGATCGCCGAGCTGCTGCAGGCGCCGGTGGCGACCACGCTGCAGGGCCTGGCGTCCTTTCCCGCCGAGCACCCGCTGTACGCCGGCTTCGGCTTCAGCGCTTCGGCCGTGCCGGCGGCGCGCAACGCGTTTCGCGACTGCGACGCGATGCTCGCCGTCGGCACGCGCTTCGCCGAGATCCCCACCGGCAGCTTCGCGGCGAAGGTGCCCGAGGCGCTGGTGCACGTCGACATCGATCCGTCGGTGTTCGACGCGAACCACCCGGCGCGCGTCGCGCTCGCCGGCGACGCGAAGCCGGTGCTCGCCGCGCTCGCCGCGGAGCTGCGCCGGCTCGGCGGCAGGTCCGCCGACGACGCGCTCGCCGCGCGCATCGCACGCGACAGGCAGGCGTACCGCGACGAATGGCTGCGCCACGACAGCAAGGATCGGATCAACCCGATCCGCTTCTACGACGAATTGCGCCGGCGCGTGCCCGACGACGCGATCACCGTGCTCGACGACGGCAACCACACCTACCTGACGGCCGAGCTGTTTCCGATCCGCCGCGGCGGGCGGCTGCTCGTTCCCACCGATTTCAACGCGATGGGCTACGCGGTGCCGGCGGCGATCGGCGCGAAGCTCGCGCAGCCGGCGAAGGAAGTGTTCGCGATCGTCGGCGACGGCTGCTTCATGATGAGCTGCATGGAGATCGTCACCGCGACCGTGCGTTCGCTCGGCATCGTCTGGTACGTCTTCAACGACGGCGAACTCTCGCAGATCGCGCAGGCGCAGCAGATGCCGTACAACCGCAAGCCGTGCACGGCGCTGGGCGGCCTGAACGTCGAGGGCGTGGCCGCGGCCACCGGCGCGGCCCACGTGTCGATGGAATCGGAGGCGCGCATCGGCCCGGCGATCGACGAGGCGCGGCGCCTGGCGCGCGAAGGCCGTCCGACCATCGTCGACGTGCGCATCGACTACTCGAAGCGCACCGCGTTCACGGCCGGAACCGCGGCGTCGACGTTCCGGCGCTTCCCGCTGTCGCAGCGCATCCGCTTCGCGACGCGGGCGCTGGTGCGGCGCGCGACGGGGTAGTCGTCGCGCGACGGGCCAATGTCGGATGTCTTTACACGCACCGTTCGGGATCGATCCGCACGCCATCGGCAAGTCCCTGATTCGGCTCGATTTGCCGCAATCTGGAGCAATTCTTGCTTTTGTCCATGAACCGGACATGGGAAGAGAAGACATGAAGAAGACGATTCCGCATCGCGCGCTTGCCCGCGCCGCGCTTGCCGCGAGCGCCTGCGCGCTTTCCCTCGCGGCGGCGCCGGTGATCGCCGCTCCGCTCGTCAACTACCAGGATTTCGACGACCTCTCGGCCTTCCAGCTGAACGGGTCCACGGCGGCGATCAACACCGGCGGCCAGGGCGTCGTCGGCCCCGGCGGCGATCGGGTGCTGCGCCTCACGAACAACCTCGGGCAGTCGGGCAGCGCGTTCCTGAAGAACGCGTTCTCGCTCGCGTCCGATGCGTCGTTCAGCAGCTACTTCGAGTTCCAGTTCACCAACCAGCGCAACGGCGGCGCCGACGGCATCGTGTTCACCGTGCAGACGGTCGCGAACACGGCCGGGGGCTCCGGCGGCGGCATCGGCTACCAGGGCCTGTCGCCGAGCATCGGCGTCGAGTTCGACAACTGGAACAACGGCGGGGGCGACGGGAACAACGACAACCACGCCGGCATCGACGTCAACGGCGACGTGAATTCGGCCGTGCGTGCCGACACACTGGTCGGACAGCTCGACAGCGGCTCGGTGTTCCACGCCTGGGTCGACTACAACGGCGCAACCGACAAGCTCGAGGTGCGGCTGGCGCTCGACGACTCGCGCCCGACCGCTGCGCTGATGAGCTACGACGTCGACCTCGCGAGCCTGCTCGGCACGACGAACGCGTTCATCGGCTTCACGTCGGGCACCGGCGCGGCAGGCGCCGACCACGACATCCGGCGCTGGATCTTCACCGGCGAGTTCGCTCCGATCGAGGATCCGAACCAGCCGGGCGACGGCGGCAGCGTGCCGGCTCCGACCCCGCTGGCGCTGCTCGCAGCCGGGATGCTGACAGCTGCTCTCGGGCGTCGACGCAGCCGTTGATCGTTCCCTGACGCCGCCGCCGGAACGCAGGTTTCGGCGTCGACGTCCCGGCGCTTCCCGCTGTCGCGGCGCATCCGCTTCGCGACGCGGGCGCTGGTGCGGCGCGCGACGGGGTAGCGCGAGGACGCTGCTGCCGCCATGACGGCGGGCGACGCTGCGACGACCCTGGTTCGGGTCATCGGCCATCCGGCTCGTGCTTCCGGCCGATGGCGCGGACACGTACACTGAAGCACTCTTCCGACGAGGCGCGGCACGCGCCGGAACGCCATGAACGCGTCCCTCGAACCCACTCGGCATCGA
Source organism: Burkholderiaceae bacterium (assembly GCA_021166835.1). Next base: position 16,361 of record JAJPEN010000021.1, on the reverse strand, counting down.
CTGTCGATCGAAGACTACGAGCGGCTCGGCGAGGCCGGAATCCTGGCACCCGACAGCCGCGTCGAGCTGATCGACGGAGAACTGATCGACATGGCGCCGATCGGAACGGGGCACGCTTCGACGACGAGCCGATTGAATCGCCTGCTCGTGACCCGCGCCGGAGACCGCGCGATCGTGTCGCCGGGGAATCCCATGCTGCTGCCGCCGTGGTCGATGCCGCAGCCCGACCTGATGCTGCTGCGTCCTCGTCGCGACGAATACGCGACTCGCCACCCGGATGCCGACGACGTGCTGCTCGCCATCGAGATCGCCGAATCCTCGCTGCGCTTCGATCTCGGCAAGAAGGCACGGATCTACGCGCAGCACGGAATCGCCGAATACTGGGTCGTAGCCGTCGCTTCCCGCCGCCTGCATGTGCATCGCGGAGCCGACGGCCTCGGCTGGGAAGAAGTGCGCGTGCTCGCTCCCCCGTTCTCGATCGCACCGCTGGCGCTGCCCGGGCTGACGCTGCGTTCGGAGGAGTTGTGGCCGGAGCTGACGGACTCCGGTTCGTGAAGCGCCGCGCGCGGCTACCCTTCGCGCGACTCGCGGGGAGAGTTCTCCCCGTCGCCAACCAAGGACGATGAAACCGCGAGCCGCAACTGCTCGGCCTGCGACTCCTCGATCCACTCGCGCCAAACCGCCATCAGCACGGCGAGGATCACCGGGCCGATGAACAGGCCGACCAGGCCGAAGGCCGCCAGGCCGCCGAGCACGCCGAACATCACCAGCAGGAAGGAGATGCGCGTGGCGTTGCTGATCACGAGCGGTCGCACGAGATTGTCGACCCAGCTGACGATCAGCGTTCCGTACAGCAGCAGGCCGATGCCGTTGAACAGGTCGCCGTGCGCGACCAGCCAGGCGCCGATCGAGCCCCAGACGAAGGGCGTGCCGAAGGGAATCAGCGCGATCGCCGCCGTGACGGCGCCGAGCAGCACCGGCGCGTCCAGCCCGAACCACCAGTAGCCGACGCCGGCCACCAGGCCCTGCGCGAGCGCGGTAAGGAGCAGGCCCCAGACCACTGCCGTGGTCATGGTGCCGACCGCCGCGAGGTACGGGTCCACGCGCGCGCCGAGGAAGCGATGCAGCACGAGCTGCGCCTGCGCCAGCACCTGTTCGCCGTCGCGATACAGGAAGAAGACGGTGATCAATGCGAAGCCGAGCTTGGCCGCGTTGCGACCCACGCCGCCGACCACGTTCAGCGATTCGGCAGCACGGGCTTCGACCCAACCCGCGACCTGTCCGCGGATCGCCGCCGGATCCCGCGCGAACTCGTCGACCAGGTTCTGCAGCCACGAACCGAACAGCGGGATGTCCGCGATCACTTCGGGCAGCCGCAACTCGCCGCGCGACAGCACGCTGGCCGCGCTGGTGTAGAAGTTCGCCAGCTCGCCGCGCAGCAGCAGCCCTACCCACAGCAGCGGGAGCACGAAGGCCGCGGTGAGCAAGATCGTCATCGCCAGCGCCGCGAGCGTGTTGCGCCCGCCGAACAGCCGGCGCAGGCGCACCACCAGCGGCCAGGTGACGTAGGCGAGGATCAGCGCCCAGGCGATCGGCGCGAGGAACGGCCGCACGACGGCATACGACAGCAGCAGCAGGCCGCCGAGCAGGATGCCGAGGACGACGCGATTCGACAGCTTGCGCGAGGAGGCGGAATTCATCGTTGCGGGCGAATGATGCAGCACGCGCTCAAGGCCCGCTCGTGCGCGACAGCGCCACGCCCTTCGGCGCGTCCTTGGCGTACAGCTTCCACAGGAAGCCCGCCACGTCGTCGCCCCAGGAGATCGCCTTGCGCGGCAGCGCGAGCGGATCGAATGCCGCAGTCGCCGCGCCGCGCTGGCAGGTGACGGCGCTGCGATAGCCCGCCTGCGCGACCGCCTCGATCGCGGCGAGGTCGTGCGAACCGTAGGGGTAGCAGAAGTGCGGCACGGCACGGCCCAGTTCCTGCTCGAGCCGATCGCGGCTGCCGGCGACCTCCTCGCGCAGCTTCCCGGTCGGCAACCCTTCGAGGCGGATGTGACTTGCGCCGTGGCTGCCCACCTCGATGCCGCGCCCGGCGATCTCGCGCAGGCGCGCGAAACTCATCAACGCCGGCGTCGGGTGCCCGTGCTCGGCCATCCAGTCTGCCCTGCCTCCCGCAAGCCCCGCGATCGCATAGACGATCGCCGGATAGCCGAACGACTCGAGCACCGGCAGCGCGTTCTCGTAGAAATTCTCGCATCCGTCGTCGAAGCTGAGCACGACCGCGCGCTTCGGCAGCGGCGCGCGGCCGGCGAGGCGGGCCACGGCGTCGGTCATCGACAGCACCGGCACGCGCAGCACGCGCAGCGCGCGCATCTGCATCCGGAAGCGCCCGAGGTCGCAATAGACCGCCCGATGCGACTTCATCGGCGCGAAGCGGCCGACCTGGTGGTACATCAGGATCGAGATCCCGCTCATCGGCTCATCGTAGTGCACGCGGCGATTGCATAGACGCGGAGGGTACCTTCGAGCATCGCATCGAGCGTGAACGCGTGCTCGAAGCGCTCGCGCGCCGCGCGCGCCAGGCGCACCCGCAGGGCTTCATCGCCGCCCAGCCGAAGGATCGCCTGGGCGAGCGCGTGCGCATCCCCGGCGGGAAACAGCAGGCCGGTTTCCCCGTCGGCAACGACTTCCGGGATTCCGCCGACGTCGGCGGCGATGGCCGCACGCTGCACCGACGCAGCCTCGATCAGCGTCAGCGACAGCGCCTCGCGCCGCGACGGGGCGAGCACGATGTCGGCGAGCGCCAGCGCCGAGCCGGGGTCGTCGGTCGCGCCGCGGAACTCGACGCGGTCGGCCACGCCCAGCGAGTCCGCCAGTTCGCGCAGGCGGCGCGCCCAGTCGGAATCGCCGGGCCCGAACACGAGCAGCCGGCACGGGAGCCGATCGCCGACCTCGCGCAAAGCCTGGAGAGCGAGATCGTGCCCCTTCACGCGTTCGAGGCGCGAAAGCATCACGAGCGCGATTGCGCCGCCGGGTCGGCCGACCGCCGGCGCACGTGCGCCGAGATCGCGCACGCCGGAATGAACGACGTGCACCTTCGCCGGCGGCAACCCGCGCGCGAGCAGCGAGGCCCGCACCGCCGCCGATACCGCGATGACGTTCGCCGAGGCGTCGAACCACTTCCCGGCATTCGTCGAATGCGCGGTGGCCACGCAGGCGACTCCGGCGCGCCGCGCCGCCCAGGCGGCGTAGCGGGCGCCGCGCTGCGCGTGGCCGTGCACGATCGATGCGCGCTCGCTCGCGCAGAAGCGCGCGAGCCGCCACGCCGACCACGGGTCGTACATGCCGTGCATCGGCAGATGCAGGCAGCGATGGCCGGCGGCGACCATGCTTTCGCCCAGCCAGCCGTCGAGCGGACCGGCGAACATCACCTGATGGCCGCGCTCGCGCAATCCGCCGGCCAGTTCCACGACGTGCCGTTCGATGCCGCCCACCACGTGGCTGTGCGCGACGAGCACGACACGCTGCCGACGCCGCCCGTCCGCGTCCTCCGCCACCGCTGCTGTCCTCCGCGTCGAAGCCGTGCGCGCGATCGTAGGTTCATCGCGCGCGCGATCATCGCCGGCGCATCGGTGCCGGGTCAACCGCGACTCGATGGATTCGCTTGATCCAGATCGTATTGCCGGGGCAGCGCCCCGCCTAGCATCCGCGCCATGCGCCTGTCGACGCGTCACCTGCGGTTGTGGAGCCTGATCGTCCTCGCGACGATGCTCTACGGCACGCTCGTGCCCGGGCTGGCGCGCGCCTTCGGCGAAGTGCCGCGGGCGTGGGCCGAGATCTGCACGCCGGGCGGCACGAAGCTCGTCGCCGTCGATGCGGTCGCCGACGTCTCCCCCGAGGACGGCGTCGCGGCGACGCGCGAGGCGTGTCCGTTCTGCCTGTCGGGCGCGCATGCGGCCGTCGTGCCGGTGACGCCGCTCGTCGCGATGCCGGCGCCGTCGGCGTCGGTGCGGCTGCCGCAGCGCGCGGCCGTCGATCCCCCCTCCTTCCCGCCGCGCCTCCCCGCGCAGCCCCGCGCACCGCCGGCGCGCGGCTGATCCTGCCCCCGGCGCGCGGTTGCCCGGCGCGCGGCTGACCCTGCCGTGGGCGCACGGCTGATTGCGCCCGGCGCGCGGTCGATCGCGCCTTCGGCCTTCACGGCCCGATACGGCCCGGCGTCCGCGCACTTCCTCCGCTCCGAGCGACGCCCGATTTTCGGCGCCGCACCGGGCGGGTCCGTGCCGCCCCATTCGGCAACCGCGAAGGCCGACGCCTTCGCCACGTTCCTCCAGGAGCACTGCGGGTGCTGTTCCATTCACGAAAGAAAGCGGCGTGCGCGACGCTGTTCGCGCTCGCCGCCGCGCATGCCCCGGCCCAGACCGCCGGGGAGCCAGCCTCGCTGGACCGCATCACGATCACCGACTCGACGATCGAGGACCGCTTCGATCCCGGCACGACCGACCCGACCTCACGCGTGCGCTTCGACGAAGCGCAGATCGAACGGCAGCACGCGAAGAACCTGGTCGAGATCCTGCGCTCGGTCAGCGGCGTCACCGCCGACCTGCAGGGCGACGGCGAGACGATCAAGATCAAGCTGCGCGGCATCGAGAACCAGCGCTTCATGGGCGAGAAGCCCGGCGTGGCGATCGTCGTCGACGGCGTGCCGGTCTTCGAGCGCACCGGCAAGGTCAATATCGATCTCGACGACATCGAACGCATCGAGGTCGTCAAGGGCGCCGCCTCGTACCTGTACGGCGACGACGCGCTCGCCGGCGCGGTGATCGTCACGACGAAGCGCGGCGCCGGCCAGCGCGGGCTTCGCCTGGACGCCGATCGCGGCGCCTTCGGCTATCGCCGCCACCTGCTGCGCGCAGGCTTCGCCGGCGACGCGGTGTCCGGGCACCTGCAATACGGCGAGCGCGAGCAGGACGGCTACTACTACCTGTCGTCGACGTACACGCGCACCTGGTCGGGACACCTGCAGTACGCACTCGACGCGAGCAGCGAGCTGTCGCTCGGCTTCGAGAAGTCCGAGCGCTTCCGCGACCGCGAAGGCAGCGTCACCGGCGCGACGGCGGCCTGGCTCGATCCGACCGGAAGCAGCGAAGGGCGCGGCTACACGCGCAACTTCGACGTCGACCTCTCGCGCTGGAACCTGCGCTGGTCGCGCGACCTGGACGAGCGCAGCCAGCTGATGGCGCTCGTCTACGAGTATCGCGACGACACGACGTTCTGGTCGGCGCCGATGCGTTTCGACGCGGCGGGACGGCCGACCACCGGCGTGAACGACTACAGCATGCTGAACGACTACCGGCAGGCGCAGCGCGGCGCGAAGGCCGAATACCGGGTGAACCTGGACGCGCTGGCGCTGATGGGCGGCGTGGACCTGCGCCGCAACGACTTCGACAACGACAACCGGGCGCTGAACAGCTACCGCACCACGCCGCGCGGCGCCGTGACGACGGCCGGAACGCAGCTTGCCGAAGACGAGACGCGCGAACGGATGCGCGCGCTGTACGGCGAAGCGAAGTTCGCGCTCGGCGAGGCGAGCGTCGCGACGCTGAACGTCCGCCGCGACCGCGTCGACGTCGATTTCGATGCGGCGCCGGTGCCGGGCAACGGCAACCGCCCGGTATCGACCGGCCGCTCGTTCGAAGTCGACAGCTACCGCGCCGGCCTCACGCGCGCGCTGGGCGCGTCGAGCTCGCTCTTCGCGGCGGCATCCACCGGCTTCCGGCTGCCGAGCGCCGAACAGTTGTATCGCGGCGAAACGACGACCAACGCGTGGGTGCAAAGCAATCCCGACCTGCGCCCCGAGAAGTCGCTCGGCCTGGAGATCGGCGCGCGCCACCGCCGATCGATCGCCGGCTGGGACACGCGCTTCGGCGTCTCGGTGTTCCAGATCGACCGCGACGACTTCATCCTCGATTCTAACGGGCAGTACGCGGCGTCGAACACGACGATCGGCGGCGGCTCGCAGTTCCGCAACATCGGCGGCGCGCGCAGCCGCGGGATCGAGCTCGAGGCGAGAACCGCGCCGCACGCCGGCTGGGCCTTCGAGGCGGCGCTGACCTTCCTCGATGCGAGCTTCACGCGCTACGACAACTTCTTCCTTTCGCTGGGCAACGCCAACGGCGCCTTCGTCGCGCAGCCCACCACCGCGCAGCGCGCGGATCGCGCGTTCTGGCGCAGCAACTACACCGTCGTCGCCTACGACAACACCGGCAGGCGCATCCCGCGCACGCCGGCGCGGATGCTCGATCTTCGCGCGCACTGGTACCCGGCGCCCGGCTGGGCGCTCAGCGGCGAGCTGGACGCGCGCGCCCGGTCGTGGGCCGACGAGATCAACCAGGAGCGCTGGCCGGGCTTCGCGCTCTTCCACGCGGGCGCGCGTTACGAGACGAAGCTGCCCGGCCCGTCCGGGACGCGGCTGATGCTGTTCGCCCGCGTGGAGAACGTCTTCGACCGGCGCCACTGGTTGATCGCCCGCGGCACGGGCGACGCGAACTACGACGGGCGCTACGACCGCGAAGACCTGTCGATCGTTCCCGACCCGGGCCGCATCTGGCGCGCCGGCCTGTCGCTGCAGTACTGAAGGAGCTGCGCAATGGATGCGATTCGCGCACTGGTCGACTGGGGCGTGATCGGCACGCTCGTTGCATTGAGCGTCGTCGCGCTCGCCGTCGTGATCGAACGCTGGCGCTACCTGCGGCGCGTCGACGCCGCCTCCTACGAAAGCCGCGTGCGGCTCGAGGCCGACCTGACCGCCCGCCTGAACTGGATCGCGACGATCGCTTCGAACGCGCCGTACCTCGGCCTGCTCGGCACGGTGCTCGGCATCATGCTGACCTTCCACGGGCTGGGCGCCGGCGACGCGCTCGATGCGCGAACGATCATGGCCGGACTCGCGCTGGCGCTGAAGGCCACCGCCGCGGGAATCGCGGTCGCGATCCCCTGCGTCGCGGCCAACAACGCGCTGCGCCGCCGCGTGCGCGAGCGCCTCGTCGATTTCGACGAGGCGCGTGGGGGCTGAAGCGATGGACGAACGCGAATTCGACGAGATCAACGTCGTTCCGCTGGTCGACGTGATGCTCGTGCTGCTCGCCATCGTGCTGACGACGGCGAGCTTCGTGGCGAGCGGGCGCATTCCGGTGCAGCTTCCGCAGGCACGCAGCGCGCAGCCCCCACAGCGCTCTCCGCTCGTGCTCACCTACACGCACGAGCGGCGCCTGTACCTGGGCGACGTCCCGGTGGACGACCTGCCGGCGGCGCTCGCGGCGCATTCGCGCGACGAGAGCGTCGTCGTGCGCGCCGACGGGCGGCTGGCGCTGGCGGACTTCGTCGAACTGGCCGACCGCGTGCGCTCGCTCGGCTTCGAGCGGGTGAGCGTCGAGGTGCGGCGCCCGTGAGCACCGTCGCGCCCGCATGCAGCGCGGCGGGGCCGATCGCCGCGCGCGATTGGCTACTGTCGATCGTCGCGCACGTCGCGGTGCTGGCGGCGGTCGCCGCGTGGAGCGCGTACCTTCCTCTACGCCACGCGCCGCCCGCGCCGCTGCCGGTGCCGATCCGATGGGTCCAGGCGACTACGGAAGACGCTGGCGTCGATCCGGCCGTGAACGCGGCTTCGGCGTCGACGAATCCCGCCGTTGCGGCTGCCCCGGCAGTCGCTCCGGTCGCCGCGCCGGCCCCCGCTTCGGTCGTCGCTGCGCCGGCAACCGCAGCGCCGAAACCCGCTCGCGCGCGACCGGTCGCCAGGGCGCCGTTGCCGGCTCGCACGGCGCCGCCGCAGCCACCGCGCCCGGCCGACGCCCGCAACGGCGACGGGCCGGCTCTCGCACGCGCGGACATCTCCTCGCCTGCAATCGCGCAAGCGCCTGCACCGGCCGCCGACGCGCGCGACGAATCCTCTGCAACTCCCCCCTCGGCGGCGGCTCGCGCCGACACCGAAGCGCCCGCCGGCGCGCCGGCCGTCGCCGGTGCAGCCGGCCCCGCGGTCAACCCCGCAGTCAACCCCGCAGCCAACCCCGCCGCCGACCTCGCGACCGGCCCCGCTGCCAGCCTCGCTTCGACCCCGCCTCCCGACGCCCCGGCATCGCCGCGCTGGCGCAGCGAATTCGAAGCGCTGCTCGCCGCGCACAAGCGTTATCCGCGGCAGGCGCGGCGCATGGGCCAGCAGGGCGTCGTCACCGTCCACGCGCAGTTCGCCGCCGACGGCGAGCTGCTGGGTTGCGAGGTAGCAGCGAGCTCGGGCTTCCGTACGCTCGACGAAGCCGCGCTCGAACTCGTTCGCCTGGCCGCCGGGCAGCTGCGCACGGGCAGCGCACCCGGCAGCCGGGCGGAACTGCGTATCCCGATCGCCTACGAACTGAACGGACGCGGCACATGAAGATCCTCCGAATCCTCGCGCCCCTCGCGACGGCGCTCGCGCTGGCCGCAGTGTCGAATACGCCCGCGCGCGCCGGCTCCGACGCTTCGAACGACGCTCCGCCGTCGACATCCACTGCGGCGAAGACGAAGGTCGCGCTGTTGTCGACGAAGATGGTGCTCGAGCGCAAGTTCCGGCTGCTCGAGGAAGCGGCGCGCAGGGAAAACGTCGCGCTGGCCTGGACGCAGGTCGACGTCGAAGGCGAAGCCGGCGTCGCGCGCGCGCTCGAAGGCGCGGCCTTCGTCCTGATCGATGCGCCGCGCACCGACGACCAGGCGCTCGTCGAACGCGTCGCCGGCGCCCGGCTGCGCGAAGTGGCGCTGCCCGGCGTCGGCATCCACGTGATGAGCCCGCCGACGCGGATGCGCGCGTTGCACGTCGAGGCCGCCGAGGCGCAGCGCGTCTTCGAGTACTACGTCGCCGGCATGCGCGAGAACCGCGAACGGCTGTTCCGTTACCTGCGCGCGCGCTTCATCGGCGGCGGCAGCGCAGCGCAGGCGGAGCCGCCGATCGCGCTGCCTGCGTCCGGCATCTACCACCCCGAGCACGACGCCGGCGTGATCGAGACGCTGCCCGCGTACCTCGACTGGTGGCAGCGCCATTTCCGCCGCGACTGGCGGGACCGCCCGGTGATCGGCATCGAGATCTCGTCGAGCTATATCTCCGACGGCCAGACGCGAACCGTCGACGAAACGATGCGCGCGATCGAAGCGGCAGGCGCGCTGCCGATCGCCTTCTACCGCGCATCGCGCATCGCACGCGCGCGCAGCGATTCCGCACGACCTTCCGCGCAGCCGTCGCCGCCGGCGGGCGGCGACGGCTTCCCGAACCCGAAGCGCATCGATCCCGCCGTGCAGGACGAGCCGCTCGTGCTGCTCGACGGCCGCCCGATCGTGCACGTGATGCTCGTGCACACCTTCCTCGGTATCGATCCCGATGCGCGCAAGGCCTGGCATCGCTCGCTCGACGTTCCGGCGATCCCGGTGCTCGGCTACCGCAACGGCAGCCGCGACGACTATCTCTCTGACCCGGTGGGCGTGAGCCGCTTCGAGCTGCCGTTCACGCTGACGAACGCCGAGTACGCTGGGCTGCAGGATCCGGTCGTGCTCGCGGCGAACGAGGGCGGCGAACTGGTGCCGATTCCCGAGCAGCTCGACATGCTGGTCGGCAAGGCGCTGCGCCTGGCGCGGCTGCGCGCGATGCGCAACGCCGACAAGCGCCTGGCGCTCTTCTACTGGAACCACCCGCCGGGGGAGACGAACCAGGGCGCGTCGAACCTGAACGTGCCGCGCTCGATCGAACATCTCGTCGAACGCCTGCGCGCGCTCGGCTATGCGATCGATGGCACCACCGAGGAAGCGCTGATCGAAGCGGGCAAGGCGATGCTGCGCCCCGCTTACCGGCCCGGCACGCTCGACTCGCTGACGAAGACCGCGCACTGGGCGTTCCTGCCGCTGGCCGACTACGAGCGCTGGTACGCGGCGCTGCCCGACGGCGTGCGCGCGCGCATCGGCCAAGCCTGGGGCGCGCCCGGGCAAAGCGCGTGGATCGCCGAACGCGACGGCGTGCGCGGCTTCGTCATTCCGCGCCTGGATCTCGGCGCGCTCGTCGTGCTGCCGCAGCCGATGCGCGCCGAGACCGCGGCGGGCGGCGACGAGAAGAAGCTCTTCCACGACACGAAAATGCCACCGAACCACTTCTACCTGGCGACCTACCTGTGGGTACGCGAGCGGCACCGGGCCGACGCGATCGTGCACTTCGGCACGCACGGCACGCAGGAGTGGCTGCCCGGCAAGGAGCGCGGGCTGTGGGCGCACGACGATCCGAACCTGCTCGTCGGCAACGTTCCCGTCGTCTACCCGTACATCGTCGACAACGTCGCCGAGGCGATGCACGTCAAGCGTCGCGGTCGCGGCGTGATCGTCAGCCACCAGACGCCGCCGTTCGCCCCGGCGGGGCTCGCCGACGAGACGGCCGCGCTCGACGCGCTGCTGCGCGAGCACGATGCCGTGGACGAAGGCCCGGTGCGCGAGCGACTGCGCGAGCGCATCGTCGAGGCGGCGCGGGAGGCGGGGCTGCTCGCCGACCTCGGGATGAACGAAGGCGCTTCGGTCGACGACTTCGACCGCATCGCGCGCGCGCTGCGCGATCATCTCGAGGAGCTCGGCAGCGCGATGCAGCCGCTCGGCCTGCACACGCTCGGCCGCGATGCGCCGCGCGAGCACCGGGTGAGCAACGTGATGCAGATGCTCGGCGAGCCGCTGTACGCGCGCACCGCGCCCGCAGGCGCCGCCGAGGCGTTCCGCGGCGACTGGCGCAAGCTCGCCGAAAGCGCGCCGTACCGCTTCGTCGACGAATTCGTCTTCGACGAAGCGCGCGCACCGGGGTCGATCGACGATCCCGGCCTGCGCGAGCTTGCCGCGCGCGGACGCGAATACCGCGAGGCGCTGCACGCCGACGGCGAGATCGAAGCGATCGTCCGAGCGCTGTCGGCGCGCTGGGTCGATCCTTCGTACGGCGGCGACCCGATCCGCAATCCCGACGCGCTGCCCACCGGACGCAACGTCTACGGCTTCGACCCGTCGCGCATTCCGACGCGCGCGGCCTGGGAGGCCGGCGTGCGCGCCGTCGACGAGCTGATCGAGGCGCATCGCGCGAGCCACGGAAGCGCGCCGCGCAAGCTCGCGTTCACGCTGTGGAGCACCGAGACGATGCGCCATCTCGGCATCCTCGAGGCGCAGGTGCTCTACGCACTTGGGATGCGTCCGCAGTGGGACGCGGGCGGACGCGTCGTCGGCGTCGAGCCGATACCGCTGGCCCAGCTCGGCCGCCCGCGCATCGACACCGTGATCTCGATCACCGGGCTGTACCGCGACCAGTTCCCGAACGTGATGGAGTGGCTGTCACGCGCCGTCGTGCTCGCCGCCTCGCTCGACGAGCAGCCCCGGGACAATCCGGTGCGCGCGAACGTCGAGCGCGTGGCCGCGACGCTGCTCGCGCGCGGCGTCGACCCGCAGGCCGCGCGCGAGTTCTCGCTCACGCGCATCTTCGGCAACGAGAGCGGCGACTACGGGACGCGCGTGCCCGAGGCGACGCTCGCCTCCGACCATTGGGAGGAGGGCGACGGCAGGCTCGAGCGCCTGTACCTGTCGCGGATGTCGTGGGGCTACGGGCCCGACCCGTCGCGCTGGAGCACGAAGCCTCGCGACGGCAGCGGAGAGACGGTCGATGCCTACGCCGAGCACCTGCGCGGCACCGACGCGGCGGTGTTCTCGCGCTCGTCGAACCTGCGCGGGCTGCTCGACACCGATCATCCGTTCGAGTACCTGGGCGGCCTCTCGAGCGCGGTGCGCTTCCTCGATGGCCGCAGCCCCCAGCTGTACATCTCGAACCTGCGCGATGCGAAGCGAGCGCGGCTGCAGAACGCGTCGACCTTCCTCGCCACCGAGCTGCGCTCGGTCTACCAGCACCCGAACTGGATCGCGCAGATGCGCGACGAGGGCTACGCGGGAACGCTGCAGCTGCTGAACGCCGTCAACAATTTCTGGGGCTGGCAGGCGATGGACCGCGACGTCGTGCGCGACGACCAGTGGCAGGCTTTCCACGAGATCTACGTGAAGGACCGTTACCGGCTCGGCATCCGCGAATGGTTCGAGCAGGCGAATCCGGCGGCGCTCGCGCAGATCGCCGAGCGCATGCTCGAGGCGATCCGCAAGGGCTACTGGCAGGCCGACGAAGCGACCGAGCGCGAGCTGGTGCAGGCGTGGCGCGAGATCGCGCAGCGACACGACGTGCATACGGCGAACGAGACCTTCGTCGCGCACGTCGAAAAGCTGGCGCAGGGCTACGGGCTCGACGCGATGCAGGCGCCCGCGGAGCCGGCATCGCAGTCGCCTGCGCAGGCATCGAAGCCTGCGCAGGCCGAAGCGCAGGACCCTGCCCCGATCGACGACGCGGCGCCCGAAGCGCCGCTCGAGCGCGTGCGCGGCCAGGAGCTGCGCGAGGTGCCGCGCGAGCAGCCCGCCGATGCGCCTCCCGCCTGGACCTACGCAGCGTGGCTCGCGCTCATCGTCGCCGCGGGTGCAACCGCACAAGCCTTCGGCGCATGGCGCGACCAGCGCCTTCCGCCGCCCTCACGCCCTTCACTCTTCACCCTTCACCCTTCACCTCCGCAATGAACGCCATCGAATCCTTCCTCTACGAGATCTCCCGCTTCTTCCTGACGCCGGTGCTGATCCTGCTCGCGGCGATGTTCGCCTACGCGCTGTACTGCCTCGGCGCGCTGCTCGCCGAGACGGCATTGCGCGCGCTGCGCGGACACGGCCGCCGGCCGCTCGCCCGCTGGCTGCACGCGCAGCCCGACGCGAGCCCCGAGCGGCTCGAACTGCACGTGCTGCGCCGCCTCGAGATGCAGCGCATCGTCAGCCGCACCGCGCCGATGCTCGGTCTGGTGGCGACGATGATCCCGATGGGTCCCGCACTCGTCGCCGTCGCCGCGGGCAACGCGCAGGGAATGGCGGAGAACCTCGTGGTCGCCTTCGCCGCGGTCATCGTCGCGCTGCTGTCGGCGGCGATCACCTTCGTCGTGCAGTCGGTTCGCCGCCGCTGGCTGCTCGAGGAGCTCGACGCGCTGCTCGGCGCGCGCGGAGCCGGCCATGCGTGAGCGGCGCATCGGCATCGACATCCTGTCCGACGACGACGGCGACGACCCGATCCTGAGCGTCGTCAACATCGTCGACGTCTTCCTCGTCGTCATCGCCGTGCTGCTGATCGCGGTGATCGAGAACCCGCTGAACCCCTTCGCGGCGCAGGACCTGATCGTGATCCGCAACCCCGGCAAGCCCGACATGGGAATGCTGGTGCGCGAAGGACGCGAACTGAAGGAATACCGCTCGTCCGGGCAGATCGGCGAGGGCGAAGGCGCCAAGGCGGGAACCGCGTACCGGCTGCGCGACGGATCGATGGTCTACGTGCCAGAAGAGACGACGGGGGACCGCCCGACGCCGGCCGACGCCTCGGCCCGGAAAGCCGCCGACGAGCCTGGCGCGAAACCCTGAGCGCGACAGGGAAATCTTCGAGCCCCTGGCTGCACCCGTTAATCTATATTTTATATATACCTATAGCGAAACGGCCCAGGGCGAGGAGACCCGCATGTCGCACCGCTGGACGGACCTCTCGATTTCCGTGCTGGCCAGCGTGGTCAGCGTGCTGCTGTCGTGGCCGTTCTGGCGCGACTACCAGTTCTGGCCCGAGTCCCAGTGGGCGTGGCGGTTCTGGTTCGCGCTCGGCTTCGTGCTCGCCGTGTACGTCTTCCACGCCTTCCTCGGCAGTCTGCGCGAGCTGTTCGAGCACGAGGAGGGCTGAGCATGTGCAACGACGAGCCGCGCAAACGGCGCACCGCGCTGGCGGTGCTGGGCTTCATGGTGATCCTCTTCGCCGCGCTGTCGGTGTTCTCGTTCACCGGCTCGCGCGAGCAGGCGCTGCCCGAGAACGTGTCTTTCGACGGACACTCGGCGGTGGACGGTCGGCGCGTCTTCCAGGCCTACAACTGCATGGGCTGCCACACGATCGTCGGCAACGGCGCGTATTTCGGCCCCGATCTCACCGACCTGTACCGGCGCGCCGGCCCCGCGTGGCTCGCTGCCTTCCTGCCGTCGGCCAACGCGTGGCCCACGGCCGCGGCGATCCGCCTGCAACTGGGCAATCCGGCGATCGCCAGGGCCGCCGGCACCGACCGCTACGAGGACTACCTCGAACGCTATCCGGCGGCGCGCGAGCGCATCGAGCGGCGCGGGGGAACGCCCACGCACATGCCGACGCTGCCGTTCACGCGCGACGAGATCGGGCAGCTCGTCGCGTTCCTCGAGTACACGTCGCAGATCCATACCGAGGGATGGCCGCCGGTTACGCTGCCCGGCGTGCGCGAGGCGGCCGCGGCTGCCCGCAGCGCGACGCGCCCGGCCGAAGCGGCGAGCCCCGCCGCGGCGGGCGCACCGGCGGCCTCGCCGTCCACGGACCTCGCCGCGCAGGGCGGGCAGCTGGCCAACGAGCTCGGCTGCCTCGCCTGCCACTCGAAGGGCGCCGAGCGCGTCGTCGGTCCGGGCTGGGCCCGGCTGTACGGCTCGCAACGCGAGCTCGCCGATGGATCGGCCGTGACGGCCGACGCCGACTACCTGCTCGAGTCGATCGTGCACCCCGATGCACGCGTCGCGCGCGGCTACCCGCCCGGCGTGATGCCGAGCTATGAATCGATCACCACCGCCGAGCAGCGCGAAGCGCTCGTCGCGTACATCCGCAGCCTGGGGAGCAAGTGATGTCGCAACTGAGGCAGCAAGTGAGGCAGCAAGTGAGGCAAGCGATGCGCATCGAATACGCCACGCAGCGGCTGAGCTACCGCTTCTTCGCGCTGATGCTCGGGCTGTTCGTCGTGCAGGTCGCCTTCGGACTGATCATCGCGGCGCAGCGCGTCGACCCGTCGCTGCTCGCCGGCACGCTGAACTTCAACGTCGCGCGCAGCGAGCACACGAACCTGGGCATCCTGTGGATCCTCTGCGGCTTCATCGGAACGATCCTCTTCGTGGGCCCGCTGCTGTCGAAGCGCGAGCTGGCCTCGCCGTGGCTGGTGAAGACGCTGTTCTGGGCGCTCGCCGCGGTGGTCGCCTGGAACGTGTTCACGCTGGGGCTGTCGCAACGAGGAATCGCCGGCTGGTGGGCGGGACAGCCGTGGCTGCAGGAAGGACTCGAATACATCGACGCCGGACGCGGCGCCGACCTCGTCATCCTGATCGGCTTCGCGATGCTGGCGACGATCGTGCTGCGCACCTTCCCGCCGATGCGCCAGTGGAACGAGATCCACTGGGGCCTGGGCATCGGCGTCACCGCTCTCACCGCCGTGTGGGTGTTCGGCATGTTCTTCGTCGCGCGCATCGACGGCCAGGAGTATCTGCGCTGGTTCGTCGTGCATTACTGGGTCGAAGGCGTCTGGGAAGTGATCCACATCAGCCTGGTCGGCTTCCTGATCGTGCTGATGTTCGGCGCGAACGTGAAGACCGTCGGCTACGCGGTGTTCTGGGGGGTGACCTTCGTCTGGCTGTCGGGCCTGCTCGGCAACGCGCACCACTATTTCTGGATCGGCACGCCCGACTTCTGGCAGTTCTGGGGGTCGCTGTTCAGCGCGCTCGAGCCGCTGCCGCTGGTCTTCTGCTTCTGGCACATCTACCTCGACGCGCACCTGGACCGTCGACCGCTGGCCAACGCGCCGGCCTTCTATTTCATCCTGGGCTCGGTCGTGCTCGAACAGGTGGGCGCCGGCATCCTCGGCTTCACGATGACTTTCGCGCTCACCAACGCGTGGTCGCACGGCACGTGGGTCACGCCCAGCCACGCGCACCTCGCGCTGTTCGGCACCTTCGGCATGCTCGGGCTGGCGGCTGCGTATTACGCGATTCCGCTCGTGCGCGGCATCGAACGCTTCGACCAACGGCTGGGCAAGCTCGGCTTCTGGCTGCTGTTCGCCGGAATGCTCGGCATGTCCCTGGCGTTCGCGCTCGGCGGCACCGTGCAGGTGCACGTCTACCGCACGCTCGGGCTCGACTGGTTCGGCGGCGACGTTGCGCCCGCCATGCTGTTCACCAAGGCGATGGTGCCGCTGTTCGGCCTCGTCTTCGCCGCCGGCGTCTGCCTGATCGTCTACGACTTGCTCACGCTCGGCCTGCGCGCACCGTCGGTCGCCGCCGGCGAGACGGAGGCCCGGGGGCCTTCCGCCTGGGGCAGCCGCCTGAGCGGCTGGGAGACCGGCGTCTGGCTGCTCGGCATGTGGGTGTTCGGCGCCCTCATCACGCTCGGGCTCTTGTCCTTCAACCTCGCCACCGAGCAGGAAGGCAATGCGCTGAAC
>JAJPEN010000019.1 GCA_021166835.1 Burkholderiaceae bacterium | reverse complement strand
TGCTGCTTGAAGCTCGGCAGGCTTATCTTGGACAAGGAGAAGATTGCTTAGCCTCGCGCACGGATCAGTTAGAGGCGCTCGTTCACTTCGTGAAGCATGAAGCCACTAAATTGCTTGGTGCCGCCAATGATGTCTAACAATTTATTCAAGCCGACGCCGCTTCGCGGCGCGGCTTAACTCAGGCGTTAGACCTCAGCGAGAGCATGGCTCCTTCTGCCACACTGCGGGCACGCAATCGAGGCAAAGCAGCGCAAAGGCAAGACGACCCGACGTTCGAGCGTGCGAAGAACATCGCTACCATCGTTTCAGCGATTGCCATACCCATCGTTCTTGCGATCGTTGGCTACTTCGTCCAAAGAGAGTTGTCTAACGAGGGCTTGAAGAAGGACTATGTCGGAATTGCCGCGGGTATCTTGAAGGAGTATCTTGAAGGAGGATTCCGCGAAGCAAGAGCCGGAGCTGAGAACTTGGGCTGTGAAGGTCCTCGATGACAATTCGTCGGTTCCTTTTTCGACCAAGGCGAAGGAAGGTCTTATTTCCGGCTCCTCGGTGATCGTTCCAGGTCCTGCTTGGCTCGGTCCGCCAGAAAAGTGCCGCAGGCTACCGGCAAAGCGTACTGTGTACGAAGAACTGAGCAAGCTTTCGAAAGAGGCTGAGGGCCTGGACCAACGCCAGCTTCTCCCCCGAATGCAAGACTTCGTTGACGTGGTCGTGGAGCAAGAACCCGCAGCTCTCGAATCAGCGGCGCGTCTGGAGTGTCTGCAGAGGTGGGTAGCCGCGGAGGAGAGAAGATGGACATCGAATATCGAGAGCGAATCGGTGCGCCGTCTGGACTTCTCTGAGGACTGCAGCACCGAGTTACGTCGAGTTCGGTGCCCGGAGATCAAGTCATGGAAACCAGCGTAAGGAAGTTTTTCGAGCGATATGAGAGCTGCTTCAATCAGTCGCTCCGCGGCGATATGGACACGGATGAGGTCGCAGCGCTGTATGCTTCCGAATTCATAGCCGCCTCGCCCGCCGGGGTGATGGCCGGGAAAAATGACGATCAACTCAAGCAGGTTATGGCGCAAGGCTTTGCGCGTTATCGGGCGATAGGGACGAAGGAAATGCGGATACGCAATGTTCGCCTCTCATCCATAGATGACTGTCATTGTGTGGCGCATGTTGCGTGGACGGCAACCTATGCCCGTAACGATCAACCCGACGTAGCCATGGATTTCGATGTTCACTATTTGGTTCAGAAGCTGGACGGGGAACCAAAGGTTTTCGGTTGGATATCGGGCGATGAGCAGGCACTTCTAGTAAAACACGGCATCATTTGAAGTCCGACTGACAGGCAGCTCGAGGAAATTCTAGTGAGCGCGTCGCAGGTGCCTAACAAGCAGTTGAAGCGGACCGTGACACGGCGCCGCGGCGGCGGCACGAGCGCCCCATTTGACTATGCGATCGTGCCGCGCTTCAAGTGGCAACGCGCGGCCGCTGAACTGCGGCGTTAAGCGTCCGGAGGCAACCGTGGTGATTCGCGTTGTTCGACTTGGCAGTCCTCGCGCGGAAGGCGAGGGTCTGCGCATCGGCACTGTTCGGCGCCCGCCGCGCGGAGTACCGAAGTCAGAGTTCACACGTCGGAACTGGTACGACGTCTGGTTCCCCAACCTCGCGCCCAGCCTCGAGACCATGAAACTTGGCCAGCAGGTTTCTAGTCCGGGCCAATGGGCCGTCTTCGCCAGGAAGTACCGCGCCGAGATGGCGACGCCGGAGAGCAGTCATTGCATTGCCCTGCTTGCCGCTCTATCGCACCAGGCCAACTTCTCCGTTGGGTGCTATTGCGAAGACGAATCGCACTGTCATCGCTCGATTCTCCGCCAGCTGCTTGCCGATGCCGGTGCGTGCATGGCTTCAGTGAGCGGGTAACCGGGTGACCCGCCGGGACCAGCGGTTCACCTAATATCACCCATGACGGCGTCATCGGGATCGGAACAGCTCACCAGGATGAATCGACGATGAAGCTGATCGCCACCCTCCAGGACGAACACGCGCTGATCGACCAGGTGCTCGGATCTTTTCGCACCTACGTGGGCGGACTCGTCGACGGGACTGCGGACCCGGAGGACGGCAGACGGTTCGTCGCGTTCTTCACCGAGTTCGCCGGGCGTTTCCATCACGATCGCGAGGAGCGAGTGCTCTTCGATGCGCTCGTGACGGAGGCGGCACTGCCGCGCGATCGCGGCCCGGTGCACGCGGTTGTGCTCCAGCATGCCGAGATGGAGCAGTGGCTGCACGAGATGACGCCGCTTCTCGAACAGAGGCCGCAGTCCGAGGACGATCGTGCCCGGCTTCGGGCTCTTGCAACTCGCTATTCGCACGCGCTCTGGCGTCATATCGACGCGGAGAACTCCGTCCTGTATCCGGAGGGTGAGGAGCGGCTTCGCCGATGCGGCATTCGGGAGTTGCCCGATCGTCCGATGAACGAGGCAGAAGCGGCCGCGCGTGAGAACGCCGCGGCACTGCTGACGCGTTACCCGCTGATCGAGGACGATGCGCTCACGCGCGGTGACGGTTGTTTCATGTGCCAAGCCTACGGGGAGACCTGTGACGGACTCGAGGCCGAGTGGTGGACCGATCTCGAGTGGGACGAGTTTCACGCCAGGTGACGCAAGCGACTGAGACTCCCCGGATCCAGTCGCACCTGTAAGGAATCTTCCTCAGTGGACATCCCACGAATATTCAACATCACTGAAAGCGCTCACCGCATCCACAACCCGATCACGCCCGAAAAGCTCGCCACGCTCGGCGCTGCGCTGCGTCTGGAATCGGGCGCCCGGGTGCTCGACCTCGGCAGCGGTTCGGGGGAGATGCTGTGCACCTGGGCACGCGATCACGGCGTCGTCGGCACCGGCATCGACATGAGCCGGTTGTTCACCGAGCAGGCGAAACTGCGTGCTGTGGAACTCGGCGTCGCCGATCGAGTCGAGTTCATCCATGGCGATGCTGCCGGTTACGTCTCCGGCGAGAAGGTCGATGTGGCAGCCTGTGTCGGTGCTACCTGGATCGGCGGTGGATTCGTGGGCACGATCGAGCTTCTGGCGCGGAGCCTGCGCACAGGAGGGATCATCCTCGTCGGCGAGCCCTACTGGCGGCAGTTGCCGCCGACGGAAGAGGTTGCCAAGGGTTGTCTTGCCGACTCGAACTCCGACTTCCTCCCGCTTCCAGAACTTCTCGCGTCTTTCGGCCGCCTCGGCTACGACGTCGTCGAAATGGTTCTGGCTGACCAGGACAGCTGGGACAGATACGAGGCGGCCAAATGGCTCACCATGCGCCGGTGGCTCGACGCCAATCCCGACGACGAGTTCGCGAAAGAGGTCCGAGCCAGACTGAGCTCGGAACCCGGGCGCCATGCCGCGTATACGCGTGAATACCTGGGCTGGGGCGTGTTCGCGCTGATGCCGCGGTGATGCGTTGGCGTACCCGCGCGCCTTCGCTGATCTCGAACGTCAGGCCGCGTAGACACCTTCTGTTGCGCCATGCCACTGCCGTTCGTTGAACACGTCGGCGCTCGCATCATCGAAGCCCGCGACGCCTCGAGCCTGCTGACGCTTGCGATCCCCCTCATTCATCGAGGCAGGACTACAGCTACGCTGGAATCAACAGGAACGAGCCGCCGCACTTCCGGATGCTCGAGCAGGGCCGCGCGCGACCGCACTCCCAGCTTCTCCGTGGCCCGGGCGAGCAGGACGCGGACGGTCACGGCGGCAATGCCGAGCGCGTAGGCAGTCTCCTTCGTCGTGAGGCCGACGGCGAGATAGGCGACGGCCTGGCGTTCGCGATCCGACAGCGCCGCCAGGCCGTGCACCTGCGTCTGGTTCTCGCGTGCGACGATGTAGCGCCGGCCGCCTTCTTCGAACGAGTCGACGAGCGTCCAGCGCGCCCAGCTCAGGGCCGGCCATCGGCCGAGGTGCTCGACCGGCTGCCGGTGATCCACGCGCATACGGTCTCTCGCCTTCGCGGTTTCCGTCAGTTCGTTGCGCGCCGCCTTGCTCTGTGCCGGCCCAGCGGCGTGTACCACGCGCATGCGCGCGTCGAGAATCGCCTCGGCGTCATCGGTCGCGGTCGCCGCCGTGCCGAGCGCCTGCAGGCGGCGCCGGTAGCGGAACGCGGACGACAGATGATGCGCGAGACGACGCAGGACCGACAGTTCTGCGGGCGCCAGTTTCACGGGCTTGCGCGTCCAGAGCCTGAGCAGGACGCCGAGCCCGCACGGATCGAGCCCGTTGATGTTGAAGGCGTCGATCAGCCCGAAGCGCCGCATGCCGTCGTAGAACGCAGCCATCTCGGGCCCGGCCTCGCGCTCGCCGCCGACGAGCGTCGAACGGAAGGTCCGGGCGACGAACGTGGGTGAACCAGCGCAGCCCGCGCATCACGGCATTGATCTCGCGCTCGTCCATCAGCGCGAAACGCAGGCATTCGACCCGAAAGGCGTTGACGTCCGAAGCGTCGTAGATGACCGATTGCGTAGGCCCGGTGCGTCCGAACACGGCTCGCACGCGCTCCGCCATTGCGGCGAGCCATTCGGAGTCGTTCGCGTCCAGGTCGTAGGCAGCCTCGAGGAAGCCGCCGATCTTCTCTGGCCGGATTCCCACCGCCTTCTCCGCTCGGGCCAATTCCCAGGCAGACCCGAATGGATGCTATCAGCAGCAATTGCCGGCTGCGGCGCAATTCCCCTCTGGCGGACCGCCCGATCCGGCCGGATCAACGGCGCGGCTGCCGCCGGCGCACCGCCGCGCCGATCATGAAGCCGGAACCGAACAGCACCAGCGTTGCCGGCTCGGGTGTTCTTCGGGGACTCTCGGCGGGCGTGACGACTTCGCGATCGAAATACTGGCTGGCGGCCAGCCGCTCGTCGTAGAAGGGGCTCGATGAATCCAGTATCTGTCCGACGGTCGGAATCTTCGGGAAGTCGCGGACATCGGAGAAGAACAGCGGGTTGCCCGCGTCGTCGAGCAGCGACAGGCTGGCGGCAGGGACGGACTGATCGACGCAGAAGATGCAGAGCAGCCTGCCGAGGTCGAGGACGTTGTTCGGATTCGCGTGGTCGATGAACTCGATGTCCTGGTCGGCCTGCAGCATGATGTCGCACACATCCAGGCGGCTCAGGCACGAATCGCCGCCGGCGCCCGGCGCAATGGGCGTCGTGAGCAGCCGGCCGGACACGGTGTCGATGTACGCGTCGCCGGCCCAGAGCTGATAGTCCGCACGTCCCGAATCGTCGGGGGTGGAAACGGCGAGCGCCCGGATTCCGGCCTGGGCCGCCTCGTACCAGGCTTCCAGTGCACCGACTCCGCCGGCTTGCGCGGACACGCCCCTGTCGACGCTTCCGCATTCAACTGCGCGGACGCATCGAGGTGGAACGCCAGGTTGGCCTCTGCATAAGGGAACCGGGTCGTGAAGCCGGCATGCGGGGCCAGCTGTCCCGGGTTGGAGCCGACGGTGCTGAACCGGCTGAGCTTGTCGGCGGCGTCCGTCCCGAGCAGGCCGGCCAGGTCGACGGATCGGTAGGGCGAGGCGGAGGCAGCGCCGGAGAAGGGTTGTGCGCTCACCGTGAACGTCTCGCCGTAGTTCACCTGGTCGGGCAGCGACAGGATGACCTGGGTCGGATAGGCGAGATCGATCGAGCCGCTGTTGACGTGATACCCGGCATCGAAACCGGTGGTGATCGCGGCCCTCGGCGCGATCGATGCGCCCGTGACGAGCGGGATGCCGAGAAAGTCGCCGATGAAGCCGAGCAGCGTGCCCACCGGATCCAGCTCGACCCTCCCCAGATTCACGTTCGCGCTGAAATACGGATCCGGGAAGCGGTACTCGGCATTCTCGTTGACCGCAGGGCCCGGCGACCATTGACTCTGGTTCAGCGCGGCGAAGTCCAGGTTCACGTCCAGCGACGCCGCCGCAGCGGGGGTGGAACACGCGGTTGCGAGCGCCAGCGTGATCACGAGCTGTTTTCGCATCGCCGTCTCCCTTCTGCGTCGTCGGTGCCGCAGATATAGGCTCGACCGGATGGGTCCGGCAACTCGAAAATGGTTTACGGCAGCCGCGTAAACGGCATGCAGCGCGTGATCGACGAGTCGGGTGCCGCGCCGGCACCCCGAAAGACGCCGGTCGTCGGACCGATGATGCTGCCAGGCGACACATCGGCCGGATGGCCGATTCTCGGGGCTATCAGTCGGTTCTTAGCATCGGCGCCTCAATCCACGAGGACCGACGATGCGCACGACCCCGAAGCTTCCCTCCCGTTCCACTCGCTCCGGCCGTGGTGCCGGCGCGTCCCGCACGAGCGCGTTCGCGACCTCGGTGCTGCTGACCGCCGTGCTCGCCGCCTGCGGCAGCGGCGGAAGCGGCGACCCTGACGCCGATGGGCCCGAGGCCCAGACTGCGACGCTGAAAGTCGCCGGCGT
Source organism: Burkholderiaceae bacterium (assembly GCA_021166835.1). The sequence goes on along the minus strand of JAJPEN010000019.1, from coordinate 72,385 downwards.
GGCCGCCGTCGGCGCGGCGCTCGCCGGAGCCAATGTCACGGCCAACTGCGCGACCGGCCGCGGCAACGGCACCGCCGGCAACGACGGCGCCTACGAAGTCTCGATCGCCGAAGGTGCGCTGCCTTGCGTGCTGGAAGCCGTCAGCGGCAGCACCACGCTGCATTCGGTGGCGACCGGCAGCGGCGCGGGCAGCGCGACCGCCCACATCACGCCGCTGACCGAGTTGCTGGTCGCGCACCTCGTCGGCCAGGATCCGAAGGCCTACTTTGCGGGCCTCGCGGCCGGCGGCACGGCGTTGGCGACCGCTGTCACGGCCGACGCGGTCGCCGGCGCGAACACGGCGGTCCTCGCGACGCTCCGGGACGCCGGCCTCGACACCGAGGGGCTCGGCGACCTGGTCGGCGGCCAGCTGAGGGCCAATGGCGCCGGCTACGACGGCGTGCTCGACGAGCTGGCCCGCACGCTGGCTCAGACGGGCGCCGCGCTGGACACGCTGGTGACTGCGATGGCAGCCGCTTCTCCCGCGGCAATCGCGTCGGGGTCGGCAGCGTCGACGAGCGAGGCCGCCATCTCGGGCCTGCTACCGGCCGCTGCGTTGCTGCGCCCGAAGGCGGCCGATTGCCCGTCGCTGCGCAGTGGCAAATACCGCTTCCTCGTCGTCAAGCCGTCGGCAAGCGTCGGTGCGACCGACCCGTTGACCACCACCGAGCTGGCGACGCTCGATGCCGCGGCCTCGGCGGGTCCGACCTGGACGTGGGAGGACGGCTCGAGCGAGTCGATGGAGCCGGCTGGCGAGCCGTGCCACTATCGCGTCGCCGTTACCGGAGGAGGCTACGACTTCCTGGTCGCGCCGTCGGGCATCGGCTTCGCGCGGTCCAACCAGACCGGCAGCGGCGACAGTCATTACCGGCTGGTGATCGCGCTGCCCGAGCAGACGATGCCGGTGGCTACGCTTGCCGGCAAGTGGAACAGCATGGGCTGGGGCCCGGACGACAGCGGCGCCTTCGAGCCCGATCACACCATCATCACGATCGGCAACGACGGCCGCGTCAGCGCGACGTGCAACAGCGGGACGGGGGTCGACGCCGAATCGGCATGCACCGACGTCGACGGGCCGTATCAGGGATTCGTCGCCAATTCGGCCGGCGGCTACGATGTGGACTTCGGCCCGACGGACGACCCGTACCGGCTGCGCGCCTTCGCGTTCCAGGGCGGCAACGGCATGAAGCTGGTCGTGATGGCGCATGCCGACGGCGGCGTCCACTTCATGACGCCGTATCGCTCCTGGACGGCGCAGGCGGTCGGCAGCACGTCGAAGGTGTGGAATCTGCAGATCGACACCAACGGCTTCGCCGGCGCCGCGCTGGCGGTCAATGGCTTCGAGGTCACCGCGGTCGACGCGTCGGCCGGCACCCTGACCCGCACGGTGACCAACAACGGCGTCAGTCACTCGCAGACGCTGCATGGCAACGATGCGCGCGACGGCTGGATGTATCGTGCCGGCGGGTCCGCCATGGGCAGCGGCGGCTCGATGGTTCCGATCCGCGAAGCGTATCTGTTGCCGAGCGGACTGGGCTTCACGACGTTCTGGCTGACGCCGGCCGCTTCCGGGAGCGCCGTGGGCATCTCGGTCACTCAACCCTGACGGGACCGATGCGGGTCCGTCCGCACCGCGGACGGGCTCGCCCCGGTGCCCTCATGATCTAATCGCCTCCGCGATGCGCGCACTGCTGGTGGACGATCACGCGTTGTTCTGCGAGGGCGTGCGGCTGCTGGTCCAGCACCGGCTGCCGCAGTTCGAGCTTGCGGTCGTGCACGAGCTCGGCACAGCGCTGCAATACCTGCGCGACGAGCCCGGCTGCCGGCTGGTGCTGCTGGACCTGGGTCTGCCCGACAGCGACGGTCTGCAAGGCCTGTTGCGCCTGCGCGAGGCGGAACCGGACGTGACGGTGGTCGTGCTGTCGTCGGAGGAGCGCCGCGACACCGTGCTCGCCGCGATCGATCATGGCGCGGCCGGCTTCATTCCCAAGACGGCCGACAGCGCGGTGTTCTGCGATGCGCTCGCCACGGTGCTCGACGGGCGGGTCTATCTGCCCGCGCAGGCGCTGGCCGAGCGGCCGGTGCCGCCCGCCGGCGCCGCGGCGCAGCTCGGCCTCACGCCGCGTCAGCTCGAGGTCCTGCGCCTGGTGGTGCAGGGGCGCAGCAACAAGCTGATCCAGCGCGAGCTCGGCCTGTCGGAGTCGACGGTGAAGACGCATCTGGAGCAGATTTTCCGCAGGCTCGAGGTGGGCTCGCGCACGCAGGCGGTAGTGGCCGCCGCGCGGCTGGGCCTGCGGCTGGGCAACTGAGACGCTGCGCCCGTTCGCGGCGCAGGCGCCGACCCTTTGGTCCTCAGCCTGGGGTGGCAACATCGGTGCGGTCGTCCGGCACCGGCTCGCCCAGCATGGCCAGCAGCGCCTCGGCGCGGAACGGCTTGTGCAGCACCGGCACGCCGCTGCGTTCGAGCCGGACCAGTTCGGCCGGCAGCGTGTTGCCGGTGATCACCAGCGAGCGAATCGCCGGCCAACGCTGCCGCACGCAGTCGATGACCGCCAGCCCGTCGCCGTCGGGCAGGCGCATGTCGGTTACCAGAAGATCGGCTTCGGCGAGCGAGTCGGCGGCGATTGCCTCGGCCAGCGGCTGCAGACCATCGAACGACTGGACCTGCATCGACCAGGCGTGCAACCGGGCGAGCAGCGCGTCGCGCAACTCGGGATCGTCCTCGACCAGCACGATGCGCCGACCGACCGGAAAGCCGGCAGTGGCCGGCTGTCCGACGTCGCGGTCGGTGCCGCGCCGCTCGGCCGGCAGCGTCAGCGTGAAGCAGCTCCCGCGACCGCGCTCGGAACGCAGCGTGAGCCGGTGACCGAGCAGACGCACGCTATGCTGCACGATCGCCAGCCCCAGCCCCAGCCCGCGCACTTCGCCGCGCCGCCCCGGGGTGTCGAACTGCACGAAGGCTTCGAAGGCGCGGCGCTGCTGCTCGGGCGTCATCCCCGGTCCGGTATCCCAGACCTGCACCCGCACCTGCGGGCCGTGTGCGCGGGCGGCGACCAGCACGCCGCCGTGACGAGTGCAGGCCACCGCATTGCCGACTAGGTTGCGCAGGATCTGCTCGAGCAGCACCGGATCGGAGACCACCGAAAGCGACGTCGGCCGGAAGCGCAGCCGGATGCCGTACGCCTGCGCGGCCTCGAGTTCGTGCGCGGCGATCGAGTCGAACACCGATTGCAGCTCGACGCGGCGGATGCGCGGCTGAACGGCCCCGGCTTCCAGGCGCGACAGATCGAGCAACCCTTTCAGCAGCGCTTCGAGCCCCATCGCCGCCTGGTCGATCCGCTTCGCCAGGTCGCGCAGCATCGGCGTGTCGACCTTTTCGCGGATCAGCCCCACCAGCAGGCCGATGGTGGCGACCGGCTGGCGCAGATCGTGGCTGGCAGCGGCGACGAAGCGGCTCTTGGCCGCGTTGGCGGCTTCGAGCTCGGCAGTGCGTTCGCGCACGCGGTCCTCCAGCGTGTGCGCGAGCTGCTCGATGCCGTTCATCGCGTCGACCACCCGCCGCACCAGCAGGAAGGTGAAGGCGACGATGGCCGGCGGCACTGCCCAGGGCATCCAGTACTCGTCCATCACCGTGCTGTAGCCCTGCTGGTACAGGTAGTCGTGCACGCCGGCGACGAACACCACGCCGAGCGTGGCGAACAGCACCGCCATCGACGAGCCGGGCAGTCGCCGCACGGCGGGCAGCCCCTGGATCAGCGCGGTCAGCATCGACAGCAGCAGCAGCGGGTAGACGAAGCGGCGGGCCAGCGGCAGGTGGCCGGTGGCCAGAGCGACAACGCCGATCGCCGCGGCAGCGATCGCGCCTGCCCACCAAAGCCGGCGCCGCCGTTGGTCGGCGCTCCGTTCGCCGACCGAGAGGGTGAACAGGCCCAGCATCAATGCCGTGCCGACCTGGGCAAGGTAGAACAGCAGGTCGGACAGCCCCGCTGCCACGCCCGCATCGGTGCTGAAGTAACCGAGGTTGCGCACCGACGCGAGCGCGCCCAGCGCGCTGAATACGCCCAGCGCAGCCTCGCTGCGCCGCCGCCACCAGATCAGCAGGCCGACCAGGCAGGCACCGATGCTGGCGACGTTCAGCCATTGCGGCCACTGCACCCGGTGACGATGGCTGGCCGCGAACGCGGGCTCGAGCTGCGCAATCGGGCCGAACTCGAGCCGCGACAGGCCGCCGCGCACGCTTTGATCGATAAGGATGTCGATCTCGTTCTGCCCGGCGACGAGCAGCGCTGTGGGTACGACGAGCAGCGTGGGCACCGGTCGGCGAAGCAGCGCCGGCGGCGCCGGCAGCATGCCGTGCAGCAGATGGCCATTGATCCGCAGCTCGTGATGCGTGCCCATTCGATCGATGCGCAACGCCCAGGTCGTATCGGCCAGCGCCGGCAGCTCGACGCGGACCCGGTAACGGGTTCGCGCTGCGGGCGGCAGGCCGTGCCTGGCCCAGGTGTGGGGCAGGGCGACCGGCTGCCAGTCTTCGTCGGCGGGACGGTCGGCGGCGGCGCCGACGGCGATCTGCGCATCGGTGATGACCAGTCGGCCGGGCGCTGCGGCGGGCGGCTCGGCGCGGACCGCAGTCCCGGCTGCAGCGAGCGCGATGCACGCGAGCAGCCGCAGCAGTCGGGCGACGAGGGGCGGTGACGGCGAAACGAGGCGGGCGGGGCGGGAGCGCATTGCCGCATTGTGCCGATGCGCACGCGTGCGTTCCTTGGCGACGACGAATGCAGCGCTCGCCGCCGACCCGTCCCGTCGCTGCGCATCGACCATTCGTCCGCCGCCGGCGGCCGCAACCGCACACGATTGCTACCGTCGCCCCATGAACGCGCGCACCGGCCCCGCCGCGGCGGCGGCAGCATCCGCGCCGTTGCCCGCGCTCGGCCGCCCGGGCTGTCGCATCACCGTCGAAGACCTGCTGCCGGCGCTCGTCGACGACGGCCTGCTTTCGCGCCACGACGCCGATTCGGTCGCCCGCTACGCGAATCTTTCCAGCACCGAGCAGCACGCGCTCGTCGCGATTGCCCGCCGCAAGTTCCGCTCGCCGTCCACCAACCGGCTCGTCGACCTCGAGGCGCTCGTGCCGTGGTTCGCCCGGCGCGTCGGACTGCCGCATGCGCGCATCGATCCGCTGAAGGTCGACCTCTCGCGCGTATGCGAGGTGATGTCGAGCCAGTACGCGACGCGCTTCAAGATCCTGCCGCTGGCGGTGGGCGCCGACGGCGTGACGATCGCCACCGCCGAGCCCTTCGTCACTGATTGGGTCGACGAGCTGGGTTCGATGCTGCGCAGGCCGATCCGCCGCGTGATCGCCGATCCGCAGGAGATTCCGCGCTACATCGTCGAGTTCTTCACGCTCGCGCGCACGGTGCGCGGCGCGCAGAAGAACGGTGCCGCCGCACATCAGAGCAACTTCGAGCAGCTCGTCGAGCTGGGCCGTTCCGGGCGCAACCTCGATGCGAACGACCAGCACATCGTCACCATCGTCGACTGGCTCTGGCAGTACGCCTTCGAGCAGCGCGCGAGCGACATCCACGTAGAGCCGCGTCGGGAGACCGGAGCGATCCGCTTCCGCATCGACGGCGTGCTGCACAACGTCTATCGGCTGCCGGCATCGGTGCTCGCCGCCATGACGAGCCGCATCAAGCTGCTCGGTCGCATGGACGTGATCGAGAAGCGCCGCCCGCAGGATGGACGCATCAAGACGCGCAGCGCCGACGGTCGCGAGATCGAACTGCGCCTGTCGACCTTGCCGACGGCCTTCGGCGAGAAGCTGGTGATGCGCATCTTCGATCCCGACGTGCTGGTGCGCGACTTCTCCGAGCTGGGTTTCGGCGACGACGACCTCGAGATCTGGGAGTCGATGACGACGCGCCCGAACGGGATCGTGCTCGTCACCGGACCGACCGGCTCGGGCAAGACGACGACGCTGTACACGACGCTGAAGGGCCTGGCGACCGACGAGGTGAACGTCTGCACCGTCGAAGACCCGATCGAGATGGTCGAGCCGGCGTTCAACCAGATGCAGGTGCAGCACGGCATCGAGGTCGGCTTCGCCGACGGCATCCGCGCGCTGATGCGCCAGGACCCCGACATCATCATGGTCGGCGAGATCCGCGATCTGGAGACCGCCGAGATGGCGATCCAGGCCGCGCTCACCGGGCACCTCGTGCTGTCGACGCTGCACACGAACGACGCGCCGTCGGCGATCACGCGGCTGCTCGATCTCGGCGTGCCGCCGTACCTGCTGAACGCGACCCTCATCGGCGTGATGGCGCAGCGTCTTGTTCGCACCTTGTGCGAGTCGTGCAAGGAGGCGACGGGCGGGCTGGCCGACGAGCAGTGGAACGCGCTGATCAGTCCGTTCCGGGCGGCGAAGCCCGCGCGGATCTACCGGCCGGTGGGCTGCCTCGAATGCCGGATGACCGGCTATCGCGGACGCAGCGGGCTGTACGAGCTGCTGCAGCTCGACACCGACCTGCGCCGCCTGATCGACGAGCGTCCGGACCTGGGCGAGATCCGCCGGCGGGCGATGCGCGCGGGAATGCGCCCGCTTCGCCTGGCCGGCGCGCAGAAGATCGCCGTGGGGCAGACGACGCTCGACGAAGTGCTGAAGGTGGCGCCGCCGATCGTCGATTGATCGGCGCACCGCCGGGAACGATCCCGGTCAGGCTTTCGTTTCCTCGAACACTTCGCGCGCGATCCGGAAGCTGTCGATCGCCGCGGGCACGCCGCAGTAGATGGCGGCCTGCAGGAAGACTTCGGCGATCTCCTCTTTCGTGACGCCGTTGTTCAACGCGCCTCGCACGTGCAGCCGAATCTCGTGCGGCCGGTTCAGCGCGGTCAGCATCGCGAGATTCAGCAGGCTGCGCGTCTTGCGTTCCAGGCCGGGGCGGTTCCAGATCTCGCCCCAGCAATACTGAGTGACGAGTTCCTGCATCGGGCGATTGAAGTCGTCCGCCGAGCGGATCGAGCGGTCCACGTACTCGGCGCCGAGCACTTCGCGGCGCACTTTCAGGCCTCGTTCGAACAGATCCTGGTTCATGGTCTTCTCCTTTCGGCGGGTGGGAGGGGAAGAAGGTAACAGGGGAGGGGCGGCTCACCCGAGCGGACCGCCTCGACGATCCCGGCCGATTTCCACGATCACTCGTCCCGGTCCTGTCATCCGCACTCCGTATGGATTTTCGAAAATCCTTGACATCGTCCGATGATCCTTCGATGATCCGCCAAAAGCACGACGTCCCGGACGGAAGCGTTCGAGACATCCCCGAGGAGGAGAAGAGGTGCGGCGATGGCGCGTCGCGATCACGGACCCCATGCACGCGCGACCCGCGGAGCGGCTCGCCCGCTTCGCGGATCCCGTTCTCCTGCCGCGTGGGCGCGATGCGCGGTTCGCGGCGCTCGCAACGAGCGACGCCTTGATCGTTCGCACGCCGGTGACCGAAGACGAGATCGCAGCCGGTGCACGGCTGAAGCTGATCGTGCGTCACGGCGCCGGGCTGGACTTCATACCGGTGGCTCTTGCTCGCGCGCGGGGAATCCTCGTGGCGAGCGTGCCCGACGCGAACACGGAGGCGGTGGCCGAGCACGTGATCGGAGCGGTCCTCGCAGTGGCGCGGTCCTTCGTCGAGCTCGACGGCAGCGTTCGCGCCGGCGACTGGTCAGCGCGCAACCGCACCCGCGGCATGCAGCTGAACGGCAAGCTTCTCGGCGTCGTCGGCTTCGGACGGATCGGCCGGTGTGTCGCACAGAAGGCGCATGCCGGACTCGGAATGCGGATCGCGGCCTTCGACCCGAAAGCAACCGGCTTGCCGCCCCATGTCGAGCGCTTCGAGTCCGTGGACGAGCTGCTCGCCGCGGCCGACGTCGTGACGCTCCACGTACCGCTCGACCCGGCCACCCGCGGCTTGATCTCGCGGAAGCGAATCGCCCTGATGAAGCGCGGAGCGCTGCTCGTGAACGCGGCTCGCGGAGGCGTGATCGACGAGGCGGCACTGGCCGAAGCACTGGCCGGCGGTCGGATCGGCGGTGCGGCCGTCGACGTCTTCGATACGCAGCCCGTTCCTCACGATCACCCGCTTCTGCGGGCGCCGAACGTTCTGCTCACCCCTCATACCGCCTCGCTGACCGAAGACGCGTACATCGCGATGGGGGAAGGAGCGGTGGACGAAGTGGAGCGCGCCTGGCGAGGCCGGCCTCTCCTCAATCCTGCCGCCTGACCGACCGTTCCGGGGCCTCTTTCATGCGTGTTGCGACATCGATTGCGTCCGGGACGGCAGCAGAGCTTCCACCGAGCCGGACTCTGAACGAGCGCGTCTACAACCAGCTGCGCGAAGACATCCTGAGCGGGCGCCTGCCCGCCGGCAGCCGCCTTCCGTTCGCCCAGCTGCACGAGCGCTACGACGCGGGAACGGGAACGCTTCGGGAGGCGCTCGCGCGTCTCGTGTCCGACAACCTCGTCGTCGGCGAGGGCCAGAAGGGCTTCCGCGTCTCGCCGATTTCGCGGGAGGATCTCGAGGACATCACCCGGCTGCGCTGCAACCTCGAAGCGGGTGCGCTGCGCGACGCCATACGCCACGGCGACGCGGCATGGGAAGCCCGCGTGCTGGCGGCAACGCATCGGCTCTCGCGTTATCACCAGAGCGTGCGAAAAGGTCCGCCGCTGCTGGCTCCCGAGGGCGCCGCGCTTCACCGCAGCTTCCACCTCGTGCTCTTCGAGACCTGCGGCTCGCGCTGGCAGCGACGGGTCATAGAGCAGCTTTACGACCACTCCGAACGGTATCGACGGCTGTCGTCGATCCGACAGTCTCCCGATCGGGACTCCGACGCCGAGCATCGCGCGATCGTCGACGAGGTGCTCGCGAGGCGGTCGGCGGCAGCGGCGACGCTTCTGGTGCAGCACATCGAGCGGACCACCTACGAGCTCGTGCAGGCGATCTTCACGTGAGCCGCGTCGTTCTTCCCCCCTTTCGCGAATCGTCCCCTGGAGGTTCGACTGCCGGTCGAACCGTTTCTTGGCGCCACCGACAAAGCGAGGTCTTCGCCATGGCTGGATCCGAACTGAAACGCCGTCGATTCCTTTCCGCTGCAGGCAGGGTTTCCGCGGCAGCGATTGCCGCTCCCTGGGTGATCACCCCGTCGAAGGCGGCCACGCAGCTCGTCTTCGCCGGCTTCGGCGGGGATTACCAGAAAGGGCAGACGAAAGCGCTCTTCGAGCCCTTCGAGAAGGAAACCGGCATCAGGATCGTGCAGACGACCGGCGTCGATCTGGCGAAGCTGCGCGCGCAGGTGCAGTCCGGCAACGTCGAGTGGGACTTCATCGCCTTGCCCGATCGCCTGCGCTACACCGCCGTGCGCGACGAGCTCGTGATGCCGCTCGATTACTCCGTGATCGATACCCGTCGCATCGTGCCGAGCCTCGTGACTTCGCACGCGGTGGGCTGCGTCACGATTCCCATGCTGCTCGCCTACAGTACGCAGGTGTATCCCGGAGGCGAGAAGGCGCCGAAGAACTGGCGCGAATTCTGGGACGTCGACGGGATTCCCGGCCAGCGGGGCTTCTACAACGGACCCGTCTACTCGCTGGAGTTCGCGCTGATCGCCGACGGCGTGCCCAGGGACAAGCTCTATCCGCTGGACATCGACAGGGCCTTCCGCAGCCTGGACCGCATCAAGTCGAAGGTCATCTGGTGGTCGCAGATGGCGCAACCGGGTCCGATGCTCAAGAGCGGGGAGATCGCGGTGACGCCTTCGGTGCGCGCCATCACCAGCATGCTCGCGGGCGATCCGCTGGGCGTGAGCTACGACGGCGCGGCGTTGACCTACGAGGCGTGGGTCGTGCCGAAGGGCGGGAAGAACACGGCGGACGCCATGCGGTTCATCAACTTCGCCCTGCGGCCGGAGCGCCAGGCCGAGCTGACGAAATACATTGCATACGGACCGACGAACCTCGATGCGGCGCCGATGGTGGACGAGAAGGCTCGTCCTCACCTGTCCTCCAATCCCGAGAATGCGGCCAAGGGCTTCCTGCTGAGCGGCGACTACTGGGGTCCGAATCTCGAGAAGATCTCCGAGCGGTGGAACGAGTGGCGCCTGAAGTGAGGCTTCGATACGACTGCGAGGGCGGCACTCCATGACGACACTCGACCTCAGCGGCAGGCTCCAGCGCCTCGGCCTGGAGCTTCCCGCCGTGCCCAAACCCACCGGCAACTACAGGGCTGCCAAGAGGGCGGGCAACCTCGTCTTCACTTCCGGGCAGACCGCGCGCATCAACGGCGTGCGCCACTACGTGGGCAAGGTCGGCGCGGACGTGACGGACGAGGACGCCTACCACTCGGCGAGGCTTTCCTTCCTCAACTGCCTGGCCAGCGCGGCGTGGGCGGCGGGCGGTCTCGAGCACGTGCGGGACGTGATCGCCATCACCGGCTACGTGAACTGCGTGGACGGCTACGAGAAGCAACCGGCAGCGATCAACGGCGCGTCCGACCTGGTCGAGAAGCTCTTCGGCGAGGCCGGCGCGCACGCCAGGACCGCCGTGGGCGTGAACGCGTTGCCGTTCAACGTGTCCGTCGAGCTGTCCGTGGTGTTCGAGGTCGAATGAACGCCGCAGCCTCCGCGACGACCATCGGAATCGACCGGGCGGCGCGCGGCGAGGCGGGCACGTCCGCGGCTGCCTCGCTCGACGTCGAGCGGCTGGTGAAGGAGTTCGGAAGAACGCGGGTGGTCGACGACCTGAGCTTCTCGCTGCGCGGCGGCGAGCTTCTCACGCTGCTGGGCCCGAGCGGGTCGGGCAAGACCACGACGATGCGCATGATCGCCGGCTTCGAGGATCCGACCTCCGGCGACGTGCGCGTCGCCGGCGAAAGCGTCCTCGATCGCGAGGTGCACCGGCGCGACATCGGCGTCGTCTTCCAGCAGTACGCGCTGTTTCCGCACATGACCGTCTTCGGAAACGTCGCCTATCCGCTGGAGATGCGGCGCGTTCCGAAGGCCGAGCGGGCGCGGCGGGTGGAGCGTGCGATCGCGATGGTGCGCCTGAGCGGATTCGAAGGACGTTATCCCCGGGAGCTGTCCGGCGGCCAGCAGCAGCGCGTGGCGCTCGCCCGCGCGATCGTCTTCCAGCCGCGGCTGCTCCTGATGGACGAGCCGATGGGTGCCCTCGACAAGCGGCTCAGGGAGCTCATGCAGGTCGAGGTGCGCCAGCTGCAGCGCGAGCTGGGCATCACCACCGTCTCGGTCACGCACGACCAGGTCGAGGCGCTCGTGATGTCGGACCTGATCGCCGTGCTGGACGGCGGCGTGCTGCAGCAGATCGGCCCGCCGCTCGAGGTGTACCAGCGTCCGGCCAATCGCTTCGTCGCCGACTTTCTCGGCGAGTCGAACCTGCTGGAGGTGGCGCGGCTGGAACGCGGCGCGGACCCCAAGGTGGCGATCACGACGAAGGGCTTGCGTACGACGGTCAGCGCCGATTCCCTGGCGGACGGCCGCGAGCCGGCGCTGCTCGTGGTTCGCCCGGAGAACGTCGCGATCGGCGAGGCGGCAAAGGACCTGTGCAACCACCTGCCGGTCGAGGTGCGCGAAATGCTCTACGTGGGCGACCTCGTCAAGTATCGTTGCGTCGCCGAGGGCGGCGACGAGATCCAGGTGAAGGCGCTCGCGGCGGCGGGATCGGCCTTCGTGCCGGGGGCGCGTACGACGGTGGGCTGGCGTACCGAACACTGCCTGGCGGTCGCCCGGTGAGCGCCGTCGAGTCCCTCCGGGTTTGGACATGAGCGGCGCGGCACACTCGCCGGCGATGACGCGGGCAGCCGGGGCGCGCGCGCGAGCGCCGGCCCGCGGCGGCGGCCGGGCCCGGACGGGACCGGCGCTCTGGGTGCTGCTCGGGCCGCCCCTGGCGTTCATCGGCGTCCTGTTCCTGCTGCCGCTGGCGCAGGTGATCTGGGGCAGCTTCTTCACGCCCGAGTTCAGCCTCGCGCAATACGCCCGGATCGTCGAAACCCCGGTCTACCTGCAGGTCCTCGCGCGAACGGCGCGCGTCGCGATCGTGACGACGGCGCTGTGCATCGTCCTGGGTTACCCCGCCGCGCTCTACCTGGCCAGCGTGAAGCCCACGACCCGGCAGTGGCTGCTGCTGTGCGTGGTGGTTCCGTTCTTCCTCAGCATGCTGATCCGGAACTTCATCTGGATGGCGCTGCTGCAGCGGGCAGGGCTGGTGAACCGCGCGCTCATGGATCTCGGCTGGATCACCGAGCCGCTGCCGCTGATGTACAACGAGTTCGGCATGCTGGTCACGATGACCAACATGCTGCTTCCGTACACGATCTTCCCGATCCTCAGCTCGCTGCTCGCGATCCCGCCCGAGCTGAGGAACGCCTCGGCAAGCCTCGGAGCGGGGCGGCTTCGCACCTTCCTGCGGATCACGCTGCCGCTGAGCCTGCCCGGCGTGGCGGCGGGCGGCCTGCTCGTCTTCATCGTCGCGCTGGGCTTCTTCATCACGCCGGCGCTGGTCGGAGGTCCGAAGCAGATGATGATCTCCAACCTGATCGACTTCAGCGTGCGCGAAGTGCTCAACTGGCCTTTCGCCTTCGCGCTCGCGAACGTGCTGCTGTGGGGCACGCTCGTCTTCTACTTCGTCTACGTGCGCATGGTCGAGGGTCGACTGCCGCGCACCGGCATCGTATGACCGGGCGACGTGCCTCCGGGCGCCTGGCGCGCCTCGCCGTGGCCGTGCCGGGCATCGCGGTGCTGTTCTTTCTGGTCGCGCCGGTCGTCGCGGTCATCCCGATGTCCTTCGGCACTTCGGGCGTCTTCGAGCTGATTCCTTCCGAGCCGAACTGGGGCCAGTACCGGACCTTCTTCTCGAGCCCCGACTGGATGGACGCCCTGCGCGTGTCCCTCCAGGTCGCCGCCGGAACGACGGTCGTGGCGACGGTGGTCGGGGTGGCGGCCGCGCTGGGGCTTTCCAGGATCCCGACCCGGATGCGCGCTTCGCTCGAAGCCATCCTCATCCTGCCGCGCATCGTGCCCACGATCGTCTTCGCCGTCGCGGCGTACCGGATCTATCTGCAGTTCGGCCTCGTCGGCAGCATCACCGGCCTCGTTCTCGCGCATGCGGTGCTCGCCACTCCGTTCGTCGTGGTGTTCGTCGGCAGCGCGCTTCGCGTCTTCGACTGGACCCAGGTGGAGGCGTCGCGCAGCCTCGGGGCCGGACCCTTGTCGACCTTCTTTCGCGTCGTGCTGCCGCAGATCCGGCTCGCGGTGCTCGGCAGCGCGCTCTTCGCATTCAACCTGTCGATGGACGAGGTCGTCGTGACGCTGTTCATCAGCGGGATCGGGACCAAGACGCTGCCGGTCAAGGTGTGGGATTCGATCCAGTACGAGATCGCTCCGGTATTGCCGGCCGTCTCGACGCTCGTGATCGTGGCCACGCTCGTACTTCTCGTGCCGATCCTGTTCGCCAGCCGGCGCACGGCGATGGCACCGCGTTGAGCGAAACGAAACACGGGAGAACGACGCCTCGTCATGAACTACTTCACCGGTTTCACCTGCGTCGGATGCGGTGAACGTTACGCATCCGACCGAGACCTCCTGCTGTGCCCGAGCTGCGGCAACCTGCTCGATGCGGAGTACGACTACGCGCGCATCCGGGCGGAGGTCGACCGCGACTCGATCGCCGGCCGCCCGGTGGGGCTGTGGCGCTGGCGCGAGCTCATGCCCGTTCTCGACGACCGGGCGATCGTGAGCCTGGGCGAAGGCGATACGCCGATGCTGAAGTGCGATCGGCTCGCCCGCTGGGCGGGCGTGCGCGAGCTCTGGGTGAAGTCCGACGCGAGCAATCCGACGGGTTCGCTCAAGGATCGTTCGATCACCGTCTCGGCGACGAAGGCGGTGGAGTTCGGCTATCGGGTGCTGTCGTGCGACTCGACCGGAAACAAGGCGAGCTCGGCCGCCGCCTACGCGGCGCGTGCCGGACTGGGCTGCGTCGTCTTCTGTCCGGAAGACACGCCGATCCCGAAGGTCACGCAGGCGCTCTTCTTCGGCGCGCATCTCGTTCGCGTCCGCGGGCACTATTCGCAGATCAACGCGATGTACCGCCGGCTCATCCACAGCGGCGCGGTGCGGTGGTACGACTGCGGGACGGACAACCCGTTCCGCTACGAAGGGAAGAAGTCGTACGCCTACGAAATCGCCCGGCATTTCGACTGGACCGTACCGGACCGCGTGATCCACCCGGCGAACGGCGGGATGTCGGTGGCCAAGGACTGGAAGGGCTTCAAGGAGCTCGAGCGGCTCGGCTGGACCCGGGGCCGTCCGAAGATGACCGCCGTCCAGGCAAGCGCGTGCAACCCCATCGAGCGGGCCTTTCGCGCCGGAGACCGGTCCGTCGCGCCGATCGAGAAGGGCGCGACGATCGCCGGTGCCCTTGCCGGAGCGGACCCCGGGCTGCTCGGGAACCGGGCGCTGGAGGCCGTCCGCGAATCCGGCGGCAGCGTCGTCGGAGTGCCGGACGACGAGACGATCGAGGCGATGCAGATGCTGGCGCAGGAGGGGCTCTTCATCGAGCCGAGCGGGGCCGTCGCCGTGGCGGGCATCCGCCGGATGATCCGCGGCGGCGAGGCGCACCCCGACGAGCGCATCGTCTGCGTGGTCACCGGTTCCGGCTTCAAGGACTTCGATCGCATCGCGGAGCGGGTGCGGATTCCCGAGCAGGTCGTCACGGACTACGACGCAATGCTGGCCGCGGCGATGGCGGTCCAGGCCGTCGTTGCGGAGACCACGGAATGAAGATCACCGACGTCACGGCGACGGTGCTTGCCAGCAGGTACGACCGGCCGATCCGCTTCGCCCACATGGAGCTCACCGAGCGGCGGATCATCCTCGTGCGCGTCTACACGGACGAAGGCGTCGTCGGGCTGGCCGACGTCGACGGCCCGCCGGCAGGCGACATGGCCTGCGTGCCGCTCGTGCACGAGACCTTTCGGCCGCTGCTCGTCGGAAAGGATCCCCTGGACATCGGCGCCCGCAACGCCGACATGTTCCACGTGCTCGACAAGCTGGGCCGATACCGCAGCCTCGAGTCCTACGTGCTCGGCGCGATCGACACCGCGCTGTGGGACATCCTCGGCAAGGTCGCGGGGCAGCCGGTCCATCGGCTGCTCGGCACGCGGCGCACGCAGATCGATCTCTATGCGAGTCTCGGGCAACTCGCCCCGGAAGAAGTCGCCGGGGAGGTAGGCCGATTCGCCGCAGAAGGCTTCGCCGGCGTGAAGATCCGCGTGGGATTCCGCGACGCGCAGGACGACGCGATCGTCGCCGAGGCGCGACGCGCGCTGCCGGCCGGCGCCCGCTGCAAGCTGATGGCGGACGTCAACTCGGGCTGGAACCGGGCTCATGCCGTGCAGAACGCGCGCCGGCTCGAGCGCCACGAACTGCACTGGCTCGAGGAGCCGCTGCCGCCTTTCGACCTCACGGGCTACGCGCATCTCGCCGCGAGCATCGACACGCCGATCGCCATGGGCGAGCACGAGATCTTCAATCGCTACGACACGCGAGACATCCTGCTCGCCGCAGCGGCGGACATCGTGCAGCCGGACCTGCGCCAGGGCATCTCGGAGGTCCTTCGCATCGCGCACGTGGCGAGCGCCTGGGACGTTCCCTGCATCCCGCACTTCTTCGGTCCGGCCATCCGGTTCGCGGCCATGCTGCAGGTGCTCGCCGCGATCGACAACTATCAATTGTGCGAGTACCCGGTGGCCTTCGATCCGATCCGGTTCGAGCTCACCGATCCGCCGCTCGTGGCGAAGGACGGGAAAGTCGCCGTTCCTTCGGGACCGGGGCTGGGAGTGGTTCTCGACGAGAAGACGGTGGAGCGTTACCGGGTGCGCTGATTCGTCGTCTCGCCGTTTCGCGGCTCCGGTCACTCGCGGCTGTCGCGTCCCCCGTCGGGCTCGAAGAGCTCCTCGTCCTGCAGCCAGTCGGCCAGCAGCCGGCGGTCGAGCCCGCGGCTGATGACGACCAGCCGCGAGCGCCGGTCCGCATCCGGCCAGGCGTTCAGCCTCATCCGCTGGAATTGGTGCTGCACTCCGTGGACGACGACGGGGTTCGGCTCCCCCTCGATATTCAGGATGCCCTTGACGCGCAGGAGCTTCTCCGCGTGGCGGCTCACCAGCGAAGCGAGATTCGGGCTGAACAGTCTCCAGCGAAGCGGCGACTC
The DNA here is from genome assembly GCA_021166835.1 of Burkholderiaceae bacterium. The sequence continues at coordinate 56,085 of JAJPEN010000019.1, read as the reverse complement.
GTAGACGAAGCAGTCCGCCCGGATCTCCGCGCCGTGCCGGTTGACGTCGTGCCGGTGGCCGTGCGCATGATCTCGTTCGAGCTCTTCGGCCGCCGGGTACGCCTCGGCACGCAGCCAGTCGCGCACGCTCTGCGATTTCGAGCGAGGGTCGTACAGGCCTACGCCGAACAGCTCTCCCGCGTCGACGGCCCCCTGGATCGCCTCGACGATCGGCGCACCCGGGTTCAGCTCGAGGAGCCGCGTGCGCATGCGCGCGACCGCGTCCGGCCCTGCCAGGTCGATCTTCGTGAGGATCAGCCGGTCTGCGACAGCCGCCTGCTTGACGGACTCCGGCTGGCGGTCGAGCTGCCGGCTCCCCAACTCCGCATCGACGGTCGTCAGGACGCCATCGAGCACGTAGGGCGCACCCAACCGGGACTGCTCCATCAGGGTATGGAGAACCGGCGCCGGATCCGCGAGCCCCGTGGTCTCGATCAGCACCCGGCGAAAGGGCGGCAGCTCGCCGCGCTGTCGGCGCTCGAACAATCGTCGCAAGGTGTCGACGAGATCACCGCGAATCGTGCAGCACAGGCAACCGCTGCTCATCACGACGACGTCGTCGCTCGACGCCTCCACGAGATGATGGTCGAGCCCGACTTCGCCGAACTCGTTGATGATCACCGCCGCATCCGCCATCGCCGGGTCGGCCAGCAGGTGCCTGAGCAGCGTGGTCTTCCCGCTGCCGAGGAATCCTGTGATCACCGAGACGGGGATCGGATCGGGAAGCGGGAGGGAAGACGGGCTCATGATGTTGCAGGCCCCTCGGCTGGCCGGTTCACGGGGATCTCAGGACGACCGCTTCGGGTCCAGGATGACCTTTCCGGGCGAGCCGCCGCCTTCGACGATCCTGTGCGCTTCCGCCGCGGAAGCCAGCGGCAGCCGACTCGCCACGACCGGGTCGATGTCTCCGCGCGCGAGCGCGTCGATCACCGCCTGCATGGTCCGCCGTCGATTGGGGCGATCGTCGTCGTACAGGTGCATCTCGAAGATGCGGATCGACGGGCATCTCGCTCCGTTTCGCCGCAGGGCGGCGAGCAGGTTCTCTTCCGGCAGGCCGTCGATCGCGTTGTACGAGACGAGCGTGCCCCACTTGCCCAGAAGGTCGATCAGCCGGAGAAGCCGCTCCCCGCCCACGTGATCGAGAGCCAGGTCGACTCCGCATCCGCCGCTGAGCTCCAGTATTCGCTCGATAAGAGGCTCGCGGCGGTAGTTGACGACGTGGTGCGCTCCCTGGTTCCGCGCGAACTCCGCTTTTTCGTCCGAGCTGACGCTGCCATAGACGACGAGGCCCTTCGCCCTCGCGAGCTGCACGACCGCGCCGCCGATCGCACCGGCGGCGCCGTTGACGAAGACGCTTCGCACCTGCCGCCCCGTCACGCATTCGTTCAACAGATTCCAGGCGACCTGGTAGTTCGGAAGGCAGACCGCCTTCGCGGCGTCGGTGCCGGGCGGCAACGGGAACGGCGCATCCGCCGGAACGGCGATCGCTTCGGTATAGCAACCGCCGCGTACCGGGAGCTCGCGCGCGGTCACGAGCACCGATTCGCCGATTCGACTCCGGTCGACGCCGGCGCCCACGCCGACGATGCGCCCGGCCATGTCGCTGCCCGGGCTGGTGGGAAGAGGCGGCATCCATCCGTACCGTCCGCTGCGAATCAGCACGTCCGGCCAGCCGACCCCGATGGCTTCCGCCTCGACCAGCACCTCGTCCGGCCCGGGAATCGGCATCGGCACGTCGACGAGCTCGAGGACTTCGGGGCCGCCGGCGCGCCGCATCAACACCTGCTTCATCGCTCCGGCACCGCCCCGGGGTCCCGCCGCAGAGGTCTCGTGTGCCGGCCGTGTCCGGGTGCTCCGACGACCTTCCCGTCGCGATACACGAACGTGCCTCGAACGAGCGTGTGTACCGTAGCCCCGGTCACTTCCCTTCCGTCCCACGACGACCAGCCGCACTTGCTGAGCATGTCCTCGTTGCGAAGCGTCTGCCTGCGGTGCAGGTCCACGATCGCGAAATCCGCATCGGCGCCGACCTGGATGACGCCCTTCCTTGGGTAGAGACCGAAGATCCGCGCCGGCGACGTCGAGAAGATCTCGGCAAGGCGCTCGAGAGTTAGGCGGCCGGCGTTCACCTGGTCGAGGAAGAGCGGCAACGTCTCCTGGATCTTCGGCGTTCCGTTCGCCGCCGCGAACATGTTGGTCCAGCCGATCTCCTTCTCTTCACGCAAGTGCGGCGCGTGATCCGAGCCGATCACGTCGATCGTTCCGTCGCGCACGCACTCCCAGAGCAGGTCGGTCGTGTCCGGTCCGTTCCACAGGTTCAGCGCGTAGGGCCCGAGACGCTCGATCTCGTTCCAGTCGTTGCACAGGAACAGCATGTGCGGATTCGTCTCGACCGTGACGGCCCGCTTCGAACGTTTCGCCTGGCGAAGCACTTCGATGGAGCGGGGCGAGCGCACGTGCAGGACGTGGAGACGAAAGCCGAGCACCTCCTGCAGGCGGCACAGATAGCTGATGGCTGAGTCGAACACGATGCCGTCGTGGGACGCGGAAAGCCTTGCGACCGTCTGGTAGCTCGTATCGCCCCTGGCGATGGCCCGATCGGACAGGGTCTCGATCAGCTCCTGGTTGTTCGGATGCACCATCAACGGCAGGCCGGTCGGCTCGACGGCTTCGCCGATCTCGAAGAGCTTGCCCTGGTGATGGACTCCGAGCTCGGGCATGTGCGGGTAGTCCGCTCCCTTGTCGGTGATCATGTACACCTTGAAGCCCAGCGCACCAGCGTCCGCGAGGCCTTTCACTTCGTCGAGGCGGGTAGGCGACGGGTTGTGATTGAAATCGACGAGCGAACTCCGCTCGTATGCTTCGATCACGTCCAGGTAGCGCCGTACCGTGGTGGTCACGGGCTGCACGTTGGGCATGCCGGAGACCATGGTGTAGCCGCCCGCCGCCGCCGCCCGCGTTCCCGTGACGATGTCCTCCTTGTGGGTGAACCCGGGCTCGCGCAGGTGCGTATGCGTGTCCACGCCCCCGGGGAGCACGGTCAGGCCCGTTGCGTCGATCGTTTCGGCCGCCGTCGGGGCCATCTCGCCCGACACCAGCCCGGCGATGCGGCCGTCCTTCACGACGATGTCGGCGCGAACCACGCCGCCGGGAGTGACGACGTCGCCGCCGCGAAGGAGCAGGTCAGCTTTCATTTCCTGTGTATCCGTATGGGCCGGTCAACGGAACATCGACCGGTAGATCGAGAAGCGCCGCTCGAGAACGAGCATCGCGCAGACGGTGGCGAGAACCGTGACGGTGGCGGCGGCGGCGACCGAAGGCTCCGCAAGCCACTGCATCCGGTTGAAGAGCACGACGGGCAGCGGAGCCGACCCCGGCGCCGCGATGAAGACGGAGACCGGGACGTTGTTGAAGGAGATCAGGAACGCGAAGACCGCGCCCGCGATGACGCCGGGCCGGATGAGCGGAAGCGTCACGTAGCGGAAGCTTCGCCAGGGACTCGCGCCGAGGATTGCGGCCGCCCGGCCGAGGGCCGGATCCTGTCCTGCGAGGCTGACCATGACGGAACGGATGATGTACGGCATCGTCAGGACCACGTGGGCGATCACGAGACCCCACCAGTTGATCAGGCGCCACTGGGTGAACGCGAGCAGCAGCGCGAAGGCCGTCATCACGGCCGGCACGTTGAGCGGGGCGAGGAAGAAGGCTGCGAGCGCCTCTCTCCCGCGCGCGCCCGGGCGCGCGACGTAGAGGGCTGCCGCGGTGCCCAGCGCCGCCGAGAGCGCCACCGAGGTGAGCGCGACGTTCACGCTGAGCCAGAGCCCGCCGACCAGGGCATCGTCGGCCAGCGCCGCGCCGTACCACCTGCCGGTCAGGCCCACCGGCGGAAAAGCGATGTAGCGCGTCGTCGTGAAGGATGCGCCGATCACCATCAGCACCGGCAGCAGGAGCACGGCATAGGTGACGTGCGCCAAGGCGGCCACGAACGGCGAGGTCTTCATGCGCCGCGCAACCAGGCCGCGAAGCGCCGCTCCGACCATCCGCCGACGACGATCGCGACCGTCAGGGACAGCACGAAAAGCACGACGGCGAGCGTGGCCGCGAGCGGCCAGTCGAAGGTCGTCACGGCCGCGTTGTAGATCTGGAGGGGGATGACTTTCACCCGATTGCCGCCGATCACGTAGGGGGTCACGAAGGCCGCGGCGGAAAGCGAGAACACGATCAGGCCGCCCGATATCATTCCCGGAACGCTCAGCGGCAGCGTGATCCGGGTGAAGCGCTGCCAGGCGCCGGCTCCATGCACCTCGGCCGCCCGCAGGACCGCCGGATCCGTCTTCTCGATCGCGGTGGCCACGCTGATGATCATGTAGGGGCCGAAGCTGTAGGCGAGTACCGCGATGACGCCCGCCTCGGAATTCAGGAGCTGCAGCGGCGTCTCCAGCAGGCCCGAAGCGGCCAGCGCCCGATTGATCAGGCCCTGGGGACCGAGGATCAGGATCCACGCGAACGCGGTGACCACCAGGCTCACCATGATCGGCACGAGCAGGAGCAGCGTATAGGCGGCCCGGGCGCGCGGCGACGTGGCGTTCGCTACATGCAGCGCGGCCGGGTAGCCAAGTACCGCGGCGAGAACCGTGACGGTGAGCGCGATCCGGATCGAGCGCCAGAGCGAGTCGAGGTAGAACGGATCGGTGAGCACCGTGCGAAAGTGCTCGAGGGTGAACCCCGTCAGCTCGAAGGTGGTCGGGTCCATGCTGCGCACGCTCATGCCGAAGACGAGCGCGAGCGGCCACGCCCATGCCACCGCGAGCCAGGCCGCGGCCGGCAGCACCAGCGATGCCGGCGATCGCCTCGTCATGCGAGGACCATCCAGTCCTTGGGCGCGACGTACAACCGAACCCGCGCATCGGGCGGGAGCTGCAGCGCGGCGCCGGACGGCAGGTGCGCCGTCAGATATCGCGCCGAGCCGAGGTCGAGCGTGACGTGCTCGATCGAGCCGGCGAACGCCGTGTCGACGACGCGGGCAGCCAGGGTCGGTCCGGGGGGAGAGTCCGATTCCGGCACGAGGCGCATTCGGTCCGAGCGGACGGCCAGCTGCACCCGGGTGCCGACGGTAATGGCCGCGGCGGTGCAGACGGGGATCGTTCCCGCGCCGTCGATCGCGACCTCGACGCCGTCGTCGCGAGACCCGCAGACCCGTCCCTCGACGAAGCTGGAAGCGCCGATGAAGTCGGCGACGAAGCGGGTGCGCGGTGCCCGGTAGATCGTACGCGGATCGTCGAGCTGCTCGATGCGGCCGCCGTTCATCACCGCGACTCGATCGGAGAGCGTCAGGGCTTCTTCCTGATCGTGCGTCACGTAGATCATCGTCGTTCGCACGTGCCGATGAATCGCCCGCAGTTCGGCCTGCATCGCGCGTCGCAGCTTCGCGTCGAGGTTGCTGAGCGGCTCGTCGAGAAGGAGGATTCTCGGCCGCACGGCAAGCGCCCGGGCGAGCCCGACGCGTTGCTGCTGCCCGCCCGAGAGCTCGCGCGGAAAGCGGGATTCGAAGCCGCTCAGGCGAACGAGCTCCAGCGCCGCCGCGACCCGCTCGCGTATCTCGGCCGCGGAGAGGCGGCGCATGCGCAGACCGAATGCGACGTTCTCGAAGCACGTCATGTGCGGGAAGAGCGCGTGGCCCTGGAAGACCATTCCGAGATCCCGCCGGAAGGCAGGGACCTCGTTCACGCGCCTGCCGTCGATCATCACCTCGCCGGCGTCGGGCGCATGAAAGCCGGCAACGAGGTTCAGGGTGGTCGTCTTTCCGCAGCCCGACGGGCCGAGCAGCGAGACGAACTCGCCGTCGGACACGTCGAGATCGATCCCCTTGAGAACCTGCGCCGAGCCGAAATTCTTCGCGACGGAGCGAAGCGACAGTACGTGCCCGGCCATTGCGTTACTTGCTTTCCACCTGCCGTTGCCAGCGCGCATTGAGCTCCTGCCGCCTGGACAGGTAGAGGTCCCACGGCATCAGCGACGCGCGCTCGATGTCCTCCGGCTTCACGAGAAAGGTCTTCGCGAACTCCTCGCGCAGCTTCGTTCCCGGATTCACGTAGCCGCCGTACGCCGTTTCGGTCTGGACGGACTGGTATTCCGGCGAGAGCAGGAGCTCGACGAAGCGGCGCGCGGCCTCCCGGGCGGGCGCGTTCCTGGCGATCGCGACATACGAGGCGATCGCGATCGCGCCTTCCTTCGGCGCGATCCATCGAATGGGAAGCCCGTCCGCGGCCAGTCGCTGCGCCGGGAAGCTCGCATTGAAGCCCACCGACGCCTGCTGCTGCGAGAAGAGAGGAATCAGCGTGGAGGCGCCTCCGTGGAACACCCCGACGTTCGGCCGGAGCTGTTCGAGCCGGGCGAAGCCGGGGTCGAGCGACTTGCGGGCGTCAGCGCCCTGCAGTTCGTTGATCTTGAAGAGAAGGGCGTAGGCGAAGGTGCTGGTCGAATCGGGAATCGTCACCTTTCCCTTCAGGGCGGGGTTCCAGAGATCGTCGTAGGAGACGGGAGGTGCGACGCCGGCGGCTGCAAGGGCCTTTTCGTCGTAGATGATGCCCAGCAGATAGAGGAGGAACGCGCTTCCCATGCCGTCCGCGTCCTTGAATCGCGGCGGAATCTGCTCGAGCGTCGATACACCTTCGAGCTTGTCCCAGAGGCCTGCCTGCTTGCCCTGGAGCCAGGGGCCTTCGTCGAGCAGGAAGACCGAGATCTCCGGAGAAGCCCGCTGCGCGACCGCCTTCGTGAGCGACTGGCCGCTCAGCGAAGGCGTGATCACCACCCTGGTGTCGTACTTCTCGCGCATGATCGGCGCGATGTGGGTTTCGACCGCCTTCACGACGCCCTGCGGCATGTAGACGCGCAACTCTGTCTCGGAATTCGCCGCGCTCGTCACGGCGATCAGGCCGGCCGCCAGGATCGAGGCAAGAAGTGGCTTCACTACGGGTCTCCTCTGGTTGTAGCGTGCGAACCTTCGCGCAGTCCTATGGGACGCGAGGGGTGTGACCGAGAGCCGCCGAGACTCCCGAGGCGGCGGCAACGACCAGATGCGCGATCTCGTCGAGCCGTACGGACAGACGGTGTCGCGGGCCCCAGACGCCGATGCTCGCGCATACCGCGCCCGTCCGGTCGCGCACGGGCGCTGCAACGCCCCAGACGTCCTCGTACCACTCCCCGCGATTGATCGCGTATCTGCGCTCGCGCACTTCGGCAAGTTCCTGGGCGAGCGCCTTCGAGGTCGTGATGGTTGCGGTCGTGAAGCCCTTCAGCCGTCGGGACAGGAGCTTCAGCGTCTCGGGCGGCTGGAACGCCAGCTCGGCCTTGCCGGTTGCGCAGCAGTGCGCCGGGAGCCGGCTGCCGATGCGGGTTACGCCGCTCACCGGATGGGCGCCGTCGGACTTGTCGACGTAGACGCTCTCGCCGCAGTCGAGCACCGCCAGTTGGGCCGACTCTCCGCTGCGGGCCGCCAGCGAATCGAGAAAGGGGCGGGCAACGTCCGTCACCGAGAGCCGCGACATCGAGATGTTGCCGAGCTCCCACAGCTTGAGCGTGATCTCGTAGCGGCTGTCTTCTTCGCGCCGCCGCACGTACCGTCTGCCCGCCAGCGTATCCAGAAGGCGAAAGACCTTGCTCTTCGGCAGCCCGAGCGCTCGGCCCAGTTCCGAGACGCCTTGCGGATCGGGCGTCGAAGCCAGCAACTCGAGCAATTGCAGACCCTGGTCGACCGTTTTCGTCGTCACTCTTGGATTTAGAACAGTGTTTCAATTCTAGAGTGCCGTCGACGAACGACGTTGTCAAGAGGCTGAGGCACGCGCGGGTGCGAGCGATGGCGGCGGGCGCAGTTCGCGCCTGCGCAGCAGGCAGGATCCGGCCGCCCCGGTACGGATCCGGGGCGGCCGGGTGGTCGAGTTTCGTCGGAGCGGGGAGTGGCGGCCGGTCGGCGCCTACGCGACTACTTCGACAGCTCCCGCATCGCCCGCTCCAGCCCCTGGATCGTCAGCGGGTACATCCGGTTCTGCATGACCTGCCGGATCACGGCGATCGACTGCCGGTATTCCCAGACGCCTTCGGGCTCCGGATTGAGCCAGGCGAACTTCGGAAAGCGCTCGACGAGCCGGCGCAGCCAGACCGCGCCCGCCTCCTCGTTGTTGTACTCGACCGAGCCTCCGGGCTGCAGGACTTCATAGGGGCTCATCGTCGCGTCGCCGACGAAGATCAGCCGGTAGTCGGGGTTGTACTTGCGCAGGATGTCCCAGGTGTCGAAGCGCTCGGCGTGGCGACGGCGGTTGTTCTTCCACACATGGTCGTAGACGCAGTTGTGGAAGTAGTAGAACTCGAGGTGCTTGAACTCGGTTTTCGCAGCCGAGAACAGCTCCTCGGTCTGCTGGATGTGGTCGTCCATCGTGCCGCCGACGTCGAGCAGCATCAGCACCTTGATCGTGTTGTGCCGCTCCGGAATCATCCGGATGTCGAGCCAGCCGGCGTTGCGCGCCGTGGAGGCGATCGTGTCGTCGAGGTCGAGTTCCTCGTCGGCGCCTTCGCGCGCGAACTTGCGCAGACGGCGCAGCGCCACCTTGATGTTGCGCGTGCCCAGCTCGACCTGGTCGTCGTAGTCGCGGTAGGCGCGCTGCTCCCAGACCTTGACTGCCGTGCGGTTGCCCGCCGATGGACCGCCGATGCGGATGCCTTCCGGATGGTAGCCACCGTTGCCGAAAGGCGAGGTGCCGTTCGTGCCGATCCACTTGCTGCCGCCTTCGTGGCGCTCCTTCTGCTCTTCGAGCAGCTCGCGCAGCCGCTCGAGCAGCTTGTCCAGCCCGCCCATCGCCTCGATCGCCGCTTTTTCCTCGGGCGTGAACTCGCGCTGCAGACGGCGCTTCAGCCATTCGAGCGGCAGGTCGACGTCGATGCCGGGGATCGCGCGTACGCCGTTGAAGTAGGCGCCGAAGGCCTTGTCGAACTTGTCGAAGTTGCGCTCGTCCTTCACCAGGGCCGCGCGCGACAGGTAGTAGAACTCGTCGATCGACGGCCCGATGACGTGCTCGCGCATCCCTTCGAGCAGCAGCAGGTATTCCTTGATCGATACCGGCAGTTTCGCACCGCGCAGGTGCAGGAAGAAATCGATCAGCATCGCGTCGCTCCGCGCATCGCCAGCCGCAGTTTCAGGTTCTCGCGCACCGCCGGCCACTCGGCGGCGAGGATGCTGTAGACGCAGGTGTCGCGCAGCGTGCCGTTGGGCATCGTCATGTGATGGCGCAGCACGCCGTCGAGCTTTGCGCCGAGCCGCTCGATCGCCCGCCGGCTCGCCTGATTCAGGAAATGCGTGCGCAGCTCGACGGCCACCGCGCCGAGCGCCTCGAAAGCATGGCCGAGCAGCAGCAGCTTGCACTCGGCGTTCACCGCGCTGCGCTGCGCGCTCGCCGCGTACCAGGTGTGGCCCAGCTCGAGCCTCCGGTGCGCCGGCTCGACGTGGAAGAAACGCGTGGTTCCGACGACGGCGCCATCGACGCGGCGCCGCACGACGAAGGGCAGGGCGCCGTCGCGCTCGCGCATTTCGAGCGCCGCATCGACATACGCCTCGGTGCGACCGGGCGACGGAATCGACGTATACCAGAGCCGCCACAGCTCGCCGTCGGCCGCCGCCCGCGCGAGCGCCTCGACGTGCGAATTCGCGAGCGGCTCGAGGGTGACGTGCTCGCCCTCGAGCGTGACCGGCTCGATCCAGCGCGCCATGCTTTACCGGTTATGGCGGGCCATGAAAATAAGCCGCTCGAACAAGTGCACGTCCTGCTCGTTCTTCAGCAGCGCGCCGTGCAGCGGCGGAATGACGCTCTTGCCGTCCTTGGCGCGCAGCGCCTCGGGCGGGATGTCCTCGGCCACCAGCAGCTTCAGCCAGTCGAGCAGTTCGCTCGTCGACGGCTTCTTCTTCAGCCCGGGAAGCTCGCGCATCTGGAAGAAGGACTCGAGCGCTTCCTTCACCAGCGTCTTCTTCAGGTTCGGGAAGTGCACGTCGACGATCGCCTGCATCGTGTCCTTGTCGGGGAACTTGATGTAGTGGAAGAAGCAGCGGCGCAGGAACGCGTCGGGCAGCTCCTTCTCGTTGTTCGACGTGATCATCACGACCGGCCGATGCCGGGCGCGTATCAGCTGGCGCGTCTCGTAGACGTAGAACTCCATCCGGTCGAGCTCGCGCAGCAGGTCGTTGGGGAACTCGATGTCAGCCTTGTCGATCTCGTCGATCAGCAGCACGACCGGCCGCTCGGACTCGAAGGCCTGCCAGAGCACGCCCTTCACGATGTAGTTGTGGATGTCCTTGACGCGCTCGTCGCCCAGTTGCGAGTCGCGCAGCCGCGACACCGCGTCGTACTCGTACAGGCCCTGCTGCGCCTTCGTCGTCGACTTGATGTGCCACTGCAGCAGCGGCATGTCGAGCGCCGAGGCGACTTCCTCGGCGAGCATCGTCTTGCCGGTGCCGGGTTCGCCCTTGATCAGCAGCGGCCGCTGCAGGCGGATCGCCGCGTTCACGGCGAGCTTCAGGTCGTCGGTGGCGACGTAGGTGTCGGTGCCCTGGAAACGCATGATTCTCGGAGGTTGTGGTCGCGAAGACACGACCCGGCAGATGGGGTCTTTCGAGTATACGGGAACGCCTGCTGCCGCCCGGGTTGCTGGACTGGCTCGGAGCGAGTCCGCTAGAATCGGGCCACCCACGAACATTACAAGGCCTGCGCCGCCCGGCGCCACGGCCGGAGACCCATGATCGAGAAGAGGATGGTTGCCGCCGGATTCGCGGCGGTGATGCTGCTGCCATGCCTGGCTGTCGCGCAGGGCGCATCGCAGGGAGCCGCGCCGGCGCAGGATCAACAGGCGGTGCAGGGGAACGCCGAGGCAGGGCGGGCGAAGAACTCGATGTGCATCGGCTGCCACGAGATTCCCGGGTACAAGTCGTCGTTCCCGAGCGTCTATCACGTGCCGCGCATCATCGGACAGAACGCGCGCTACATCGAATCCGCGTTGCGCGAGTATCGCAACCGCGACCGCAATCATCCGACGATGACGGCGGTGGCCGAAGGGCTGAGCGATCGCGATATCGCCGATCTCGCCGCGTACTACGGGTCGAAATGAACATGCGCGCATTCCCCGCGTTCTCCGCATTTCGTCCTTTGTCGAGGACGACTCCGCGCCTGCTTCCGCTCGTCGGGGCCTTCGCCGCAGCGGCGGCCTTCGCGCTGCCCGCGCAGGCGCAGAGCATCGACGCCGGCCGCCAGAAGGCGGAAGAGGTCTGCGCCGCCTGCCACGGCAAGGACGGCAACACGCCGATCGATCCTTCGTATCCGAAGCTCGCCGGGCAGTACCAGGACTATCTCGAGCATTCGCTGCTCGACTACAAGCACGACCGGCGCAAGAACCCGATCATGGGCGCGCAGGCCAAGCCGCTGTCGCGCGCCGACATCCGCAACGTGGCCGCCTATTACGCCAGCCTGCCGGGCACGGTGAGCAACCACGCCGATCGCATCGGACGATGACCGCTTCCACCGGATCCATTTCGTTCGCCACCGCCGATCTGTGCGACGCGAACGAGGCGCGCCTCGCCGCGGGCGAGGTGCAGGTGCTGCCGCCCGTGTTCCGTACCTACGGGCGCAGCGCGCGCTTCGCCGGCACGATCGAGACGGTGCGCTGCTTCGAGGACAACTCTGCGGTGCGCAGCGCGCTCGAGCAGCCGGGCAACGGCCGCGTGCTCGTGGTCGACGGCGGCGGCAGCCTTCGCTGCGCGCTGCTCGGCGGCAACCTCGCGCAACTGGCGCAGCGCAACGGCTGGAGCGGCGTGATCGTCGACGGCTGCGTGCGCGACACCGTCGAGATCGATGCCTGCGACATCGGCGTTCGCGCGCTCGCGGCGAATCCGCGGCGCAGCGAGAAGCGCGGCGAGGGCGCGATCGGCGAGACGGTGCGCGTGGGCGGCATGCGCATCGCGCCCGGCCACTGGTGCTACGCGGACGAGGACGGAATCGTCGTGAGCACGGCCGCGCTGCTATAGCAGCCCGTCGAAGGCCACGCAGTCCACCTCGTCGCCCGCCGCCACCGACCCCTGGTCGTGGTGCAGCACCACGATGCAGTTCGCCGTGGACATCGAGCGCAGCACGCCCGATCCCTGGTTGCCCAAGGTGGCAACTTCCATTCGCCCGTCGGCGCCGAGCGCGAGACGCGCGCGCTGATACTCGGTTCGTCCGGGGCGCTTGCGCATCGCTTCGAGCGAGCGGGCGCGCACCCACGGCAGCGGTTGCGGCGCGGCGCCCATCATCCGCAGCAGCGCATCGCGCACGACGAAATAGAAGGTGATCATCACGGCCACCGGGTTGCCCGGCAGGCCGAAGTAGCAGGCGCGTCCCACGCGGCCGAAGGCCATCGGACGGCCCGGCCGCAGCGCGATGCGCCAGAAGGCTACGTCGCCCAGGCGCGCCATCACCTCGCGCGTGAAATCGGCTTCGCCCACCGACACGCCGCCGGAGGAGACGATCGCGTCGGCTTCGGCGGCGGCGCTGCGCATCGCGTGCTCGAGCGCTTCGGGTGAATCGCGCACGACGCCGAGGTCGACGACTTCGACGCCCAGGCGCGTGAGCATCGACCAGATCGTGTAGCGGTTGCTGTCGTAGATCTGTCCCGGCTCCAACCCCTCGCCGATCGAGCGCAGCTCGTCGCCGGTGGAGAAGAAGGCGACACGCAGCCGGCGTCGTACGCCGACCTCGGGCACGCCGAGCGAGGCGAGCAGGCCGATGTCGGCCGGCGTGAGTCGCTTTCCGGCTTCGAGCGCGGCGTCGCCCACGCGCAGATCCTCGCCGCGCAGGCGCCGATGCTGGCCACGTTCCTGGCCGGGCGGCACGACGACGAACCCGTCGTCGACGCGAACGAACTCCTGGGCGACGACGGTGTCGAGCGCCGGGGGCAGCGGCGCTCCGGTCATCACGCGCAGCGCTTCGCCGGGCGCGACCTCGCCGGAGAAGGCGCGGCCCGCGAAGGCGGTGCCGGCGATGCGCAGCCGCGTCTCGCCGCCGGCCGCGAGTTCTTCGCCGCGCAGCGCATAGCCGTCCATCGCCGAGTTGTCGTGCGGCGGCACGTCGATCGTGGAAATGACGTCGTGCGCGAGCACGCGATCGAGCGCGCTGCGGATCGCGACACGCTCGACGAGGGTGACGGTTTCGATGCTGTTCGCGATGATCGCGCGCGCGCGCTCGATCGGGAGATAGGTGCGCGGGTCGGCATCGGAGATGCCGCGCGCGGTATCGGCGAGCGACTGCGCCGGAGCGCCGGGGGCGGTCATCGCGTCTGCCTCGTGCGCGCTGTCATCGGCGCTCCTCTTCCTTCAGTTCCTGCATCGTGTTCAGGTTGCGGAACGCGGCCTCGTCGTCGAACTCGACCTCGACGACGCGCAGCGGCGCGTACCACGCATCGATCTTGCGCCGGCCCTCGGAGAGAAAGCGCTCGAGGTCGGCGAGCAGCGCGCGCTCGACCAGCGCGAAGACCGGATGCGGCTGCGCGCCGGTGCGCGCGACGGCGAGCTGCGCACGTTCGCCCCGCGCCCCGGAGGCGTCGATCGCCGCGGCCAGGCGCGCGACGAGATCGAGCGGCAGGAAAGGGGAGTCGCACGGAACGGTGGCGATCCATGCCGTGCGCGCCTGCGTCATGCCGGCGTGAAGACCGGCGAGCGGGCCGGCGAAGCCCTCGACGGCATCGGGCGCGACCGGCCAGCCGAACTCGCGATAGCGCTCGACGTTGCGGTTCGCATTGACGATCAGGGCGCCGACCTGCGGCGCGAAGCGTTCGAGGGCATGCGCGATCATCGCCCGGCCGCGGAACGGCTGCAGCCCCTTGTCGACGCCGCGTCCGTCGTCGCTCATCCGGCGCCCGAGCCCGCCGGCCAGCACGATGCCGGTGACGTCGTCGCGGCCGATCGTCGACGGCATCGGCAGGGTTTCGGCGCCGCGGCGCTCGCTCGGCGGGGACGGCACGCGTTCAGGCCCAGGCGCGCACCGGCTGGCGCACGAAGCGTTGCGCGCCGGTGAAGAGCAGGTAGTGCTTGCCCTGGCAGCGCCCGATCATCGTGAGCCCGACGCGCCGCGCTATCTCATGACCCATCTGCGTGAGCCCGGAGCGCGACAGCAGGAATGGAATGCCCATCTGCGCGCACTTGATGACCATCTCCGAGGTGAGCCGGCCGGTGGTGTAGAAGATCTTGTCGGCCGCGCTCACCGATTCGACCCACATCCAGCCGGCGATCGCGTCGACCGCGTTGTGGCGGCCGACGTCCTCGACGAAGCGAAGGATTTCGCCGCGTTCGTCGCCCGCATTCGCGCACAACGCGCAGCCGTGCACCGCGCCCGCGACCTTGTAGATCGATTCGTGCCGGCGCACGCGGTCGGTGACCGCGTAGAGCGTTTCCTCGGTGAGGCGCGCATGCTCCGAAAGCTCGATGCGGTCGATCTCGTCCATCAGGTCGCCGAACACCGTGCCCTGGCCGCAGCCGGTGGTGACGGTGCGCCGCGCCAGGCGTGCGCCGAGCGCGTCGGCCTGCGCCGCGTCGTCCCATACCGGAACGCCGCGCGCGGCGAGCGAGGCCGAGGTGACGGCCACCGAGTTGGTCTCCCAGTCGACCTGGATGGAAGACAGCTCGTCGAGCGACTCGACCAGCCGCTGGTTGCGCAGATAGCCGAGCGCCAGGTGCTCGGGCGCCGCGCCGAGCGTCATCAGCGTGACGAGCTCGCGCTTGTCGAGATACAGCGTCAGCGGGTGCTCCCCGGCGATCGCGGTGGGCACCGTCTCGCCGCGCTCGTTGATCGCGTCGACCTCGTAGGTGGCCGGGCGGGCGCAGGAGCTGAGGGCGATCGACACGTTCTATCCGCCGATGTACGACATCTCGATCTTGCGCAACCCGACGGTGTCGGCCGAGCGCAGCTCGGAGTAGCGATCGTTGCGCGCGCCCCAGACCGAGGCGATCGCTGCCGCGAGCTGCGCGTCGTCGGCGCCGCCGCGCAACAGTGCGCGCAGGTCGTGACCGTGCGTGGCGAACAGGCAGGTGAAGAGCTTGCCTTCGGTGGACAGGCGGGCGCGCGTGCAGGCGCCGCAGAACGGTTGCGTGACCGACGAGATGAGCCCGATTTCGCCCGCGCCGTCCACATAACGCCAGCGTTCCGCGACCTCGCCCGGATAGTTCGCTTCGAGCGGCTCGATGGGGAACGCCTGGCCGACCAGGCGCGCAACTTCGGCGCTGGGGACGACGTCGTCCATCCGCCAGCCGTTGGAGGCGCCGACGTCCATGAATTCGATGAAGCGCAGGATGTGGCCGCTGCCGCGGAAGAGCCGCGCCATCGGCACGATCTCGTGGTCGTTCACGCCGCGCTTGACGACCATGTTGATCTTCAGCGGATGCAGGCCGGCTTTCTCGGCGGCCTCGATGCCGGCCAGCACGTCGGCGACCGGAAAGTCCACGTCGTTCATGCTGCGGAACACCGCATCGTCGACCGCATCCAGGCTCACCGTGACCCGGCGCAGGCCCGCGTCGCGCAGCGCCTGCGCCTTGCGCGCGAGCAGCGAGCCGTTGGTGGTGAGCGTGAGATCGAGCGGCTCGCCTGACAGCGTTCGCAGCTGCGCCAGCATCGCGACGAGGCGTTCCACGTCGCGACGCAGCAGCGGCTCGCCGCCGGTGAGGCGGATCTTCTCGACGCCATGCGCGACGAACAGGCGCACGAGCCGGGTGATCTCCTCGAAGGTGAGCAGCGACGCGTGCGGCAGGAAGGCGTAATCCTTGCCGAACAGCTCCTTCGGCATGCAGTAGGTGCAGCGGAAATTGCAGCGGTCGGTGACGGAGATGCGCAGGTCGTGCAGCCGGCGACCACGCCGGTCGATCAGCCGGCCCGTAGGGGCAGCGGGCGTTCCCGAGACCTCGGGGACCGAAGCGGCATACCGCTGCTCGGCGGAGGGGATTCGTTCGTTCATGTCTGAATCGCTAAGATGCCCCATGGTAGCAATGCGCACGGGAAACGGCGGAGAACGTTCTTGACCGATCGTGAGTATCGTCCTCCCGAGGGAGCCGAGCCGCTGCCCGAGATCGATCCGGTTGCGGTGCGCGTGCGCTTCGAATGCCGCGAAACCGGTCATTGGCTGCAGCCGCGGATCTGGCGGCCGGTGGCGGTGGAACCCGCGGCGCCCGGCAGCGATCTTTCCGTGCACCTGTACCTCGACGAGTGCGAGGGGTACTACCTGAACCTCACCACCGCCGAGCCGTCGCTGTTCGTGCAGTGGCGCCTGCACGAGGACGACACGGGTATCGTCGTCGAGGACGACCGCACGCCGCCGCGCGCGCTCGCCGTCACGGCGAGCTACAACGAAGCGGGCCGATGGATGGACGGCGGCGCGAGAGTCGATCGGGTCCCGATGCCCGCGCCGATGGCTTCCTGGGTGGCGGAGTACGTGAGCCTGCATTACGTGGCCGAACCGACGAAGAAGAAGCACAGGCAGGCCCGGCCGTCGTTCCTGCCGCGCGATCAGTTCGGTGAGATGACCGAGCGCGAGCGCGAGGAGATGCGCGAGCGAGAGGCGATGCGAGGGCAGGAGAGCGGTTCGGCCGAGCCGGGCGCGGGGGGCGACACGCACGACGATCGCTGGTGATCGGCAACACGAGAGGGCGCGAACATGAGCGAAGGATTCCTGTCGCGCTGGTCGCGACGCAAGCACGACAGCCGCAGGGACGAGGACGAGGACGCACGCGATCGCGACGCATCGCCGGCGCCGCAGCGCGACGATGAGACTGCGCGCGTGTCGCCCGTGTCCACGTGCAGCGATGCAGCCCCCCGCGTGCCGCCGGCGTCCGTCGACTCCGGCGCGCAACTGGCAGCCGGCGGTCCGGCTCGCGCCGGCGAGCGTCCCGAACCGGCGCCCGAACTACTGCCGATCGATACGCTGACGCCGGAGTCGGACTTCCGCGCCTTCATGCGCCCCGGCGTCGATGCCTCCACGCGCAACGCCGCGCTCGCGCAGCTGTTCCGCGACCCGCGGTACAACGTGATGGACGGGCTGGACGTCTACATCGACGATTACACGCAGCCCGATCCGATTCCGGAGTCGATGCTCTCGAAGCTGCAGCAGTTGCACACGATCGGGCTGTCGGACGAGGAGATCGAGCGCCGCAACGCGCAGGGCGAGCCGCACGCTTCCCGCGTGCCGGACGAGGCCGGCGCAGCCCGCGGGGCCGATGCGCAGGAAGCAACCGATGCGACGGATGCAGCAGGCGCGGCGGACGTAGCAGGCACGGCGGACGTAGCAGGCGCGGCGGACGTGGATATAGCAGGCGCGGCGGGCGTAGCCGATGCGGCCGCCGGCGCCGAGGAAGACAACGACGAAGCGAAACCGGAGACGCAAGGGTGAAAACGAAGGTCCTGGTCTGCAGCTGCAATGGAACGATCGATCTGGCGAGCGCCCGTCTGGCGGCGGGCCTGCCCGGATCGGTGGAAGTGCTGCCCGCGGCACGCGAGTTGTGCCGGCGCGAGGTCTCGCGCTTCACCGATGCGATCGGCGGCACCGACGACGTGGTCGTCGCGTGCACGCAGGAGTCGGCACTGTTCGGCGAACTCGCCACCGCGAAGCAGGCCCTCGCGCCGGTGCGCTTCGTCAACGTGCGCGAGCTGGCCGGCTGGGGCGAGGAACGGGCCGACGCGGGGCCGAAGATCGCCGCGCTGGTCGCGATCGCGGCAAGCGCCGGCATCGACCCGGTACCTGCGGTGGAATATCGCTCACAGGGCCGCGTGCTCGTCGTCGGGCCGGGGCGCGACGCGCTCGAATGGGGCGCCCGGCTCGCCGGGCACCTGAGCCCCACCGTGCTGATGACCGATTCGCGAGGCGCGTCGCTGCCGTCCGGGCGCGCCTTTCCGGTGCTGTCCGGAACGCTCGTATCGATCGAGGGCTGGCTCGGTAATTTCGAGGCGCGCTGGACGCAGGACAATCCGATCGATCTCGACGCCTGCGTGCGCTGCGGCGCCTGCGTCGATGCGTGCCCCGAATCGGCGATCGGCGCCGACCTGCAGGTCGACACGGCGCTGTGCCGGTCGCACCGCGCCTGCGTGGCCGCCTGCGGCTCGATCGGCGCGATCGACTTCTCGCGCTCCGAGCGCGAACGCAGCGAGCGCTTCGACCTCGTCTTCGACCTGCGCGCCGATTCGATGTTCGACTGCCGGCTGCAGCCGCTCGGCGACACCTGCCGCCGCTGCTCGGTCACCCGGCTGGGCACGCCGATGTTCGAGAGTCATCAGCCGCCGCAGGGCTATTTCCACCCCGGGCGTAGCGAGAAGGATCGCTCCCGCATGGCGCTCGAGCTGGTGGCGATGGTCGGCGAGTTCGAGAAGCCGAAGTACTTCCGCTATCGCGAGAAGATGTGCGCGCACGGGCGCAACCAGATCACCGGTTGCACGGCGTGCATCGACGTGTGCTCCACGCGCGCCATCGAATCGGCCGGCGACCGGATCCGCGTCGAGCCGCATCTGTGCATGGGCTGCGGCGGTTGCACGACGGTGTGTCCGTCGGGCGCGATCAGCTACCAGTACCCGACGCCCGCACGTCTGATGGAGCCGGTGCGGCAGGGGCTGCTCGCCTACCGCGAGCGCGGCGGAAGCAACGCGCTGATCCTCTTTCACGACGAGGAGGACGGCCGCCTGTTGCTCGAGTCGCTGATCCGCGCGCCGCGCGGCGCGCGAGGGCCCGCCCGTGGGCTGCCCGCAGGACGCGGCCTGCCTGCGCGCGTGATTCCGGTGTCGGTTCGCCACGTCGGCTCCGTGGGTATCGACGTAGCGCTGGCCGCGCTCGCCTACGGCGCGAGCCAGGTCGCGGTGCTCGCCGCGCCCGGCATCGCTCCGCAATACCGCGAGGCGACCACCGCGCAATTCGCCGTTGCGCAGACGCTGGTCGGCGCGCTCGGTTATGCCGGCAGGCATTTCCACGTCGTCGACGCCAGCCGCGACGACTGGGCCGATGCGCTGTTCGCGCTCGAGGCGGCCGAAGGCGTCGCGCAGCCCGCCACCTTCGGGCTGTCCGAGGACAAGCGGCGTTCGATCGAATTCGCGCTCGATCACCTGATCGCGCAGGCGGCTTCCCGCGGACGCAGCGTTCCGCAAAACGTGCTATTGCCCGCGGGCTCGCCATTCGGTTCGTTGAAAGTCCAAAGAGACAGCTGTACGCTATGTTTGGCGTGCATAGGTGCCTGTCCCGAATCGGCATTGCTCGACAACCCCGATTCGCCGCAGTTGCGCTTCATCGAGCGCAACTGCGTGCAGTGCGGCCTGTGCGTGAAGACCTGTCCCGAACAGGCGATAACGCTGGAGCCGAGGTATGTGTTCACCGAGGAGACAAGAACACCGGTCGTTCTCAACGAGGCGCAGCCTTTCGCCTGCATCTCGTGCGGCAAGCCTTTCGGCACCCGCCAGATGATCGAGAACATGCTCGGCAAGCTCTCCGGGCACTCGATGTTCGGCGGCGCGGCCACGCGCCGGCTGCAGATGTGCGCCGACTGCCGCGTCGTCGACATGTTCTCGCGAACCGACGAGGCGACGATCGTCGCGCTCGAGGAACGCAAGCGGCCATGAGTGCCGCGGCACCGGCGTCGTCGCAATCGCGCCCGGTGTCGCCGGAAGACGTTGCGCGTGCCCGCTGGTACGCGACGCTGGCCGAGTTCTTCCGCGCGCCGCCGTCGGCGCAGCGGCTTCGCGAGATCGGCGGGCAGATGGCGTCGCCCGCCGCGTCCGGCGTCGATCCTTCGCCCCATTCTTCCCCTCTGGCGCGCGCATGGAACGCCTTCGCGCAGGCGTGCGCCGACGCCGATGCCGACGCCCTGCGCCAGGAGTACGAAGCGGCATTCATCGGCGTCGGCAAGGCCGAGGTGTTCCTGAACGCGTCGTGGCACCTGAGCGGCTATCTGCACGAGCGTCCGCTGGTCGACCTGCGCGAGCATCTCGCGCTGCTGGGCGTGGCGCGCCGGCCCGACGTTTCCGAGACCGAAGACCACATCGCCGCCCTGTGCGAGACGATGGCCTGGCTGATCGTCGCCGCGCCCGAGCCGTTGCGAAGCCTCTCCACGCAACGCGTGTTCTTCGAGCGTTTTCTCTCGCCGTGGTACGAAACGCTGGTGGGCGCGATCGAGCACTGCGGCGTCACCGATTTCTACAAGCACGTCGCACGGCTGCTCGGCGAGTTCCTCGCCGTGGAGCGCCAGGCGTTCGATTTCGAATCCCTCGACTGATCCATCCGGAGGACCGCAGCCATGAGCACGAAGAAGCCGAAAGCATCCGACGGGAATTCGCGCAGGGGCTTCCTGCTCGGCGCCGGACTCGCGTCGGCGGCGGGCGCCGCGGTGGTCGCCACGCGCGGCAGTCCGCTGCAGGCGCCGGCGCCGAAGGCGAAGGCGAAGCTCGACGAGCGCGGCGGCGGCGGATATCACGTCACCGATCACGTCAAGCGCTATTACCGCAGCACGCTGGTCTGAGCACCGAGGAGACGCGAGATGCAACTGCAACGCAAATCCGCTGCCGCACCGGCGCCCGGCGCGCTCACCGCCAGCCTGGCGCGCGGCGTGCGCTCGGCGCTGTCGACGACGATGGATCGGCGCACGTTCCTGAAGCGATCGGGAATCGGCGTCGGCGCGGGCGCCGCGGCCGGCGCCTTCTCGTTCGACATGGTGGAGCCCGCGCAGGCGCAGTCCGAGGCGCCGCGCAAGATCGAGGTGCACCGCACCGTCTGCACGCACTGCTCGGTGGGCTGCTCGATCGACGCCGTCGTCGAGAACGGCGTCTGGATACGCCAGGAGCCGGTGTTCGATTCGCCGCTGAACCTGGGCGCGCATTGCGCGAAGGGCGCCTCGATCCGCGAGCACGGCCACGGCGACTACCGCCTCAAGACGCCGATGAAGCTGGTCAACGGCAAATACCAGCGCATCAGCTGGAAGCAGGCGCTCGACGAGATCACCGAGCGGCTGAAGAAGATCAAGCAGGAGTCAGGACCCGACGCGGTGTTCTGGATCGGCTCGTCGAAACACAGCAACGAGCAGTCGTACCTGATGCGCAAGATGGTGTCGTTCTTCGGAACGAACAACATGGATCACCAGGCGCGCATCTGTCACTCGACGACCGTCTCCGGGGTGGCGAACACCTGGGGCTACGGCGCGATGACGAACTCGTACAACGACATGCAGAACACGAAGTGCGCGTTCTACATCGGATCGAACGCCGCCGAGGCGCATCCGGTGTCGATGCTGCACATGCTGCATGCCAAGGAGAACGGCGCGAAGCTCATCGTCGCCGACCCGCGGCGCACGCGCACCGCGGCGAAGTCCGATCTGTACATCCGCTTCCGCTCGGGCACCGACATTCCCGTGCTGTTCGGCATGCTGTACCACATCTTCAAGAACGGCTGGGAAGACAAGCAGTACATCAACGACCGCGTCTACGGCATGGAGAAGGTTCGCGAGGAGGTGCTCGCGAAGTGGACGCCCGACAAGGTCGAGGAAGCTTCCGGCGTTCCCGAGGCGATCCTCGCGCAGGCGGCCGAGATGATGGCGAAGAACCGCCCGTCGACGCTCGTCTGGTGCATGGGGCAGACGCAGCATTCGATCGGCAACGCGATGGTGCGCGCCTCGTGCATCGTGCAGCTCGCGCTGGGCAACGTCGGCATCCCCGGCGGCGGCGCGAACATCTTCCGCGGCCACGACAACGTGCAGGGTGCCACCGACATCGGGCCCAACCCCGACTCGCTGCCCGGCTACTACGGCGTCGCCGCGGGTTCGTGGAAGCACTTCGCCGCTGTATGGGGCGTCGACTACGACTGGATGAAGGCGCAGTTCGCGCCCGGCATGATGGAGAAGGCCGGGCTCACCGTTTCGCGCTGGTGCGACGGCGTGCTCGAGAACAAGGACGCGCTCGACCAGCCGACGAACCTGCGCGGAGTCATCTACTGGGGCCACGCGCCGAACTCGCAGACGCGCGGCCTGGACATGAAGCGGGCGATGGACAAGCTCGACCTGCTGGTCGTCGTCGACCCCTATCCGTCGGCCACCGCGGCGATGGCTGCGATGCGCGGCAGCGACAACAAGAACATCAATCCGAACCGCGCGGTCTACCTGCTGCCGGCGTGCACGCAGCTCGAAACCTCGGGCTCGGTCACCGCCTCGAACCGCTCGCTGCAATGGCGCGAGCGCGTCATCGAGCCGCTGTTCGAGTCGATGCCCGATCACACGATCATGCAGGCCTTCGCCGAGCGCCTGGGCTTCGGCGAGCAGCTGTCGAAGAACTACGAGATGCGTCCCGTGAACAAGCACGGGATCGAATGGCACGAGCCGACTCCCGAGTCGATCCTGAAGGAGATCAACCGCGGCATCTGGACGATCGGCTACACGGGCCAGTCGCCCGAGCGCCTGAAGGCGCACATGAAGAACCAGCACACCTTCGACGTGAAGACGCTGAAGGCGGTGGGCGGTCCGTGCGACGGCGACTACTACGGCCTGCCGTGGCCGTGCTGGGGCACGCCGGAGCTGAAGCACCCGGGTACGCCCAACCTGTACCAGACCACCCGCCACGTAATGGACGGCGGCGGCAACTTCCGCGCCAACTGGGGTGTCGAGCGCGACGGCGTGTCGCTGCTCGCCGCCGAGGGCTCGTACTCGAAGGGCGCCGAAATCCACGGCGGCTACCCGGAGTTCGATTCGGTCCTGATGAAGAAACTCGGCTGGTGGGACGAACTCACCGACGACGAGAAGAAGGCGGCCGACGGCAAGAACTGGAAGACCGACAACTCGGGCGGAATCATCCGCGTGGTCATGAAGAACCACGGCTGCTACCCGTTCGGCAACGGCAGGGCGCGTGCGATCGTCTGGAACTTCCCCGATCCGATTCCGCTGCACCGCGAGCCGATCTACGGCACGCGGCCCGATCTCGTCGCCAAGTACCCCACGCACGACGACAAGAACAAGTTCTGGCGCATGCCCACGCTGTACAAGACGCTGCAGCAGAAGAACGTCGAAGACAAGATGTACGAGAAGTTCCCGCTGATCCTGTCTTCGGGGCGTCTCGTCGAGTACGAGGGCGGCGGCGACGAAACGCGATCGAACCCGTGGCTCGCCGAACTGCAGCAGGAGGCCTTCGTCGAGATCAATCCGAAGGCGGCCAACGACCGCGGCATCCGCAACGACGAGTACGTGTGGCTGTCCACGCCTACCGGCGCGAAGCTGAAGGTGAAGGCGCTGGTCACCGAGCGGGTGGGGCCCGATACCTGCTGGATGCCGTTCCACTTCGCGGGCTGGTGGCAGGGACGTGACCTGCTCGAGTTCTACCCGGAAGGTGCGGCGCCGATCGTGCGCGGCGAGGCGGTGAACACGGCCACCACCTACGGCTACGACTCGGTGACGATGATGCAGGAATCGAAGACCACGATCTGCCAGGTGGAGAAGTTCGCCTGAAGCGCATCGCAGAACGGATGAAAGGAGACTCTCCATGGCCCGAATGAAGTTCATCTGCGATGCCGAGCGGTGCATCGAGTGCAACAGCTGCGTCACCGCGTGCAAGCAGGAGCACGAGATCCCCTGGGGCGTGAACCGGCGTCGCGTGGTCACGCTGAACGACGGCCAGCCGGGCGAACGTTCGATCTCGGTCGCCTGCATGCACTGTTCGGATGCACCGTGCATCGCGGTGTGCCCGGTCGATTGCATGTACCACACCGACGAAGGAGTGGTGCTGCACGACAAGGATCTGTGCATCGGCTGCGGCTACTGCTTCTACGCCTGCCCCTTCGGCGCACCGCAGTTTCCGCAGGCGGGCGCCTTCGGGCTGCGCGGCAAGATGGACAAGTGCACCTTCTGCGCCGGCGGTCCGGAGAAGGACGGTTCTCCCGAGGAGTTCGCGAAATACGGCCGCAACCGGCTGGCCGAAGGCAAGTTGCCGGTGTGCGCGGAGATGTGCTCGACGAAGGCGCTGCTCGGCGGCGACGGCGAAGAGCTGGCGAACATCTATAGGCAGCGCGTGATGGCGCGCGGCAAGGGCGCCGAGCTGTGGGGTTGGGGCACCGCCTACGGGCCGGGCGGCGCGCAGCGACGCAAGCAGGGGAGCTGAGCCATGAACAAGTCACGCATCGCAGTGCTGGCCGCGTCACTTGCCGCCTTGGGCGTGCTCGGCGCCTGCACCGAGAACCCGCAGCTGGTCGACGGCCAGAAGATGGGCCACGCCGTCGTCCAGCGCGATACGCCGCCGTGGCAGGGCGAACCGCTGCTGTTCCAGACGCAGTACACGCGCGGCGACGAGAAGAGCTGGGAAAAGGAGCTGACGAAGCGGGTCCAGGGGCAGAACGAGTACATCCGCATCGGAGGTTGACGATGAAACGAGCGATGCGGGCCCTGACGCTGCTGGTCGGGCTGTGGTGTGTTGCGGCTTTCGCGCAGCAGCAGGACGAGGCCGCGCAGGACGTGCCCACGGCGGAGTCTGCGGCGAAGTCGCTGGCCGACACGCGCGAGGATCCGGCCGGGCGCCAGAAGGTCCAGCCGTTGAACAACGCACCCATCTGGCGCCAGGTAAATTCGGCGAAGGCGTTTTCGACGCAGTTGCCGAAGTTCGAGGGCGGTGTGCTGATCGAGCCGCGCGGTGAGGACTGGCGGCAGTTGCGCAACGGACCGATGACCGTCTGGGGCGGCTGGTTCCTGGTGGCGGTGCTGATCCTGATCGCGCTGTTCTACGTTTATCGTGGACAGATCCGCCTGCGCGAGCCGCCCACCGGCCAGCTGATCGAGCGCTTCACCTTCGTCGAGCGTGCCACGCACTGGTTGAACGCGGCGTGCTTCGTCGTGCTCGGGCTCACCGGCATCCTGATGCTGTTCGGCAAGCATATCCTGCTGCCGCTCACCGGCTACACGATCTTCTCGGTCCTCGCGATCCTGTCGAAAACCACGCACAACTTCGTCGGTCCGCTGTTCGCGGCGACGACGATCGCGATGTTCCTGACCTTCGTGCGCGACAACTGGATCCGCGGCTACGACATCCGCTGGCTGATGCGCTTCGGCGGACTGCTGTCGAAGAACAGCCCGCACGTGCCCAGCGGGCGCTTCAACGCCGGCGAGAAGGGGTTCTTCTGGTTCGGCGTGGTCGTGCTCGGCATCATCGTCTCGGTGGCCGGATTCGTGCTCGATTTCCCGAACTTCGAGCAGACGCGCTTCACGCAGCAGACCTTCTGGTGGATCCACGTCGGCGCAGCGCTGCTGTTCATCGCGCTCGTGTTCGGCCACATCTACATCGGCACGATCGGGATGGAAGGCGCGCTCGAGGCGATGGAGACCGGCTACGTCGACGAGACCTGGGCCAGGGAGCACCACCGCTACTGGTACGACGACATCCGCTCGGGCAAGATCCCGGCGCGTCGTTCCGACGAGGCAACGGCGGCGGCGTTGCCGAGCCAGTTTCAGCGTTGAGGAAGTGAAGGGTCAAGGGTGAAGGGTGAAGGGTGAAGGGTGAAGGGGAAAGCCTCGGCTTTCATAGCGCTGGTTCTTCCCCTTCACCCTTCACCCTTCACCCTTCACCCTTCACTCCAGTTGCGTGATCCCGTTCTGGATCGCGAACTTGACCAGGTGGGGCAGGTCGTCGATATCCAGTTTGTGCATCATCCGGCTGCGATAGGTATCGACCGTCTTCGGCGACAGAAACAGCATCGTGGCGATCTCGGCGCTGGTCTTCCCCTCTGCGGCCAGTTGCAGGATTTGTCGTTCGCGACGACTGAGGCAGTCCAGCGGGCTCGACCGGTGGCGCTCCGCGATGTAGTCGTCGATCACCGATGCGGTAATCCGCTGACTGAGATAGCGCCGTCCCGCGTGCACGTCGCGAACTGCCTGGACCACCTCGACGCCGGCGGAATCCTTCAGCAGGTATCCGTGCGCGCCTGCACGAAGGGCACGGAAAATGTGCTCGTTGGTCGCATGCATCGACAGGATGAGGACCTGGGTCGAGGGACAGACATCCTGCATCTGCAGCGTCGCCTCGATCCCGTTGAGCTCCGGCATCGCGATGTCCATGACGACGACATCGGGATGCAGCCGCTGCGATTCGCGCACGGCCTCGCGTCCATTCGCGACATCGCCGACGACCTCGATTCCGGGTTGTGCCTGGAGCAGGGCACGCAGGCCGGCACGTACGACAGCGTGATCATCCGCCAGAAGAACTTTGATCATCGGGATTCTCGTTCAAGGTTACGACAACCCTGGTTCCGTGCCCCGGCGCCGAGTCGATGTTCAACCGCGCGCCGATCGCCGCGGCCCGCTCGCGCATGATCATCAATCCCCAGCCGTGGTCCTGCGTCGGCGCCTGAACCGCCGCCGGAACGAAGCCGTCACCGTTGTCGGCCACGGTCAGGCAGATCGAGTCCGCAGTCGTTCGCAGCGTCATCACGGCCTTGTCGGCACGCGCGTGCCTGGCCACGTTGGCGAGCGCGTTCTGGGCCATCCGGAAAAGAGCGTGCTCGGTCGTCGGAGTGAGGCGGCGGGCTTGCCCTTCCTCGACGACCGACGTGACCACCCCCGTTCGCTGGGTGAATTCGCCGGCGTACCAGCGCAATACGGGCGCGAGGCCGAAGTCGTCGAGCACGGGCGGCCTCAACTCGGCCATGACGTCGCGAATGCTCTCGGTCGTCTCTTCGATCATCTTCAACGAGTCGTCCAGGCGCGTACGAATCTGGGTAGTCCGATCGGGCGGCAGATGGCTCCGGGCGATGTTCAGGTTGATGCTGAGCGCAGTGAGCTTCTGCCCGACCAGATCGTGCAGTCGATTGGAAACGGCCCGTCGCTCCGCTTCCTGCACTTCGACCATGCGGCGCGCGACCCTGGCGGCCTGCAACTTCTCGTTCTGCTCCTCGATGACGCGGGACTGCGCTTCCCTGGCCGCGGTGGATCTCATCCACAGGTGCAGCACCCCAGCCACGAGCAGCAACGAAAGTGCGTCGAGCACCCGGTTGACGAAGAACGTTTCGTTCGGCGCGAACGAGCCCGCCGGGACCTGCAGTGCGTACACGAGAAACGTCGCCGCGATCAGCGATGCGGCCAGGATCCACAGAACCGCCCGACTACGAAGCGCGCCGGCCAGGACCAGCGGCAGACCGTAGATCACGGCGACATCGAGCTGGATCCAGGTCGCGAAGTCTGCGGCGACGAAGCCGAGCGCAATGGCGATCACGAGCGTGAACAGTGCCGTGCGCCTCTCGCGCGAGCCTGACCCGAAAGTCGTGGAGTCGATGGCTGCCTCTCCCGGCTTGCTCGGCGCCATTCGAAGTCTTGCGCAGCCTTCGCTGGCCGACGGCGCCGTTGCGTCGATCATTCGAGTTGCGTAATGCCGTGCTGGATCGCGAACTTGACCAGCCCGGGCAAGTCGCCGATCTCCAGCTTCTGCATCATCCGGCTGCGATAGGCGTCGACCGTCTTGGGCGACAGAAAGAGCATCGCTGCGGCTTCCGCGCTCGACTTGCCTTCCGAGACCAGTTGCAGGATCTGCCGTTCGCGCGGGTTCAGCCTGTCGAGAGGACTCGCGTGGTGCCGCTCGAAGACGTAGTCATCGAGCACGGTGGACGAGATCTTCCGGCTCAGATAGCGTCGCCTTGCGTGAACGGCGCGAACGGCATCGGCGACCTCGGCGCCTGCCGAGTCCTTGAGCAGGTAGCCTCTTGCGCCTGCGTTCAACGCCCGAAAGATATGTTCGGTGGTCGAGTGCATCGAGAGAATCAGAACCTGCGTCGACGGACTGGCCTCGCGGATCGACTGCGTGGCCTCGATGCCGTTCATTTCCGGCATGGCGATATCCATGATCATCACGTCCGGACGCAGTTGTCGCGCCAGCCGTACTGCTTCCCGTCCGTTCGCCGCGTCGCCGACCACGCGGATGTCGGACTCTGCGTCCAGCAAAGCGCGCAGCCCGTCACGAACGATGGAGTGATCGTCTGCGAGAAGAACGTTGATCATCTTCCTGCCCTCGATGCTCTCCGGCGCGATAACGCCTGCGCCGATGCGTTCATGAGTTGACCGTTCCACCAGTCAGTCCGCCCACGGGATCCGCCGGGGCCTCGAGCGGCGACGGACCGGAGCTCGCACCGGATGTCGCAGCCGCCATGCACTCGGGCGGCAGCCGTATCGTGAAGAGTGTGCCTGTGTTCACCTCGCTCTGGACGTCGATGCGGGCACCGATGACCTCCGCGAGCGCGCGGCAAATGGGAAGGCCGAGGCCCCAACCGCGATCCGGGTTTCCGGCCACCGTATCCAGTCGAGCGAATTCGTCGAAGACATGTTCGAGTTGGTTCTCCGGGATGCCGACCCCGGTATCGCGAATGGTGATCGTTGCTGCACCGTCGGCAGCAACCGCTGCGTGCAGGACAACGCTGCCCTTGACCGTGAACTTGATGGCGTTCGTGACCAGGTTGTCGACTATGCGCTCGAGCTTGACCCGGTCGGTGCGCACGCGAATGTCCCGGTCCGACGCCTGCGCCTGCAAATGCAGCATCTTCACCTCGGCCAGTGGCGTGAAATCGTGGCACGCCGCCTCGATAACCTCGTCGAGCGAGAACACAGTGTCATGTCGCTGTGCCAGGCCGGAGTCGAAGTACGCGATGTCGAGCACGTCGGCCACCAGAGCCGCCATTGATCGGGCGCTGGACTGCAGGCGGTGTGTCATTTGCGGCACCTTCGCGCTCAGAGCCGGGTCTTCCGCAGCGCGGCGAATCGCATCGGCCATCAGATTGATGGCATGCAGCGGGTTGCGTACGTCATGCGCAACCGCGTTCAACAAGCGTGTCTTGCGCTCGCTTGCCTTGTCTGCCTCGAGGCGACGGAGAACCAGTTCCTGGTTTTGACGCATGATCTGCGCTTCCCGATCCACCAGCAGGATGTTGACGGCTTCGAGGCTGTGGAAGTGCTTCTCGAGTAGTCGAGCCTGCGCGTCGCGGATATCCAGCGACGTCATCCAGAAGTGAAGCAGGCCGGCGATGATCAGCAGCGAGACCGTAGCGAGTACCCGGTTGACGAACCGGGCCTCACCCAGTTCGAATTCGCCGGCGGGTACCTGCAGCGCATACGCGATGAACGTCGTAAGCGCGAGTGCGACCGTGAGCGTCCACAACAGGCGCCGATCGCGAGTGAACGCGACGATCACGAGCGGAATGCCGTAGATCGTTGCGATGTCGAGATCGACCCAGGTGGTGAGATCCAGGACGACTTCGATCACCGTGACCGCGATCGCCAGAACATATGCCAGAACGCGGGCGCGAACGGAATGTGAGGCGGGCAACGTCATCGTGCACTCGGGTCGTGCCGGGATTCGAAGGCAGTTCGGAAGCGCCGGACGGGGCGATTCCGAGACCGTGCCCGGAGCGCCGGTCTGCGCATGAAGCGCGGACAGCGGCCAGTACACGGTACCGGAGTCCCCGCCGACCCCGTTCAGTTGCGATACCGAGGACCGTAGACCGTGTTGGACTGGTGCGCGGTTTCGGCGTGGCGCGCCGCGTCACGGATGGCCGCGACGCTACGATCGGCAATGGCGGCGTTCGGTGCAACCCAGGTGATTTCGCCTTCCTGATTCATCAATCCCTGCGCCTGGGCAGTGCGCATCTCGGCGATTACTTCAGCGCGCGTTTTGGTGGAAACGAAAGTGTCATCGGGTGGCGTGATCTCCTGTGCGGACGCCGTGGCGGCGATCGTTGCGAAGATTGCGGTGAGGAGGATCGTTCTCATGATATTTCCTCTTGTTCGTTGAAGGCTCGTTTGCGCCGACGATCAGAAGGCCGGTGCATGAGTCGAGAATACGTTCGCGGGGGCAGGCCGGTAATGGGGCTAACCGGACAACGGCAGCGGGGCGTCCTCGACTGCCGGGCGAGGTGGCCGACAGGGCGTCGACGCGACGGCCGACGAACGACGAAAGGAGCAGGAGTGCGAACCGCTGTGCTGCGGGGCTGGAGTCAGCGCCCTGGCACGATCCCTTTCTTCAGGATCTCGTCGACGGACGGAAACGCCTTGCGCGCGACTTCCGGTACCGACGTCCAGTGCTCATTCGGTGCATAGCCGAAAGGCTTCGTGCCCGGACCGTCGCCGGGCTCTCCCACCACGATTCTTCCGACCATGCCGGCCATTTCGTGAGGCCTGCAGAAATAGTCGTACACGCCCTGCACGGTGAACACGTGCTCGAAGGTGGCGCCGGGTGCGGGATAGGTGCCCAGCAAGACGCCCGAGTCCCATGGCTTCGCAGACGTGGGGATCCGCAACTCGTGATTGTCGTTGTTCGGGTGATAGGCAGTGATCGAGTGAAAACCGGCGATCTGAACCCATCGGACCGTGTCACCGGGGGCGACGTGGGCGCCAGCCGGGTCGAAATAGGTTTCGCCGGACGGCGTTTGTATCAGCCTGATTTCCACCGTGGCGGCGGATGCGGGCCCTGCGGCGCAGAGCGCCGCAGCGACCGCAACGCACGTCGCCGTCAGAGCCTCGCGAAAAGGCGCCGCCCGCGTTCGCATCGCGACGATGGGCCGGCGCCTGCGCAAGATCCGCATCTACTTCATCTCTGCCTTGACGGCAGCGGGGCTGATCAGCCATTGGACGACGTGGTAGTGCGGCTCTTCCACGCCGGGATGACCCGGGTTGTATTGAATGTCGGTATGGTCGAGCTTCACGCCCTTGGCAACTTCACCCAGCGCATCGAAACTCTTGTGCGCGTCGAGATCCTTCAGCGGAACCATGTAGGTGATGTTGACCAGCTTGCCCTTGTGGTCGTAGCCGAGGAACGGCCCGATCGGCAACGTTGCCGGATCGACATAGAGCGTTCCCAATCCAGGCACGAAATCGGGCAGCTTCACCAGCGAACTGACTTTCTTGAAGTTGGCCGGTGCCGAAGTGGTGATGCCCGCGGCGAAGCTCGGGGGCGGTGCGGCCAATGCCAGCGGCACTGCCAACGCGAGTCCGATGATGGTTCCGCGGTACCGCGCAAAAAGGTCGTTACGGCTTTCGGTCACGTCGAATCTCCTGGAACATTGCTGTTTCGATCGTAGCGTCACGTGGAGATCGCGAGTACGGAGACTGTTTGACAGTTGGCGTGCGGATTTGTTGATTTCGAATGGACGTCGGCACGGCGGATTCAGGACTTGACCACGGTCAACGCCTTGCCGCTGTGATGCAGGATCGCCGGCTCGCCGGGATGATGGTCGTGCTGGCGGATGTCGTACATCGTGTTGTCCGCCGTGGTCCCGAGCTTGTGCACGCCGATGACGGTGCCGTGACCGACGGCGCTGCGGTAGTGCCAGGTCACGTTCGTGCCGACGGGGTTGCAGGCATCGAAAAACCGGCACGGCCCACGCCGGGGCCGCGCCAGTGTGCCGCTGAAATCGCGGTGGCCGCAGGCGAAATCCCCGGACAAGTGTTGTCGGGGATTCGCGCTTTCGCTCCTTACTTCGGGCGCCCGGTTTCCACCTGCTCCAGCGGTTCCGTGCTGGCGGCGCTGCGCGGTTTGCGCACGCGCGGCTTGCGTGGCGGCGGCACCGTTTCGGGTTGCGCAGCCGGGGCCGCGTGGTGGCTCGTCTCCACCCATTGCAGGCCGGCCGACTCGACGATCGACTCGAGCTGATCCTTCGGCAGCGGCGTCGGAGCGATCGGTTCGGCCGCGTCCTTCGGCGCGACGCGTCCGGCATCCGATTCCTGCGCAACGGCCTGGGTCGGCGCCGGCTCTGCGGCAGGCGGCTCGGTCGGCCCGGCGCTCACCGCTTCGGTGTCGCTCGGTTCGATCGGCGGCTTGCGCAGGCTTTCCGGAACGACGTGCGCGACTTCGCTGTCGGCGGCGTTCGCGACGCGCTGCGCTTCGCTTCGCCGCGTGGACGGCGCGCGGGTCGCGGCAGTGGCCGGGGCTTCGGCGAGCCCGGGGGGTGACGTTTCCGCGGCCGTCGCCTCGAGAGCGGCGGCTTCGAGCTCCGTCACGGGCGGTGCTTCGTCGCCGGCTTCGCGTTCGTCCTCGTCGGCCGTCTCGGCTGCCTCGCCTGCACCGCCCTCGGCGGCTGCAGCGGCGCCGCGTTGCCCGCCGCGCCGACCGCGTCGGCGGCGGCTGCGACCCGTACGGGACTCTTCGCGGCCTTCGAGGGCCTGCGACGAATCGTCTTCGGCACCGGGGGCCGCGCCCAGCAGTTCGGCATCGGCCAGCGCGGGCGGCAAGACGTTCGTCTCGGTGGCCGCTTCGACACGCAACGCTTCGTCGGCAGGCGCGACCCGCTCGGCGCCTTCGCCGCGTCGCGCACCTTCGCTTCGTTCCGCGCGCTCGGGCCGATCGGCACGGGCGGCTTGCGCGCCGCGTTCAGCGCCGGCTCGGGAGGCTCGCTCGGCGCGTTCCGCTCGTTCGCCACGATCCGGGCGCTCGGCGCGCTCCGCTCGTTCGCCACGATCGGGGCGCTCGGCGCGCTCCGCTCGTTCGCCGCGATCGGGGCGCTCGGCGCGTTCCGTTCGTTCGCCACGGTCGTGGCGTTCACCGCGCTCCGGTCGCTCACCGCGCTCCGGGCGGTCGCGGCGTTCACCGCGTGCGGGGCGCGCCGCTTCGTCGCGCGCACCCGCTTCGCGTTCGGGACGGCGGGTGCGTTCGCCGCGTTCCCCGCGTTCTCCATCGCGCCGATCGCGGCCGCCGCGATTGCCTCGACCGTTGCGGCCGCCGCGCTCGGCAGCGCCGGCTTCGCGTTCGCCGCGCGCAGGACGTCCCTCGCGGGCTTCGCCGCGCCCTTCGGTGCGCGTGTCTGCGCTGCGTTCCGCGCGTGCCGGCGCTCTGGCGTCGGCGCCGGGACCGGCGAGCGCGCTCGCCTCGTTCGCCGGCTTGCGGCGCAGCCAGCCGAGGATGCGTCCGAGCAGCCCGTCGGCGTTCGCCGATGCCGGTTCGAGCATCGGAGCGCGTGCGCCGGAGTGCGACGGCGCGCTGGCCTCGACGCGCTCGGGCTGCGCCGGCGCGGCGCCCGCGCGCGGCGGGCGCGGAGGAGGCGGCTGCTCGGGCGTGATGCCGCGCACGACCGCTTCCTGGCGCGGCTTGATCGCCTCGAACTTGCTCTCGAGGTACGAGTTGTCGTGCGCCGGCGCGTCGGCCAGCGTGTGGCTGGCGCGATAGGTGGCGAGGCGCTCGTCGTCGTGGCGAATGCGCTCGGTCTTGTAGTGCGGCGTCTCGAGGTGCTGGTTCGGGATCAGCACGATCTCGACCTTCAGCCGCGCCTCGAGCTTGTTCAGTTCGCTGCGTTTCTCGTTGAGCAGGTAGGTGGCGACGTCGACCGGCACCTGTGCGTGCACGGCCGCCGTGTTGTCCTTCATTGCTTCTTCCTGGATCACGCGCATCACGTGCAGCGCCGACGATTCCGTGTCGCGGATGACGCCGGTGCCGTTGCAGCGCGGGCAGGTGATGTGCGTGCCTTCGTTCAGCGCCGGGCGCAGGCGTTGGCGCGACAACTCCATCAGCCCGAAGCGCGAGATCTTGCCGGTCTGCACGCGCGCGCGGTCGTAGTGCAGCGCGTCCTTCAGCCGCTGCTCGACTTCGCGCTGGTTCTTCGAGCTCTCCATGTCGATGAAATCGACGACGATCAGCCCGCCCAGGTCGCGCAGGCGCATCTGGCGCGCCGCTTCGTCGGCCGCCTCGAGGTTGGTGCGCAGCGCCGTTTCCTCGATGTCGGAGCCCTTGGTGGCGCGCGCCGAGTTGACGTCGATGGCGACCAGCGCCTCGCTGTGATCGATGACGACCGAACCACCCGAGGGCAGCGGCACGATGCGCGAATACGCCGTCTCGATCTGGTGCTCGATCTGGAAGCGCGAGAACAGCGGCGTGTCGTCCCGATAGCGCTTCACCCGCTCGACGGTGTCGGGCATGACGTGCGCCATGAACTGGCGCGCCTGCTCGTAGATGTCGTCGGTGTCGATCAGGATCTCGCCGATGTCGCTCGTGAAGTAGTCGCGGATCGCACGGATGACGAGGCTCGACTCCTGGTAGATGAGGAAGGGCCCGGGGGCGGAGCCGGCCGCCGCCTCGATCGCCTTCCACAGCTGCAGCAGGTAGTTCAGGTCCCACTGCAGTTCGTCGGCGCTGCGGCCGATGCCGGCGGTGCGCGCGATCAGGCTCATGCCCGAGGGGTACTCGAGCTTGTCCATCGCCTCGCGCAGCTCCTGCCGGTCTTCGCCCTCGATGCGGCGCGAAACGCCGCCGCCGCGCGGGTTGTTCGGCATCAGCACGAGATAGCGGCCGGCCAGCGAGATGAAGGTGGTGAGCGCCGCGCCCTTGTTGCCGCGTTCTTCCTTCTCGACCTGGACGATGATCTCCTGGCCTTCGGAAATCGCGTCCTGGATGCGCGACTTCGAATCGGCGCCGTTGCGGAACCAGCTCTTCGCGATTTCCTTGAACGGCAGGAAGCCGTGGCGTTCTTCGCCGTAGTTGACGAAGCAGGCCTCGAGGCTGGGCTCGACGCGGGTGACGACGCCCTTGTAGATGTTGCTCTTGCGCGATTCGCGCCCGGCCGATTCGATGTCGATGTCGATGAGCTTCTGCCCGTCGACGATCGCCACGCGCAGCTCTTCGGCGTGCGTGGCATTGAACAGCATTCGCTTCATGCAAATGACTCCGTGTGCGGCGCTGCGGCGTGGCTGCGCGCGACGGCCAGCGGGTCGATGCGAACGGAATGCAGGAGAAGGAATGCCGGCGGCCCGATGGCGCGCCGGGCGCGGCGCGCGCGAGGCGATGTCGGTGCTATCGGCGCCCTGACGTGCCCGGTGCACGAGCGCGCGCCGGCCGCGGGCGTAAACCGTCGGGTTCGGTGAAGGCGTTCGAAGGCATCGGGGATCGGGAGTGGGCGCTGCCGGGGACGACGGCGCGGGAGGGCGGTCGTCCTGTTTGCATTCTTCTCGAGAATAATCCGCATCGGCCCGCGCCTGCTCGCCTTGGGGCGGAGCAGGCCGCGGTTGAAAGATTCCAGTCGTGGCGGCGATCGGGTTGCGCTGCAGCCTGGACGCCAGTCGCCCGGGTACAATCCGGACTCTCGAGTCGGGAGCCGTGGGCGCTGCGCGGCATTTTTCGCTTCGGCGCAGGTCACCGGGGCATCCGCGGAGTCCGGGACGGCCGACGTGCGGGTGGCCGTTTCCACTGGCCAGAATCGCACACGACGCCGGAAGTATATCGCAACATGGAACGATCGCGTGCAAGGAGCGGGCCGGACGGCGCCGGGGATGCACGCGATTCCCGTGCGTCCGTAGGCGATTCCCCGCCCGTGGGCGATTCCCCCCGTGCATCTGCCGGCGATTCCCGCGTGCCGGTGGGCGCAAGCCGGATCGAGATCGATGACGACGACGCGGGCCAGCGGCTCGACGCCTTCCTGGCCCGGCGCTTCGCCGCCGTTCCGAAGAGCCACCTCTATCGCTGGATCCGCAGCGGACAGCTGCGGGTGAACGGTTCGCGCAGCCGCATCGACTACCGGCTTCAGGCGGGCGACCAACTGCGCATCCCGCCGGTCTTCGGCGATGCCGGACGCGATTCGACGCGCTCGCCGGCCGTCGCCGCGCACGGCGGCATCGATCCGGTGCAGCGGGAGCGCGCGAGTCTCGCGCGCCGGCTGCCGGTGCTCTTCGAGGACGACGACCTGATCGCGATCGACAAGCCGGCGTCCGTCGCCGTGCACGGCGGCAGCGGCGTCTCCAGCGGCGTCATCGAGCAGCTGCGGGCGGCGCGGCCGCAGGCGCGCTTCCTCGAGCTCGTGCACCGGCTCGATCGCGAGACCTCGGGCGTGCTGCTCGTCGCCAAGCGCCGGGCGGCGCTGGTGAACCTGCACGCGCAATTGCGCGAGCGCGACACCGACAAGCGGTACCGGGCGATCGTCGTCGGCCGCTGGCCGCTGCGCACGCGCAAGCTGTCGTTTCCGCTGCTGCGCCGCGATGCGCCCGACGGCGATCGCCGGGTCGTGGTCGATCGCACGGGGCTCGAGGCGATCACCCATGTGACGGGCCTCGTGCATTCGCAGGCGGCCGGGGCCGGCGAGATCTCGCTCGTCGAGGCCCGGCTGGAGACGGGACGCACGCACCAGATCCGCGTGCACCTCGCGCACGCCGGCTGCCCGATCGTCGGCGACGACAAGTACGGGAACTTCGACCTGAACCGCCGGCTGGCGCGCGAGGGTCACCGGCGCATGTACCTGCATGCGCAGTCGATCGCCTTTCGCCATCCGCGCAGCGGCGAGCGGCTGCGCATCGAGGCGCCGACGCCTGCGGCTTTCGAGCGGCTGCTCGGCGCGACGGATGCCGGGCGAGCGGAGGCCGCTTCGTGAGCATCGCGCGCCGCTTCCGGCTCGTCGTCTTCGACTGGGACGGCACGCTGATCGACTCCACCGCGGCGATCGTGCACGCGCTGCGCGCGGCGGCGGCCGACCTCGGCCTGCCCATCCCGTCGCGCGAGCGCGCTTCGCACGTGATCGGCCTGGCGTTGTTCGACGCGATCCGCATGGCCGTCCCGTCGATCGAGCGCGAGCAGCTTCCCGAGTTCGTCGTGCGCTACCGGCATCACTATTTCGCCGTCGACGGGCGGCTCGAACCCTTCGAGGGTATTCCGCAACTGCTCGCCGAACTGGTGGACAGCGGGGCGTGGCTCGCGGTGGCCACCGGCAAGTCGCGCGTGGGCCTGGATCGTGCGCTCGAGCAGACGGGCTGGGCGCGCCACTTCCTGGCCACGCGCTGCGCCGACGAAGGCGTGCCGAAGCCCGATCCGTGGATGCTGTCGGACATCTGCGAGGAACTCGGCGTAGACCCGGTGCAGGCGCTGATGGTCGGCGACACCACGCACGATCTCGGCATGGCGCGGGCCGCCGGGGCCGGCGCCATCGCCGTCACCTACGGCGCTCATCCGCGCCGCGAACTGGAGGCCGAGCCGTCGCTGGCGATGGTCGACTCCATCGCCGAGCTGCGCGAGACGCTGCTCGCGCGCGTGCCCTGAGCGCCGGCGCGAAGCACGCGCGCAGAGCGCTCGCCTATACTTTTGCCCTGCGACGATCTTCCGGAAGCATCCCATGACCGATCCCGGCATGCCGCGCGACAGCGCGCAAGCCGTCTCCGATCCTGCCTGGCAGCGCGAGACGATCGAGCGGCTGCTCTTCGCCACGCTGCGCGAGCAGCGCCGGGCGCGACGCTGGTCGATCTTCTTCCGGCTATTGAGCTTCGCGATCGTCGTGTTCGCGCTGGTGCTGGCCAGCGGATGGTTCGCGCGCGACGCGCGCCTGCCCGCCGGAAGGCACACGGCGCTCGTCGAGCTGCGCGGCGTCATTGCCGCGGAGGGCGACGCATCGGCCGACGACCTGATCGATGCGCTGAAATCGGCATTCGACGACAGCAACACGGCGGCGGTCGTGCTGCGGGTGAACAGCCCCGGCGGCAGCCCGGTGCAGGCCGGCATCATCCACGATGCGATCCTCCACCTGCGCGAGGAACATCCGGGCACGCCGCTGTACGCGGTCGTCGAAGACATCTGCGCATCGGGCGGGTACTACGTCGCCGCCGCCGCCGATCGCATCTACGTGGACAAGGCGAGCCTGGTCGGCTCGATCGGCGTGCTGATCGAAAGCTTCGGTTTCACCGGCGCGATGGACAAGCTCGGCATCGAGCGCCGACTGCTGACCGCCGGCGAGAACAAGGGCTTCCTCGACCCGTTCTCTCCGCTGCCCGAGGAGCAGCGCGAGCATGCGCAGCGCATGCTCGGCGAGATCCACCGCCAGTTCATCGACGTGGTGCGCAAGGGCCGCGGCGATCGGCTGAAGGAAACGCCGGAGATGTTCAGCGGCCTGGTGTGGACCGGCGAGCGCAGCATCGAGCTGGGGCTGGCGGATGCGACCGGCTCGCTCGAGTCGGTCGCCCGCGACGTCGTGAAGGCCGAGCGCGTGGTCGATTTCTCGCCGCGGCGCAACGTCCTCGATCGAATCACCCGGCGCCTCGGCACCGCCGCCGGCGAGGCGATGGCGCGCACGCTCGGTGCGAGCGGGGCCGCATCGCTGCTGCGCTGAGCGACGGCACGGGCAGTACTGATTCGTTCACAGCTTCTTCAGCGCCGGGTGGGCGCTGCGGCGCGCGCCTGCAGGCCGAACACCGCGGGCGCCTTCGGCGCTTCGCGCGGCGCGCGCCGCCATCCGGCCACCGTGTCGACGACGATGCGCTCGGCCGGCGTCGTCAGTTCGCTGGCGAGCATCAGTCGCGTGGTCGGTGCCAGCGCGAGCAATGCGGATTCGAGCAGTGCGCGATTGCGGTACGGCGTCTCGATGATCAGGATCGTTTCGTCCTCGCGCAGCGAGCGCTGCTCGAGTTCGCGCAGGCGGCGCACGCGCGCCTCGGCCTGCGCGGGCACGTAGCCGGCAAACGAGAAGCGCTGGCCGTTCATCCCCGAGGCCATCAGCGCGAGCAGGATCGCGCTCGGCCCCACCAGCGGGCGCACCACGATGCCGGCCGCATGCGCGGCCTCGACCAGCGCGGCGCCCGGGTCGGCGACCGCCGGCGCACCCGCCTCGGAGAGGAGGCCACCATCGCGGCCGCCGACGATCGGCGCGAGCAACTGCGGAATGCGCTCGCCCGGCGTGTGCTCGTCCAGCTCGACCAGCTCGAGCGACTGCAGCGGCTTCGCCGTGCCGGCGGCCTTGAGAAAGGCCCGCGCGCTGCGCGCGTTCTCGACGACGAAGTAGTCCAGCCGGTGGATGCAGGCAAGCGTCGCCGACGGCAGCACCTCGCGCACCTGCCCGGGCGCGCCCAGCGACGTGGGAATCAGCCAGAGCGCGCCGCTCATCGTTCGCCGGGATCGGCAAGCGGCGACAGGCCGGCGTCGCGCAGCATCCGGCCGAGCGCGATCAGCGGCAGGCCGATCAGCGCCGTGGGGTCGTCGCCCTCGATCGCCTCGAGCAGCACGATGCCGAGGCCTTCGGCCTTCGCCGAGCCGGCGACGTCGTAGGGGCGTTCGCGCTGCAGGTAGCGCTCGATCTCGTCGTCGTCCAGGCGCCGGAAGCGCACGCGCGTCTCGACGAGGGCGCGGGCGCGAAAGCCGTCCATGGTGCGCACGGTGGCCAGCGCCGTGTAGAAGTGCATCGTGCGCCCGGAGGCGGCGCGCAGCTGCTCGCACGCCGACGCGTGGTCGCCCGGCTTGCCGATCGCGTGCACGCCGTCGATCGTCGCCGCCTGGTCGGAGCCGATGACGAGCGCCCGCGGGTGGTGCGCCGCGACCGCCAGCGCTTTTTCGAGCGCGAGCCGCTGCGCGGTCCCGGCCGGCGTTTCTCCGGGATGCGGCGTCTCGTCCACGCCCGGCGACTGCACGTCGAATTTCGAGCTCAGCCGGGCGAGCAGCTCGCGCCGATACGGCGAGGTCGATGCGAGGATCAGCGAAGCGGTCGGGGACGTCACGGGCAGGGCCGGGGCGGGCAGGCGGAAGGGCAGTCGCTATGATAAGGACGCCGATGAAGAACACGATCGATACCGCGCGCCGGGCGCGCAACGGCCAGGCGCTCGAAGGCGAGCTTCCCGTCGAACGGCTGCCCCGGCTCGCGTCGTTGCTCGCGACGCCCGAAGGCCGCGTCGACTGGCGCGCCCGCGGCTGGCGCAATGCGCGTCCCGAAGGAGGGCACGACGATTTCCTCGAGCTGTCGTTCTCGGCCTCGGTGCGGCCGGCCTGCGTGTGCTGCCTCGAGCCCGTTGCAACGGAGATCGGCGATACGCGGCGCTACCGGCTGGTGGACAGCGAGGCCGAGGCCGAGCGGCTCGACCCCGAGGACGACGAGTACGACGTCCTGGCCGGAGGGTCGCGTTTCGATCTCGACGCCCTGATCGAGGACGAGGCGATCCTCGCCCTGCCGCCGATGCCGCGGCACGATGCGTGCGAGCCGTCGGTCGCGCACGACGACGAGCCGGAAGACGCCGGGGAGGCCGAGAAGCCCTTCGCCGCGCTGCAACGGCTGCGGCGCAACGGGCCTTCCGGCGGCGATGAAACCCCGTAGTGAGCAGGTATAATCGTCGATTGTCCTCAGAGGCTAGAACATGGCTGTCCAGCAGAACAAGAAGTCGCCGGCGCGGCGCGGAATGCATCGCTCGCACGACTTCCTCCAGAATCCGCCGCTTGCCGTCGAGTCCACCACCGGGGAAGTGCATCGCCGGCACCACGTGAGCCCCACCGGTTTCTACCGGGGCCGCAAGGTGCTGCGCACGAAGTCCGACGAGTGAGCGCGCGTCGCGCGTCCTGAGCGAACAAAAGCGCACGGTGGCCCTTGTCGCGACGCTGCCCCTCGTCTGAACAGGCGCCGTGACAGTACGCATCGCCATCGACTGCATGGGCGGTGACCACGGCCCGTCGGTCACCGTTCCGGCTGCCCTGCATTTCCTCGCGTCGGTGCCCGATGCGCGGCTGCTGCTGGTCGGCCGTCCCGAGGCGCTCGAGGCGGCGCTCGCCGCTGTACGGGCCAGGGGAGCCAGGCGGCGAAGCGCCGTGCCGGACGACGAGCGCATCGAACTGCGCCCGGCGAGCGAGGTCGTCGCGATGGACGATCCGCCGGCAACCGCACTGCGCAGCAAGCGCGATTCGTCGATGCGGGTGGCGATCGACCTCGTCAAGAACGGCGAGGCCGACGCCTGCGTCAGCGCCGGCAACACTGGCGCGCTGATGGCGATCTCGCGCTTCGTGCTGAAGATGCTCGCGGGCATCGACCGCCCCGCGATCGCCTCGCAGATGCCGAACCAGCGCGGCGGCACGACGACGATGCTCGATCTCGGCGCCAACGTCGATTGCGAGCCCGAGCACCTGCTGCAGTTCGCCATCATGGGTTCGGCGCTGGTCGCCGCGCTCGAAGGGCGCGAGCAGCCCAGCGTGGGTCTGCTGAACATCGGCGAAGAGACGATCAAGGGCAACGACACGGTGAAGGTCGCCGCCGAGCTGTTGCGCGCCAGTCCGCTGAATTTCTACGGCAACGTCGAAGGCAACGACATCTACGAAGGCACCACCGACGTCGTCGTCTGCGACGGCTTCGTCGGAAACGTCGCGCTGAAGACCTCCGAGGGACTCGCCCGCATGCTGGGCGGCTACATCCGCGAGGAATATCGCCGCCACGTGTTCACGCGGCTGATCGCGCTGCTGTCGTTTCCGGTGCTGCTGCGCTTTCGCAAGCGGCTCGATCCGCGCCGCTACAACGGCGCGGCGCTCGTCGGGCTGCGCGGCGTCGTCATCAAGAGCCACGGCTCGGCCGATGCCTACGCCTTCGAGTTCGCCCTGCGCCGCGCGTACGATGCGGTGCGCAATGGATTGCTGCAAGGCATTGCCGAGCGGCTGCCGAAAGTCGTGCAGGCCGGCGCTTCCGCGCCGGCGCGCGGCGGCGCCGTCGATGCTGCCGGCGCGCCCGTGAATCAACCTACCGCCCCATGACGTACCGTTATTCGCGCATCGTCGGCACGGGAAGCATCCTGCCCCCGCGCGTCGTCACCAACCAGCAGCTGGTCGCCGATCTCGCCTCGCGCGGCGTCGAGACCTCCGACGAGTGGATCGTCGAGCGCACGGGAATCCGCCAGCGGCACATCGCCGACGAAGGCGTGACGTCGAGCCGTCTGGCCACCGAGGCCGGGCGCCGCGCGCTCGCCGCCGCCGGCCTCGAAGCAGCCGACCTCGACCTGATCATCGTCGCCACGTCGACGCCCGATTTCGTGTTTCCGAGCACCGCCTGCCTCGTGCAGAAGGAGCTGGGCGCCGCCGGCGGCGCCGCCTTCGACGTGCAGGCCGTGTGCACCGGCTTCGTCTATGCATTCTCGGTGGCCGACTCGATGATCCGCAGCGGCCTCGCGCACAAGGCCCTCGTCATCGGCGCCGAGGTGTTCTCGCGCATCCTCGACTGGAACGATCGCGGCACCTGCGTGCTGTTCGGCGACGGCGCGGGCGCCGTCGTGCTCGCCGGCTCGAACGAGCCCGGCGTGCTGGCGGCGAAACTGCACGCCGACGGGCGCCACGAATCGATCCTGCGCACCGCGGGCAACGTCTGCCACGGCGAGATCACCGGGCACCCGTACCTTACGATGGACGGGCAGGCGGTGTTCAAGCTCGCCGTGTCCGTGCTCGATTCGGTCGCGCGCGAAACGCTGGCGGCGGTCGACCTGCCGATCGAAGCGGTCGACTGGATGATTCCGCACCAGGCGAACGTACGCATCCTGAACGCCACCGCGCGCCGCCTGGGCATTCCGATGTCCAGGGTCGTCGTCACCGTCGATTCGCACGCGAACACTTCGGCCGCCTCGATTCCGCTCGCGCTGGACCAGGCGGTGCGCGACGGGCGCATCC
This sequence comes from Burkholderiaceae bacterium, assembly GCA_021166835.1. Next base: position 13,672 of record JAJPEN010000019.1, on the reverse strand, counting down.
GCGCCGGACAGAACGTGCTGATGGAAGGCGTCGGCGGCGGCTTCACCTGGGGCGCCGCGCTCGTGCGCTTCTGAGCCGCGGCATCCACACGGAAGGCTTCCCGATGACGGTCGCATACGTATTTCCCGGTCAGGGTTCGCAGTCGGTCGGCATGCTCGCCGGCTTCGTCGCTTCTCCCAGGGCGCGCGCGCTGCTCGAGCGTGCCGATGAAGCGCTCGGCGAGAAGCTCTCGGCGCTCATCGCCGAAGGTCCGTCGGAGGCGCTGTCGCTCACCGTGAACACGCAGCCGGCGATGCTCGTTGCCGGCTACGTCTGCTGGAGCGAATGGCGCGACGCCGGCGGGGCGCTCCCGGTGGCGCTCGCCGGTCACAGCCTGGGCGAATACACTGCGCTCGCGGTCGCCGATGCGATCGCTTTCGAGGACGCAGTGCGGCTGGTGCGCCTGCGTGCGAAAGCGATGCAGGAGGCGGTGCCGGTGGGCGAGGGCTCGATGGCGGCCATCCTCGGGCTCGACGACGAAGGAGTGCGCCGCGCCTGCGAGGAAGCGTCCGCCCAGGCTCCGCACGAGGTGGTCGCGCCGGCGAACTGGAATGCGCCGTCGCAGGTCGTCATCGCCGGCCACCGCGCCGGAGTGGAGCGTGCCTGCGAGCGGGCGAAGGCGCTCGGCGCCAAGCGCGCGATGCCGCTGCCGGTGTCGGCGCCGTTTCATTCCGCGCTGTTGCGCCCGGCCGGCGAACGGCTCGCGCAGGCGCTCGCCGAAATCGGGATTCGCACGCCGCGCTGGCCGGTGGTCAACAACGTCGACGTGGCGGTGGAAACCGAACCCGCGCGCATCCGCGACGCGCTGGTCCGACAGGCGTCGTCGCCGGTGCGCTGGGTCGAGGTCGTGCAGCGGCTGAAAGCGATGGGCGCCACGCGCGTCATCGAGTTCGGCCCCGGCAAGGTGCTCACCGGACTCGTCTCGCGCATCGACCGCTCGCTCGAGGCGTCGTGCGTCCACGACCCCGCGTCGCTCGAGGCGGCGCTCGCTGCCGGCTCCGGAGAAAAGCCATGAAACTCGCCAACCAGGTGGCGCTGGTCACCGGCGCGTCGCGCGGCATCGGCCGCGCCATCGCGCTCGAGCTCGCGAGACAGGGCGCCAACGTCGTCGGCACGGCCACCACGGCCGCCGGTGCGCAGGCGATCTCGAACGCTTTCGAGCAGGCGGGGCTGTCGGGGCGCGGTCATGCGCTCGACGTCACCGACCCGGCCGCCTGCGAGGCGCTCGTCGAATCGATGGTGAGCGAAGGCCGCGCGCCGGCCATCCTGGTGAACAACGCCGGCATCACGCGCGACAACCTCGCGTTGCGGATGAAGGACGACGAGTGGGGCGCGGTGATCGCCACCAACCTCGATGCGGTCTTTCGCCTCACGCGCCTGGTGCTGCGGCCGATGACGAAGGCGCGCTACGGACGCATCGTCAACATCGGCTCGGTAGTCGGCTCGAGCGGCAACGCGGGCCAGGCGAACTACGCCGCCGCGAAGGCGGGCGTCGCGGGCCTGGGGCGCGCGCTCGCGCGCGAGTTCGCCAGCCGCAACATCACCGTCAACTGCGTGGCGCCGGGTTTCGTCGACACCGACATGACGCGCGCACTGAGCGAAGCGCAGACCGCGGCGCTCGTGCAGCAGATTCCGGCCGGCCGCTTCGGCCAGCCCGACGACATCGCCGCCGCGGTCGTGTTCCTCGCGTCTCCGCAGGCGGGGTACATCACCGGCGTCACGCTGCATGTGAACGGCGGCATGTACATGGAGTGACGCGCGCGCGTCGGCCCGCGCATCGGCCATCCGGTCGAGCGACGCGCGCCGATGCACGAAGCGAAGTGCTATACAATCCGCCGCGCCCGTTTCCCGTTCGAACGAAGGGCACGGCAACCTGAGAGCGAGAGGGAACCCCGAATGGAAAACATCGAACAACGCGTCAAGAAGATCGTCGCCGAACAGCTCGGCGTCAACGAAGCGGACATCAAGAACGAATCCTCGTTCGTCGACGATCTGGGCGCCGATTCGCTCGACACCGTCGAGCTGGTGATGGCGCTCGAGGACGAGTTCGAAACCGAGATTCCCGACGAGGAAGCCGAGAAGATCACGACGGTGCAGCAGGCGATCGACTACGTGAAGGCCAACTCGAAGGCCTGAGCGGGCACGCCGGGCGCGGCCGGCAGGCGCGCGCAGGGCACCCGGCACCGTTTCACTGAACCAGCAGGAGCATCCGTTGAGTCGGCGACGAGTGGCGATCACCGGACTGGGCGTCGTCGGCCCCGTCGGCAACGACGTGTCCACCGCGTGGAGCAACCTGCTCGACGGACGCTCCGGCATCCGGCGGATCACCCGCTTCGACGTCTCGTCGTACCCGACGCAGATCGCCGGCGAAGTGCGCGACTTCGACGTCACGCAGTACATGCCGGCGAAGGAAGCGCGGCACTTCGATCTCTTCGTGCACTACGGCATCGCCGCCGGCATGCAGGCGCTGCGCGACAGCGGCCTGGAGGTCAGCGACGCGAACGCCGAGCGCATCGGCGTGATCATCGGCTCGGGCATCGGCGGCCTGCCGCTCATCGAGCAGATGCGCGACGAGCTGAACGCGCGCGGCGTGCGGCGCATCTCGCCGTTCTTCGTGCCGGGTTCGATCATCAACATCATCTCGGGCGAGATGTCGATCCTGGCCGGACTGAAGGGTCCGAACTACGCGATCGTCAGCGCCTGCACCACGGGCCTGCACTGCATCGGCGACGCCGCGCGGATGATCGCGTACGGCGATGCCGACGCCGTGCTCGCCGGCGGCGCCGAGGGCACGCTCTCGCCGCTCGGCCTCGGCGGCTTCTGCGCGGCGCGCGCGCTGTCCACGCGCAATGCCGAGCCCGAGGCGGCCAGCCGGCCGTGGGATCGCGAGCGCGACGGCTTCGTGCTCGGCGAAGGAGCCGGCGTCGTCATGCTCGAGGAGCTGGAGCAGGCGCGGGCGCGCGGCGCGCGCATCTATGCCGAGGTGGCCGGCTTCGGCATGAGCGCCGACGCGCATCACATCACCGCGCCGGAGATGGACGGCGCGCGCCGCTGCATGCTCGCCGCGTTGCGCGATGCACGGGTGAACGCGGACGAGATCCAGTACCTGAACGCGCACGGAACCTCCACGCCGATCGGCGATCGCAACGAAACCGATGCGATCAAGGCGGCGCTCGGCGAGGACGCCGCGCGCAAGGTCGTCGTGAACTCCACCAAGTCGATGACCGGCCACCTGCTCGGCGGCGCGGGCGGCATCGAGACCGTGTTCACCGCGCTGGCGATCCATCATCAGATCTCGCCGCCGACGATCAACCTCGAGAATCCCGACCCCGACTGCGATCTCGATTACTGCGCCGACGGGGCGAGGCCGATGCGCATCGACGTCGCGCTGAAGAACTCGTTCGGCTTCGGCGGAACGAACGGCACGCTCGTGCTGCGCAGAGTCTGACCGCAGCGTTCCGGAGCGCGACCTTGTCCTTTGCGCTGCGCATCGAGTCCGCGCCGCGCGCGCTGCACGGGCGCCTGACGGCGGCGCTGGCGATCTTCGCGCTCGCCGCCACGCTCTTCGCCCTGGTCTTCGGAGAACCGGCGCAGCGCGCAGCGATCGCGCTCGCTGCGCTGGCCTGCCTGGCGATCGCCGTCGGACGACGCCGCCTGCAGAAGAGCGCGGCGCCGACCGACGGCAGCCTGAGCATCGACGAAGCGGGTCGGGCGAGCTGGGTCGATTCGCGCGCCGGGGCGTCCCCCAGGCCGGTGCGCATCGAGCGATGGAACGTGTTCGGCCGGTACGCCTGGCTGCGGCTGCGTGCGCAGGACGAGCCGTCGGCGATCGATGCGATGTTCGTGCGGGGCCGAAGCGCGGACGACGCGGGCGGAGCGGCCGATGCCGGCAACGACTGGCGGCGGCTGCGCGCGTGGCTGCTATGGTACGGCCGCGGCACGACGCCGGCCGACGCCGGTGCGGCGACCGGACGCGCGCGACAATGACCCTCGGCGTCGCGCGCGAAAGCGCACGGCGCGCGCCGCTTGTGCTTTGCTGAAGAATCAGGTCGAGGTGCAGATCGCATGAAGAAGCTGTTTGCCGTATTCGCGTTCGCCGTCGTTGCCGCCTGCATGGCCGGAGGGACGTCGCCGTCGATGGCGCAGCCCGCGACGCGGGCGCGCCTGCCCGATTTCGCCGACCTCGTCGAGAAGGTCGGGCCCGCCGTCGTGAACATCCGCACCACCGAGCGAGCGAACGGCGATCGTTCGCAGTTGCCGCAGTTCCCGTTCCCCGACGGACTCGACGAGAACGACCCGTTCTACGACTTCTTCCGCCGCTTCTTCCCGCCGCGTCCGGGTCCCGGTCCGCGCGCTCCGGGGCGCAACGGCCCGGGGGCGGGCGAAGAGGTGCCGCGCGGCATCGGATCGGGCTTCATCATCTCGTCCGACGGCTACGTCCTCACCAACCATCATGTGGTCGAGGGCGCCGACGACATCTACGTGACGCTCACCGACAAGCGCGAATTGCGCGGCAAGCTGATCGGCTCGGACCGGCGCACCGACGTTGCGCTGGTCAAGGTCGAGGCGACCCATCTTCCGTTCATGACGATCGGCGATTCGGAGCGCCTGCGCGTCGGCGAATGGGTGCTCGCGATCGGCTCGCCTTTCGGCCTGGACAACACCGTCACTGCCGGCATCGTGTCGGCCAAGAGCCGCGATACCGGCGACTACCTGCCGTTCATCCAGACCGACGTCGCCGTGAACCCGGGCAACTCCGGCGGACCGCTGATCAATCTGTCCGGCGAGGTGGTCGGAATCAACTCGCAGATCTACAGCCGCACCGGCGGGTTCATGGGGATCTCGTTCGCCATCCCGATCGACGAGGTGATGCGCGTGGTGGAGCAGCTGCGTGCCACCGGACGCGTCGTTCGCGGTCGCATCGGCGTCGGCATCTCGGAAGTCACGCGCGACGTGGCCGGTCCGCTCGGGCTCGAACGTCCGTCCGGGGCGCTCGTGCGCAGCATCGAGCAGGGTGGTCCGGCGGAGAACGCGGGGCTCGAGGTCGGCGACATCATCCTGCAGTTCGACGGCAGGAAGATCGAACGCTCGAGCGACCTGCCGCGGATGGTGGGGGCGACGAAGCCGGGGTCGACCGTGCCGATCGAGGTATGGCGCCGCGGCGAGACGAAGCAGTTCCGCATCACCGTGGCAGAGCTGGAACCCGAGCGGTCGGCGCGTTCGCGCTCGACCGAGCCGCGGCGCGGCGAGCAGCCGCCGGCGGTCAATTCGCTTGGCCTTGCCGTCTCCGACCTGTCCGAGCAGCAGAAGCAGCGGCTGCGCGTGCGCGGAGGGGTCGTCGTCGACGCCTCGGAGGGGGCGGCGGCGCGCGCCGGGATCCGCCAGGGCGACATCCTGCTGTCGATCAACAACGAGGAGATCCCGAACGCGCGGCGTTTCGCCGAGATCGTGGCGAAGCTCGATCCGTCGAAGGCGGCGGTGCTGCTGGTGCGGCGGGGGGATACGGCGCAGTTCGTGCCGTTGCGGCCGGAGCCGCGCTGAGGAGTCGATGCAGCACATCCGCAATTTCTCGATCATCGCGCACATCGATCACGGTAAATCGACGCTCGCCGACCGGCTGATCCAGCGCTGCGGCGGGCTGAGCGATCGGGAGATGGCGGAGCAGGTGCTCGATTCGATGGCGCTCGAGCGCGAGCGCGGCATCACGATCAAGGCGCAGACGGCGGCGCTGCAGTACGAGGCGCGCGACGGACGCGTCTACTCGCTGAACCTGATCGACACGCCGGGGCACGTCGACTTCTCCTACGAAGTGAGCCGCTCGCTGTCGGCCTGCGAGGGGGCGCTGCTGGTCGTCGACGCTTCGCAGGGCGTCGAGGCGCAGACGGTGGCCAACTGCTACACGGCGATCGACCTGGGCGTCGAGGTGGTGCCGGTGCTCAACAAGATCGACCTTCCGCAGGCCGATCCGGACACCGCGGCCGCCGAGATCGAGGACGTGATCGGCATCGACGCGAGCGACGCGATCCGCGCCAGCGCGAAGACCGGCGAGGGCATCGACGACATTCTCGAAGCGATCGTCGCGCGCATTCCGCCGCCGAAAGGCGACCCGGCCGGGCCGCTGCAGGCGCTGATCATCGACTCCTGGTTCGACAACTACGTCGGCGTCGTGATGCTCGTGCGCGTGTTCAACGGCGTGCTGCGCGCGCGCGACCGCATCCGGCTGATGGCCACCGGCGCCGTGCACAACTGCGAGCAGCTCGGCGTGTTCACGCCGAAGGCCACGGCGCGCGACGCGCTGGAAACCGGCGCCGTCGGCTACGTGATCACCGGAATCAAGGAGCTGAAGGCGGCGAAGGTCGGCGACACGATCACGCTCGCCGCGCAACCGGCGCCCAGGCCGCTGCCGGGCTTTCGCGAGATCAAGCCGTCGGTGTTCGCCGGCCTGTACCCGGTGGAGGCGAACCAGTTCGAGGCGATGCGCGAGGCGCTCGAGAAGCTGCAGCTGAACGACGCGTCGCTGCATTTCGAGCCCGAAGTGTCGCAGGCGCTGGGCTTCGGCTTCCGCTGCGGGTTCCTGGGGCTGCTGCACATGGACATCGTGCAGGAGCGGCTCGAGCGCGAGTTCGACATGGACCTCGTCACGACGGCGCCCACCGTCGTCTACGAAGTGTTGCTGCGCGACGGCGAGGTGCTGCGGGTGGAGAACCCGTCGAAGATGCCCGAGCCGTCGAAGATCGAGGAGATCCGCGAGCCGGTCGTCACCGTGACGATCTTCACGCCGCAGGAGTACGTCGGCGCGATCATGACGCTGTGCACCGGCAAGCGCGGCGTGCAGCGCAACCTCGCCTATCACGGCCGGCAGGTGCAGCTCACCTACGAGCTGCCGATGAACGAGATCGTGCTCGACTTCTTCGACAAGCTGAAATCGACCTCGCGCGGCTACGCGTCGATGGACTACGAGTTCCTCGAGTACCGTGCCTCCGACGTGGTCAAGATGGACATTCTCGTCAACAACGAGAAAGTGGACGCACTGTCGCTGATCGTGCATCGCAGCGTGGCGCAGAGTCGCGGACGCGAGGTCGCGGCGAAGATGCGGGAGTTGATCCCGCGGCAGATGTACGACGTCGCGATCCAGGCGGCGATCGGGGCGAACATCATCGCGCGCGAGAACGTCAAGGCGCTGCGCAAGAACGTGCTCGCCAAGTGCTACGGCGGCGACATCACGCGCAAGAAGAAGCTGCTCGAGAAGCAGAAGGCCGGCAAGAAGCGGATGAAGCAGGTGGGGACGGTGGAGATCCCGCAGGAAGCCTTCCTCGCCGTATTGCAGGTGGACGACCGATGAATCGCTCGATCTATTTATGCTAACAATGAATTTCGCGCTGATTTTGTTCCTGCTGCTCGTCGTCACCTTTGTGGCCTGGGTGGCCGATCGCCTGGTGTTTCGTACGCGCCGCCTGCGGGCCGCCGATGCCGCGGTGGCCGAGTTCGATCGCGTTGGCGCGCCGGCGCTCGGCCGCGCGGCCGACCCGGAGGCGGTGGAGGCCGAGCGCGAGGCGCTGCGCGCCAACCGCACGCGCCAGCCGCTGTGGCTCGAGTACACGGCGGGCCTGTTCCCGGTGATCCTCGTCGTCTTCGTGCTGCGCTCGTTCGTCGCCGAGCCCTTCAAGATCCCGTCGGAGTCGATGCTGCCGACGCTGGTGGTCGGCGACCTGATCCTGGTGAACAAGTTCTCCTACGGCGTGCGCCTGCCGGTGATCCACACCAAGGTGATCGACGTCGGCGAGCCGCAGCGCGGCGACGTGATGGTGTTCCGCTTCCCGCAGGATCCGTCGGTGGACTACATCAAGCGGGTGATCGGGCTGCCGGGCGACGTCGTCAGCTACCAGGACAAGCGCCTGTCGATCAACGGTCAGCCGGTGCCGCTCGAGCGCGCCGGCGAGTTCGAGGACACCCGCAAGCTGACGCTCTATCCGCAGTATTCAGAAAGAATCGGAGATGTCACGCATAAGATATTGACAGACTTGGAAAAACCGTCTGACATTCAGCCTGTGTTCCACTTTCCGAACTTCGAAGACTGCCGTTACTCGGCCGGAGGGGTGACATGCAAGGTTCCGCCCGGCCACTACTTCATGATGGGCGACAACCGCGAGAACAGCCTGGACAGCCGTTTCTGGGGTTTCGTCCCGGAGGAGAACATCGTCGGCAAGGCGTTCTTCATCTGGATGAACTTCGGCGACCTCGGGCGCATCGGACGCTTCCAATGAATTCCATTCGTGCCTCCTTTCCGGCGCCGCGGCAGCTACAGGCGGGGCTGTCGCTGCTGGGCTTGCTGCTCGCGGCGGTCGTCATCGTCGTGGTCGCGCTGATCGGCTTGCGCGTCGTGCCGTCCGCGCTCGAGTACCGTGCGATCGTCAGCGCGGTGAACAAGATCGGCAGCAGCGGCGCCAACACGCCGCGCGACGTGCAGTCTGCCTTCGATCGTTTCGCGGCGGTCGACGACATCCGGTCGATTTCCGGCAAGGACCTGGCGGTCGAGCGAATGCCCGACGGCACGATGTCCGTCTCCTTCCAGTACGAGAAGCGCATTCCGCTCTACGGGCCCGCATCGCTGGTCATCGATTACCAGGGTTCGAACCGCGTGCGCTGATGCCGACATGAGCCTCGACGACCTGCAGCAGCAACTCGGTCATCGTTTCGCCGACGATGCGTTGCTGCGGCAGGCGCTCACGCATCGCAGCTACGGCCAGCCGAACAACGAGCGCCTCGAGTTCCTCGGCGACTCGGTGCTCAATTGCGTCGTCGCGGCGATGCTCTACCGGCACTTCGCGCGCATCGACGAGGGCGATCTTTCCCGGCTGCGCGCGAACCTGGTCAAGCAGCAGTCGCTGGTCGAGATCGCGCAGCGCCTCGGCTTGAGCGCGCACCTGCTGCTCGGCGAGGGAGAAGCGCGCAGCGGCGGCTTTCGCCGTCCCTCGATCCTCGGCGACACCGTCGAGGCGATCGTCGGCGCCGTGTTCCTCGACGCGGGCTTCGACGCCGCGCAGGCGATGATCGTCGCGCTCTACGAGCCGATCCTGAAGACGGTCGATCCGAAGACGCTGGGCAAGGACGCGAAGACGCTGCTGCAGGAGCACCTGCAGGGCAAGAAGCTGCCGCTGCCGCTCTATTCGGTGGTCGCCACGCACGGCGCCGCGCACAGCCAGGTGTTCGAGGTCGAGTGCGCGATACCGAAGCTGCAGATTCACGTGCTGGGCAGCGGCGCGAGCCGGCGCGCGGCCGAGCAGGCGGCGGCGCGCGGTGCGCTCGAAGCCGCGCAGGCGAAGGCATCGGCGCGGCGCTCGCGCGCGCGCACGAATCGATCGTCGCCGCCGGCGCAGGAAGAGGACTCGGAGCCCCCGGCGCCGCAGGACACGGCGGCAGGCGGCGCGCTCGATGCGCCTCGCGCGCACGCCGCCTGATTCGCGCTTCGGCTTTCCGCCTCGATGTTCCGCTGCGGCACCGTCGCCCTCGTCGGGCGTCCGAACGTCGGCAAGTCCACGCTGCTGAACCGCCTGGTCGGGCAGAAGCTGTCGATCACCTCCGATCGCCCGCAGACGACGCGGCATCGCATCGTCGGCGTCGTGCACCGGCCCGAGGCACAGCTCCTGTTCCTCGACAGTCCCGGCTACCAGACGCGAGTCGGCGGCCCGATGAACCGCGTGCTGAACCGCACGTCGATGCAGGTGGCGCAGGACGCCGACGTGGTCGTGCTCGTCTGCGACGCGCGCAACTGGACCGCGACCGACGCGCGCCTCGCGCAGGCGCTGCCGGCCGACCGGCCGGTGCTGCTCGCGATGAACAAGATCGATCTGGTGAAGGACAAGGAACGGCTGCTGCCGGCGATAGCGCGCGCGCGCCAGGCGCGTGACTTCGACGAGATCGTGCCGGTGAGCGCGCGCAGCGGGCGCCAGGTGGACGTGCTCGTCGAGGCGTGCGCGAAGCGGCTGCCCGAGGGGCCGCCCGCCTACGATGCCGACGCGCTCACCGATCGAAGCGAACGGTTCCTCGCCGCCGAGACGATCCGCGAGAAGCTGTTCCGCCAGCTCGGCGACGAGCTGCCCTACGAGAGCACGGTGGAGATCGAGCGCTTCGAGGAGCTGCCGGGGCTGCGGCGCATCCATGCGGCGATCGTCGTCGCGCGCGACGCGCAGCGCCCGATCGTGATCGGCGCGCGCGGCGAGCGCATCAAGCGCATCGCCACCGAAGCGCGCCTGGATCTCGAGCGCCTGTTCGGCACGAAGGTCTTCCTCGAACTCTTCGTGAAGGTGAAGTCGGGCTGGGCAGGCAGCGAGCAGAGCCTGCGAAGCTATGGCTACGAGTAGCCGCGAAGAGCCGGCCTGGCTGCTGCATTCCACGCCGTATCGCGAGACGAGCCTGGTCGTCGATCTGTTCACCCGCGAGCACGGCCGCATCGCTGCCGTGGCCAAGGGCGCCAAGCGGCCGCGCTCGAGCCTGCGCGCGGTGCTGCTGCAGTTCCAGCCGCTGCGCGTGTCGTGGACCGGCCGCCGCGAGCTGCGCACGCTCACCGGCGCCGAGTGGAGCGGAGGGCTCGATGCGCCGCGCGGCGACGCGCTGCTGTGCGCGTTCTACCTGAACGAGCTGCTGATGCGCCTGCTCGCGCGGGAGGACCCGCATCCGCTGCTGTTCGACGCCTACGGCGAGGCGCTGGCGCAACTGGGCGCGCAGCCGGGCGCGCAGCCGTCGCTCGACGAGACGCTGCGCCGCTTCGAATGGACGCTGCTGCGCGAGATCGGCTACGCGCCCGATCTCGAGCGCGATGCGGCGCGCGAGCCGATCGAAGCGCAGCGCCACTACGGCTGGCGACCGGACGAGGGCTTCGTCGTGCGCGACGCAGCCTCGCCCGATTGCGTATCGGGCCGCGTGCTGCAGGAGCTGGCCGAGGGGCGGCACGGGTCGGTCGCGAGCCGACAACAGGCAAAATACCTGACGCGGGCGATCCTGTCGCACCACCTCGACGGCGCGCCGCTGAGCACGAGGCAGATCCTGCTCGATCTGCACAAGCTTTGACCCTGGAGACCTGACCCTGGAGATTGCCTCGACATGATCGAGCTGGGCGTGAACATCGACCACGTCGCCACCGTTCGCCAGGCCCGGCGCACCTACGAGCCCGATCCCGTATGGGCCGCGGTCGAGGCGCATCTGGGCGGCGCCGACGGCATCACCGTGCACCTGCGCGAGGACCGCCGCCACGTGCACGACGAAGACGTGCGCCGACTGCGCGAGCTGACGCACATCAAGCTCAATCTCGAGATGGCGCCCACCGACGAGATGCTGCGCATCGCGCTCGATCTGCGTCCCGAGATGGCGATGCTCGTTCCCGAAGGCCGCCAGGAAGTGACGACCGAGGGCGGCCTGGACATCGCCGCGCAGTCCGACAGGCTGCGCGATTTCGTCGCGGCGCTGGCCGAAGGCGGCATCGTCACCAGCGTGTTCATCGACGCCGATCCGCGCCAGGTCGATGCCGCCGCGGCGATCGGCGCGCGCGTGTGCGAGGTGCACACCGGGCCCTATGCGCATGCCTTCCATTCGCAGGGGCGCGACGCCGAAGGCGCGCCGGTGGTGGCCGAGCTGGCGCGCATCGCGCGCGCGGGCGCGGCCATCCGCGGGCACGGCATGCGCTTCAACGCGGGGCACGCGCTGAACTATTTCAACGTGCAGCCGGTCGCCGCGCTCGACGGCGTGCGCGAGCTGCACATCGGGCACGCGATCGTCTCGCGCGCGTTGTTCGTCGGCATGCGCGAGGCGGTACGCGAAATGAAGCGGCTGATCCGCGAGGCAGCCGCGGGCAGCGCGCGATGATCCACGGCGTGGGCACCGACATCGTGCTCGTCGAGCGCGTGGAGGCGCTGCTCGCGCGCTGGGGCGAGCGCTTCGCGCGCCGCGTGCTCGGCGACGACGAGCTGGCCGAGTACCGGCGCCGCGGCGGCAAGGGCGGCCACGGCAGCGGCTACGCGGCCCGCTATCTCGCCAAGCGTTTCGCCGCGAAGGAAGCTTTCGGCAAGGCGCTCGGCGTCGGACTGCACGCGCCGATGACGCTGCATTCGCTGCAGGTGCTCAACGATGCGCGCGGCCGGCCGGTGGCTGTCGCCCGCAATGCGCTCGCCCGGCATCTCGACGAGCACGGGCTGGTCGCGCACCTGTCGCTGTCCGACGAGCGCGACAGCGCGCTCGCCTTCGTGATCGTCGAACGCAGGGGGGCGGGATGAGCGGGCCCGCGCAGCGGAACGATTCCGGCACGCTCGCCGGCGGGTCGCCCACGCTCCCGCGCGGACCGGTCGTCGTCGACGTCGCCGGCTGCTCGCTCGATGCGCACGAGCGCGAGCGGCTGCTGCATCCGCTGGTCGGCGGCGTGATTCTCTTCGCGCGCAACTTCGAATCGAAGACGCAGCTCGAGCATCTGTGCGCCGGGATCCACGCGCTGCGCACGCCGCCGCTGCTCGTCTGCGTCGATCACGAGGGCGGGCGCGTGCAGCGCTTCCGCAAGGGCTTCACCGAGCTGCCGCCGATGCGCGAGCTGGGAAGGCTGTGGGACGAGAATCCGCAGGCGGCGTGCCGGCGCGCCACCGAGATCGGCCGCACGATCGGCTCGGAGCTGCGCGCCGTCGGCGTGGACCTGAGCTTCACGCCGGTGCTCGACCTCGACTGGGGGCACTCGGCGGTGATCGGCGATCGCGCGTTCCATTCCGATGCCGCTGCCGTCGCGGCGCTGGCGCGCAGCCTGTCGCACGGCCTGCTGCTGGCCGGCATGGCGAACTGCGGCAAGCATTTCCCCGGCCACGGTTTCGCCGATGCCGATTCGCACGTCGCGCTGCCGGTGGACGAGCGCGGCCTGGACGAGCTGCTCGCCGAGGACGCCGCGCCCTATGCCTGGCTGGGCGAGGCGCTGCTGTCGGTGATGCCCGCGCACGTCGTCTATCCCGCGGTGGACCTGCAGCCGGCCGGGTTCTCGCCGCGCTGGCTGCGCGCGATCCTGCGCGAGCGGCTGGGCTTTCGCGGCCTGATCTTCAGCGACGACCTGACGATGGAAGGCGCCACCGTGGCCGGCGACATCGTCGCGCGCGCGCAGGCGGCGCTCGCGGCCGGCTGCGACATGGTGCTCGTGTGCAATCGGCCCGATCTGGCCGACGAGCTGCTCGCGCGGCTGGCCTGGACTCCCGAGGAGGGGTTCCAGCAGCGGCTGGCCGCGCTGTTCCGGCCCTGAATCGGCACTGAGTCGACCCCGAGCGTCGTCCAGCAGAACGTCGTGCAGCAGAAGGATCCGTCCCCCGTAGAGCCGCAGCAGCCCGAAGCCTCGCCCGGGTCGCCGCAGGCTTTCGACCTGCGCGCGTATCTCGTGCAGCTGCCGAACCGCCCGGGCGTGTACCGGATGATCGGCGCGAACGATGCGCTGCTCTACGTCGGCAAGGCGCGCGACCTGAAGAAGCGCGTCTCGTCGTATTTCAACAAGGGGCAGCCGAGCCCGCGCATCGCGCACATGATCGAGCGCATCGAGCGCATCGAGACGACGGTCACGCGCTCGGAAGCCGAGGCGCTGCTGCTCGAGAACAACCTGATCAAGACGGCGGCGCCGCGC
>JAJPEN010000075.1 GCA_021166835.1 Burkholderiaceae bacterium | reverse complement strand
GGTTGCGGCGCTCAAACATGCGGGCGTGGCAAGCGACTTCAGCTTCGTGTCGACAGCGGAGGGTGCCTTCCTGGAGTGGTTCGAAGGAAGGTCGTTGCCGGGCATCGAAGCGTTGCGGACGATATGAGCGGGACCGGCCAGCTCGTCACGCTGTCGCCGCGCGACTACGACGCCGTGTTGTTCGATCTCGACGGCGTGCTGACCAATACGGCGAGCGTACACGCGGGCGCCTGGAAGACGCTGTTCGACGAGTTCCTCGATCGCCGTGCGGCTCGCGCGGGCGAAGCTTTCGTGCCGTTCGACGACGAAACCGATTACCGGCTTCACGTCGACGGCAAGCCGAGGCTCGACGGCGTCACGGATTTTCTCGCTTCACGGGGCATCGCCCTGCCTTCGGGTACCCCGCAGGACGCGGACGATGCCGACACCGTGCAGGCGCTCGCTCGGCGAAAGGACGCCTATTTCCTCCGGCACATCGAGGAGCACGGCGTCGAGCGTTACGAAGCGGCGGTCGATCTCGTGAAAGCGCTGCGCGCGCAGGACATCAAGCTCGCCGTGGTGTCGTCGAGCCGGAACTGCAAGACCGTGCTGGAAGCCGCCGGCATCGCGGAACTCTTCGATGCCCGCGTCGACGGCGTCGAACTGGAGCGACTGCGCCTCGCAGGCAAGCCGGCGCCGGACATGTTCCTCGAGGCCGCGCGGCGTCTAGGCTCCGATCGCGACAGAACGGTGGTCGTGGAGGATGCCATTGCCGGAGTTGCCGCCGGCCGCACCGGCGGATTTGCACTGGTGATCGGCGTCGATCACGTCGGCCAATCGCAGGCGCTGCGCGAAGCGGGTGCGGACGTAGTGATCACGAGCCTCGCGCAAATCCGCATCTCGGCCGAACCGCCCTCTGCGTGGTCGTTCGTTTACGAAGATTTCGATCCCGAACGCGAGGGGATGCGCGAAGCGCTGTGCGCCCTGGGCAACGGTTACTTCGCCACTCGCGGCGCGGCGGCGTGGTCGTCCGCGGACGAAGTCCATTACCCCGGCACGTATCTGGCGGGCGGATACAACCGGCTTCGAACAGACGTGGCGGGTCGCACGGTCGAGAACGAAGGCCTCGTCAATTTTCCGGACTGGCTCGCGCTCGGTCTGGCGATCGACGGCGGTGACTGGTTCGATTTGCGCAAGGTCGCAATCCTTTCCTATCGTCAGGAACTCGACCTGCGGCGCGGCGTGCTCGTGAGGTCCATCCGCTTCGAGGATCCTTCCGGTCGCCGCAGCACGCTGGTCGAACGGCGAATCGTATCGATGGGCGAGATGCACCTCGCGGGCCTCGAGCTCGCGCTCACCGCCGAGAACTGGTCGGGATGTTTGACCGTCCGCTCTGGAATCGACGGTCGCGTGGTGAACGACGGCGCGAGGCTCTACCGCAAGTTCAACAAGCAGCATCTCGAGCCGGTTACGAGCGGCAGCGCCGGGAAGGACGGCGTATATCTGCATGTACGGACCTCGCAGTCCAACCTTCAGGTGGCTCAGGCGGCGCGCATGCGAGCGTATGTGGGCGAGAACCTGGTCGAGTCGGAGCGACGTTCGATCGGTGAGCGGGGCTATCAGGAACTGGACGTCGAGCTCGCGCAGGGCGAATCGATCGTGCTGGAGAAGCTCGTCGCGCTGTACACCTCGCGCGACCACGCGATTTCCGAGCCCGTCGTGGCCGCGCGCAAGGCAATCGAGCGGGTCGGGCGTTTCAGTACAGTCTTCTCACGCCACGCTCTGGCGTGGCAACACCTCTGGCGACGCTTCGACGTGCACCTTGCCCCAAGTCTCGGTGCTTCCGCGCTGAATGTGCCGATGCTGCTGAGGCTGAACATCTTTCATCTGCTGCAAAGCGCATCCATCAACTCGATCGGCCTCGACATCGGCATTCCCGCCCGCGGCTGGACCGGGGAGGCATACGAAGGCCACGTCTTCTGGGACGAGCTCTTCATCTTTCCGACCCTGAACTACCGCATGCCGGAGATCACGCGCTCGCTGCTGATGTATCGCTACCGGCGGCTCGACGAAGCGCGCGAGGCGGCGAAAGCCGCTGGCTATGCAGGCGCGATGTTCCCCTGGCAGAGCGGCAGCGACGGGCAGGAACAGACGCAGGAAGTGAACCTGAATCCTTTTTCGGAGCGATGGGTTCCGGACAACTCGTACCGGCAGCGTCACGTCAGCGCCGCGATCGCCTACAACGTGTGGCAGTACTTCCAGGTCACGCACGATGTCGAGTTCCTGCAGTACTTCGGCGCGGAACTGATCCTCGAGGTGGCGCGCTTTTGGTCGAGCATCGCAACGTTCAACGAGCGTCGTGCACGCTACGAGATTCGGGGCGTGATGGGCCCCGACGAATTCCACGAGGCCTACCCGGACGCGCGCGTACCCGGCCTGGACAACAACGCGTACACCAACGTAATGGCGGTGTGGGTGCTGTGCCGGGCGCTCGACGTCCTCGAGCTGCTGCCCGACCTGCGCCGGGCCGAACTGGCAGAGCGGCTGCAGCTGACCGCAGACGAAACGGCGCGCTGGGACGACGTGAGCCGCAGAATGTACCTGCCGTTCCATGATGACGGCATCATCAGCCAGTTCGAAGGCTACGAGCGCCTCGAAGAGCTGGACTGGGAACGTTACCGTCTGCGCTACGGAAACATCCAGCGCCTGGAACTGATACTCGAAGCGGAGAACGACAGCGCGAATCGCTACAAGGCTTCGAAGCAGGCCGACGTTCTCATGCTGTTCTACGTCTTTTCGGCCGACGAGCTTCGCGAGCTCTTCGGGCGCCTCGGATACGAGCTGGCGCCCGAGGCGATACCCCGCAACGTCGACTACTACGATCGCCGCTCGTCACACGGATCCACGCTGTGCCGCGTGGTTCACGCCTGGGTGCTCGCACGGTCGGACCGCAAGCGCGCGATGAAGTATTTCGCAGAGGCGCTGCAGAGCGACGTGGCGGATATCCAGCAGGGCACGACTGCGGAAGGCGTGCATCTGGGTGCAATGGCCGGCACGGTCGATCTCGTGCAGCGGGTCTCCACGGGGATCGAGATCACGGGCGACGTCTTGAGGTTCAGCCCCCGCCTGCCCGACGCGATGACGCGGCTCGATATGCGCATCCGATACCGCGGCCATACGCTCGATCTGAAGCTCACCGCCGATGCACTCGAGGTGCGCTCGCACGAAAGCGACGCCGCGTCCATCCGTCTTCAACTGAAAGACGAGATTCGTCTACTTCCGAGCGGCGGCATGCAGGTCTTCCCTGTCGAAACGGGCGGTCCGGCGACGTAGCGCACGGAAAACGGATAGACGCGAACTGAATATGCTCAACCCGATTTCAAAGTTCGTTCGGCAACCGCGGCAACCCTCCTAGAATCGTCGCCGATGCCGGTGTCGCCCGACGCTCGAATCCGGACGGCGCCGTACCCGGTTCACCTCCTGGAAAGGACCACTCGATGGCCGTCTTCTCGAAACTGTTCGCCGATACCCGCTCAGCTCTCGCCAAGGAAGGCGTACAGGCCACCACCCGGTTCAGTGTCACCAGCCAGGGGAAGGACGGACTGCACCGGACAGTAGACATTCGTGGATTCTGCGTCGAGGTCGACGAACCACCCGCCCTGGGAGGCAACGACCGCGCACCGAACCCCGTCGAATACGCGCTGGCGGCGCTGGCGACATGCCAGGAGATCACATACCGGCTGCACGCCGATGCACTCGGCATTCCGCTCGACGACGTGTCGGTCAAGCTCGAAGGCGAGCTGGATCTCCGCGGCTTCTTTGGCGCGAGCAGCGGGGTTCGGCCAGGGTTCCAGAAGATTATCGGAACGGTGAGCTTCGACAGCACCGCTTCGGCAGAGGACCTCGAGCGCCTGAAGCAGGTCGTGGACGCGCATTGCCCAGTCCTCGATCTGTTCAGCAACGCCACTCCCGTGCAAATCGGGATCGCCTGAGCCGCGAAATGAAGATGTTCGGCTGATTACATTTCAGTCACGTCGGCGACGCGTACAGGCTGCTCCGCGCTCTCGCGAGAACCGGCTGCGCCCATCAACTTGCGCAGATTCTCTTCGTTCAGCGTCTCCTTCTCGAGCAGCAGGGCCGCACCGCGGTCGAGAATCGGCCGCTGCTCGGCAAGAACCCGCGTCGCGTTCTCGAACGCCGCATCGAGAATCGCCTTGACGGCACGGTCGATCTCCCGCGCAACCTCCTCGCTGAACTCGTGAATGCGATTCATCGCCTGCGGAAGATCCAGGAAGCGTTGGCCCTCCCCTTCGTACGATACGTGCCCGAGCTTCGCTTCCATGCCATAGCGCACGACCATGCTTCGGGCAATGTCGGTGGCCTTGCCCGATCGTCCGCCGCTCCGGTCGAAAGATGGCCGAAGGCCAGATGCTCGGAAGCGCGCCCGCCGAGCAGGACGGCCATCTTGCTCGAATGGCCCGCTCAACGCCTTCGAAACCACACCTTTCGATCGTGGCACGACCGCGATCGCCCGAACGGTGGCGGGTTTCACGCGAACAGGCGCCTTGCGCTCGGTTGCCGGCGGCGGCGATACGGTTGCGGCGCTCAAACATGCGGGCGTGGCAAGCGACTTCAGCTTCGTGTCGACAGCGGAGGGTGCCTTCCTGGAGTGGTTCGAAGGAAGGTCGTTGCCGGGCATCGAAGCGTTGCGGACGATATGAGCGGGACCGGCCAG
>JAJPEN010000041.1 GCA_021166835.1 Burkholderiaceae bacterium | reverse complement strand
GGGCCGAGCAGGCCGAGCGCGCCCATCTCGCGGAAGATCGCCGGGTCGGTCTGCTCGCTGCGGAAGGCCTGCAGCACGCGCGGGGCGAGGCGCTCCTGGCAATAGGCGGCCGCCGCCTCGCGCACCATGCGCTCGTCTTCGCTCAGTTGCTGGTCGAGCAGCAGCGGGTCGTCCCACTTGAAGGCGGTTCGGTCGGGTTTCATCGAAGTCTCACGGAATGGAAAGCGGCCGGCGAAAGGCACGATGTGTCATTGACGCACATGCTGCCCCGGTAAACAACCGATTAAAATGCACGGGGAAGTGCGTTTCGGTCACTCATAAACCCAGCCCGTCGATGCGCAGGAAGATTCCCTCGAGCGCCGCGCTCGTCGCCTTCGAGGCGGCCGCCCGCCACCAGAGCTTCACCGAAGCGGCGCGCGAACTGTCGGTGACGCAGAGCGCGATCTGCCGCCAGGTGGCGGGACTCGAGTCCTTCCTCGGGCTGGAGCTCTTCAAACGCACGCGACGCGGCGTCGTGCTCACCGAGGCGGGCGCGAACTACAGCCGGCAGGTCGGCGCGCGCCTGGCCGAGATCGAGCAGGACGCGCTGGCGGCGATGTCCGGCGGCGGGCGCGGCGGTGCGCTCGAGCTGGGTGTCGTGCCCACCTTCGCCACGCGCTGGCTGCTGCCGCGGCTGCGCGGTTTTTCCGAATCGCATCCCGACGTCACGATCCACCTCACGCCGCGCACGCGGCCCTTCCTCTTCGACGAGACGAACTTCGACGCCGCGATCTACGCGGGCGAATCGAACTGGCCCGGCACCGAAGGCGTCTTCCTGATGCGCGAGAGCCTGCTCGCGGTGGCGAGTCCGGCGCTCATCGCGCCTCGTCGATCGATCGAGCCGCGCGAGCTCGAAGCCCTGCCGCTGCTGCAGCAGGGTACGCGCCCCTACGCCTGGCGCTCGTGGTTCGCCTCGCTCGGCCTGCGCGTCGCGAACGATCTGGCCGGGCCGCGCATGGAGCTGTTCTCGATGCTCACGCAGGCGGCGATCCACGGACTGGGCGCGGCGCTGATTCCGCGCTTCCTGATCGAGGACGAGCTGCGCCAGGGCCTGCTGATCGCGCTCGTCGATCATCGATATTTCGGCGACCGCTCGTACTACCTGATCTATCCGGAGCACAAGGCGGAGAACCCGTTGCTGCACGCTTTCCGCGCCTGGCTCGAGGCCGAGTCGCGCGCTTACCGGCGGGAATCGGGCCTCGACGAAGCCGAGCGGCCGAATCGGCCCGTAACGAAACGAGCGGCTCCCCGCAGCGGGGCGGAGGACGAAGCGAACGAGCTACACTGATCGTCGAATCGCTCATCCGCCCGTCCGCACTCTGTCCGTCCGCACTCGCCATGACCCACGTCGTCCTCGAATCCTGCATCCGCTGCCGCTACACCGATTGCGTGGACGTGTGCCCGGTCGACTGCTTTCGCGAAGGGCCGAACATGCTGGTCATCGACCCCGACGAATGCATCGACTGCGCAGTATGCATTCCCGAATGCCCGGTCGAGGCGATCGTCGCCGAGGAAGACGTTCCGCCGGGCATGCAGTCGTACATCGGGCTGAACGCGGAACTCGCCCGCGACTGGCCGGCGATCACGCGCAAGAAGGAGCCGCTGCCCGAGGCGGAACAGTGGAAGGACGTTCCCGACAAGCTGCAGTACCTCGAGCGTTGATTGCCGCAACGCCCCGCTGGTTCGCGGTGCTGCGCCGCAACTAGCTTGCTGCATCGCAACAAAACCCTGCGTCCTGCTCCGGGCATCCCGCGTGCAGGACTGCGGCCGTATTCCCGGTGCTCCGCCGCCGCAAGGCACAAGCGCCGTCCATCGGCCGAAGGCGGGAAAAACGCAACAATATCGAATCGTGACAGGCGCTCGGGGTTATTGCGTGTTGCAGAGCGCAATTTCTGATCCGCATAATGGACCAACGAGGCTCGACCGGACGATCGAATGCTCTACGACATCCGTGAAGCGCAACGCGCTTTCCTGAATCCACTGTCAAACTGGGCCGACTCGATGAGCCGGCTCTACACGAACCCGTACAGCCCGCTCGCGTACTCGCCCTTCGCCCGACGGATTTCGGCGGGGCTGGAGCTGGTTCACCGCCTTGGAAAGGAGTACGAGAAGCCCGAGTTCGCCATCACGTCCACGAAGATCGAAGGGCGCGAAGTTCCGGTCGTCGAGAGCGTGGCGATCGAGCTGCCGTTCTGCCGGCTACTGAAGTTCGAGCGGCGCCTGCCGCGCGCGCTCGCGCATCGCGGCCGCGATCCGGTCGTGCTGGTGTTCGCACCGCTCTCCGGACACCACGCCACGCTGCTGCGCGACACCGTTCGAACGCTGGTGGCCGACCACGTCGTCTACATCACCGACTGGACCGACGCGCGGATGGTTCCGATGTCGCAGGGTCCGTTCCATCTCGACGACTACATCGCCTACGCGGTGCAGTTCCTGCGACACCTGGGCCCCGACGTGCACGTGCTGTCGGTGTGCCAGCCGACCGTGCCGGTGCTCGCGGCCATCTCGCTGATGGCGTCGATCGACGATCCGCATCTGCCGCGCACGATGACGATGATGGGCGGTCCGATCGATACGCGCCGCTGTCCCACCGAAGTGAACACGCTCGCGCAGACGCACAGCCACGACTGGTTCGAGCGCAACGTCATCTACCGCGTTCCGGCGCGCTACCCGGGCGCCGGGCGGCGCGTCTACCCCGGCTTCCTGCAGCACGCCGGCTTCATCTCGATGAACGCCGACCGGCACATGCACTCGCACTGGGAGTTCTACCTGAGCCTGGTCAAGGGCGACCTCGGCGACGCCGCCGCGCACCGGCGCTTCTACGACGAGTACAACGCGGTGCTCGACATGCCCGCCGAGTACTACCTCGACACGATCCACACGGTGTTCCAGGAGCACGCGCTGCCCAGGGGCACGTGGAACGCGCGCTTCGAAGGCGCGCTGTGCCGCGTCGATCCGTCGAAGATCCGCAACGTCGCGCTGTTCACGATCGAAGGCGAGCTGGACGACATCTCCGGCGCCGGGCAGACGCAGGCCGCGCACGACCTCTGCTCGTCGCTGCCGCACGCGCAGAAGCGGCACCTCACCGTCGAGGGCGCCGGACACTACGGCATCTTCAGCGGCCGGCGCTGGCGCGAGCGCGTCTACCCGGAAGTGCGCGAGTTCATCGCCTCGCATCGGGCGGCCCTGCCGCTGCGCAAGGTGGCGTGAGCGCGCGCAACGCCCTGCGCATCGCGCGCATCGACCCGCAGCGCTGCATCGGCTGCACCCGCTGCATCGACGCCTGTCCGTTCGATGCGATCATCGGCGCCCCGCAACGCATGCACACAGTGATCGACGCCGCCTGCATCGGCTGCGAGCTGTGCGTGCCGCCCTGCCCGGTCGACTGCATCACGCTCGTCGTCGCGCAGCCGCCGGCGCCGCTTGGCCGCGAAGCGGCGATGCGGGCGCGTGCACGACGTGCGCGACGCGGCGAGCGGCTCGCGCGCGAAGCCGCGAAACCCGCCGCGGCCGCTGTCGATGCGCAGGCGATCGTCGCGGCCGCACTGCTGCGCGCACAGGCGCAGCGCAGCGCGGCACAGCCTCGCGCCGCCGGCGAGGCTGACGAGCGGTGAACGCGCACAAGCGCGCCGAGATCTTCGCGCGCCTGGAGGCGCTCGATCCGCACCCGCGCACCGAGCTGGAATACCGCACGCCCTTCGAGCTGCTCGTCGCGGTGATGCTGTCGGCGCAGGCGACCGACCGCGGCGTGAACCTCGCCACGCGCGAGCTGTTCCGCGTGGCGAACACGCCGCAGCAGATCGTCGCGCTCGGCGTCGACGGACTGGTCCCGTACCTCCGCTCGATCAACCTCTTCCCGACGAAGTCGAAGAACGTGGTGGCGATGGCGCGCCTGCTGCTCGACCGTCACGGCGGCGAGGTGCCCGCCGATCGCGAAGCCCTGGAGCAGCTGCCGGGCGTCGGCCGCAAGACGGCCAGCGTGGTGCTCAACGTCGCTTTCGGGCAGCCGACGATTCCGGTGGACACGCACGTGCTGCGCGTGGCCAATCGCACCGGCATCGCACCGGGCAGGACGCCGCTCGAAGTCGAGCAGAAACTGCTTCGGCTCGTGCCCGAGCGCTACCGGATGCACGCGCATCACTGGCTGATCCTGCACGGGCGCTACATTTGCAAGGCACGTGTTCCCGAATGCTGGCGCTGTCCGATCGCCGACCTGTGCGACTACCGGCCGAAGACGCCGGCGCCGAAGTAGCGGCCCGCCGCCACTGCGCTCATGTTCGATCCGTCGCGCGCCGACGTGCGCCGCTTCTTCTGCGAGACGTGGCGCAAGCACCGCGAGCAGCTTCCGCTGAGCCCGCTCGAAGCGATCGCGATCGATGCGATCCTGCTGCACCCCGAATACCACGCCGACCTCGCCTCGCTCGACGATGCGCTCGCGCGCGAATATCCGCCGGAAGCAGGCCGCACCAATCCATTCCTGCACCTGTCGCTGCATCTGGCCGTGGCCGAGCAGCTGCAGATCGACCAGCCGCCGGGAATCCGCGCCGCCTGGCAGCGGCTGGCCGCCCGACGCGACGGGCACGAGGCGACGCACGTGCTGATCGAGTGCCTGGCGGAGACGGTGTGGCGCGCGCAGCGTGAGGGGACGGCGCCGGACGGCGAGGCATATCTTCACTGTGTGAAAGTGAAGGGTGAAGGGAGAAGGGGGAAGGGGAAATACCGTGGACCGCCGCGCGGAGTGCGTTGAGCCGCGACTTCGCACGCACGGCGTCGTTGCCCTTCACCCTTCCCCCTTTACCCTTCACCGCTTCTGCTACCCTTCGCCCGCCCGGTCTTTTTCGCCCGCCCACGACCGTCCGCGGGCTGCCGACACACTGTACGGAATCCCCCGATGTTCGGACGCCTGATGCCTCGCGAGGGCAACTTCTTCGAGCTGTTCAACCGGCACGCCGAATGCATCGTCACCGGCAGCCACGCGCTCGCTTCGTTGATGACGCATTACGGCGACGTCGCTGCGCGACGCCAGTACATCGACGCGATCGACCGCGCCGAGAAGGACGCCGACAAGGTCACGCACGAGACGGTGACGCTGCTGCACAAGACCTTCATCACGCCCTTCGACCGCGACGACATCCACAAGCTGATCAGCAACATGGACGACATCCTGGACCTGATCCAGGACGTCGCCGAGTCGGCGATCCTCTACGACCTGCAGCGCGTCTCGCCCGAGGCGCAGCAGCTCGCCGAGCTGAACGAGATGTGCTGCGACCGCGTCAAGGCGGCCGTCGGCATGCTCGACAGCATGGAGAACGCCGAAGCGATCCTGAAGATCTGCACCGAGATCGACCGGCTCGAGTCCGACGCCGACCGCGTGATGCGCTCGGCGATGTCGAAGCTGTTCCGCGACGAGAGCGACGTGCGGCAGCTGATCAAGCTCAAGGCGATCTACGAACTGCTCGAAGCGGTCTCCGACCGCGCCGAAGACGTCGCGAACGTCATCGAAGGCGTCGTGCTCGAGAACGCATGACGACGATCCATCTGGGTTTCGCCACGCTCGCCGTTCTCGTGGCGCTGGCGCTGCTGTTCGATTTCATGAACGGATTTCACGACGCCGCGAACTCGATCGCGACGATCGTCTCGACCGGCGTGCTGAAGCCTTACCAGGCCGTCGTGTGGGCCGCGTTCTTCAACGTCGTCGCGCTCTTCTTCTTCGAGCTGCGCGTCGCCGCCACGGTAGGCAAGGGAATCGTCGATCCGGTGGTGGTCGATCACGTCGTGATCTTCGGCGCGCTGTGCGGCGCGCTCGCGTGGAACATCATCACCTGGATCTTCGGAATCCCGTCCAGCTCCTCGCACGCGCTCATCGGCGGCCTGATCGGCGCGACGCTGGCCAAGGCCGGCACCGAATCGCTGCTGCTCGCCGGCATCATGAAGGTGGCGCTGTTCATCCTGATCTCGCCGCTGCTCGGCTTCGTGCTCGGATCGGCGCTGATGCTCGCCGTATCGTGGATATTCTTCCGCAGCACCCCGCGCGGCACCGACCGCTGGTTCCGCCGCCTGCAACTCGTGTCGTCCGCGCTGTACAGCATCGGGCACGGCAGCAACGACGCGCAGAAGACGATGGGCGTGATCTGGCTGCTGCTGATCGCCGCCGGCGTCAGCCATGCGGGCGAATCGCACCCGCCGTACTGGGTGATCATCGCCTGCTACGTCGCGCTGGGCTTCGGCACGCTGTTCGGCGGCTGGCGCATCGTCAAGACGATGGGACAGAAGATCACGAAGCTCAAGCCGGTGGGCGGATTCTGCGCCGAGACGGGCGGCGCGATGACGCTGTTCCTCGCCTCGAGCCTGGGCGTTCCGGTGTCGACCACGCACACGATCACCGGCGCGATCGTCGGCGTCGGCTCGGCGCAGAAGTTCTCCGCCGTGCGCTGGGGCCTGGCGGGCAACATCGTCTGGGCCTGGGTGCTGACGATTCCGGCCTCGGCCGTGATGGCGGCGGCGGCCTGGTGGGTGGGGCGGCTGTTCCTCGTCGAAACGCTGTAGCCGCCGCCTGCGCCTTCCCGCGGCGGCAACGGCTGCCGGCCGCGGGCTCGAAGCCCCTCGCCCGCGGGCACGCGCCAGGCGCAACGAAGGCCGCTCGCGGTACGATCGGCCGGTGCAACGACAACTCTGGCTCGAGCTGCCCCCGATCTCCGCGCAGGCCCCGCGGCGGCTGCTCGTGTTCCTGCACGGGGCCGGATCCACGCCCGAGACTTTCGCGCCGGTGGCGATCGCCTGGCAGCTGAAGTTCCCCGGCGCCACCGCGGCGATCGTCGAAGGGCTGCGCCCGTGTGCATCGAATGCCGGACGCGACTGGTTCGACGCCAGCGGCGTGTGCACCGACCGCGCGGCGCGCATCGACGCGGCCGGCGTCGAGCTGGCCGAGCGCCTGCACGCGCTGCAGCGCGACACCGCGACCACGTCCGCCGAGACGATCGTCGTCGGCTTCTCGCAGGGCGCGACGGTTGCGCTCGCGCTCGCCCGCCAGCAGCCGGCATCCGCCGCGATCGTCGTCTCGTATGCGGGGCAACTGGCGAGGCCGATCGCCCCCGGCGAGCGCATCGGGACGACCGTGCACCTGCTGCACGGCGAGCTCGACAGCATCGTCCCCGCCGTGCATTCCGAACGCGCGTTTCGCGGACTGCAGGCGACCGGCTCGGACGTGACGCTCGACATCGTCGCCGACGAATCGCATTCGATCGGCCAGACGATGATCAACGTCGGCACCGCGCGCGTGCTGAGGACGCTGTTTCGCGGACGCGAACCGCGCAGGCGCGGCCTTCGCGCATTGCATTGAACCGCCACAGGAAGGAAGCAGGAAATGAACGCATCGAATCGTGAAGTGGTCGTCGTCTCGGGCGTGCGTACCGCGGTGGGAGACTTCGGCGGCAGCCTGAAGGACTACTCGCCGACGCAACTGGCCGCCACCGTCGTGCGCGAGGCGGCTGCGCGCGCCGGCGTCGGCGGCGAGGACGTGCATCACGTCGTGTTCGGCAACGTCATCCACACCGAACCGCGCGACATGTATCTCGCGCGCGTGGCCGCGATCGAAGGCGGCCTCGCGCATTCGGTGCCGGCGCTCACGCTGAACCGGCTGTGCGGCTCGGGGCTGCAGGCGGTGGTGTCGGCGGCGCAGGCGATCCTGCTCGGCGAGGCCGACGTCGCCCTCGCCGGCGGCGCCGAGGTGATGAGCCGCGCTCCCTATGTGTCGACGGCGATGCGCTGGGGCGCGCGCATGGGCGACGCGAAGATGCTCGACATGATGCTCGGCGCGCTGCACGACCCGTTCCACAACGTACACATGGGGATCACCGCCGAGAACATCGCGAAGAAATGGGGCATCTCGCGCGACGAGCAGGACGCGCTCGCGCTGGAGAGCCATCGGCGCGCGTCGACGGCGATCCGCGAAGGACGCTTCGCCGGCCAGATCGTTCCGATCGAGACGAAGACGCGCAAGGGCGTCGTGCGCTTCGACACCGACGAGCACGTGCGCCACGACGCGACGATCGAGGACATGCAGAAGCTGCGGCCCGCCTTCCTGAAGGAGGAAGGAACGGTCACCGCGGCCAACGCGTCGGGCATCAACGATGCCGCCGCCGCGCTCGTGCTGATGGAGCGGCGCGCTGCCGAGGCGCGCGGCGCGAAGCCGCTCGCGCGCCTGGTCGCGTGGGGACACGCGGGCGTCGATCCGCAATACATGGGCATCGGCCCGGTGCCGGCCTCGCGCAAGGCGCTCGAGCGCGCCGGACTGCGCCCCGACCGGATCGACATCGTCGAGGCGAACGAGGCTTTCGCCGCACAGGCGATCGCCGTCACGCGCGACCTGGAACTCGACCCGGCTCGCGTGAACCCGAACGGCTCGGGGATCTCGATCGGCCATCCGGTGGGCGCCACCGGCGCGCTGATCAGCGTGAAGGCGGTGCACGAGCTGCAGCGCACCGGCTCGCGCTACGCGCTGGTGACGATGTGCATCGGTGGCGGGCAGGGGATTGCGGCGGTGTTCGAGCGGGTGTGAGGCGGCGTCAGCCACGCGCATCGCGCGTGGCACCCCGGCCGCACCGCTTGCGCTTTCCCCGCGCTGCGTGATGCAGCGTTTCTGTCCACGCAAACCGTTTCGCGCGCGAAAACGCTGTATTCCGCAGCGCCCCGCATTCGTGCTCGGAGGCAGACGCCCCGAGGGCCAATGGCCTTGCGCGGCCGCGCCGGCGTCCCGGTGGTGGAACGCTGTGTTGTCGCCGCTTCGTCTACCGGATGGAGGCGCGCGTCCCCACATGAGCACGATGCGGGCGCGTATCGCGCCCTTCCGCAAGGAGCCGTTCGATGAAGAAGATTCTCTCGACGCGCAGCGCCCCCGGGCGCCACTGGGTCGGCGACGGATTCCCGGTGCACGGCATGTTCGGCTACGACGCCGGCGCGGCCGAGCGCAGCCCGTTCCTGCTGCTCGACTACGCCGCGCCGACGCGCTTCGAGCCGACCACCGCGCGGCGCGGCGTGGGCCGGCACCCGCATCGCGGCTTCGAGACCGTGACCATCGTCTACGACGGCGAGGTCGAGCACCGCGACTCCACGGGCCGTGGCGGCGTCATCGGTCCGGGCGACGTGCAATGGATGACGGCCGGCGCCGGCATCCTGCACGAGGAGTTCCACTCGGCGAACTACGCCAGGACCGGCGGTCCCTTCGAGATGGTGCAGCTCTGGGTCAACCTGCCCGCGAAGGACAAGATGACGCCGGCGGGCTACCAGGCCATCCTCGACGCCGACATTCCGGCGTTGCCGCTGACCGACGCCGCCGGCGAGACAGCGGGCCGGGTGCGCGTGATCGCCGGAGAGCTGGACGGCGTCCGCGGACCGGCGCGCACCTTCACGCCGCTGAACGTCTGGGACGTGCGCGTGCAACGGGACCGCACGGTCTCGCTGGCGCAGCCCGAAGGCTGGACCAGCCTGCTCGTGGTGCTGGAAGGCACGATCGAAGTCAACGGCGAAACCGTGCTGCGCCCCGCGCAGATGGCCACCCTGTCGGCCGCGGGGAGCGAGATCCGCATCGAGGCCAACGGCGACGCCAAGCTGCTGCTGCTCGCCGGCGAGCCGATCGACGAGCCGGTGGTCGGCTACGGCCCCTTCGTCATGAACAGCCAGGCCGAGATCGCGCAGGCGATCGACGACTTCAACAGCGGCAGGTTCGGTCGCGTGCAGTAGTCGACGGGGCGCTGCCCGATCGTGCACCGCCCTCCCCGATGCAAACCGTAGACGTTGCTCGAGCGACAGGCGACGGCGGCCGCGGCGGCGACTGCGGGCGGCGCGGCGCTCGGCGCTCGGCGGGGCCGGGGGGCCAGGGGCGCACGGCGGCAACGGGGCGCTCGCGGCGCGACTTCTGCGGCGCCGAGCAGCGCAGTCCCGGGGTCGGCGCGCGAAGCGCGCTTCGTAA
>JAJPEN010000063.1 GCA_021166835.1 Burkholderiaceae bacterium | reverse complement strand
CATCGTGCAGGCTGCGCACGACGCGGGGAGTGCGGACGATTCGGTGCTGCTGCTGGCGGTTAGCAAGACCTTCGGCGCGGACGCGGTTCGCGCGCTGGCGGCCTGCGGGCAGCGGGCGCGGCCGCGGCAGCACTGGCGGCCGCCGGAGCGGCGGCTTGGCCGCTGCCCTGCGGTGCCGCGGCCCCTTCGACCTCGAGACGACCGATCGGCTGCAGCCGCCGGGCGATCGCTTCGGCGGACATCGCGTCGGCGCCCGCGCCGGTTCGCGTCGTCGTCTGCACGTAGGTGGCGATCAGCGTGATGACGACGATGGGGACGAGGAACGAGAGAACAACGACGGCGATCAGTTGACGCGGAGTTCTTATGAAGGACTGATGGTCGTCGCTCATGCCTGGCGCCCCCGGTGAGGATTCGGAGCCGGGGATTATAGCCGCCGGGTTCTCGCGTCGAGCGCGTTGCTCCCGGCGGCCGCAGACCTTTGCACGAGCGACACGCCTGCGCGCTGTCGAATCGCGGCAGGCGCCCGGCTTGCAGGCGCCTGCCCCCCGGAGCGTGTCTCCGGAGCGTGCTTCGTGAACGTGCCTCATGAGCGTCCTTGAAGGGCCCCAATCGGTACTCGCCCCCGCCGGCCCCCACGCGCAGGAGATCGCCCGGACCGCCTGGATGCTGTTCGGCGGTGCGGCGGCGATCTTCGTGCTCGTCCTGGCGCTCGCCGCGCTGGCGATCCTGCGCCGGCCGCGATGGCTGTCGGGCTGCTCGGCCGTCGTCGTCGGAGGCGTCGTATTTCCGCTGGTGGTGCTCGGTGCGCTGCTGGTCGACACGCTGCAGGGGCCGCCGCATCTATGGGCGTCGACCACGCGTCCGGCGCTGGTCGTCGACGTGGTCGGCGAGCAGTGGTGGTGGCGCGTCGCGTATCTGGACGATCGCGGCGAGCCGGACTTCGTCACCGCCAACGAGATCCGCATGCCGGTCGGCGCGCCGGTGGAGCTGCGGTTGCGCTCGGCCGACGTGCTGCACAGCTTCTGGGTGCCGCCGCTCGCCGGCAAGCTCGACATGATTCCCGGCCGAAGCAACCGCCTCGTGCTCGTCGCCGAGCGCGAAGGCTCGTGGCGCGGGCAGTGCGCCGAGTACTGCGGCAGCGCGCACGCGAAGATGGCGCTGCACGTGATCGCGCTGCCGCGAGCCGAGTTCGAGCGCTGGCGCGACGGCCAGCGCGCCGACGCGGATGCTGCCGACGAAGCGCACGCAACGGGCCGCGCGCTCTTCGAGGCGAACTGCGCCGTCTGCCACGCGGTGCGCGGCACCGGCGCGGCCGGCGCACGAGGGCCGGACCTCACGCACGTAGCCAGCCGCTCGTCGATCGGCGGCGGCATCCTGCCGAACGACGCGGCGTCGCTCGAACGCTGGATCGCATCGAACCAGCGCATCAAGCCGGGCAACCTGATGCCCGAGTTCAGGCACTTTACGCGAGAGGAGCTGCGTGCCGTGACCGCGTACCTCGCCGGTCTCGACTGACGATGCCGCTGCTGCCGAATCCGGCGCCCCGCCCGCCCGGCGAGCTGGACGAGCTGCGGCGCATCTGGGCGGCGCCGCGCGGACTGCGCTTCCTCACCGTCATCAACAACGATTACGTCGGCGTCTTCTACCTCGGCGCCGCAATGCTGTTCTTCGTGCTGGCCGGGCTGCTCGCGCTCGCCATGCGGGTACAGCTCGCGGTGCCGGAGAACACGCTGATCGGCCCCGATCTGTACAACCAGCTGTTCACGATGCACGGCACGATGATGATGTTCCTGTTCGCCGTGCCGGCGGTCGAGGCGATGGGCGTGACGCTGCTGCCGAACATGCTCGGCGCGCGCGACCTTCCGTTTCCGCGCCTGTCGGCCTTCGCGTTCTGGCTGTATCTCGTCGGCGGCCTGGGCTTCTTCCTGAGCCTGTTCGTCGGCTGGGCGCCCGACGGCGGCTGGTTCATGTACCCGCCGCTCACCGATGCGCGATGGTCGCCGCGCGTGAACCAGGATTTCTGGCTGCTCGGCATCGGCTTCATCGAGATCTCGGCGATCGCCGGCGCGATCGAGATCCTCGTCGGCGTGCTGCGCACGCGCGCGCCGGGCATGACGCTCGGCCGCATGCCGGTGTTCGCGTGGGCGATGCTCGTGTTCGCCGCGATGATCGTCTTCGCGTTTCCCGCAGTGATCCTCGCCACCGCGCTGCTCGAGCTGCAGCGGGCCTTCGACTGGCCGTTCTTCGACGTCGCGCGCGGCGGCGACGCGCTGCTGTGGCAGCACCTGTTCTGGTTCTTCGGCCATCCCGAGGTCTACATCATCTTCCTGCCGGCGGCCGGCATGGTCTCGATGATCGTGCCGACGATGGCGCAGCGCCCGCTCGTCGCGTATCGGCTCGTCGTGCTTGCGCTGGTGGGCACCGGATTCCTCAGCTTCGGGCTGTGGGTGCATCACATGTTCGCCACCGGCATCCCGCACATCTCGCTCGGCTACTTCCAGGCGGCGAGCATGGCGGTGGCGATCCCGAGCGGCATCCAGGTCTTCGCCTGGATCGCGACGCTGGCCTCGGGCCGCGTGAAGATCACGACCGCGACGCTGTTCGTGCTCGGCTTCCTCTTCGTCTTCGTGCTCGGCGGCCTCACCGGTGTGATGGTCGCCGTCGTCTCCTTCGACTGGCAGGCGCACGACACCTATTTCATCGTCGCGCACCTGCACTACGTGCTGATCGGCGGGATGGTGTTCCCGCTGCTCGCCGCGCTCTACTACTGGATGCCGCGCTCCAGCCGCTTCGCGCTGTCGGAGAGGCTCGGCCGCTGGGTCTTCGCGCTCGTCTTCGTCGGCTTCAACGTCGCGTTCTTCCCGATGCATGTCACCGGCCTGGCCGGAATGCCGAGGCGCGTCTACACCTATCCCGACGGGCTCGGCTGGGGAACGCTGAACTTCGTCTCGACGGTGGGCGCCTTCGTTCTCGCCGCAGGGCTGGCGCTGCTGCTCTTCGACGTGGCGCGGCGCTTCCGGCTCGCGCTCGAGGGCAGCGCCGGCAACCTCTGGAACGCGGGCACGCTCGAGTGGCTGCCGAGCGGCAACTATTCGCACCGGAGCATTCCCGCAGTGGCGAGCCGCGATCCGCTGTGGGACCAGCCCGGCCTCGCCGACGACGTCGAGCAGGGCCGCCACTACCTGCCCGGTGCGCCGACCGATGGCCGCGAGACGCTGCTGACGAGTCCGTTCGGTGCGAAGCCGCAGTCGGTGCTGCGCATGCCGATGCCGGGGTGGGCGCCGGTGCTCGCCGCCGTGTTCCTCGCGGCGTTCTTCCTGCTGCTCACGGTGAAGCTGCTCGCCGTTGCCTTCGCCTGCGCCGCGGTGGCGATCGGCGCGATCGTGCACTGGGCGTGGAATCTCGATCCGGCGCCGCTCGCACGGCGCATCGAGATCGGCGGCGGCCTGGCGCTGCCGGCCTACGTGAACGGGCCGATGTCGCATGCGTGGTGGGGCGTCGTCGTGCTGCTGCTCGTCGCGGCCGCGCTTTACGGGTGCGCAATCTTCTCCTACCTGTACCTGTGGACCGTCTCGCCCGGCGCGTGGCCCTCGGCCGACGAGCTGCCGCACGCCGTCTGGCCGCTCGCCGGCGCGGGGCTCCTGGTCGCGGCGAGCGCTTGCTTCGGCTGGGCGAACCGGCTGGTCCGTCGCGACAGGAGAGGGGCGTGCGCGGGCGTGCTGGTCGGCGCGATCGTCCTGCTCGCGGCGGGCTTCGGCGCGGAGCTCGGTGCGCATCGGGCCCTCGTGCCGTCTTCGTCGGCATACGCCGCCGCGGTGGCGCTTCTCGTGGCGATTGCCGGCTTCTTCACGGTGGCCGCGGTGTCGATGGCGCTCTTCACGATCGCGCGCGCCCTCGCCGGCAGGCTCGACGCATCGCGTCGCGTGAGCTTCGACAGCGCACGGCTGTTCTGGCACTACACGGTCGCGCAGTCGCTGGCGGGAGTCGCGCTGGTGCACGGCTTCCCGCGCTGGATCGGGTGAT
Organism: Burkholderiaceae bacterium; assembly: GCA_021166835.1. Next base: position 116,442 of record JAJPEN010000063.1, on the reverse strand, counting down.
CGATGAGCTTTGCCACGCGATCGGCATGGCTCGTTTCGGGCATCGTCGTGTGGGCCGCGCATTTCCTGGCGATCTACGGCTTCACGGCGCTCGGGTGCGCGCGGGACTTCGGGCACGCGGCGCCGGCGGCGGTCGTCGTCGCCGGCGTCGTCGCGGCGGCGCTGCTGGCGGCGATCATCGCGCGGGCGTGGACGAGGCGGGCGCACTTCGAGTGCTGGTTGTCGGGTGCGATCGCGTTCGTCGCGCTCGTCGCCGTGGTCTACGAGACGGTTCCCGCCTGGGCGATTCCGGCATGCGCGTGATCGACATCGGCTGGCCCGGGTTGCGCATTGCGGCGCGCCCGCTGCCGCCCGCCCTGTCGCGTGGACTGCCGCGCAGACTGCCGCGCATCGCATCGCTCGGCCTGCTGCTGATCGCCGTCGCGGGCTGCAGCGATCCGGCGATGCAGCGCCTGGATGCGGATGCGGCCAATGGCCGGCTGTTGCTGCGACAGTTCGGTTGCGGCGAGTGCCACACGATTCCGGGCGTGGTCGACGCGCGGGGCAACGTCGGTCCGCCGCTCACGAAGGTCGCGCGGCGGACGTACCTCGCCGGGCGCGTGCCGAACCGGCCCGAGACGATGGCGCAGTGGATCCGCGACCCACAGCGCTTCGACCCGATGACGCGCATGCCCGACCTGCAGGTGAGCGAGGCGCACGCGCGCGACATGGTCGCGTATCTGTTCACGCTCGACTGATGAGAACGCTCGCCATTCTTCTGTCGCTTGCGGCCGGTGCCGTCGCCGGCGCGCTGGCCGTGCTCCTCGCCGGCGTCTACGACGTTTCGGCCATCGACCAGCATCTGCGCCCGACCTTCTGGGCGCTGCAGACCGGACTGCGGCAGTCGGTGAAGCAGCGCGCCGCGGCGATCGAGCCGCCGCCGCTCGACGATCCCGCGCTCGCCGCGCGCGGACTGCATCACTTCCGCGCGCATTGCGTGCAGTGCCACGGCGCGCCGGGCGTCGCGCCCGAGCCCTTCGCGCTGGGGCTGACGCCGTTGCCGGGGAGCCTGTCGGATACCGCGCGCGAATGGACGGCGTCGCAGATCTACTGGGTGGTCCGCAACGGCATCAAGATGACGGCGATGCCGGCCTGGCAGTTCCGCATGAGCGACGAGGAGCTGTGGTCGATCGTCGCATTCCTGAAGACGCTGCCCGGTCTTTCGCCGCAGGAATACCGCGACAGCCGAGCGGCCGGGCCGATCGCGCCTGCGGCGGCGCCAGGGTCGGCGCCCGATGCCCCGGCGCCCGACGCGAACCGGGGACGCCGGGCGCTGCGCCAGTTCGGCTGCGTGGGCTGCCATGTGATCCCGGGAGTGGTCGCGGCCGAGTCGCATGTCGGCCCGCCGCTGCAGGGAATCGGAACGCGGACATTCGTCGCCGGGCAGCTGCCGAACACGCGCGAAAACCTGATCCAGTGGATCCGTCATCCGCAGGCGATCTCGCCCGGCAGCGCGATGCCCGATCTTGGCGTCGGCGAGCGCGATGCGCGCGACATGGCGGCGTACCTCGAGCGGCTGCGCTGAGCGGCTGCACCGAGCGGCTGCACCGAGCGGCTCGGTCGTTCAGCTATTCGTCAGGCGTCCGGTTTGCTCGCCCGGGACGTCGCGCTCGCGGAGGCCCCGAATGAAAGTGCTGCTGTGGATCATCGTGATCATCTTCCTGATCGGTCTGCTCGTCGTGATCGGAACCGGGAAGCTGATCTTCTGATCGCAGGCCCGAAACTCGAGGCAGGCGCGAAACTCGAGGCACGCGCGAAACTCGGTCTTCGCGCTCCGTTCCCGCGTCGCGCTTCGGGGCGCAGATGACCGAAACGTAATCGCCGCGAAAGCTCCGTGCGCGGCTGCCTGACGTATGCTGGGCAGGTCTTGGCTGCGGAGGTCCGGAATGATGTACGACGGTTTCGGCGGTTGGTACTGGGGCATGGGCCTCGTGCACGGTCTTCTGTGGCTCGTGCTCCTCGGCGTGGGGATCGTCCTGCTCGTACGACTCGTGTCGCGTGAATCACGCGAATCGCGCGAGTGGCGATCGAACGGCGGGCGCGAGGCTGCGGAAACCGCGCTCGACATCCTGAAGAAGCGCTACGCGCGCGGCGAGATCGACAAGCCGGAATTCGACGCGAAGAAGAAGGATCTTTCGGCGTGAAGAAGGGGCTTCTTTCCGTCCTGCTCCTTCCCGCGTGGCTCTATGCGCAGCCGCTGCAGATGCCGCAGCCGAGCGCGGGCCTGATGCCGAACGCCGCGCGGGGCAAGGCGTTGTACGACGAGAAGTGCGCGAGCTGCCACGGTGCCGACCTGAAGGGAACCGACCAGGGGCCGCCCTTCCTGCACCGCATCTACGAGCCTTCGCATCACGGCGACGCGGCATTCCAGCTCGCCGTGCGCAACGGCGTGCGTGCGCATCACTGGAAGTTCGGCGACATGAAGCCGGTGTCCGGGCTGAGCGCCGACGACGTCGTGCACATCGTCGCCTACGTGCGTTCGCAGCAGCGCGTCGTCGGCATCCGCTAGTCGCAGGAACGCATCGTCGCAGGGGCGGTACCATGAACGCTCGATCCCGGCCCGGCGTCCTCTCGCTCATCGGCAACACGCCGCTGCTGGAAGTCACGCGGCTCGACACCGGGCCGTGCCGGTTGTTCCTGAAGCTCGAGTCGCAGAACCCGGGCGGCTCGATCAAGGATCGCATCGGCCTGTGGATGATCGAGGGCGCCGAGCGCCGGGGGCGGCTGAAGCCCGGCGGCACCATCGTCGAGGCAACTGCGGGCAATACCGGCCTGGGGCTCGCGCTGGTCGCGCGCGCGAAGGGCTATCGCGTCGTGCTCGTCGTGCCCGACAAGATGTCGAGCGAGAAGGTGCTGCACCTGAAGGCGCTCGGCGCCGAGGTGCACCTGACGCGCTCCGACGTCGTGCGCGGCCATCCCGACTACTACCAGGACGTCGCCGCGCGCCTCGCGCGCGAGATCCCCGACGCCTTCTTCGTCGACCAGTTCAACAACCCCGACAATGCCGCCGCGCACCGCTGGTCGACCGGGCCCGAGCTGTGGGCGCAGAGCGGGCACGCGATCGATGCGATCGTCTGCGGCGTCGGCTCGGGCGGCACGCTCGGCGGCCTGAGCGCGTTCTTCGGCGAGGTCGCACCGGAGGTCGAGTTCGTGCTCGCCGATCCGCAGGGCTCGGTGCTCGCCGACTACGTGCGCACGGGGAAGGTCGGCGAAGCGGGCTCGTGGGCGGTGGAAGGCATCGGCGAGGATTTCGTGCCGTCGATCGCCGACTTCTCGCTCGTGCGCAGCGCGTATTCGATTCCCGACGAGGAGAGCTTCGCCGCCGCGCGCGAGCTGCTGCGTGCCGAAGGCGTATCCGGCGGCTCGTCCACCGGAACGCTGCTCGCCGCGGCATTGCGCTGGTGCCGCGGGCAGACGACGCCGAAGCGCGTCGTTTCCCTCGTCTGCGACACCGGCACGCGCTATCTGTCGAAGGTCTACAACGACAACTGGATGATCGACCAGGGGCTGCTCGCGCGCGAACGCTTCGGCGACCTGCGCGACGTGATCGGGCGCCGCTACGACGAGGGCAGCGTGATCCAGGCGCAACGCTCGGACACGCTGCGCAGCGTGTTCCAGCGGATGCGCGCGGCCGACGTCTCGCAGTTGCCGGTGCTCGAGAACGGTCGCATCGTCGGCATCGTCGACGAGTCGGATGTGCTGCTGCACGCGCTCGACGACCCGGCGCGCTTCGATGCGACGGTCGACACCGCGATGACGCAGGCGCTCGAAACGCTGCGCCCCGATGCAGGGCTGCCGGCGCTGCGCGCCGTGCTCGATCGCGGCCTGATCGCGATCATCGCCGACGACGAGCGCTTCCATGGGCTCGTCACGCGCTTCGATCTGCTCAACCATCTGCGCAGGACCTTCTCGTGAGCCACGACGACCCCCGCGAGCGTCGAGCCTTCGGCACCCGCGTGATCCACGCCGGCCAGGAACCCGATCCTTCCACCGGCGCGGTGATGCCGCCGATCTACGCCACCTCCACGTATGCGCAGGCGAGCCCCGGCGTGCACAAGGGCTTCGACTACGGCCGCTCGCACAACCCTACGCGTTTCGCGCTCGAGCGCTGCCTCGCCGACCTGGAGAGCGGAAGCCGCGCCTTCGCCTTCGCGTCAGGGCTCGCCGCGATCGCCACCGTGCTCGAGCTGCTCGACGCCGGCGCGCACGTCGTCGCCGGAGACGACCTGTACGGCGGAACGTACCGGCTGCTCGAGCGCGTGCGCACGAAGAGCGCCGGGCTGTCGGTGAGCTACGTCGACCTGTCCGATCCGCAGGCGCTCGAGTCGGCGATCCGCCCGGAAACCCGCATGGTGCTCGTCGAGTCGCCCACCAATCCGCTGCTGCGGCTGGTCGATCTCGAGGCGATCGCGGCGATCGCGCGCAGGCACGGGCTGATCTCGGTGGCCGACAACACCTTCGCGACGCCGTGGGTGCAGCGGCCGCTCGAGCTCGGCTTCGACATCGTCGTGCACTCGACGACGAAGTACCTGAACGGGCACTCGGACGTCATCGGCGGCGTGGCGATCGTCTCCGGCGACGAGCGCAACGCGCAGCGCGCCGAGCGCCTCGGCTTCCTGCAGAACGCCGTCGGCGCGATCGCCGGACCCTTCGACAGCTTCCTCGCGCTGCGCGGCGTGAAGACGCTCGACGTGCGCATGCAGCGCCATTGCGAGAACGCGAGCGAGCTGGCCGCCTGGCTCGAGCGGCAGCCGGGCGTTCGCCGCGTGCGCTACCCGGGGCTCGCCTCGCATCCGCAGCACGCGCTCGCGGCGCGGCAGATGCGCGGCTTCGGCGGCATGGTCTCGGTCGAGCTGGACACCGATCTCGCCGGCACGCGCCGCTTCCTCGAGGCCTGCTCGATCTTCACGCTCGCCGAGAGCCTGGGCGGCGTCGAGAGCCTGATCGAGCATCCGGCGATCATGACGCACGCGACGATTCCGCCCGAGCAGCGCGCGCGCATCGGCATCGGCGACTCGCTGGTGCGCCTGTCGGTGGGGATCGAGAACGTAGACGACCTGCGCGAAGACCTCGCCGGAGCGCTCGCGGCGAGCCGCCCGTCCCGGAGCGGCGGAGCGTGAGCGCGGCGGTCCTCACCGTCACGCCGAATCCGTCGATCGACGTCGGAGCGAGCACCGAACAGGTGACGCCCGAGCACAAGCTGCGCTGTCGCGACCTGCATCGCGACGCGGGAGGCGGTGGCGTCAACGTCGCGCGCGTGCTCAAGCGCCTGGGCACGGACTGCGTCGCGCTCTTTCCGGCCGGCGGCGCGCTCGGTCGCCTGCTGCAGCAGCGGCTCGGCGACGAAGACGTGCCGGCGATCGTGCTCGACATCGCCGGCGAGACGCGCGAATCGTTCACCGTGCTCGAGCGCATGAGCGGCCGCGAGTACCGCTTCGTGCTGCCCGGTCCGCAGCTCGCCGCGCACGAGTGGCAGGCGTGCCTCGAGCGCGTCGAGTCGCTGCTCGACGCGTTCCCCTGGGTGGTGGCGAGCGGCAGCCTGCCGGAAGGCGTGCCGCAAGACTTCTACGCGCGCCTGGCGCGACTCGTGCGGCGCCGCGGCCGCCGTATCGCCGTCGATGCGTCGGGCGCCGCGCTCGCCGCCGCCCTCGACGAGAGCGTCGATCTCGTCAAGCCCAACCTGCGCGAGCTGCGCGAATGGACCGGCGAGGCGCTCGAGCACGAGGAAGACTGGACGCGCGCCGCCGAGGCGATCGTGCAGGCCGGCCGGGCGGGCATCGTCGCGCTGTCGCTCGGGCATCGGGGCGCATTGCTCGTCGCTTCCGGCGAGAGGGTCCGTGCGCCGGCGCTCGACGTGGAGATCGCGGGCACCGTCGGCGCCGGCGACAGCTTTCTCGCCGCGGCCCTCTGGCGACTGACGTCCGGCAGCTCGCTCGACGACGCGCTTCGCCATGCGGTTGCCGCGGGAACCGCCGCGCTGCTCACGCCCGGTACGAGTCTCGCGCAGCACGCGGACATCGTCCGGCTGGCGCCGCAGGTGCGGACGCGGCGATGCTAGGCGCTGGGCACGAGCCTCCCCCGCCGGCCAACGCCGGCGCGCCCGGCGCAGGCGCAGCCGCGTCGCCGGGCACGGGCGAGACGATCTACACGTGCCCGATGCATCCGGAGATCCGCCGCAACGCGCCCGGCAGCTGCCCGATCTGCGGGATGGCGCTCGAACCGCTGCTGCCGGGATTGGAGGAAGAGGACGACCCGGAGCTCGTCGACTTCACGCGCCGCTTCTGGTGGACGCTTCCGCTGACGGTCGTCGTCGCGACGCTGGCGATGTTCGGTCATCGCTTCGGCTGGATGTCGCCGTCCGCACGATCGTGGGTCGAGCTCGTGCTGTCGATTCCCGTCGTGCTGTGGGCGGGCTGGCCGTTCTTCGTGCGCTGCTGGCAGTCGATCCGCAACGCCAGCCCGAACATGTGGACGCTGATCGGGCTGGGCACGGGCGCGGCGTTCGTCTACAGCGTCGCGGCGACCGCGGCTCCGCAGTGGTTCCCCGAGTCCTTCGTGGAGCACGGCCGTGTCGGCGTCTATTTCGAGGCCGCGGCGGTCATCGTTTCGCTGACGCTTTTCGGGCAGATCCTCGAACTGCGCGCGCGCGGGCAGACGTCGTCGGCGTTGAAGACGCTGCTCGGCCTTGCGCCGAAGACCGCGCGCCGGCTGGACGACGACGGCACGGAGGGCGACGTCCCGCTCGCGCACGTGCACGTCGGCGACCGGCTCCGCGTGCGTCCCGGCGAGAAGGTGCCGGTGGACGGCGTCGTGCTCGAGGGCGAGAGCTCGATCGACGAATCGATGCTCACCGGCGAGCCGATCCCGGTGCGCAAGCGTCCCGGCGACAGGGTCGTCGGCGCGACGATCAACACGAGCGGCGCCCTCGTCATGCGGGCCGAGCACGTCGGCGCGGAGACCATGCTGTCGCAGATCGTGGGCATGGTCGCGCAGGCGCAGCGCTCGCGCGCGCCGATGCAGCGGCTGGCCGACGTCGTGGCCGGCTGGTTCGTGCTCGCGGTGATCGCGATCGCCGTCGTCACGTTCTTCGTCTGGGGCTTCGCCGGGCCGCAGCCGAGCTGGGTGTTCGCCACGCTGAACGCGCTGTCGGTGCTGATCATCGCGTGCCCCTGCGCGCTGGGGCTGGCCACGCCGATGTCGATCATGGTCGACACCGGCAGGGCGGCGACGCAGGGCATCCTGTTTCGCGATGCGGCTGCGATCGAGTCGTTTCGCACGATCGACACGATCGTCGTCGACAAGACCGGAACGCTCACCGAGGGCCGGCCCGCTTTCGACCGCGCAGTGGCGGCCGAAGGTCACGACGAAGCCGAGGTGCTGCGCATCGCGGCCAGTCTCGACCAGGGCTCCGAGCATCCGCTGGCGCATGCGATCGTCGACGAGGCGCGGCGTCGTTCGCTCGAGCTGGCCAGGCCCGAGCGCTTCGAATCGGCGAGCGGCATCGGCGTGCGCGGGACGATCGAGGGCCGGCGCATCGCGCTGGGCAACACCGCGCTGATGGAAGACGAGGGCGTCGAGTACGGCGCGCTGACGGGCGACGCCGAGAAGCTGCGCGCGCAGGGCGCGAGCGTGATGTACCTTGCGGTGGACGGCGAGGCGGCCGGCATTCTCGCCGTCTCCGACCCGATCAAGGCGGCGACGCCGGAAGCGGTGCGGCAACTGCGCGAGGCGGGCCTGCATCTCGTGATGGCGACCGGCGACGGATGGACGACCGCGCGCGCCGTCGGCGCGAAGCTCGGCATCGACGAGGTGATCGGCGAAGTGAAGCCGGCCGACAAGGTCGCGCTGGTCGAGCGGCTGCAGGCCGAGGGAAGGCGTGTCGCGATGGCCGGTGACGGCATCAACGACGCCCCCGCGCTCGCGCGCGCCGACGTCGGCATTGCAATGGGCACCGGAACCGACGTCGCGATGAACGCCGGCCACGTCACGCTGGTCAAGGGCGACCTGCGCGCGATCGCCCGCGCCCGCGCGATCTCGACGCAGACGGTGCACAACATGCGCGAGAACCTGGGCTTCGCGCTCGTCTACAACGCGCTCGGCGTGCCGATCGCCGCCGGCGTGCTGTATCCGGTGTTCGGCCTGCTGCTGTCGCCGATGATCGCGGCGCTGGCGATGAGCCTGAGCTCGGTTTCCGTGGTGTCGAACGCGTTGCGGCTGCGCGCGGCTCGCACGTGAGGGCATGGAAAGCGCGGCGGGAGCCGGGGTGAAGCGAGGCCTCTGGGCGTTGGCCGCCGTCGTTTTGATTGCTGCCATTGCCGCCTTGGGCTGGCAGCAGATCGCGCGCTCGCCGCGAGCGAACTGGATCGCGACGAGCGACCCCGCAGTTCTCGCGCAAGGGCGCGAAGTGTACGACGGGTACTGTGCGAGCTGCCACGGCGCGCAGCTCGAAGGCCAGCCCGACTGGATGCGGCGGCTCCCGGATGGGCGAATGCCCGCGCCACCGCACGACGACACCGGGCACACCTGGCATCACCCGTCTGCCGTACTCTTCGACATCGTGAAGGAGGGCGTCCAGAAGTACGCGCCACCAGGCTACGAGAGCGACATGCCGGCATTCGGTTCAACGCTCTCCGACGAGCAGATTCGCGCCGTGCTCGCGTATATCCACTCGACGTGGCCCGACGCAGTGAAGCGCCGGTACGCGGAGCTCGAGGCGCGCAATCGCTGATCGCGCATGGGGCGGCCCGCAGGGTCGCTCACGATGCCGGCACCGAGAAGGCGAAGCGGAAGATCCCGCCTTTGCTCGAGGCGGAGATCGACCCGCCGTGCGCTTCGACGATCGACTTCGTGATCGCCAGTCCGAGGCCGGCCCCTTCGCCCTCCTTCCTGCGTGAAGCATCGACCCGGTAGAAGCGATCGAACAGCCGCGGAAGGTGCTCCGGCGCGATCGACGATCCCGGATTCTCGACGCTCAACTCGGTCTGCCCCGAGCCGCTCTCGGAGATGTGCACGCGGATTTCGCCGCCGTGCGGCGTATGGCGAATCGCGTTCGACAGCAGGTTGCTGATGGCTCGCCGCAGCATGTCGCGGTCCACGCGCGCGCGTCCTTCTCCTGCAAGCACGAGACGCACATCACGCTCCTCCGCGAGCGCCTCGTAGAAAGCGAACAGGCTCTCGACCTCGGAGGCGAGGTCGACCCGTTCGGTCCGGGTCGCGATGAGCCCGTTGTCCGCCTTCGCGAGGAACAGCATGTCGGAGGTCATCTGCGACAGCCGCTCGTACTCCTCGAGGTTCGAGTACAGGATCTCGCGATACTCGTCCGCGGTGCGCGCGCGGGCGAGTGCGACCTGCGTCTGCGTCATCAGGTTGCTGATCGGCGTGCGCAGCTCGTGCGCGAGATCCGAAGAGAAATCCGAGAGGCGGCGGAACGAGTCTTCCAGGCGCGCGAGCATGTCGTTGAAGGCCGCGGCGAGCGGGGCGAGCTCGCGCGGCAGCGAATCGGGCGGCAGCCGTTCTCCGAGCCGCTGCGCGGAAATGCGCTGCATCAGCTCGAGCGCCCGGCGCGCGGGCGACAGGCCGCGGCGCGCCGACAGCCAGCCGAGCAGCGCGGAAAGCACGATGCCGATGCCGACGGCAAGCCACAGGCGGTCGCGGAACGCGTCCATGAATTCGCGATGAACGCCGATGTCGAGCGCGACGACGACGGTGGACGGGGAACCTCCTTCGCCGATCGGCGCCGTGCCCGACAGGCCGCGATAGACGATGCCTTCGTGCTGCCAGAGAACCGGCGCGCCGCTGCCGCCTGCGGCGGCAGGCGAGGGCAGCGTCGGCGGAAGTTCGAAGCCGGGCGATCGGTACAACGGCGTGCCGTCGGGCAGCGTCACGGCAACGGACAGGTCGTGGTGCCCCATCAGCGCCTCGGACAGCGACGACGGGATCGCCGCGAGTTCGCGCCCGGTGCGTACTTCGGCGAGGAGGTGTTGCACGAGTTCGAGCTTGCCTTCGAGCGTCGCGCGGTCCAGTTCGGCCATGTGCGCTTCGACGAGGCGCCCGACGATGTAGCCGCCGAAGAGCAGGACGGCGGTCGACGCGATCGAGAAATACAGCGTCAGGCGGAAGGTGATCGACCGCCGCGGCATCAGCCGCCCTCCGCCGCGTCGATCACGTAGCCCATTCCGCGCACGGTGCGGATCAGCTTCGGCTCGAAGTCGTCGTCCACCTTCGCGCGCAGCCGCCGCACCGCGACCTCGATCACGTTGGTGTCGCTGTCGAAGTTCATGTCCCAGACCTGCGAGGCGATCAGCGAGCGGGGGAGCACCTCGCCCTGCCGGCGCAGCAGCAGTTCCAGCAGCGCGAACTCCTTGGCGGTGAGGTCGATGCGACGGCCCGCGCGTGACGCGCGACGACGAAGCAGGTCGAGCTCGAGGTCGGCGACGCGCAGCCGCTGCGATTCGCGTCCCGATCCGCGGCGCAGCAGCGTGCGCACGCGCGCGAGCAGCTCCGAGAACGCGAAGGGCTTGACGAGATAGTCGTCGGCTCCGAGCTCCAGCCCCTTGACGCGGTCGTCGACCTGGTCGCGCGCCGTGAGGAACAGCACGGGCATCGAGCGGCCCTGCCCGCGGATCCGCCGCAGCACCTCCCAGCCGTCGATGCCGGGAAGCATCACGTCGAGGACGACGAGGTCATAGTCGTTCTGCGTCGCCAGGTGCGCGCCGTCGACGCCGTCGCGCGCGAGGTCGGTGACGAAGCCGGCCTCGCGCAGCCCCTGCCGCAGGTATTCGCCGGTCTTGCGTTCGTCCTCGACGATGAGGATCTTCATCGGAAGCGGTCGGGATGGGGTCGGGTGTCGGACGTCGGCATTGTGCGACGCGCGGCGGACGACCGTGCGCGGATTACGAAGATGTAATGCGCCGGTCAGCGAAGCGTCGGTGCCGGTTCGCCAGCATCGCGCCATGCGACTTCCGGGAAAGAGCGCCACGCGGCTCGCGCTCGCGTTGCTGATGCTGGCGAGCGCGGCGGATTCGCGCGCCGAGTCGCTCGCGCAGGCGATCGAGCAGGCGTGGATGCGCGATCCGCTCGCCGCCACGCTCGATGCGCGGGCGGAAGAAGCGCTCGTCGGCCTGGACATCGCCGGTCGCATCGTGCCCGGGCCGCCCGCGGCGTCGGTGTCGGCGCTCGACGACCGGTTTCATCGCGACGTCGGTGCGCGCAAGTGGGAGCTGGAGGTCGGCGTGCCCCTGTGGCTGCCGGGGCAGCAGGAGGCGCGCCGCGCCGAGGCGCAGTCGAGGCAGGAACAGGTGGCGGCGCAGCGGGCATTTCTGCGCTGGGCGCTGGCCGGCGAGGTGCGAACGCGCTGGTGGGCGCTGGCCGCCGCACGCGCCGCGCGAGACCTGGCGGCGCGCCGCGTCGACACCGCGCGCCGGCTCGAATCGGACGTGCTGCGGCGTTTCGAGTCCGGTGATCTTGCGCGCTTCGACGCGAACCTCGCGCGCGACGAGCGGCTGTCGGCCGAGGCCGACGCCGTGCGGGCGCAGGCGCAGGTTCGGGCGCAGGAAGCGGGCCTGCGCGCGCTCACCGGCGTTCCCGCGCCCGTCGCGCTCGAAGGCGAAGCGATCGCGCTGCCGCCGCAGTCCGAGGACCATCCGCAATGGCAGGCCGCCGCGGCTTCCGCACGCTCGGCCGATGCGGCGCTGCTCGCGACGGTGAAGTCGGACCGTGCGGCGCCGCAGGTGGCGCTGCGCATGGAGCGCGACCGCGGCGCGAGCGGCGAGCCGTACTCGAACACGATCGGCATCCAGCTCAGCGTTCCGTTCTCGTGGGAGCCGCAGATTCGCCAGCGGACGGCCGCTGCGCGAGCCGATCGCTCGCGCGCGCAAGCCGATCTCGTCGCGACGCGGCTGCGGCTGCAGTCGGCCGTCGACAGCGCGCGCGCCGAACTGGAAGCCGCCGGGCGCCAGCTCGAGATCGCTCGTGCGCGGCAGGCGACCACTGCCGACAACCTTCGCCTCGCCGAGCGGTCGTTCTCGCTCGGCGAGACCGACCTCACGTCGCTGCTTCGCGTTCGTTCCGCGGCGCTCGAAGCGGACCTGCTCGAAGCGCGCCAGCGCATCGCGCTCGACGCAGCCCGCTCGCAGTTGAACCAGGCCCTGGGGGTCGTTCCATGAAAGCCATCCTTCCACTGACCGTCGCCGCCGTGCTCGCGTTCCCCGCGTTCGCGTTCGCGCACGAGGGCGAGGACCACTCGCCTGCCGTCGCGGCGTCGCTGCCCTCCGAAGCGACCGCACGCTCGGCGTCCGCCACCGAGCTCTTCGAGCTGGTCGCCGTTGCCTCGAACGGTCGCCTGATGCTGTATCTCGATCGCTTCGAAACGAACGAGCCGGTCTCCGGTGCGCGGATCGCCGTCGAAACCGGTGCACTGAAGGCGGTAGCCGCCGAAGTCGAACCCGGCATGTACGAGGTCGTCGCCGAAGCCTTCGGGCATCCGGGTCCGCACCCGATGACGATCGACGTGCAGGCCGGCGACGACGTCGACCTGCTCGCGCTCACGGTCGATGTTGCGTCGCCGCCGGCAGCAGGCGCCGGCGGCCGGGCGCAGTCCGCGTGGGGGTGGCGGCATCCGGTCGTCTGGGGCGCTTCCGGTGCGGCGCTGCTCGCCGGCTTCGGAGTCGTCGCGCTGCGGCGCAGGGGCGGCGCGGCGAATACGGCGTCGTCGTCATGAGCACGATGCGGCGATGTGTTGCGCTCACGTTTGCCTCCTGGCTCGCGCTCGTGCCCGCCCCGGCGTCGACCCACGAGGGCGAAGACCATTCGGCGCCGGCCGCTTCCGCAGCGAACGGGAACGGGTCGGCGTCCGTCCGCAGCGCCGGCATCGACGCCGCCGCACCCCGCCGCGAGCCCGACGGCGGCGTGTTCCTGCCGAAGCCGGCGCAATACCGGATCGGCGTGCGCACGCGCGCGGTCGATCCGGCAAGCCTCCCGGTGACCGTCGAACTGACGGGCAAGGTCATCGCGGAGCCCAACGCCGGCGGTAGGGTGCAGTCGACGCAGACCGGACGCATCGAAGCCGGGCCGAAGGGATTGCCGCTGCTCGGCCAGCGCGTGGCCCGGGGCGAGGTGCTGGCCTTCGTCGAACCGTCGATCCCCAGCCTCGAGCGCGCGAACCGGCAGTCCGAGCTCGCTGCGCTCGACGCGCAGCTCGCGATCGCGCGCAGCAGGGTCCTTCGTTTCGAGCAGCTCGAAGGATCGGTGCCGCGCAAGGACATCGAGGCGGCGCGAATCGAGCTGAAGTCGCTGCAGGCACGCCGCACCGCCGCTGCCGCAGGGTTGGCCGCGCGCGAAGCGCTGCGCGCGCCGGTTTCGGGGGTCGTCAGCACGACGTCGATCGTCGCCGGGCAGATCGTCGAGCCGCGCGAAGTCCTGGTCGAGATCGTCGATCCGGCCCGGCTCGCGGTCGAGGCGCTTGCCTACGACGCCGCGGTGGCCGCGGAGATCTCGGGTGCGAGTGCGGCAGTCGGCGCCGCTTCGCTCGAGCTGGAGCTGGCGGGCGCCGGCCGGCAGCTGCGCGGGCAGGCGCTGCCGCTGCTCTTTCGGGCGAAGACGGCGGGCGTTCCGCTCGCGATCGGCCAGCCGCTCGCGGTGCTCGCCCGCACCACGCGCCATCGCGAGGGTTTCGCCGTTCCCCGGCAGGCGATCGTGCGCATCGGCTCCGGCGAGCAGGTCGTCTGGGTGCACGAGGCGGCCGAGCGTTTCGTACCCCGCCGTGTCGTCTTCGAGGCGCTCGATGCGGACACCGTCGTCGTGACGTCGGGGCTGGCCGCGCGCGACCGCGTCGTCGTCGCCGGCGCGAATCTCCTCGCGCAGGTGCGTTGACGTGTTCGAAGCGCTGGTCCGTTCGAGCCTCCGGCAGCGGCTGATCGTGCTCGCCGCGTCGCTGCTGCTCGTCGTCTACGGCGCGCTCACGCTGCGCCAGATGCCGGTCGACGTCTTTCCGGACCTGAACAGGCCGACCGTCACGCTGATGACCGAAGCGGGCGGCATGGCGCCCGAGGAGGTCGAGCAGCTCGTCACCTTCCCCATCGAGGCCGGGATGAACGGCATGGCGGGCGTCACGCGCGTGCGCTCGGTATCGGGCGTCGGGCTGTCGATCGTCTACGTCGAGTTCGACTGGGGTTCGGACATCCATCGCAACCGGCAGCAGGTCGCCGAGCGGCTGAATCTCGTGCGTGAACAGCTGCCGCCGAACGTCGTGCCGCAGATGGGCCCGATCTCGTCGATCATGGGCGAGATCCTGCTGATCGCGTTCCCTGCGGATCCGGCACGCGTCAGCCCGATGCGGGTGCGCGAGTACGCCGACTGGGTCGTGCGCCCGCGGCTGCTGACGATTCCCGGCGTCGCGCAGGCGATCGCGATCGGCGGAGAGGTGCGCCAGTACCGCGTCGGGATCCGGCCCGAGCAACTGCAGGCGCTGCGCGTGCCGCGCGAGCGCGTCGACGCGGCGCTGAAGGACTTCGGCGCGAACACGAGCGGCGGCTTCCTCGAGGCGCAGGGCCGCGAGTACCTGATCCGGCAGATCGGACGGACGAACCGGATCGACGACCTTCGCAACCTCGTCGTCTCGACGCAGGACGGGCAACGCGTGCTGCTGCACCAGGTCGCCGACGTGACGATCGGCGCGGCAATCAAGCGCGGCGACGGCGGCTACGCCGGCAGGCCGGCGGTGCTCGTCTCCGTGCAGAAGCAGCCGGGCGCCGACAGCGTGGCGCTCACGCGCGAGATCGAGAAGGCGGTCGGCGAGCTCGCGAAGAGCCGGCCGCCGGGCGTCGACGAGCCGCGCTTCCTGTTCCGGCAGGCCGACTTCATCGAGCGCTCGGTCGGCAACGTCGAGGAGGCGTTGCGCGACGGCGCGATCCTGGTCGCCGTCGTGCTCTTCGCGTTCCTGCTGAACGTGCGCACGACGTTGATCTCGCTCACCGCGATCCCCGTATCGCTGCTCGCGACGGCGCTCGTCTTCCACGCGTTCGGGCTTTCGATCAACACGATGACGCTCGGCGGGCTGGCGATCGCGATCGGCGAGCTGGTCGACGACGCGGTGGTCGGCGTCGAGAACGTCCTGCGGCGGCTGAAACTGAATCGCGCGTTGCCCGAGCCGCGTCCGGTGGCCGAAGTGATCGCGAAGGCAACGCTGGAGGTCCGTTCGGCGATCGTCTACGCGACGATCATCGTCGTGCTCGTCTTCGTTCCGCTGTTCGTGCTGCCGGGCATCGAGGGCCGCCTGTTCACCCCGCTGGGCGTCGCCTACATCGTCTCGATCCTCGCCAGCATGATCGTCTCGGTGACGCTCACCCCGGTGATGGCGTACTACCTGCTGCCCGCGATGAAGCGGCTCGATGCAGGCGACAGCGCGCTGGTGCGGCTGCTGAAACGATGGGACGCGAAGCTGCTCGACTGGTCGTTCGCGCACGGCCGCGGCCTGCTCGCCGTCGCGCTCGTCGTCGTGCTCGGTACGGTGGCGACGGTGCCGCTGTTCCCGCGCTCGTTCCTGCCGCCGTTCAACGAGGGCACGCTCACGGTGAGCCTGCTGCTGGAGCCGGGGACGTCGCTCGCGGAATCGAACCGCATCGGCGCGATCGGCGAGCGCCTCGTCGCGCGCGTGCCCGAGGTGACGCAGGTCGGACGGCGCACCGGTCGCGCCGAGCTCGACGAGCACGCCGAGGGCGTGCACTCCACCGAGCTGGAGATCGATCTCGCGCGCAGCGGACGAAGTCGCGACGAAGTCATCCGCGACGTCCGCGCGCATCTCGCCTCGCTGCCCGCCGTGCTGAACGTCGGGCAGCCGATCTCGCATCGGCTCGACCACCTGCTCTCCGGCGTGCGCGCGCAGATCGCGCTGAAGGTCTACGGCGACGACCTCGACACGCTGCGTGCGCTCGCCGAGGACCTGCGCATGCGGCTCGCGGCGATTCCGGGCGTGACAGACCTGCAGGTCGAAAAGCAGGTGCGCATTCCGCAGACGAAGATCCGCATCGACTACGACGAGGCGGCGCGCCATGCCGTGTCGCCCGGCGCGCTGCTGCGTGGCCTCGAGCAGATGATCGCCGGCGAGCGGATCACGCAGATCGTCGAGGGTAACCGGCGCTTCGACCTCGTCGCGCGCCTGCCGGAAAGCCGACGCGACCCGCACGCCCTGCGCAACCTGCTGATCGAGACGCCCGACGGCCATGTCCCGCTGTCGCGGATCGCGTCGATCGAGGACGGCGACGGGCCGAACCAGATCATCCGCGAGAACGCGCGACGTCGCATCGTCGTCTCGGCGAACGCCGACGGGCGCGACACGTCCGAAGTGATCGCTGCGATCCGTGCCGAGCTGGCAGCCCGGCCGATGCCCGACGGCTACTTCACGGCGCTCGAGGGCCAGTTCCAGGCGCAGGAGCAGGCATCGCGGCTGATCGCGCTGCTCGCGCTCGTCTCGCTTGCGATGATCTTCCTCGTGCTCTACGGCCGCTACCGATCGACGGTGCTCGCGCTGATCGTCATGGGCAACATCCCGCTCGCGCTGGTCGGCAGCGTCGTCGCGCTGTGGATCTCGGGGCAGCCGCTGTCAGTGGCGGCGCTGGTCGGCTTCGTCACGCTCGCCGGCATCGCCACGCGCAACGGCATCCTGAAGATCTCGCATTACATCAACCTGTGCGCGCTCGAGGGCGAGCGCTTCGGCAAGGCGATGATCGTGCGCGGTTCGCTCGAGCGGCTCACGCCGGTGCTGATGACCGCACTCGTTGCCGCCTTCGCGCTGGTGCCGCTTCTGCTGTCGGCCGACGCTCCGGGCAAGGAGGTGCTCCATCCGGTGGCCGTCGTCATCTTCGGCGGCCTCGTCAGCTCGACGCTGCTCGATACGGTGCTCACGCCGGTGATGTTCTGGCGCTGGGGCGAGAAGCCGTTGCGCCGCCTGCTCGAGCAGCGCACGAACGAAAGTTTCTGACCCACGAAGGAAAGATATCCATGAGACCGGTTCGATTCCTGGCCGCGGCGGCGGCGCTGCTCGCGTTCTCCGCTTCGCCCGCGTTCGCGCACGACGACGCGTACCTGGCCACGCAGAAGGCGCCCAACGGCGGAGAGCTGCGCATGGCCGGGCCTTATCACTACGAGCTCGTCGCCGATCGTGCCTCCCCCGCAGCCTCCGGCGGCGCGATCGTCGTCTACGTCACCGACCATGCGGGACAGCCCGTGTCCACGCAGGGCGCGCAGGGCGTCGCGCAGGTGCTCGCGGGCAAGGAGCGCAGCACCGTGAAGCTCCTGCCCGATGGAGCGAACCGGATGAAGGCTCCGGCGCCGCACGGATGGGCGAGCGATGCGAAAGTCGTCGTCTCGATCACGATCGCCGGAGCGCAGCCGGCGCAGGCGCGCTTCGCGCCGCAGCCGCACGCCGAAGCGGCGTCGACGCGATCCTCCGACGCGGGTGACGGTCACGGGCATTGAGCGCCGCTCGTGCCGCAACGCAATCCGCCGCGCGGGCGCTACGATGGCGGGTGCCCTATCCCACCGACGAGGAACCACCATGCAAGCCCGAGACGTCATGTCCACGCCCGTCATCTCCGTGACCGAAGACGCCTCGGTCGCCGACGTCGCCCGGCTGCTGCTGCGGCACGGGATCAGCGCCGTGCCGGTGCTCGGCGCCGACGGACGGCTGCTCGGCATCGTCAGCGAGGGCGACCTCGTCAGGCGCGTCGAGAATGGAACCGAACGCGAGCCTTCGTGGTGGCTGCGCCTGTTCGGCGATACCGAGGACCAGGTGCGCGACTACGCGAAGACGCACGGCCGCCGTGTCACCGACGTGATGTCGCGCGAGGTGACCACGGTGCGCGAGGACACGGGGCTTGCCGAGATCGCGGCGCTGCTCGAGCGGCACCGGATCAAGCGGGTGCCGGTGATGCGCGGCAACGAGGTGGTCGGCATCGTGAGCCGCGCCAATCTGCTGCAGGGGCTCGCGTCGTCGCCCGCGCAGGCGTCGTCGCCCGGCGAAGCAGCGATCAGCGACCCCACGCTGAAGACGCGCATCGAGGACGAGATGCGCCGCGCCGGGCTCGACACGGCTTTCGTCAACGTCGTCGTCGCCGACGGCGTCGCGTGGCTGTGGGGCGCGGTGCGCTCGGACAGCCAGCTCGACGCCGCGCGCATCGCCGCCGAGACCGTCATGGGCGATGCCGCCGCCGTGCAGAACCGGCTGTCGGTGCTGCCGGCGTCGGTGCAGCGTGTGATGTGGGCCGAATGATCGGCGACGCGAGCCGCAGCGGCCTGCGGCGGGTCGCGACGCCGGCGCGCTGAAGACGCTATCGAGCCTCGCGCGCGGCGGCCGGCTCTTCGCGCACGGACGCAGGGTCTTCCTCCGCTTCCGGCCGGCCTGCCGAGCCCTTCAGGGACTGCTCCTCGATCGGCTCGACGTGTGTCGTCAGCCGGCTGCCGGTGCGTTTGTGCACTGCGTCTTCGATCTCGTCGGCCAGTGCGTGCGCACGCGCGACACTCCACGAACCCGGCACCCATAGATCGACCTGCGCGAAGCGCAGCGGCCCCGAAACGCGCGTCTTCAGGTTCGCGAAACGGCACGGCGGCGGCGCGAGCTCGCGCAGCACGTTCTCGATGCGGGCGATGTCCTCGTCGTTCTGCGCGCGATCCATCAGCCCGCCCACCGAGCGGTGCATCAGGTGCCAGCCTTCGCGCAGGATGTTGAGCGCGACCGCTGCCGCCACCACCGGGTCGATCCATCCCTGCCCGGTCGCGCTGGCGAGCGCGACGCCGACGATGACGCCTGCCGTCGTCCAGACATCGGTCATCAGGTGGCGTGCGTCGGCCTCGAGCGCGAGCGAACGATGGGCGCGGCCGACCTGCAGCAGCACGCGGGCGACGGCGAAATTGACGATGCTTGCCGCGACGGACAGCGCGGTGCCCAGCCCCAGGTGGCCCAGGGGCTTCGGATTGAGCAGCCGCTCTGCCGCAAAGTAGAGGATCGCGGCTGCCGCCACGAAGATCATCGCGCCTTCGAGCGCCGCCGAGAAGTATTCGGCCTTGCCGTGGCCGTACGGGTGGTCGTCGTCGGCGGGAACGCGCGCATAGGAGACCATCGCCAACGCGAAGCTGGCGCCGATCAGGTTGACGATCGATTCGGCGGCGTCGGACAGGTAGCCGACCGAGCCGGTGAGCCACCACGCGCCGGTCTTCAGTCCGATCGTGGTGACCGCCGCGAGGATCGAGAGCTGCAGCGCCTGCTGCGGCGTGAAAGTGCGCATCGGAATCGGGAAGGAGAATCGGGAAGGAGAATAGCCGGCAGCGCATCGTGCGCCGCCTTCCGGCAGGCTACAATCGCGGGCTCGCGCCCGTAGCTCAGCGGATAGAGTACTGGCCTCCGAAGCCAGGGGTCGCTGGTTCGATCCCAGCCGGGCGCGCCACTTTGCGGGACGTCGGTCAAGACCCGGGCGGTTCCGGCTGGCAGGCGGCCCCCCGTCGTCGCCGGCTACGTCGCCTCGCCGAGCAGCGGCACCGTCCGCTTCGCCGTCCGCTTGCCCATCCAGATCACGGCCACGAGCCCGACGAACGTCACCGCCGAGCCGTAGAACATCTCGGTGACCGCCAGCGTGTGCGCCTGGCGATCGACCCATCGTTCGATCGTCGCCCATTGCATGGCGGCCGGAAGCCCGGCCGTCTCGAGTGCGATGCGCGCCTGCACGAGCGGCTCGTATCCGTCGGAGAGCCGCTCGATCAGCCGACTGCGGTGAAACACCGCTCGCCATTCCCAGGCCGTCGTGAGCAACGAGGTACCGACGGCGCCGCCGGTGTATCGCAGGAAGTTGCTCAGTCCTGATGCCGACGCGACGCGATGCGGAGGCACCTGCGACAGGATCTTCGCCAGCAGCGGCGTAAAGAACATGGCGCTGCCCGCGCCCTGCACGAAGCTCGGCAGCAGGAGCGATACGAGATCCGCGTCGGTGGAGAAGCGCGAGCGCATCCACAGCGAGAAAGCGAATGTCAGGAATGCCGCGCTGATCATCCAGCGCGGGTCGTGCCGGTCCAGGTAGCGTCCCACGAACGGCATGACCACGATGGCGAGCACGCCCATCGGTGCGAGCACGACGCCGGCGAGCGTCGCCGAATAGTCCATGTACTGGAGCAGCCACAGCGGCAGCAGCACGAGGTTGCCGAGGAACAGCCCGTACGCCAGCGAAATCGCCAGCGTGCCGACCCAGAAGTTGCGAAGCCGGAACAGGCTCAGATCGATGATCGGGTTCGCGTCGGTGCTTTCCCACGCCAGGGACAGCGCGAAACACGCGATCGCGCAGAAAGCGAGCGCGACGATGACGGGCGAGCCGAACCAGTCGTGATCCTTGCCGAGATCGAGCATCAGCTGCAGCGAGCCGACCCAGGCGACCAGCAGCATCAATCCGGTGGCGTCGATCGGCGCGCGCCGGGTCGCCGTCTCGAGCGGCCGGTAGATCTGCCAGACGGCGATCGCGCAAGCCACTCCCACCGGGACGTTCACGTGGAAGATCCAGCGCCATGACCAGTTGTCCGTCAGCCATCCTCCGAGAAGCGGGCCGGCGACGGGCGCCGCGAACGCGGTGAGCGCGAGCAGCGAAAGCGCGGATCCGGCGCGGTCCGGCGGAAAGCTGCGCAACAGCAACGCCTGGCACAGCGGAATCATCGGCCCGGCGACGACGCCTTGCAGCACGCGAAACGCGACGAGCGTCTCGATCGTCGGCGCGGCGCCGCAGAGGAACGACATCGTCGTGAACAGGAGGACGCTCAGCGCGAACAGGCGAACCGTCCCCAGGCGTTGCACCATCCATCCGGTCAACGGCATCGAGACCGCCGTCGCCACGCCGAAGCTCGTGACGATCCAGGTGCCCTGGTTGGGGCTCACGCCGAGGTCGCCCGCGATCGCGGGAATCGACACGTTCGCGATCGAGATGTCGAGCACGCTCATGAAGGTCGCGAGCGAGAGCGCGAATGCGCCGACCCAGCGAGCGACGCCCTCCGTCGGCCCCGCGTCGGTCGACGGGGCTGAAGCGCTCGTGCGACTCATCGCGGGCTTCGCTGCCTGGCGATGACGGCTGCGCCGGCTTGGCGCGATCGCTCGGGTCCAAGGTGCGAATCGACGATCTCGCGGACCCAATCGGCGGCGCCCCGTTCCAGCGTCTCGAAGATCGTCGTTTCGACCGCGGCAGGCGCGTGGCGGGCGTCGTCGAGCGCCGGCCCCGACCGGTCTGCGGTGTCGATCGCGACGCGCATCGACAGGCCGATGCGCAACGGGTACGCCGCGAGCTGCGCCCGGTCGAGCGAGATGCGAACCGGAACACGCTGGACGACCTTGATCCAGTTGCCCGTGGCATTCTGCGCCGGAAGCAGCGCGAAGGCCGAACCCGTTCCGGCGCCGAGCCCGGCGACGCGGCCCTCGTACACGACGGCCTTTCCGTACAGATCGGCGGTGAGCCGGGCCGGCTGGCCGATGCGGACGCGCCGCAGCTGTGCCTCCTTGAAGTTCGCCTCGACCCAGACCTTGTCGAGCTCGACGACCGACATCAGATTCGCGCCGGCGTCGACGCGCTGGCCGACCTGGACGTTTCGTCGCGCCACATAGCCGGAAAGAGGCGCCCGCACTTCGGCACGTTGCACCGCGAGCCACGCCTCGCGCACTTCGGCTGCCGCTGCGGCGACCGACGGGTGGCGATCGATCGGGACGCCTTCGGTCAACGCGAGATGCGCCCGCAGCGCTTCACGCCCCGCGGCGACCGCCGCCTCGGCGGCCGCCAGCCGGCTGCGTGCGGACTCGTAAGCCGCCTGGGCGTTCCTGAGCTCTTCGCGGGAGATGGCGTTGCGCGCATGGAGCGTCTCGCGACGCGTCCATGCGTCCGTCGCGAGCGAGAGCTCGGCGCGGGCGCGAACGAGGTCGCTTTCGCGAATCGTCACGTTGCTGCGCAACGCGTCGGCTTCGAGATACATCGAACGCGTTTCGCGCACGATGCGTGCGAGCTGCGATGACCGATGCTGCAACGCGTTGCGGGCGTCGGTGGAATCGAGCGTGACCAGGACCTGCCCGGCCTCCACCCGATCGGTGTCGTCGGCCCGTATCGCCAGCACGGTGCCGGTGCGTTGCGGCGTGACGACGACGACGTTCCCGTGAACGTAGGCGTTGTCCGTCGAGACGCGATCGTCGGCGAGCCAGCTCGCCGACGCCCACCCGCCGAGCGAGACCGCCAGCAACGTTGCCAGGACGGCGGAGACGGCGCGGCGGCGCGGACGGGCAGGCCCCTTCGCCGGGCGCACTATCGTGTCGCGGGCAGCGGCGCACAAAGCGGAACGAGCCCCGCGACGTCCGGCGATGCTTCCAGTTGCGACACTCGCTCGATCACCGCCGGCCCGCCAGTCCACGTCGGGCGCGCGAACCGGGCGCATGCGAGGAATTTTTCGGCCACGTCGTCGTAGCTCATCGGGTTGCGCGGGTGGCCCTTTACGAACGACACCCGTCGCCGCGTCTGTCGCCCGCCTCGCTCCACGATGGACACGTCGCCGGGCATCGGAAAGGTGCCGCGCCCGTCGTCCTGGCGCGACGTGTCGACTTCGATCCTCACCTTCGCCATCAGCGCCCGCACGGCCGGATCGCGCAGGCTCGCGGGTTCGAGCGCCTCGAAATCGACCCGGCGATGGGTCGCCGCCCAGGCGACGAGGTACGGCAGGCTGAACTGGGCGTCGGCCGGGCTGCGTGGGTCCATCTTGCGTTCGAGCGGCTCGCAGATGAGATGGAGCACCTCGTTGTTCGTCACCGCGACGCGGATCTGCTCGATCGCGTCGACGTCGACCTGCCCGTCGGAGACCGCCAGGATCGTGGCCTCGATCGGCCCGTGCGCGAAACGGCAGCACGGGTACAGCGGCTTGATGCTCACGCTGTCGAGCAGGTACCGCTCGCCGAGCTCGCGCGTGAGTTCGTCGGGATCGTATCGACCGCGGTGGTGGAGACGGAAGTACCCATAGCGGCCCTCGAATACGTCGTCGGCGCCGGTGATGCCCCGCTCGGCCATCAGCGCGCTCAGCAGGCCGCCTTCGGCGGCGACGCCCTGCATCACCCGGACGGCCATCGCGCCCGAGAGAAAGGCCTGCTGGTTCCCCGCGACCCGCGCGTGCGCGAGCCCGAGCGCGTGCCGCATCTGTTGCGGCGGCAGCCGCAGGACGCGGGCAGCGGCGAGCGCGATGCCGTAGAACGCGCACTGGTAGCTCATGATGCTGCCGGTCTCGGTGAACCCGATCCGGGGCGCGGCCGAGAGGCGGGAGATGATCTCCGCCCCCACGGCGACCGCGGCGATGAAATCCCGGCCCGAGACCGGGCCGCGTGCTTCGCTCGATGCGAGCAGGGCCGGGATCAGGCTCACGTGGACATGGCAGGTGTTCTGCTCGTGCAGGTCGTCGAGATCCCAGGCGCGCGCCGCGGTCGCATTCACGAGCGCGGCGAGCGGAGCCGGAAGCCGCTCCCCGTTCGTGAGCAGCGTCGCCTCGGGTCGGCCGCCCCAGTGCGAAACGAGCGCGGTGAGTTCCGGCAGCGAAGCCGCGTTCGCGCCGGCGACACCGACGGCGAGCGTATCGAGTACGGCTCGTTTCGTTCGCTCCACCGTCGAGCCGGGGAGATCGTCGAAACCGGTGCCGCAGGCGAACGACAGGAGTTTCTCGAGCGCGTCCATCTGTTCCCGTGGCCGGATCCGCCCGCGATACGCCGCGTCGCGGGCGGTCGCGGATCAGTCCTTCTGGACCATGCCGAGCTCGGTCATCAGCGCCTTCGTCTCCTGGTCATACTGCTTGAGCCACTCGACGAACTCGGGCCCGTCCTGGTACGCGAGGTTCAGGCCGATCGTCGCCAGCCGCTCCCGCAGCTCGGCGTCGTTCAACGCCTGTTGCGCCGCCGAGCGCAGCTTCGCGAGCACTTCGGGCGAAGCGCCTTTGGGCATGTGCAGCGCTTCGAACGCGATCGAGACGAAATCGACGCCCTGCTCGGCGAGCGTCGGCAACTCCGGATGCAGCGGGCTTCGCCGGGTGTCGGCAACGCCGAGTATCCTCAGCTTTCCGGCATCGAGCAGCGTCTTGAACGCCGGCATCAGACCCAGCGAAAAGGAGGCTTCGCCCCCGGCAAGGCCGACCACCGCGGGCCCTTCCCCCTTGTAGGGGACCTGGCCGATCCGGATGCCGAGCTTCTTCGCCATGCCGGCCGAGGCGAGATGCGTCGAGCTGCCCGTGCCGCTGTTCGCGTGCGTGACCTTGCCCGGGTTCGCCCTGGCGTAGTCGACGAGCTCCTTCGCATTCCTGAACGGTGAGTCGGCGGGGACGGCGACGACGAGCGGCGTCGAGTAGGTGCGCGCGAGCCAGGTGTAGTCCCACAGCATCGGCGCGTTGCTCTTCTGGTACTGGATGCTCGCCATGGCGATCCCGCCGGTGGAGATCGTGTAGCCGTCGGGCGCCGCGTCGCGCACCGCGGTCATCCCGACCAGGCCTGCACCGCCCACCTTGTTGTGGATCACGACGGGCTGTCCGAGCGCCTTCTCCAAGTATGGCGCGATCATGCGGATCGAGACGTCGGTTCTTCCGCCGGTCGGCCACGGGATCAGCAGGTCGATCTGCTTGCTGGGATAGGCGCCGGTCCCCTGCGCGATCGCGGTGCCGCTGCCGAGAACGGCGGCGGCGAAGCCTGCGACCACGAACGAGCTGATTTTCAGATAGCGAAGCATAAGCATCTCCTCCGGGTTGAACGCTCGAATGCATCGGCGCTAGACGTCTTCCGGTGCGCGGATCTTCGTCAGCCGGCCCGCCATCGCCGGCAGCGAACCGATGATGGGGAGCAACAGCGCGAGGCAAAGGAAAGTGAGTGCGATCGGTCGCTCGAAGAAGATCCCGAAGGAGCCTTCCGAGACGATCAGCGTGCGCCGCAGGTTCTCCTCCAGCATCGGACCGAGCACGAAGGCCAGGATCAGCGGCGCCGGTTCGAGCCGGTTGCGACGCATCCAGAAACCGAACAGCCCGAACACCAGCATCACGCCCACGTCGAAGTACGAGTTGTTGACGACGTAGGCGCCGATGAAGCAAAAGAGGAGCAGCACCGGGAACAGGTACCGGTACTCGATCTTCAGCAGCCGGATCCACAGGCCGATCAGCGGAAGATTCAACACGAGCAGCATCGCGTTGCCGATGATCATGCTCGCCATCAGTCCCCAGAACACGTCGGCGTGCTGCGAGATGAACATCGGCCCGGGCGAAACGCCCTGCACCATCAGCCCGGCGAGCATCAGCGCCATCACCGAGTTGGTCGGGATGCCGAGCGTGACGAGCGGAACGAATGCGCTGACGGCCGCGGAGTTGTTCGCGGCTTCCGGGCCGGCAACGCCTTCGATCGCGCCCTGCCCAAAACGCTCGGGCGTGCGCGAGAGCTTGCGCTCGGTGATGTACGAGAGCATCGACGCGATGATCGCGTTGCCGCCCGGGATGATCCCGATCAGGAAACCGAGCCCGCTACCGCGCAGCGTCGGGCCCGCGGAATCCTTCAGGTCGTTCCGGCTCGGCATCACGCGACCGACCGATCCGGACACGGTCGATTGCCGGATGTTGTCGTCGATGTTCACCAGTACTTCGGCGACGCCGAACAGCCCCATCACCAGCGGCACGAGGCCGATGCCGTCGAGCAGGTACGTCGAGCCGAAGGTCAGGCGCTCCACACCGTCGACCGGGTCCAGGCCGATCGTACCCAGCAGCAGCCCGAACGCGGCCATCATGAACGCGCGCCGTTTCGAGCCGAAGGCGATATAGCTCGTCAATGTCAGGCCGAGAACGAGCAGTGCGACGAACTCCGGCGACTGGAAGCTGAGCGCGATGTCGGCAAGCGGCGGCGCAACGAAGACGAGGCCGGCGATGGCAAGGAGGCCGGCCGCAAAGGACCCGAGCGCCGCGATTGCCAGCGCCGGTCCGGCGCGCCCCTTTTGCGCCATCTGATAGCCGTCGAGCGTCGTGACGATCGACGCGGCTTCGCCGGGGATGTTCACGAGGATCGCGGTGGTCGATCCGCCGTACATCGCACCGTAGTAGATGCCCGCCATCATGATGATCGCGGTGACGGGCGGCACCGCCATCGTGGCGGGCAGCAGCAGCGCGAGCGCCCCGGCCGGGCCGATTCCCGGCAGCACGCCGATGAGCGTTCCGAGCAGTGCGCCGGCGAAACAGAACGCGAGGTTCTGCCACTCGAACGCGACCTGGAAGCCGAGGAGTAGATCGACGAGCATCTCAGCGGAAGGACACGCCGAACCAGTGCACGAAGACGAGCCAGCAGGCGAGCGTCACGAGCGCCGGATACACGAGGGAGCCGACGATGCGGCGCGGACCGCCCGCGGTGTAGAGAACGAGCGTGAAGAGGAAGACGGCGGGCACGAACGAGAGGTACGCCACGCCCACCGCGAGTCCGATCACGGCAGCCACGGTCAGCAGCCAGCCGCGCGGATTGCGCACGAAGGGCGTGTCGTCGCCGTCGGCTTCGCCGTGCCCGTCGCCTGCCCGCGCGAACAATCCGGGGAGCCCGAGCGCAGCGAGCAGCGCACCGACGATGAAGGGCATCAGTCCGCTTTCGGGCGCGTTGATCGCGCCGATCCCGAGCCGCGCGCCGAAGATGCACGCGGCGACGCCGACCGCGACGAGCGCGGCATCGCCGATTGCCGCGCGCGTCATCACCGATCGAGCCCCAGGTGGCGAGCCGGGTTGGTCTTGAAGATCTTCGTCACCTCTTCCTGCGTGACGCCGTAGGCGAGCAGCACCTTCGCGAGCCAGCGCAGGCCGTCGATGTGCGCGAGGTTCTGCACCTGGCCGGAATCGGTGCCGATGACCATGTGGTCGCTGAAGGCCTTGATCGTCTTGATGTACCAGCGGAAGCCTTCGATGAAGCGGATGTTCACCGACGCGACGCCCATCAGCCCGATCGCGATGCCCTCGGAGGCGAGCTCGCGGAAGTTCTCCATCGTGTGCTTGCTGTGGACCAGCGTCGGGTGGACCGACTCCATACGCTTGACGCCGGCCTTCTTCGCTTCTTCGAAGAGGATCTTCAGATCCTGGTAGGGATAGTGGCCGCAGCAGAGCACGAGATCGTTGTCGGCGATGATGCTGAGGATCTCGCGCATCTCGGGAATCAGGCGGTTGCGCTCGTCGAGGAAACGGATTCCCTCGTTCTTCCGGTTGAACACGACGTACTGATGCCAGTACGAGTCGGCCATCGGCATCCAGACCGAGCGGAAGTTCGGAAAACCGAGGCACTTGCGCACTGCTTCGGGGTTGATCCCGCCGGCCGGCTTGTTCAGCGTCACGCCGCCGAGGATCTGCGTCGGCTGCAGGTCGTTCTCGCGCGCGAACTTGTCGACCGCCCGCTGCGTCAGGCCGTTGCGAGACGCCGACGGGCTGTACCAGGTCTTGATGACGATGGCCCGCATTCCGGCCTTCGTCGCGTTGATGCCGATCTCGTCCTCGTACTGCGAGCGCTCGAAGGGATCCGATGCGCCGTGCACGTGCGTATCGACCGAACCGCGCATGATGTCGTCGATCAGTTCCTCGGTGATGCGCGTCTTGTTCTCGTAGCGGCCGTACTCGAGCTGCATCATCTCGATGACCTGCTTGAGCAGATAGCGCTTGACGTCGTCGCTGACGTTCTCGATGTCGAGCGGGATGAGTTTGAGAAACTCCTCGACACGCTCGGGCGGTGCCTCGTAGTTCAGCAGGTCTTCCAGGCTGATGTGCTTGCTGCTCTCGACGATTCCGGACATCGGGTTTCCTTGTGGGCGATTCAGGAGAGGTTTCTGGCGGAGAATCGGCGTTCAGCCGGCGCGCGGAACCAGAGTGGCCGCGAAGCGGTAGCGGGTCGGGTGATACAACGCGTCGACTGCTTCCATCAGGGCGCCGTTGTTGGCGACGTAGGCCCGGACGATCCGCAGGATCGGCGTGCCGGGATCGATTCCCAGCTGCTTCGCAACCCGTGCGTCGGCCTTCGCTGCTTCGACGATCTGCATCGCGTGATGCACCCTCTGGCGCGTCTTCGCCTCGACGAGCTTGATCGGCGACACCGGCCCTTCGAGCTCGCTGCGGGAGATCAGGGGCGCGACCTCCGGGGGAAAGAAGAACTTCGCGAACGACAGCGGACCGTCGGACAGGTGGTTCACCGCGGTGACACGCTGAACCGATTCGACTTCGAGCGCGCCGGCCATCGAAACGACCTCGGGCGGAAGCGGTGCGGTCGTGACGTCGAGGATCTTCAACTGGTTCAGCGGAACGACGTCCTCGATGAAACCGGTCAGCGACACCGCCTTCACGTACTGATCCGGAGTGCTGACGAAGCTGCCGATCCCGCGACGGCGCACCACGAGCCGTCGCTGTACCAGTTCCTCGAGCGCGCGGCGTACGGTGATCCGGCTCACGCCGAAGCTGTCGCAGAGCTGGCCCTCGGAGGGAAGCGGCGACCCCGGCGGGAGTGCGCCGCTGCGGATGCGCTCCTCGAGCGTCCTCGAGACCTGCCGGTAGAGCGGAGCGAGGTCGGCGACGCTGGAGGAGATATCGAGTTCGGTACTTGTCATAACAACATAACAGGTGGTTGGAGTCTAGGGGGAAACGGTGGAGACGGTCAAGGGGCCGTGACACGGCCGATCTCCGGTCGCGGCCCCGGCCGAGCGTCGACGCGTCTCTCGGCGGGATTTGTCAATGATCTGGCGACCCGCGCCAATGACACCGGGGAGGTCGCGACCCATACTCGGGCGAACCATCGAGGAGACCCGCGATGCCGAACGGCAAGTCATTCCGCGAACACATGCGTCACAACGGAAAGTACGTGACGAAGTTCCAGAAGTACCACGCGAAACTGAACGAGGCCTTCTGGACCGTCAACGAAGAGGCGATGAAGGACGGTGCGCTCGATCGGAAGACGAAAGAGCTGATCGCGCTTGCGCTCGTCGTCTCCAAGCATTGCGATGTCTGCATCACGTTCCACGTTCGCGACTGCCTGAAGCATGGCTGTACCGAGGCCGAGATCATGGAAGCGCTGGGCGTTGCCGTGATGGAAGGTGACGGGCCGACGATGGTCTACGCCGGCAACGCGCTGGAGGCACTCGAGGAGTATCAACAGGGAAAGAGCCAGCCGGGCAGGAAGAAGGAATCCGAGAGCACGAACCCGATCTGATCCCGCAGTTCGCTGTAGTCCGGCAATTCGAAGGGGGAGGCCAGGACATGTTCTCGACTCGTGTACGCATGGTCGCGCTCCTCGCCGCCTTTTCGGCGGCGGCCGCGCAGGCGCAGATTTCCGACGGCGTCGTGCGCATCGGCGTTCTCGGAGACATGTCCGGTCCGTATTCCGATGCCGGCGGCGCCGGAGCGGTGGTCGCGGCGCGCATGGCCGTCGAGGATTTCCAGGCCGGTGGCGCGAGCGACTTCAGGATCGAGATCGTTTCCGCCGATCACCAGAGCAAGGCGGACGTCGGCTCCGCAATCGCCCGCCAGTGGTACGACGTCGACGGGGTGGATGCGATCGCCGATCTGACGAACTCCGCGGTTGCGCTCGCCGTCAACGAGATCGCGCGCGCCAAGGGGAAGGCGGTGCTCGCCACCTCTCCCGCCACTTCGGCCCTGACCGGAAAGGCGTGTTCGCCGACGACGATCCAGTGGACCTCCGACACCTGGATGCTGACTCACGCGATCGGCGACGCGGTCGTGCGCTCCGGCGGCGATTCGTGGTTCTTCCTGTCGGTCGACTACACCTTCGGTCACGAGCTCGAGCGTCAAACCGGCGAAGTGGTGCAGCGAAGCGGCGGCAGGGTTCTCGGCAGCGTTCGCCATCCGTTGAACACGCAGGACTTCTCTTCGTTCCTGCTGCAGGCGCAGGCTTCGAAGGCGAAGATCATCGGGCTCGCGAGCTCGGGCGCCGACACGATCAACGCGATCAAGCAAGGGGCCGACTTCGGGATTCGGCGCGGCGGGCAGCAGTTCGCGGGCCTGATGACGCTGATCACCGACGTCCATGCGCTCGGTCTCGAAAGCGCGCAGGGATTGCTGCTTGCCGAGCCCTTCTACTGGGACCTGAACGAGGGCACGCGCGCATGGTCGGAGCGCTTCGCTTCGTTGCATCGCGGTCGCAAACCCACGATGAACCAGGCGGGCGTCTACGCGGGTGTGCTGCATTACCTCAAGGCGGTTCGCGCGGCCGGATCCGACGACGGCAGGAAGGCGATCGACAAGATGAAGGAGCTGCCCACCGACGACCCCTTGTTCGGACCGGGAACGATCCGGCAGGACGGACGCAAGATCCATCCGGTCTATCTGTTCGAAGTCAAGAAGCCGGCCGAGTCGAAGTATCCGTGGGACTACTACAAGCTGCGCGCGACGGTGCCTGCCGAGAAGGCGTTCCGGCCGATTTCGGAAGGCGGCTGTCCGCTCGTCCAGTAGCCGACGCGCTCGGGAAACGAAGCTGCTCCGGAGGAGACCTTGAGAGGGAAACGGATCTCGATCGCTGCGGCGTTGGTCGCGGCCGCAACGGCGCAAGCCCAGGTATCGGACGGCGTCGTGAAGATCGGCGTGCTGAACGACATGTCGAGCCTGTACGCCGAGGGCGCCGGGCAGGGATCGGTGGTCGCGGCGCGCCTGGCCATCGAGGACTTCCGGTCTTCCGCGGCGGCGAAAGGCCTGAAGGTCGAGCTGGTGTCTGCGGACAACCAGAACAAGGCCGACCTCGGCTCGTCGATCGCGCGCCAGTGGTTCGATGCCGACGGCGTCGACGCCGTCCTCGGCACCGGGAACTCGGCGGTCGGCCTGGCGGTGAACGAGCTTGCGAAGCAGAAGGGCAAGGCTTTCCTGGCGACCGCGGTGGCGACCTCCGATCTGACGGGCAAGGCCTGCTCGCCGAACACGGTCCATTGGGCCCACGACACCTGGATGCTTTCGAACTCGACCGCGCGGGCGGTCGTGCAGACCGGAGGCGACACCTGGTTCTTCCTGACCGCCGACTACAGCTTCGGCCACGCCCTCGAGCGGGACGCCTCGGCGGTGGTGAAGAAGACCGGCGGCACAGTGGTGGGCAACGTCCGGCATCCGTTGAACACAGCCGATTTCTCGTCGTTCCTGCTGCAGGCGGTCGGTTCGAAGGCGAAGATCATCGGGCTGGCGAACGCGGGCAACGACACGATCACCGCGATCAAGCAGGGAACCGAATTCGGCGTCCAGGCCGCGGGCCAGCAGTTCGCCGGCCTGCTCGTCTTCATCACCGACGTGCATGCGCTCGGGCTGCGGCAGGCGCAAGGGCTGCTGCTGACCGAAACGTTCTACTGGGACGCGAACGAGCAGACGCGAGCGTTCGCGAAACGGTACGGCGCCGCGTACGGAGGCCGGTTCCCGAACATGATCCACGCGGCCTCGTATTCGGCGACGCTGCACTATCTGAAGGCGATCGCCGCCGCGGGAACCGACGACGGCACGAAAGTCGTGGCGAAGATGAAGGAGATGCCGGTGGACGATCCGCTGCACGGCAAGGGGCGCGTTCGCGCCGATGGCAGGGTGGTCACGCCCGCCTACCTGTTCGAGGTGAAGAAGCCGGAGGAATCCAGGTATGCCGGCGACTACTACAAGCTCCGCGCGACGGTTCCCGCCGACGAGGCGTTCCGGCCGGAGTCCGAGGGCGGTTGCCCGCTCGTGAAGAACTGACGTCGATCGGAGGCTTCCCTTGCGGAAGACTGCGCTGGCCGAGGCGGCCGCGTCGCTCGAGAAGATGCTGAAGCTGCGGACCATCCCGATCGGCATGAAGCTGTTCGAGAGCGCGGACCGGATGGAAAGCATCCCGCGGATCCGGCGTCCGGCGCAGGTGCATACCCTCGATCAGATCGTCGCGCAGGCCGCTCGCCTCGGATGGACGGTGGGCGTGACGGCGGAGAACCTCGTCGGGGATCAATGCCGGGCGGTCGTCGGCCTCGGCGGGCAGGACGAACGCTGGCGATCCGGCCGCGACCTGGCAGGCGTCTGGTACGCGACCGTGGAGGATGCAGGCAGGCACCAGGCCGAGATGAACGTCGTGCCCGCGGGCAGGTTCCGCGCGCTCGCCGTGTCGCCGCTGGCAGCCGGCCGGCTCGACCCGCCGGACATCGCGTTGTTCTACGCGACACCCGGGGCCATGATGTATTTCATCAACGGCCTTCAGTGGGCAGGGTACAAGCGCTTCGACTGGAGCTTCGTCGGCGAGTCTTCGTGCGCCGACTCCTGGGGACGCGCACTGAAGACGCGCTCGCCCAGCCTGTCGATCCCCTGCTTCGCGGAGCGCCGCTACGGCGGCGTGCTCGACGACGAAATGCTGATGGCGCTGCCTCCCGAAATGCTGGCGACCGCATTGGCAGGAATGGAGGCGCTGGGCCGCAACGGCCTGCGATACCCGGTGCCGCAGTACGGAATCGAGAGGGACGCCCGCGCGGGGATGGCGGTCAGCTATCCGAACGCCGGAGCAGCCTGATCAAACACTGACCAGATCGAGGACGGGAATCCAGACGATGTCGACGATTCGACTGTGCGGCGTGCGCACGAGCAATTACTGCAACAAGGTCCGGCTGGTGCTGCTGGAGAAGGGCATCGCGTTCGAGGAGGACAAGGCCGCGGCGCCGTCCCAGGACCCGGCTTTCCTCGAGCGGTCGCCCTTGGGGAAGGTGCCGTTTCTCGAAGTCGGCGGCGACGTCCTCACGGAATCGCGGGTGATCTGCGAGTATCTCGAGGACGCCTATCCGGAGAAGCCGCTGCTGCCCGGCGATGCGCTGGCGCGAGCGAAGGTCCGGGAACTGATCGAGTACATCGAGCTTCACCTCGAACTCGAGGCAAGGGCGTTGTATCCCGCGGCGTTCCTCGGGAAGAGCGCTTCCGCCGAGACGAAAGAGCGCGTGCAGGAGAATCTCGCCAAGGGCGTGAAAGGCCTCGCGCGCCTGGCGAAGTTCTCGCCGTACATCGCAGGCAGCGAGTTCACTCTCGCCGATTGCGCCGCCTTC
Source organism: Burkholderiaceae bacterium (assembly GCA_021166835.1). The sequence goes on along the minus strand of JAJPEN010000063.1, from coordinate 83,357 downwards.
GTTCATCTGCCGATCGTGTCGATGACGACGAAGGCCGTCTTCGGGCGCGATTTCCTCGAGCCGGTCGCCGCGCTCAAGCCGTACCTGAAGTCGCTCGGTGATCGACCCTGCTTCCGGACGGTGACGCAGGAGCGGAAGGAGGCGGCGGCCGCCGCCCGTTCCTGACCGGGAGATGGCCGCCCACATGAACCGATACATCGATCCGTTGAACCGGGCGCTCCTGGTCGCGGCGGAGTCGGAGGCCGTGATCGATCACGAGCGGCGCCTGACGTATCGAGAGCTCGACGCGCGGTGCCAGAAGCTCGCCGGCGGACTGCGCGCGATCGGGCTGCGGCGCGGCGACCGGGTCGCCTTCCTGTCGGCCAACTCGCATCGCTACCTCGAGGCGTACATGGCGATCCCTGCCGCCGGCTACGCCATCGTGCCGCTCAACACGCGGCATGCGGCTCCCGAGCTGCGCTACGCGCTCGAGGACGCAGGGGCGCGCGTCCTCATCACCGACCGCGATCCCGGGGAACTGGCCCGATCGGTCGAGCGCGTCATTCGCATTCCCGGCGACTACGATGCCCTGGTGGACGCCGCGCCGCCCATGGACCTTCGCAGGGACGCGCCGACGGGAGATGCGCTGGCCGGGCTCTTCTATACCGGCGGAACGACCGGGAAGTCGAAGGGCGTGATGCTGACGCACGCCAACCTCGTCGAGAACGCGAAGTACGTGCTGATGTCCCACACCTTCCGGCGCGACGACCGCTTCGGACTGCTGTCGCCGATGTTTCACGCTTCCGGAACCTTCTCGCTGCTTCCGACGGTCTGGATGGGCGGCTGCCAGGTGCTTCTGCCCTCCTTCGAGGCGCACGCGGCGCTCGACCTTCTGGAGCGGGAGCGCGTGACGCGAAGCTTCGCCGTCACGACGATGCTCGCGCTGCTCGCCGAAGCGCAGCTCGCGAGTCCGCGCGACGTGTCGCGCCTCGGCGAGCTGGGGCACGGGGGATCTCCGAGCGCCATCGAGGTCATGCGGCGGATCCATCGGGCCTTTCCCGGCGCCCGGTTGTCGCACTGGTTCGGTGCAACCGAGACGACCGCCGTCGCGACCGTCATGCAGGACGAGCAGGATGCGCTGGACGGCCCGCGCGCACGCTCCTGCGGCCAGCCGGTCGTCGGCGTCGAAGTCCGAATCCTGCGCGACGACGGGCAGGAGGCGGCCGCTGGAGAAGTCGGCGAAGTCGTCGTCCGGGGCGGCAACGTCATGGCCGGCTACTGGAACAAGCCGGAAGAAACGGCGCGAGTGCTGCGCGACGGGTGGTACTACACCGGCGACCTCGGCCATGCCGACGAGGAGCAGTACGTCTTCCTCGTCGACCGGAAGAAGGACATGATCATTTCCGGCGGCGAGAACGTCTATTCGACGGAGGTCGAATCGGTTCTCTACCGGCACCCGGCGGTGCTCGAGGCCGCCGTGTTCGGGATTCCCGACCCGAAATGGGGCGAGGCGGTGCATGCGGTCGTCGTCCCCCGCAGCGAGGTCACGCCGGCCGAACTGATCGAGCATTGCCGGCAGTACATCGCCGGCTACAAGGTGCCCAAGCGCATCGAACTGCGCCGGGATCCGCTGCCGAAGTCGGGGCCGGGCAAGGTGCTCAAGCACGAACTGCGCGCGCCCTTCTGGTCGGGCAGGCGGGAGATGATCGCCTAGTACGCCGACTAGCTTCCGTTTGTCGCCGCTTGCATCGTCGAGCCGGGCGAAGGTCTTCGTGGGACGCCGGCGGCGTCTCGCCGTCCGTCCGTGCCCGGGCGACGGCGAAACGATCCCGGTGCGACTCCGGTCCAGGCACGAAATGCCCTGTGGAACGCGGACGCGTCGGAGAAACCCAGGTCCTGGGCGATGACGGACAGCGCGTCGTCGGTCTGGGTGAGCCGCGCGACGGCGAGCTCGAAGCGCAACCCGTCCTTGACCTCGCGGAAGGAAGCGCCCTCTTCCTTGAGATGCCGGCTCAGGTTGCGAGAGGACATCCCCAGGTGGTGCGCTGCGTCCTCGATCGTCGAAGCCGCATGTTCCGCCTGGAGCAGGAACTCGCGTACGCGCTGCACGAGCGGTCGTTCGGCGAAACGCACCGAGAGCCAGTCGAGCGGCTGTCGTTCGAGGAAGCGGCGCAGGTCCTGCGGGTTGCGCTGAACGCGGAGATCGAGAAGCGACGAGGAGAAAACGAGTTCGTTCCTGTCGCGGCCGAATTTCACTGGCCCCGGATAGAGCTCCCGGAGGTCGTCGGCATACGAGGGGGCAGCGAACGTGAAATTCACTCCTGCCAAGGGAAGATCGCGGCCCACGAGCCAGGATGCGAGCCCGTGGAAGAGCTTCAGCATCAGGGCGAACGCCATCTCCTTCGTCGGGCGGTCCGAATCCGGTTCGAACGCGATCGTGCTCGCCGTCGGGCCCGGCTCGAACGATACCTCGAAGTCGTGGATGACGAGATTCAGGTAGCGCGCGTGGCGTCGCAGAGCGACACCCAGCGACGGTGAGGAGATCACGCTGAGCGCCGCGTATTTCATCGCGCCGCAGCGCAGCGGCCTGGAAAGCAGCCCCGGCAGTTCGTCCTCGAGGCTGTTCGCCAGATGCCTGAACAATGCCGCGAACTGCTCCTCGGTGACGAGGGCCCGCCCGGATTGCATCGCCTGCCGGGCAATGCCGGCGGCGCGCAGTGCCGCCTCGCGTTCGCCGTCGCGAATGCCGGCTTCGTCCAGGAATGCCGATACGAAGCGGGATGAGAAGCAGAGTTCGCGAAGTCGGGACATAGTCGTTGCAGCAGGTGGAGCGGCACGCGGTGCAGCGCGGCGAGAACCGGCCGTCGCACTCGAGGCGGCGAGCCCACCCCTGTGGAAATGATAGCCAGATCCGCCGGGATCATCGCGGCCGGTGCCGTGCACGGCTCGGTGTTCCGGATCGCTGACACTCTGTGGTCGTTCGTCTGCGAGAAACCTCGGCGACTGCGAGGCAACGGGACCGTCGTGTCCGGCAACGCGTTGCGATCCCGGCCGACCGTGCATCGGCCTGGAGTCGAACTGCCGCCTATCGGAATTCCAGCATGACCACCGCGATGTCCGCGGGCAACGTATCACCCCCCAACGCCCGCGTGCTCGCCGCCGGCCACCCTTCCAGGAGGTTCACCTGGACGACGCTCCAACGGGGATCCTTCCATTGCAGGTAGCCGTGCCCCTCGGAGCGTTCGAGTCGCTCCCCGTTCAGAGTGACTGACGTGAGCGTCGAGTTCTTCGGAATTCGCAGCCGGACACCTGCGCCGTGGTGGATGAAGGGCTTCGTGCGCCGGTGCAGCACGGCGATGCCCCGACCGGGAGGACACGAGGCCGCGAGCAGCGAGAGCCCGTCGATGTTGCGTGCGAGCTCGGCGCGGCTTCGCCGGCGTGCACCCGGCGTACGGCCGTACGCGGTGAGCAGCGCATTGCCCTGCGCGCCGAGCACCCGGTTCGGATAACCCGCATAGCGCTCCGTGGGCCAGCACGAAGAGCCGAACTCGAGCAGGCGCTGCAGCCGGACGACGCATTCCTCCTCGCCGTCCGTGTGCATCAGCACCGAGAGCGTGTGGAACTTCTTCGCGGCCGCCGCGACGTTGCTCGAGAAAGGTACGGCCGGGCGCCCCGGGCGCTCGACGCGCGAGAGAGGATCGCCGATCGCCGGGAACTGCTCGAACTCCGAGTTCCGGGGCTGCGGCCAGCCGGCCGCGTCGGCGGCCGCATCCATTGCCTCGGCGATCTCCGGGTGGAAGGCCGTCACCGTGTTGTTCAGGAACGAGCGCATCGTGTTCTCGAAACGCCCGCCGTGCAGGTTCACGAGGACGTCGGGAATGCAGTCCTCGACGAACCGCCACACCGCCTGCGCCTCGGCAGACGGAAGCTCTCCGGTCGGCGAGAAGCCGACGTAGAGGTCGATGTCCTGCGCGGTGAATCCCTTGTGGATCGCATAGCCGTCGGGGTTGACGACGGGCAGAACGTGCACGGTCTGCGTGCGGCGGATCTGCGCCGCGCGAGGATCGTCGCCGCAGAGCCATTCGGCGATGCGCAACATCGACGTCGTACCGCTTTTCTCGTCGCCATGTTCGCCGGCGAGCAGGATCGCGGCTTCCTTGTCCTCGTCTTCCACGGTGGAATCGGTGATGGTCGCCAGCGGAATCTCGCGTCCTTCGGAGGAGCGGCCGATCGAGCCGATCCGGCAGTGCCCGCCGGTCTCGAGCGACCGCAGTGAACGCGCCAGTTCATCGAGCGTGGGCCACGGGGCGGTGATCGTGTCGTTCATGCGGGTCTTGCTCGTTCGTTGCGTCTCGTTTCGCGTGCCTCGAGCGCTCATGCCTGCGGCGGCGCCACGAGGTGGTGGCCCTTGCGCATCTCGCGGTACATCTCCGCGTATTTCGCCACCTTCTGCGGATCGAGCGTGACACCGATGCCGGGCCCATCGGGTACGCGCAGGCAGCCGTTCTCGAAGGCCCGCGTCGGCTCGTGCACGATGTCGTCGACGATCATCGTCCCGTAGGTCTGGTTGCCGGTCGTGAGGTTCGGCAGCGTGGCGAGCACGTGCAGGTGCGCCATCGACGAGATTCCGTATTCGGGCCCGGCGTGCCGGCAGACGCCGATGTTGGCTTCCTTCGCCAGCGCAGACATTTCCTTGAGCGGAAGGATGCCGCCCATGCGGTGCACGTCGAGGCAGATGAAGTCGGCCAGGCGCCTCGTGATCGCCCGGTAGGCGAGCGGGTTCGTCTGCGCGCCCTGATCGATGCACAGCGGCGTTCCCACCGAGCGGCGCACGTGCTCGAAGCCGTCGAAGTCGTCCTCGGTGACCGGTTGTTCGACCCACGAAAGTTCGAACCGCTCGAGCCTGCGGATCTCGCGCACGGCCTGGGACGGCGTCCAGGCGCCGTTCGCGTCGACGCGGAGCTCCACGTCGTAGCCCGCGCCCTCGCGGATCGCCGCCAGGTCGGCGGCGTCGCGCTCGACGCCCAGCCCCACCTTCGCGTAGAGCACGCCGAAGCCCTGCTCCTTGAAGCGACGGGCGTCCTCGCGCATCTCGTCGGGCGCTTTGCGCGGCACCCATCCGTAGATGTCGATCCGGTCGCGCAGGGCGCCGCCGAGCAGTCGATGCAGCGGTTGGCCGAGCTTCTTGCCGGCGAGGTCCCAGAGCGCGATGTCGATTCCGCCGAGCGCGTAGTTGGCGAGGCTGCGGAAGCGGTGCCAGCTTTGCGAGCCGATGCAGCGGCGGTTGAACTCGAGGACGTCGAAAGGGTCCATCCCGCGCAGCAGGTGCTCGAACTCGTGCACGACGATCTGGACCACGTCGGGAAACGGCACGCCCGGCGCTTCGCCGAGGCCCACCAGGCCCTCGTCGGTGAACACCTCGATGAGCAGCGTCGATTTCGTCGAGAACGCGCCCATCCACGTCACGTGCGCATCGAGGAAGGGAACGGCCAACGGAGTCGTACGTACGTGGGTGACTCTCATCGGAGGTCCTCGGCTTCCGGGGGTGAACCCGCGTTGCCCGACCGGGTGGAGCTGGCGGTGCGTCGTGCGAGCAACCGCGGCGCGACGAGCGAGAGCACGACGCAGCCAAGCAGCACGAGCGAGACGCGGTCGGTGACGAAGAGTTGCGGGCCGCCGAGCGCCATCGTGCGGCTCAGGTTCTGCTCCATCATCGGTCCGAGGATCAGCCCGAGCAGCAGCGCCGACGGCGAATAGCCGTAGCGCCTGAGCAGCCAGCCGAGCGCACCGAAGAACACCATCACGAACATGTCGAAGCTCGAGTTGCGGTACGAGTACACGCCGACGAACATGAATACCGAGACGAGCGGGATCAGCAGCCGCGAAGGTATGTACGCGATGCGCGAGATCTGGCGCACCATCGGAAAGCAGACGAGCAGGATCAGCAGCGACGAGATCAGGAAGGTGAAGCCGATCGCGTAGGCTTCCTTCAGATGCTCGCCCCAGAAACCGGGCCCCGGGTGCATGCCCTGAAGCGAGAGCACGGCCAGGAAGATCACCGCCGTGCCGCTGCCCGGGATTCCGAGCGCGAGCGTGGGGATCAGCGACCCCGGCACGCAGGCGTCCTTCGCAGAGTCCGAGCAGACGAGCCCCTCGTACGACCCCTTGCCGAAGTTCCGCGGTGCGCGTGCCCACTGGCGGCCCTGCCCGTAGGAGACGACGCTCGCGGTCGCGGCACCGGTTCCGGGAATGATGCCGATGACGACGCCGATCACCGACGAGCGCAGCGCGGCCCAACGGTGCGAGAAGGCGCCGCGGCAACCCTCGAGGAGGTCGCTCGTCCAGTCTGCACTCGCGCGCCCGCCCGGCGTGCCGCCGCGTTCGCCGGCCAGCCGCAGCAGCTCGGAGAAGCCGAAGAGCCCGATCAGCGCCGCGATCAGCGGAACGCCGTCGTAGAGTCCGATCAGCCCGAAGGTGGCGCGCGGCTCGCCGACGATCGGGTCGATTCCGGTGGTGGCGATGAGCAGTCCGAGGGCGCCCGAGACGAGTCCCTTGGCCAGGCTCTGCTCGGAAAGCGAGCTGACGGCGGTCACGCCGAGCAGTGCCACCATGAACATCGCCGGCGACCCGAACGCCAGGGCGTAGTGCGCGACGAACGGGCCGGCGACGAGGTAGACGATCGAGCCGAAGAGCCCGCCCAGCAGCGACGCCGTCATCGAGCAGCCGAGCGCGCCCACCGCCTTGCCGCGACGCGTCAGCGGGTACCCCTCGATCGTCGTCGCGAAGGTGCCCGCCGTGCCCGGCATGTTGATCAGGATCGCCGGATACGAACCGGCCATCTCGGCGGCCATGTATACCGCAGACATGAAGATCAGCGCCGTCCACGGATCGAGGTAGACGGTGAAAGGCAGCACCATTGCGAGGAAGGTCCCCTCGCTGAACCCGGGGATCGCGCCGACGACGACGCCGGCGGCGAAGCCGAGCAGCAGCCACGTCAGGTTGTGCGGCAGGAAGAGCAGCGCGAGGCTTTGCGCGACCGCGTCGAAGTCGATCATGGCGACGAAGGCGGACGGTTGCGGACGGTTACAGACCGAGCGGGAGCACCGCGTACGAGAAGCGCGGTAGCGGAACGCCGAGCAGCCGGTCGACGAAGAGGAAGAACACGATGGCCACGCCGAGCGCGACGAGGGTTGCGCGCAGCCATCGTTCGCCGCCGAAGGCGCGCAGCAGCACCGCCACGAGCGCCGTCGTCGAAAGCACGAAACCGAATGCGGCGAGCGCCGCGGGGTAGAGCGCGCAGGCGGCGAGGAAGAGCGCGGGCAGGCGCAGCGCGCGTAGCCCGTTCCCCTCGAAACCGCTCGTCGTATCCGTCGCCTGGGGGGTCGCATCGCTGTCGGGCGCGATGCCGGCGCCGTCTGCTGCGCCGGCATCCGCCGGGCCGGAGTGCTGCGAAGCCCGCGTGGCTCTCGCCTGTTGCCACAGCACGCAGACGAGGCCGATCCCGATGGCGCCGCCGATCAGGTAGGGATACAGCGTCGATGCGATCGGCAGGCCGCGCACCTGCGCGACGTAGGCCGCGAGGTACGCGACCAGCAGCGCGGGTACGACGAACTCCCTCACAGCAGTCCGCCGTAGGCGTCGAGTGCCTTCTTCAGCTTCTCCTTGTAGGCCGCCAGCTGGTCGGGCCCCCAGTAGACGAACGCCGCTTCGGGCATTCCCATCTTCGTGCCCGCAGCGCGCGTGGCCGGATTCTCCATCGCCGCCTGGAAAGTCCGCACGAGCTTGTCGAAGCGATCGGGGAATTTCTTCCGCAGCTCCGCCGGGACGTAGATGCCGGTCGGATGCAGCGTGGCGGGGAGTTCGAAGTCGAGCCGTTCGGAGGTCGCCATCGGCAGGCGATCGGACACCGGGTTCCGGTCGTCGAAGACGACGAGCCCGTTCACCTGATCGAAGATCGGTGCCGCCGCATAGAGCCCGGTCACGACTGCGTCGACTTCGCCGCCGAGAAGCGCGTTGCGGCTCGCGCCGCCGCCCTGGTACGTGATGAGCGGCATCGCCTTCGCGCCCGCTTCCTTCTTGAAGGCCGCCGCGACGAGGTGATAGAAGACCCGGTTGCCGCCGACGCCGACCTTGATCGTCCTGCCTGCGCGCGCATCCGCAAGGAATGCGCCGATGTCCGTCCACGGAGCGTCCTTGCGCACCAGCAGCGCCACGGGTTCGATCTGCAGCGTGCCGATGAACGCCAGGCTGTCGAGGTCGAAGTGCTTCGGCTGGCTGTAGTGCACCATGACCGCCAGGTTCGTGATGGCGTCGACGCCGAACGCGTGCCCGTCCAGCGGCTGTCCGAGCATCTGGGTGACGGCGATCTGCCCGGCCGCGCCGGGTGCGAAGGTCGGGCGGATCGGCTGCCCGAGTTCCCTTTCCCAGGCCGGCTGGACCATGCGCAGCAACAGGTCGAAAGCCCCGCCCGCGCTGGCCGCCACGAGGCCGATGAGCGGCCGGGTCGGAAAGGTCTCGTCCGCGAAAGCGGGTCGCGAGGGCAGCGCGGCCGCCAGCGACGTGGCGATCGAGGCCGCCAGGAACTCGCGCCGGCCGAGGCCATGCGTGGCATCGGGTTCGTTCATCGGATCTCCTCCTGCCTCGTCTCGCGCAAGGCCCTGCGGTCGATCTGAGCACGCGCGCCTGTCGACTGACAATCGAGATTTGCTGCTACCCTGCAATAAGAAAATGTGAATGCTCGGGGATCGCATGCGACTGCCGCCCCTGAATGCGCTGCGGGTGTTCGACGCCGCGGCGCGCCACGCGAATTTCCGCCTTGCAGCCGTGGAGCTGTGCGTGAGCCAGGCGGCCGTGAGCCAGCAGATCCGCCTGCTGGAGGAGCGGCTGCAGCGCAAGCTCTTCGAGCGCAATGCGCGCGGCGTGACCCTGACCGAGGCGGGGCGGTCGTACCTGCCGCCGGTACGGGCCGCGCTCGAGTCGATCCAGGAAGCGACGGAGCAGCTGATGGCGGTGCGGGACGGCGAGAAGCTCGCGCTCAGCGTTCCGCCGACCTTCGGGATCCGCTGGCTGATGCCCCGGCTCGATGCGCTGCGTCGGTGCCATCCGTGGATCGAGGTGCAACTGGTCGTCTCGATCTCCCCGGTCGGCACGTTCCCCGCGAATGCCGACGCGGCGATCTGGCACGGGCGGGGCGACTGGCCGGGGGTCGTAGCGCAGCGCCTGTTTCGCGACGACCAGCTGGTCCCTGTCTGCAGTCCGGCCTTGCTGGCGGGACCCATACCGCTGCAGGAGCCCGGCGACCTCGCGCGGCACACGCTGCTTCATGCGCAGCGCGAGCTCGACGACTGGCGCATCTGGCTCGCCAGTTCGAAGGTCGAAGGCGTCGACCCTCGCAAGGGGCCGCTGTTCGACTCGACCAGCGGGGCGGTGCAGGCAGCGTCCGAGGGGCACGGGGTCGCGATCGGCCGCGGCCCGTTCATCGACGAGGATCTGAAGGCGGGAAAGCTGGTGGCGCCGTTCCCCGCGCGTGCGCAGAGTGCAAGCACCTACTACCTCATTCGGCGCAGCGAGCGCCTCGTGAAAGCGGCGATCGGCGCTTTCACGCAATGGATCCTCGAGGAAGCGCGGCCTTACCGGTGAAGGCTGGCCGGTTCCGCTGCGAGACCCGCGCGGTCCTCCGGCCCAGCCGTTCCGGTTGACGTCGACGTCCGTCGGCTCCGCCGGCGAGCCTTGGTGCCGCCGATGCCCGGCCGCTCGTAACGCCTCTCGCGTCGACCCCTGCATTCGAGCCTTGACGTCCCCGCTCCGTTTTCGCTAATCTACCTAACGCTTGTTAGATTACCGATGACGAGGTGTCGTGACCCCCGCCGAATCCCGCTATCGATGTCTCCTGTCGCCCCTGAGGATCGGGGACATGGCGATCGCGAACCGGATCATGATGCCGGCGATGCACCTGAACTATCACCGCGATGGGTGCTTCGGCGACGACCGGCTCGTCGCCTTCTACCGGGAGCGCGCGCGCGGCAGGGCGGGCCTGATCTCGATCGGCGGCTTCGCCGTCGACCCGGCCGGTGCCGGCGTCTTCAAGAGCCTGCTGCTCGGGCTGTGGAACGACGGGTTCATTCCCGACCTCAGGCGCCTCACGAATGCGATGCGCGAGGCGAATCCGCAGGGGAAGGTCGCCTGCCAGCTCTATCACACGGGCCGCGTCTCGCCCTCACGGCTCACCGGCCTGCAGCCGGTCGCCGTCTCGGCGATCCCGTCGCGGTTCAATCCGGAGCCGCTGCACGTGCTGTCGACCGATGAAGTCGCCGCGCTGGAGCGCAAATACGTCGAAGCCGCGATCCGTGCGCAGGAGGCGGGCTTCGACTGCATCGACGTCTTCTGCGGCGTCGGTCACCTCATCGCGCAGTTCCTGTCCCCGGTGACGAACGACCGCACCGACCGCTACGGCGGCTCGCTGGAGAACCGGGCCCGTTTCGCGACGAACGTCGTGGCCGCGATCCGCGAGGCGCTGCCCGGCGTCCCGGTTCTCGTGCGGCTGGCCGGAAGCGACCTGCTTCCCGGCGGCAACACGCATCACGACGTCGCCCGCATCGCGGGCCTGCTCGAGGCGGCGGGCGCCGACGCGTTCAACGTGACCGGCGGCTGGCACGAGTCGCGCGTGCCGCAGATCACCGGCGACGTGCCGACCGGTGCCTATGCCTGGCTCGCCGAGACGATTCGAGCCGCCGTCGGCGTTCCGGTGGCGGCTTCCAACCGCATCAACGATCCGGACGTCGCCGAACGGATCCTGCGCGAGAACCGCGCCGATTTCGTCTCGATGGGACGGCCGCTGCTGGCCGATCCGCATCTTCCGAGGAAACTGATCGACGGCGAGCCCGAGCAGATCAACCACTGCATCGCGTGCAACGTCTGTCTCGACAGCGCCTGGAGCGGGCCGGCGCGCTGTCTCGTCAATCCGTCCGCCGGCCGCGAGGCCGAAGCCGTGGCGCCGCCTCCGGCCGCTCGCAAGCGCGTTCTCGTGGTGGGCGGCGGCCCCGCCGGATTGATGGCCGCGAAGGTGGCTGCTGCCCGCGGGCACGCCGTCGAGCTGTGGGAGAAGGAGCTGCGGCTCGGCGGCGTCGCGGCGATCGGCGACGTGGCTCCCGGCAAGCGCGAGTATCGCTGGGTCTACGAGGACCTCGTGCGACAGGTGAGCCTGGACCAACGCATCGACGTGCGGCTCGGACGGGAAGCGACGCTGGAATCGGTGCGTGCCGCACGGCCCGAAGTCCTCATCGTGGCGACGGGCGGCAATCCGGTCCATCCCGATCTGCCCGTCCCGAACGGCGCGAGGATCGAAGTGCTGCATGCGCACGACGTGCTCGCGGGCGCAATCGACCGCGTCGGTCGCGACGTCGTCGTGCTCGGCGGCGGCCCCACCGCCTGCGAGACGGCGCTGCACATCAAGGAACACGGCAGCCTCGACGGAGAAACGGTCAAGTTCCTGCTCGTGCACCGGCTCGTCGAGCCGGACGAACTTCGCCGAATGGCGATGACCGGCATCGGCTCGCGCAACGTCAGCGTCGTGCAGCGATCCGGGCGTTTCGCGAAGGACCTCAACAAATCGGTCCGCTGGACGCTGCTCGAGAGCATGGAAGCGGCCGGCGTCCGTTCGTTCCCGAGCAGCACCGTCCGGTCGATCGAGGCCGATGCGCTCGTCATCGTGAATTCCGATGGCGAGGAGACGCGGATCGCCTGCGACACCATCGTCGTCGCGGTGGGCGTGAGGGCGGAGAACCGCCTCTACGAGGAAGTGCGGGCCGGCATGCGCGAGCTGCCCGCCTTTCTCATCGGAGACGCCGCATCGCCCCGCCAGGCGACCGAAGCGCTGCTGGAAGGATGGCAGGTGGCGAACTCGCTCTAGCTTCGGATCTCGCCTTCAGTTCCCGTCGAGAGGATCGCAAGGAGGAAGACATGGACCACGCAGATGAAAAGAAGATCCCCCGGTGCAAGCCGGCGTTGGCCGCATTCGCGCTGCTCGCCGCGATGGTCGTCGGCACGTCGACGCCGGCGCAGGCGCAGCAGGCGGAAATCCGCATCGGCTTCGTCAACCCGAGCACCGGCGCGTTCGGCGCGCTCGGGAAAGCGGCGCGCAAGGGAATGGACCTTGCGATCGCGAACGCCGCCGCGAATCCGAAGCTGAAGGACATCCGCTTCGTCGTCGAGGAGCGCGATTCCGCCGCGAAGTCGCCGGACGCGATCCGCTATGCCCGCGAGCTGATCCAGCGCGAGAACGTCGACGTGCTGATGGGAGGCCTCTCGAGCGCGGAGTGCCTGTCGCTGCAGAAGCTCGCGCCCGAAGTCAAGATCGCGTACCTGCCCACCAGCGGGTGCTGGGCCGACGAGTTCGCGAACGCCGAGAACGTCAACAAGTATGCGTTTCGCGTGACGGCGAGCAACAAGCAGCGCAACTTCGCCTTCGCCGACTGGCTCGTGAAGAACAGCGGGAAGAACTGGTACGTGATCTATTCGGACTTCGCGTACGGCCAGTCGGGCCTGAAAGCCTTCCAGGAGGCGATGGCCGCCGCCGGAGGGAAGGTCACCGGCTCGATCGGAATTCCCTTCGGCGCCACCGACATGGCCTCGTACATCAGCAAGATCGACCGCTCGGCCGACGGGCTGTATTTCGTGCTCGCCGGGCGCGACGCGATTCTCGCGTTGCAGGAAGTGGCCTCGCAGGGCCTCGCCCGGAAGATGAAGCTGGCCGGCATGCAGTCGCTGATCGTCCCGGAGAACTTCCCGGAGATCCCTGCCTCGGCCGAAGGCCTGTCGTTCATCGGCGCCTATCCGCGCGATGCGACCGGCGCGCTCGACACGCCCGAGAATCACGCGTTCCGCAAGGCCTTCGCGGCGAAGTATCCCGGGGAGATCGTAGGCCTGAACACATTCGAGGCCTACCAGGCCACCAACGTCCTGCTCGCGGCGATCGAGCGCTCGGGCTTCAAGGGGCGCAAGGACACCGACAAGCTGGTCGAGGCGCTCTCCGGACTGAAGGTGCAGGCGAGCGCCGAGTTCCCGGCGGGCCCGGTCACGGTGAGGGCGTCCGACCATCAGGGCGTCGCGCCGCTCTACATCGCGGTGGTCAAGGACGGCAAGGAGCAGGTGATCCACACCATTCCGGCCGCCGAGGTCGACCGGATCAAGTAGGTTCGGCAACTTGATCGAGCTCGAGACGATCGGCGTCTGCCGCAGCTTCGGCGGCCTGCTCGCGGTCGACCGCGTGGACCTCAGCGTGCGCCGCGGCGAGCTGCGCGCGCTGATCGGGCCGAACGGCGCGGGCAAGAGCACGCTGCTGAACCTGCTGGCGGGCACGCTGGCGCCGAGCGCGGGCTCGATCCGCCTCGGCGAGCGCGACATCACGCGCGCGCCCGTGCACGAGAGAGCGCTGCTCGGCCTGGGACGCTCGTTCCAGGTCGTGACGCTGTTCGAAGGGCTCAGCTGCCGGCAGGTGCTCGAGCTGGCCATGCAGCGCGACGTGCCGCTGCGCCGCTGGGCATCCCGGCCGGGCGCCGCGGCGATCCGGCGCCGCGCCGCGGAAGCGCTCGAAGCCGCAGGCCTGTCGTCGATCGCCGACGAGGAATCGACGCGGATCTCGCACGGGCTGCAGAAGCGGCTCGAGATCGCGCTGGCGCTGGCCAACGAGCCGAAAGTGCTGCTGCTCGACGAGCCGATGGCGGGCATGAGCGCCGACGAACGCCTGGCCCTGGGCGAAACGCTGCGGCAGGTGGCGACGAAGAGCACGATCGTCTTCGTCGAGCACGACATCGAGATGGTCATGAGCCTCGCGCAGCGCGTCACGTTGCTGCACAACGGAGCGATCGTCTGCGAAGGCACGCCCGAGGAAGTGCGCAGCGATCGGGTCGCGCAGGACGTCTATCTGCGGGGTGGACGCTGATGCTCGAGCTCGAAGGCGTCGACGCTGGCTACGGCAACGTGCGCATCCTACGCGGCGTGACGCTGCGCGTGGGTGCGGGCGAGATCGTCGGGCTCGTGGGCCGCAACGGCGTGGGCAAGAGCACGACGCTGCGCGCCGTGATGGGCCTCGCCGACCGCATGGCGGGGCGCATCCGCGTGGGCGGAAGACCGCTCGCCGAAACCGATCCTTCGCGCATGGCGTCGATGGGCATCGGATACGTCGCGCAGCACCGCGAGATCTGCCCCGAGTTGACGGTCGAGGAGAACCTCCGCGTGCCGCTGTTCGCTTCGGGCCGCCCCTTGCAGCGCATTGCGCCGATCTACGAGCGCTTCCCCCGTCTGCGGGAGCGCGCACGCCAGCGCGCGGGTTCGCTGAGCGGCGGCGAGCGCAAGATCCTCGCCTTCGCGCGCGTCATGCTGCTCGAACCGAGCGTGTACCTGATCGACGAGCCGACCGAAGGGCTGATGCCCTCGGCCGTGAACGAGATCGGCACGCTGGTCGGCGAGATGCGTTCGTCCGGCGCGGCGGTCCTGCTCGTCGAGCAGGATCTCGACCTGATCCGTTCGTTGTGCGATCGCGTCTACTGGATGAACGTGGGGCACGTCGAGGCGTGTACCGACACCTTCGACGCAGCGACCGCCGAGCGATACCTGGGAGTGAAGTAGATGGAGCAGATCGCCGCGCAACTGGCCAACGGGCTCGTGGTCGGCACGACGATCGCGTTGACCGCGCTCGGGCTCACGCTCGTCTTCGGGATCCTGCACATCGTGAACTTGAGCCACGGCGAGTTCTACATGATGGGCGCGTACTTCACGTGGGCGGCGCACTCGGTGCTCGGTAACTTCTGGGCGAGCGCCGTGCTGGCGGCGCTGGCGACCGGCCTGGTGGGCGGCGCGATGCTGCTCGCCTTCGCCGGCCGCCTGACCGGGGCGAGTCCGTTGCGGTGGGCGCTGCTGACGCTCGGCTTCGGCTACGTGCTGCGCGAGCTCGCGCAGCTCGTCTTCGGAACCGATTTCAAGCTGGTCGGTCTTCCGATCGAGGGAACGGTGCCCTATTTCGGCGGCCTGTACCGCGTCGTCGTCACCGTCGCGAGCATCGCGATGATCGTCGCGCTGGCGCTGTTCCTCGCGCGCACCCGATACGGCGTGCTGATCCGCGCCGTCGCCAGCAATCGCGAAGCGGCGGCGGTCGCCGGCGTCTCGGCATACAAGGTCTATGCCTGGATCGCGTTCATCAGCGCGGCGCTCGCCGGGGCCGCGGGCGCATTCATGCTGCCGATCACCAGCGCGTATCCGACGATGGGGCTCGAGATCCTCATCATGGCCTTCGTCGTCGTCGTGGTCGGCGGCATGGGCAACATCCGCGGCGCGCTGGTGGCGAGCCTCGTCGCCGGCCTGCTGCAGTCGACGCTGATCCTCGTGATGAAGCCGAGCTTCGCGACCATCGTCGTGCTGTGCGCGCTGATGCTCGTGCTGGTCGTGCGCCGCGAGGGGGTGCGCGCCGCATGGTGAGGCACGCGAACCGGGCGGCGATCGCTTTCGCCTCGCTGGCGGCGGCCGCCGTCGCGCCGCTCTGGCTGCCGCCGTATTTCGTCTACCTGCTCACCGAGCTCGTCATCTGGGCGCTGGTGGCGATCTCGCTCGACCTGCTGATCGGCTACTCCGGCCTGCCGAGCTTCGGCCACGCCGTCTTCTTCGGCGTGCCGGCCTACGCGTTCGGCATCGCGGCCACGCGAAGCGAGTCCTTCGCGATCGCGCTCGCCTCGGCGCTCCTCGCGATCGTCGCCGTCTCGGTGGTGGTCGGCTATCTGGCCACGCGGACGGGCGGCGTGGGCTACATCGTCGTCACGCTGCTGTGCTCCTTCGCCTTCTTCATCGGCGCATTCGCCTGGACCGCGCTCACCGGCGGCGAGAACGGCCTGTACGTCCCCGCCGAAATGTCGATGGCCTCGCTGTCTGCGCACGCGCGCTACCTCGTCGTCCTCGGCATCGGCTCGCTTGCTGGCGGCTTCGCCTGGTGGCTCACGAAGTCGCCCTATGGCCTCGTGCTGCTCGGCATCAAGGCGAACGAGCGCAGGATGCAGGCGATGGGCTACCGCACGCAGAAATACAAGTTCCAGATCACCGTTCTCGCCGGAGCCATCGCGGGCATCGCGGGCGTGCTCTATGCTCTCGTGGTCCGGACCCTGTCGGCCGACCTCGTCGGACCCGAGCTTTCGACCGAGGCGGTCATCTGGGTCCTGCTGGGCGGCGCACAGACGCTGATCGGGCCGGTGCTGGGAGCGGCGCTCTTCATCTCGCTGAAGCAGATCCTCAACAACATTCCCGCGTATCCGATCCTGCTCGGGCTCCTTTTCGTGGCCGTCGTCGTCTGGGCGCCATCGGGGCTGGTGAAGCTGCGGTTCCCTCGCTCGCGCCTCCCGCGCCTGCGTGCGACACGTATCGATGAACGAACGCAAGACTGAGGCGGACGGCGAGGGCGCGCTCTCGGCCGCGGCGCTGCGCAAGCGCGAGGAGATCAAGGCGGCGGCCAAGCGCCTGTTCGCCGAGCAGGGATTCGCCGCCACGACGATCCGCCAGATCGCCGCCCGCGCGAACCTCGAAGGGGGCTCGCTCTACTACCACTTCCCCGACAAGCTCGCGATCCTCTACGCGATCCTCGACGAGGGCAACCGCGAGCTGCTCGAGATGGCCGACCGCGTGCTCGGCGCAGGCGACGCGTCGGTTCCCCGGCGGCTGCGCGAGCTGATCCTCGGCCACGTCCGCATCCTCGCGAACGATACGGCACGCTTCATGGTGGTGGTGCGCGAGCTGAGCGAACTCACCGGCGAGCGCCGCGAAAGGATCATGGCGCAGCGCAAGCAGTACGAGAGCGCCGTGCAGGAGCTGCTCGCGCGCGGCATCCGCGAGGGAACGCTGCGCGAGTGCGACGTGAAGGTAGTGGGCTTCGGGCTGATCGCGCTGCTCAACGGCGTGGCCTTCTGGTTCCGGCCGCACGGCCGCGCGAGCATCGAGCAGATCGGCGACGAATATGCGCGCGCGTTCCTCGAGGGGCTGCAGGCATGAGGCCCGACGAGAGCGTCCTCACGATCCGCAGTGCGCTGGACCGTGCCTGCCGGTGGTTCGCGGGCAACACGGCGCTCGCGCAGGGGGCGCATACGCTCTCGTACGCGCAATTCGGGGCGCGGACGCGGGCGATCGCGTCCGGGTACCGGCGCCTGGGCCTGAAGAAGGGCGATCGCATCGCCTTCCTGTGCGCGGCTTCTATCGATCACGCGCTCGCCTATTACGCGTCGCATCGGCTGGGCGCGATCGCCGTGAACCTGCACCTGCGCGAGCCGGTCGACGCGCAATCCAGATTGTTCGAGCGGCTCGAGCCGCGGGTTCTCGTGCACGACGCCGAACGGGCGCCGCTCGCCGCGGAGCTGGCGTCCCGGCATCGTTTCCTGGTTCGGGTGTCGACCGGGCCCGCCGAGGACGTCGGGTGCGCCTCGATCGCCGACCTCGGCGCGCACGGCGACCGGGGCGACGACGGCGCGCCGCCGCTTTGCGAAGACGATCCCGCGATCATCCAGCTGTCCTCGGGCAGCACGGGCATGCCGAAGGCGCTCGTGCATTCGCATCGCTCGGTGCTCGAGACCTGGAGCGGCGCTCTCCACATGTGGTCGGGCATCTCGCCGGACGACCGCTTCCTGAACGGCTTCGCCCCGTCGTTCGTCGTCTGGCTCGTGCACGCCGGCGCGTTCCTCGCGCAGGGCGCGGGCGTATGGCTGCAATCGACCTGGGATCCGAAGGCCTTCCTCGCCGCGGTGCAGGAGAACGGGATCACCTGCGCGGCGCTCACGCCCACCCAGTGGCGGATGGTGCTCGCCGCCGGCCCGGAAAGCCACGACCTGCATTCGCTTCGCATGGCCGCGTATCTCGGCGAGAAGCTCGAACCCGATCGCCTGCGCGAGCTGATGCGGCGCGTCTGCCCCGAGTTCAGCAGCTTCTACGGAATGTCCGAATGCCTCGGGCTGGGCGGCTGCGTCGTTCGCGGTTCGGAAATCGTCGCTCGCGGCAAATGGGGGAGCGTCGGCCACGCGGGCCTGAACTCCGACCTGCGGGTCGTCGAGGTTAGGCCCGAGGGCATCGCGGAAATGCCGACGGGCGAAACGGGCGAGATCGTCGTGCGCGCCGCGTCCTTCGCGCAGGGCAACTGGGGCGATCCCGACTGGCAGCGGCGCGTGCTGACGCCGGACGGCTGGTACCGTACCGGCGATCGCGGATCGGTCGACGCCGACGGCTACGTGTACCTGCAGGGTCGCGTGGACAACCAGATCGCCACCGGCGGCATCAAGGTGTCGCCCGAGGAGATCGAACAGGTCATCGGCGCCTGCGGCGGCGTCGCGGCGGCGGCCGTGTTCGGCGCCGACGACGAACGCTGGGGCCAGCGCATCGTCGCGCTGGTGGTCCGGCGCAGCGAGTCGCTTAGCCGCGACGATCTCGAGCAGTGGTGCCGCGGCGGCGGGCGTCTCGCTTCCTACAAGTGCCCGAAGGAATGGCACTTCGTCGATGCGCTTCCGCTCACGAGCGTCGGCAAGCTCGATCGCAAGGCCCTGGCGAAAGCCGTGAGGACGCTCGCGGGAAGCCCCGAGGAGTGCGTTGCGCAGCACGTCGGGCAGAACGGCGATGAGCGCCGCTAGCGTCGTCCTCCTGGGCACCGGTTCGCCCAGGCCGTCCCCCGATCGTGCGCAGCCCGCGCAGCTCGTCGAGTTCGGCGCGGACCGCTTCCTCGTCGATTGCGGCGACGGCGCGACGACGCAGCTGCAGCGCGCCGGGTACGACCCGGGCAGCGTCACGAAGCTGTTCATCACGCATCTGCACTGGGACCACGTCCTCGGCTACGCGCCGCTGGTGTGGGGCGGCTGGTCGCTCGGTCGCAGGAGCCTGGAGGTGTGGGGCCCGCCGGGCACCCGCCGGATGCACGAGATGCTGTTCGAGGACCTGTACCGGCCGGATGTGGAATGGATCCGGCAATACGGGTATCCGCGTTCGGGCATCGACGACATCAAGGTTCGCGAAGTGGGCGAGGGCTGCATCTACGATCGCGACGGCGTGCGCGTCGACGCCGTCCGGGTCTCGCATCCGGTGATCACCTATGCCTACCGGTTCTCGTCGGGCGGGGCGACGATCGTGTTCTCGGGCGACACGGCGGAGTGCGACGAACTCGTGCGCTGCGCCCATGGCGCTGACCTCCTCGTTCAGGACGCCTGCGCCTGCCGCTCGCGCCTGTACGACGATGCCCGGTCTAAGCGGATCCGCGACGCGCTGATCGGCTTTCATGCATCTCCCGAGCAGGCCGGGCGGATGGCGCAGCGAGCCGGCGTGGGCCGGCTCGTATGTACGCATCTGCTGCCGGGCGCGGACGAGGACGACGTCCACGCCGAGGCGGCGAGCGCGTATCGAGGCGAGGTCGTGGTCGGCCGCGATCTGATGCGGCTAGACGTCTAGAAGCGGGAACGGGAAGCGCGAACGCATGCAAGCGAGGACCGCGGGGCTCGCGTCGCTGGCGATGATCGCCTTCGCTGCCAACTCGCTGCTGTGCCGCGCGGCGCTCGCCGGCACCGACGTCGACGCAGCTACCTTCACGCTGGTGCGCATCGCCTCGGGGGCATTGGTGCTGGCGCTGCTGCTGCGGGCGCGGGGCTCGCGGGTCGATGCGAAGACCGGCTGGCTTCCGGCGCTCGCGCTCTTCGGCTACGCGGCGACCTTCTCCTACGCGTACCTCGGCCTGTCGACGGCGACCGGAGCGCTGATCCTGTTCGGTTCGGTGCAGGCGACGATGATCGGACGCGCGCTGTACGCCGGCGAGCGCTTCGGGGGCTGGCAGGCGGCCGGATCCGGGCTCGCGCTCGCCGGCTTCGTTGCGCTGCTGCTTCCCGGGGCAACCGCACCCCACTGGCTGCCGGCTTCCTCGATGATCGCAGCCGGCGTGTTCTGGGGCGCGTACTCGCTCGCCGGGCGCGGAGCCGCCGATCCGCTTTCGGCCACGGCGACGAACTTCGCGCGAGCGATCCTTCCGGCGGCGGTGTTGAGCGTGGTCACCGCCGGCTCGATTCGCGTCGATCCCGCGGGAGTCGCCTATGCGGTCGCCTCCGGCGCGCTGGCCTCGGGCGTCGGCTACGTGATCTGGTACGCCGCCGTGCGCGGGCTTCGCGCGGGCTCGGCGGCGATCATCCAGCTCAGCGTGCCCTTCATCGCGGCACTGGGCGGCGTCGTGCTGCTGGACGAAGCGCTCTCGCTTCGCCTCGTCATCTCGTCGGCGGCGCTGATCGGCGGCATCGCGGTGGCGTTGATCAGCGAGCCGCGCAACTCCGGGGCGCGTCGCACAACGACCGCGCGGGAGGGGTGATCCCGCCCGCCTATCCCGCCACCCGCAGCACCGACTTCCCGATCGACACCCGCTCCTCAAGTCGGCGGTGCGCCTCGGCGAGCGTGGAGAATTCGTGGACGTCCGAGATCCGCGCCGACAGGGCTCCCGAGGCCACGTCGTCGAATACTTTTTTCGCGCGCCGCCGCAGGGTCTGCGCGTCGGGGACGTAATCGGCGAGTCGCGGGCGCGTGAAGAACAGCGACCCGCCGTCGGCGAGCTGCATCGGGTCGATTGGCGGCACCTTCCCCGAGTTGGTTCCGTAGAGAACCATCAGCCCGGTCCGGCGCAGCGCGCGCAGGCTCGTCTCGAACGTGGCGGCGCCGATCGAATCGAAGACGACGTGAACGCCCTGCTTGCCGGTCAGCTCCTCGACGAGCGGGAGGAGCGATTCGCTTTCGTAGGACGAAACGGCTTCGGCGCCGCAGTCGCGCGCGGCCGCGGCTTTCTGCGCACTGCTCGCGGTCGCGATGACGCGAGCGCCTCGCCGGCGCGCCATCTGGATGAGCAGCTGGCCGATCCCGCCCGAGCCCGCATGCACGAGACACCACCGATCGTGCTGCAGGCGCCCGACGTCCTCGACGAGGTAATGCGCGGTGATCCCCTGGAACAGCGTGGCTGCGGCGACGTCGAGACCCAGCCCGTCGGGCACCGCGACGAGCTTCGACTCGGGAACGACGGCGTACTCGGCGTAGCTGCCGCGTACGAGACACCACGACACGCGATCGCCGGACTTCCAGGTCTCGACCCCTTCGCCGATCGCCTCGATGCGCCCCGCACCTTCCATGCCGAGCGTGAGCGGCAGGGACGCCGCGTAGTGACCGGGGCGCGCGTAGACGCCGCGCCGCGTATACACGTCCATGAAGTTGACGCCGGCGTAGGCGACCTTCACCAGCACCTCGCCGGGGCCCGGCGCAGGAACCGCGATTTCGGTTTCGGCGAGAACCTCCGGGCCGCCGTAGTGTTCGATTCGAATGGCTCGCATGTCGTACCTATGTTCGGGTGCGGTCGAATTCGCCCGCCGTCGTCACGATCCAGTCCCGCAGCTTCTCGACGAGAGGCGAGTCCTGCTTGTGCTCCGGAAAGACCAGGCAATACCGCTTCATGTGCTTCAGGGCGATGTCGAACGGGATGACGAGATCGCCCCGGTCGATCTCGTCCTGCACGTAGAACCGCGGGACGAGGCCCACGCCTAGCCCTGCCCGCGCCGCCTCGATGACCATGCCGTACAGCTCGAAGCGCATTCCCGGAACGGCTCCGTCGTGAGGATAGCCGGCCAGCTCGAACCAGCGCGGCCAGGCGTCGGTGCGAGTCGACTTGTGCAGCAGCGGAAGGGCGAGCAGGTCGCTGGGCACGCGCAGGCGCGAGACGTCGAAGTGCGCCGGGTTCAACGTGGGAACGACGGCTTCCTCGAACAGCTCGATCTTGACGACGTCCGTCCACGCAGGGCTGTCGAAGTGCAGGGCCGCGTCGAAGATGGTGCCCCGGAAGGCGAAGGGCTCGGGGCGCTCCGAGAGGTTCAGCGTGATGTCGGGGTACTGCCTGCGAAACTCGTGCAGGCGCGGCAGCAGCCACCGGTTGGCGAAGGTCGGGATCACCGCCAGCTCGAGCACGCCGCCGGCGCCCCGGTGCGTCATCAGCGAGCGAGTGTGCTGCTCGATCTCGTCGAGATTGACGGCGATCGTGCGGCTGTAGTGCCGGCCGGCCTCGCTCAGCACGACCTGCTTCTTCACGCGTTCGAAGAGCTTGACGCCGAGGTAGTTCTCTAGCGCCGCGATCTGGCGGCTGACGGCGCTTTCGGTGAGACAGAGCTCGGCGGCAGCGCGGGCGAAGCTCTCGTGTTTCGCGGCTGCGTCGAACACCGCGAGAGCGACGGTGCTCGGAATCTTGCGCTTCACCTCAGGTGGGCGCCGCCTGCCGCGGCTGCCGGAGGGTCATGACGAAACCGAACGAACTCACAATGAAACATCAATTGTCGCAACGCCGACACCCTCCCGATAATCGCCGCGTCTTCCCACGATTCGAGAAGTGTAGCGATGACGCGGTACAGGCTCTTCTACGACAACGAATGGCACGATCCCCACTCGGGGCGCTGGTTCGATTCGCTCGATCCCTTCTCCGGCGAGGGCTGGGCGGAAATCCCGCAGGCCGACGCGGTGGACGTCGACCGCGCCGTCACCGCCGCGGCGAAGGCTTTCGAGGGGCCGTGGTCGGAGATGTCGGCGAGCGCCCGCGGCATGCTGCTGCACCGGCTCGGAAGCCTGATCGATCGCGATGCGGAGAAGCTCGCGCGCGTCGAGAGCCGCGACAACGGGAAGCTGCTGAGCGAGACGCTCGGGCAGGTCAAGTACACCGCAAAGTACTTCTACTACTACGGAGGTCTTGCGGACAAGATCCAGGGCGCGGTCGTTCCGATCGACAAGCCGAAGGTCTTCAACATCGTCCGCTACGAGCCGATGGGGGTCGTGGCGAGCATCACGCCGTGGAACTCGTCGCTTCTGCTGACCGCCTGGAAAGCCAGCGCTGCGCTGTGCGCCGGCAATACCATCGTCTGCAAGCCGTCGGAGTTCACCTCGGCATCGCTGTTCGAGCTGGCGAAGCTCTTCGTGGAGGCCGGGTTCCCGCCGGGCGTCTTCAACGTGGTCACCGGCTTCGGCGCCGAGGTGGGCGACCCGCTCATCCGGCACCCGAAGGTGGCGAGGATCGCGTTCACCGGCGGTGACGAGGCCGGACGCAAGGTCTACGTGACGGCCGCCGAAGGCTTCAAGCGGGTATCGCTCGAGCTCGGCGGCAAGTCGCCGAACATCGTCTTCGACGACGCCGATCTGGCGAAGGCCGCGAACGGCGTCATCACCGGAATCTTCTCGGCGGGAGGCCAGACCTGCATGGCGGGTTCCCGCCTGCTGCTGCAGGAATCGATCCACGACGAGTTCCTCGAGCGCATCCTGGCGATCACCCGCTCGGCGAAGATCGGGAACCCTGCCGATCCGTCGACGCAGATCGGCCCGGTCGCCACGCGCCCGCAGTACGAGAAGGTGCTGCGCTACATCGACATCGCGAAGGCCGAGGGCGCGCGATGCGTCGCGGGCGGGCGCGCGCTCTCCGGCGAAGGCTACGGCTGCGGGCAGTTCGTCGAGCCCACCGTGTTCGCCGACGTCCGCAACGACATGCGCATCGCGCAGGAGGAAGTGTTCGGCCCGGTGCTGGCGGTTCTCAAGTTCAAGGACGAGGAAGACGCGATCCGGATCGGCAACGACATCCGCTTCGGATTGGCGGCGGGCGTATGGACCCGGAGTCTTCATCGCGCAATGCTGCTTTCCGAGAAGCTGAAGGCAGGAACGGTCTGGATCAACAACTACCGGTCGACCAGCTACACGACGCCCTTCGGCGGCTACAAGCACAGCGGACTCGGCCGCGAGAGCGGCATGGAGTCGGTCAAGGAGTACATGGAGACGAAGAGCGTCTGGATCTCGTCGGACCTCGACATGCCGAACCCGTTCGTCCGCAAGTACTGAAGGGAAAGACATGAAAGCCAGGGAGTTCGACGTCGTCGTGGTGGGATGCGGGATCGCCGGACTCTCGGCGGCGGTGTCGGCGCTCGAGCAGGGCGCCCGCGTCGCCATCCTCGAGCGCGCCCCGCTGGAAGACCGCGGCGGACAGACGCGCTGGACCGAGGCGATGATGCGCATGAAGAGCCTCGATGCCGTCTCCGACGACTTCGAGGAGCATTTCGCGAAGAACGCCGGGCACTACCTCGACCCCGAGCTCGTCGCAGAGGCCGCCGGCTCCTGGGAGAACTGGTCGTCGATCGTCAAGGTGCTCGGTTTCACCGACCCGGAGCTGATCTCGACGCTCGCCGATCGCGCGGGGTCGACGATCCGCTGGCTCGAGAAGTTCGGCGTGCGCTTCGACTTCCTTCCCGGCTACTTCATCACCACGTGCACGACCCGCATGGCGCCCGTGGGCGGCGGGCGCGCGCTGGTCGAAGCGCTCGCCGCGGCAGCGGAACGCTCGGGCGGCGAGTTCCACTACCGGACCACGGCGCAGGACCTGATCCGCGAGCCCGACGGCTCGGTGGCGGGGGTCGTTGCCAGCGGTCCGGATGGCGAGTCGATCCGCTTCCGCGCCCGGGCGGTCGTCCTGGGCAGCGGCGGGTTCCAGGGCAACGGCGAGATGCTCACCCGGTACCTCGGACCGCGCGCGCGCTATACGCGCCCGGTCGCGCGCGGCGGCTACTACAACAAGGGCGAGGGGATCCGCATGGCGCTGGCGGTCGGCGCGGCGCCGTGCGGGGATTTCGGCGAGATCCACGCCGAGCCGCTCGATCCGCGCTCGGGGGCGACCGAGCCGATCGTCCTCGTCTTCAGCTATGGCGTGCTGGTGAACCGCGACGGCCGGCGCTTCATCGACGAAGCGCCCGCGACCGTCGACGCGACCTACGAGGCGATCACGCGGACGATCCTGCAGCAGCCCGAAGGAATCGCCTACGTGATCCTCGATTCGCGTGTCGAGGAAGTTCCGAACTGGAAGCGCTGCGTGCGTTCGGATCAACCGCCGATCGTCGCGGAGTCGCTCGCGGGTCTGGCGACGGCGCTCGGGATCGACGGGCGCAAGCTCGAGCGGACGATTGCCGGGTACAACGCCGCCTGCGTGCCCGGGCGCTTCGATCCGCTCGCCGCCGACGGGTTGAGCACCGATCCCGAGCTCGACCCGCCGAAATCGAACTGGGCGCGCCCTATCGATCGTCCGCCGTTCATGGCCTATCCGGTCATCTGCGGCAACTGCTTCACCTTCGGCGGCATCAAGGTGAATTCGAGCAGCCAGGTGCTCGACATGGCGGGCGTTCCCATCCCGGGGCTGTACGCGGCGGGCGAGATGACGGGGCTCTATTACGGAACGTACACCGGAGCCACCTCCGTGCTCCGCGGCGCGGTGTTCGGGCGCATCGCGGGAACGCAGGCGGCGCGGCCGGTTCGCGAATCCGAGTCTGCATGATCACCAGAGAGAGGAGTCTGGAATGAGGAAGCACGTATCGAAGCTGCTGCTGGCACTGGGCGTGCTGGCGCTGGCCGGCCAGGCCCCGGCGGCCGAAGTCGGGGTCACGGAGAACTCGATCCGGATCGGAATGTTCGGCCCGCTGACGGGCCCCACGGCCATCGGCTCGTTGTCGGTACTCGGCGCCGCGGCGATCTACAGGAACGTGAACGACCAGGGCGGGATCCACGGACGAAAGATCGATCTCGTCATCGAAGACGATGCATGCCAGCCGAACAAGACGATCGCGGCCACGAAGAAGCTGATCGCGCAGGACCAGGTCTTCATGATCCACGGCGGCTGGTGCAGCGGAACCGTCATGGCCATCAAGCCCGAGCTCGAGCGTAACCCGGAGGTGCCGTTCATGGTGGCGGGCGCGGCCAGCGCCGCGATCTCCACGCCGGTGCAGTCGAACATCTTTCATCCGGTTGCGACCACGAACACGGTGGCTCGCGCGATGGTCGATTTCGCCGAAACGAAGCCGGGCGCCAGGCGCGTCGCCCTCATCAGTCATTCCGACGAGTGGGGCAAGTCGCACGTCGAACCGCTGGTGAAGGAAATGGAGAAGCGCGGGCTGGAGGTCGTCGAGACCGCGTGGTTCGAGCGCGGCTCCACCGATGCCACTTCGCAGACCCTGCGGATCCGCACGGCCAAGCCGGACGTCGTCATGGCAGTGCTCTACCAGCCCGAGCTGACGATCTTCCTGCGCGATGCGCACAAGTTCGGCGTCAAGGTCCCGGTGGTGACGACACAGGGCGTCTCCATCGAGGACATGGTCAAGCGCGTGGGGAACCCGGCGGCCACGAAGGACCTGTACGTCTTCTATCCGCTCTCGCATACGCTCGATGCACCGGAATTCAGGAAGTGGGTCGACATCTTCCGTCGCTACAACCCGAGCGAACCGGTCGAGACGATCAGCTTCATCGGGATGACGGGCGCGCTGGCGGTCGTCGAGGCGCTCAGGAACGTCGGTCCGGAGCTGACGCGGGCGAAGTTCATTGCCGAGCTGAACAAGCTGAAGGACTTCGATCCGGGAATCCAGTCCGGACCGCTCACCTTCACTCCGGAGGATCACGCCGGGATCAAGACGGGCAAGATGGTCTACATGCCGGACGGCAAGCAGCCGCGCATCGTGGCGAAGTATCCCGGCGTCGCCTCGCAGTAAGCGGAGCGGCGATCCCGGCCGGACGGGATCGCCGCTTTCCGCAAAGGGACGAATCATGTTCATGCAGCTCATCGCGAGCGGGATCGCCGTCGGCAGCGTCTATGCGCTCGTCGCTCTCGGGATGACGGTCCTGTTTCGCTCGACGACGGTCGTCAACTTCGCTCACGGTGAGTTCTTCATGCTCGGAGCGTTCAGCGTGCTCGTCGCGCTGCAGCTCTTCGGCTGGAGCTACGGCGCGGCGCTGCTGTTCGCGGTCGCCGCGCTCTTCATGGTCGGGATCGCCATCGAGCGGGGGCTGATGCGGCCCTTGCAGCAGGCGCCGCACGTCAGCCTCGCGATGATGACGGTCGCGCTCTCCTTTCTCCTGCGTGGCGTGGCGCGTTTCTTCTACGGAAGGGAAGTGATCGCGCTGCCGCCGATTCTCGAGGGCGAGCCGCTGATGCTCGGCGACGTCGTGCTGTTGCCGCAGGACCTGCTGATCATCGGGTTCTCGTTCCTCGTGGTGCTCGGCTTCTACTGGTTCTTCCAGAAGACGCGCACGGGCAAGGTCGTCCAGGTCGCCTCGCAGACGCCGCGCGGCGCGTTGCTCGTCGGGATCGACGTGCCCCGGTTGCGCAACGTGATGTGGGGCGTGGGGGCGGCGATGGGTGCGATCGCGGGGATCCTGATCGCCCCCAGCACGCTCGTGTATCCCGACATGGGCGGGCACATGCTCATCCGCGGCTTCGCGGCGATGACGCTGGGGGGGTTCGGCTCCCTGAGCGGCGCCATCGTCGGCGGTCTCGCGCTCGGCGTGCTCGAGAACGTGATCGGCGGCTACGTCTCGAGCGCAATGGTCGAGATCACCGCGTACCTCGTCATCCTCCTCGTCCTGATCGCGCGACCGCAGGGGCTGCTCGGGGAGTGGAGACAGGGCCGTGCCTGAGATGACGCTGTCGACCACGAGACCCGGCGCCCGCGAGCGCGATCCCGCCGCCGCCGCTCGCCGCCGTGCGCTGATCGTGCTGCTCGCGCTGCTGTGCCTGCTCCCGCTGGCCGTCAACAACTACGTGCAGTTCGTGGTCAACACGATGCTGGTCTACTGCCTGGTCGCAGTGGGTTTCAACGTGGTGCTCGGCTATCTGGGCCAGCTCGCCTTCGCCAATGCGGCGTTCTTCGGGATCGGCGCATACGCGGCCGGCCTTTCGATGGTCCATTGGGGCGTGTCGGGACCCGTCGGCATCGCGCTCGGCGGGGCCGCGGGAGCGGTGCTCGGATTCGTCGTCGGCCTGCCGGCGCTGCGGGTCAAGGGGTACTACCTCGCGATCGCGACGCTCGCGGTGGGCGAATTGATGCGCTGGGTCTACGTGCACAACGACGCCATCACCTTCGGCCCGGGCGGTTTCAGCCTGCCGGAGCTCAGGCTGCTCGGCATGACCCTCGACGAGACGGTGAAGTACTACGTCTTCCTGTTCGTCGTGACACTGGCGATCGCAGCCACCTCGCTGCTCCTGCGTTCGCGCTTCGGCCGCGCGTTCGTGGCGATCCGCAACAACGAGCGCGCGGCGGCGTCGCTGGGCATCGACGGCAGGCGGATGAAGATCCTGGCGTTCGTCTGGAGCGGGATGATCGTCGGCCTGGGAGGAGCGCTCTTCGCCCTGCTGAACGGAAGGGTGTCTCCCGACACCTTCGGGCTCTCCCAGCTGCTGATGCACTTCGCGATCGTCATGGTCGGAGGACTGGGCAGCCTCGCCGGTTCGGTGATCGGCGCCGTGCTGCTGACCGCCGCCCCGGAGGTGTTCCGCAATCTTCCCGGGCTCGAGGAGATCGTGTTCAGCCTGATGCTGATCCTCGTCATCTTCTTCATGCCGAAGGGCGTGGGCGGCCTGCTGTCCGACGCGTTTCCGTTGCTGCGCGAGCGGCTGTATCGCCGGCCATGAACATTCTCCAGGTGGAAGGGCTCACGGTCCGCTTCGGCGGCCTCGTCGCCGTCAACGATCTCTCGTTCTCGGTTCGAGCCGGCGAAGTGTTCGCGATGATGGGACCGAACGGCGCCGGCAAGACGACCGCCTTCGATGCGATCGGCGGGTTCGTGCAGGCCGCGGCCGGGGCCGTGCGTTTCGAGGGGAAGCCGATCCTCGGGCTTGCGCCCGAACGGATCGCGGCGCTCGGTATCCGCCGAACGTTCCAGAACAACGGAATCCTGCGCGAGATGACCGTGCTCGAGAACGTCCTGACCGGACTCGAGCTCAGCACGCCGAGCAGCCTGCTGGGCGTCGTCACCGGCTGGCCCGCTGCGGCGCGTGCCGAACGATCCGCGGTCGTGCGCGCGCGCGAGATGCTCGAGCAGATGGAGATCGGCGACCTGGAGGAGCGCGCGGCGGGGGATCTCTCGTTCGGGCAGCAGCGCATGGTCGAGATCGCGCGTGCGCTCGTCGCGGGCGCCCGCCTCATCATGCTCGACGAGCCCGCCGTCGGCCTTTCGCCGAACGAAAGATTGCACCTGGGGCAGGTCCTGCGCCGGCTGGCGGGCACCGGCATCACCGTTCTGCTCGTCGAGCACGTCCAGGATCTGGTGATGGCGGTCTCCGATCAGGTGCTCGTGCTGAATTTCGGACGCAAGCTCGTTCAATGTCCGCCCGAGGAAGTGCGGCAGAACGAGGAAGTCCTGGAGGCGTATCTCGGAAATGGCTGATCCGGTTCTGAGAGTCGAAGATCTCGGGGTGCGCTACGGGCGCCTGCCCGCGCTCACCGGGATCGATCTCGACCTGGGCGCCGGCGAGGCGGTGGGTCTGCTCGGCGCCAACGGGGCGGGCAAGACGACACTGCTGAACACGCTCTCCGGCTTTCTGAAGCCCAGTGCCGGACGAATCGAGTTCCTCGGTCGATCGATCGCCGGCGCCTCCCCGCATGTCGTCGTGCGCCGCGGATTGCTGCAGGTATCGCAGGAGCGCGACCTTTTCGGCGACCTGACCGTCCTGGACAACCTGCAGCTGGGTTCGCTCGCGCGCGCTCCGCAGAATGCGGCGCGCAACATGGAGCGTGTCTTCGGCTATTTTCCGCGACTGCGCGAGCGGATCGACC
Source organism: Burkholderiaceae bacterium (assembly GCA_021166835.1). Next base: position 53,745 of record JAJPEN010000063.1, on the reverse strand, counting down.
AGAAGGCGGCGACGATGTCGGGCGGAGAGCAGCAGATGCTCGCCATCGGGCGGGCGCTGATGGCCGAGCCCCGCGTGCTGCTCCTCGACGAGCCGTCGGCCGGCCTCTCGCCGCTCTTCGTCGACGAAATCGGAGAGATGATGCGCGCGCTGCAACGCGAAGGCGAAATCTCCCTCATCCTCGTCGAACAGAACATCCGGCTGGCAGCCCGGGTCGTCGACCGCTTCCAGGTATTGCGCGCGGGCGAAGCCGTCGCGCAAGGCACGTCGTCCGACCTCGAAGGCGATCACGGCGAGCTCGCTCGAAAGTTCTATCTCTAGGCGCGATTCGCGCAAGGCGCACACGTGAAGTTCGATCGCATCCCCGCCGTCTTCATGCGCGGAGGGACGAGCAAGGGCGTGATCTTTCGCCGGTCGGATCTCCCGGCCGATCGATCGAGCTGGGATCCGCTGTTCCTTTCCCTGATGGGCAGCCCGGATCCGTACGGCCGGCAACTCGACGGCATGGGAGGAGGCGTCTCGTCGCTCTCCAAGGTGTGCGTCGTCGCCCCGCCGTCGCATCCCGATGCGGACGTCGACTACACGTTCGCGCAGGTGATGGTCGGTGAAGCGCGAGTGGACTACAGCGGCAATTGCGGAAACATGTCGTCCGCGATCGGACCCTATGCGGTAGCGGAGAAGATCGTCGAGGCCGCCGACGGCGAGGCGGTCGTGCGGATCTTCAACACGAACACCCGCAAGCTGATTCATGCGACGTTCGAGGTGCGCGACGGGCAGCCGGTGCGCAACGGAACGTTGCGCATCCCCGGCGTATCGGGCACCGGCGCACCCGTGCGACTCGATTTCCTCGAACCCGGGGGAGCGACGACCGGTCGCCTGCTTCCGACGGGCAACGCAGTGGATGTCCTCGACGTACCGGGCTTCGGGAGCATTCAGGCATCGATGGTCGACGCGGCCAACGCCTGCGTCTTCGTCGAAGCGGCATCCCTGGGTCTGTCCGGTATCGAGATGCCGTCGCGGATTGCGGAGCAGCGGCAGCTGTGCCAGCTGCTCGAGGAGATTCGCGCCAGCGCATCGGTGGCGATGGGGATCACGCCGAACCGCGAGGCCGCACATGCGCGTCGCCTGGTTCCGTTCGTGGGCTTCGTCGCAGGCCCGATGTCGTCCGCCACGCTGTCCGGAGAGCAGATCGGGCCGGACGACGTCGACCTGACCGTGCGCATGATTTCGAACGGCCAGCCGCATCTTGCGTTGCCGCTCACGGCTTCGCTTTGCACTGCCGTGGCGGCACGCATACCGGGAACCCTGGTGAATCGCTTGACGCGGCCAGTACCGGGGCAAGGAGCGCTTCGCATCGGGATGCCTTCCGGCGTATTGACCGTGGACGCGGAAGCGGGCCGTGATCGGACGGGCGCTCCGGTGGCGATCCGCGGGTCGTTCTTTCGGACGGCGCGGCGGCTCTTCGACGGTCACGTGTACCCGTAGCGCGGATCAGCGCTCGCTGTCGAGCCGCAACTCCTCACGCCCGGGCACGCCCCTTGCTGCGCTCGCGCGGCCCCCTCATGACCGATCGCCCTGCCGCACACCCCGGCGCGCAACCCGCTCGCGCCGACATCGCCTCGCTCGGCGAGGACCCCTTTCGCCTGCTCGTCGAGTCCGTTCAGGACTACGCGATCTTCCTGCTCGACACGCAGGGGCGCGTCGTCACCTGGAACGCGGGTGCGAAGCGCATCAAGGGCTACGAAGCGCACGAGATCATCGGTCGCTCCTTCGAGACCTTCTACCCGGCCGAAGCGATCGCCGCCGCCTGGCCGCAGCAGGAGTTGCGCGCCGCCAGCCGGCACGGGCGCTTCGAGGACGAGGGATGGCGGCTGCGCAAGGACGGCAGCCGCTTCTGGGCGAGCGTGATCATCACCGCGCTGCACGACCGCAACGGTCGGCTGGTCGGCTTCGCGAAGGTGACGCGCGACCTCACCGAGCGTCGCCGCCACGAGGAGGATCTGCGCAGACGCGAGGAGCAGGTGCGACTGCTGGTCGATGCGGTCAAGGATTACGCGATCTTCCTCGTCGACGCCGAAGGCCGCGTGCAGACCTGGAACGCCGGCGCCTCGGCGCTCACCGGTTACGAAATCGGCGACGTGCTCGATCGCCACTTCGGCATGTTCTACACGCCGCCCGATGTCGCGGCCGGCGAGCCGGCGCGCGACCTGGCGCGCGCGCTCGACGAGGGGCGCAGCGAGCGCGAGCGCTGGCATCTGCGCAAGGACCGCACCATGTTCTGGTCGGGCACGGTGCTCACGCCGGTGTTCGACGAGGCCGGCGGGCTGCGCGGCTACGCGCTGGTGGTGCGCGACCTCACCGACCCGAAGCGCCTGCTCGAGCTGGAACACTCGAACCGGCGCATGAGCCAGTTCCTGGCGACGCTCGCCCACGAGCTGCGCAATCCGCTCGCGCCGATCCGCAACGCCGTCAGCGTGCTCGGCGTGCACACGGCCTTTCCGCAGCAGCTCGGCGCCGTGCGCGACGTGCTCGATCGGCAGCTCGGCCAGCTCACGCGCCTGGTCGACGACCTGCTCGACATCGGCCGCATCGCCACCGGCAAGATCCGGCTCGATCGCCGCCGGCTCGACTACCGCGAAGTCGTGCAGTCGAGCGTGGACGCGATCGTTCCGCTCGCGCAGGCGCACGGTCATCGGCTCTCGCTGTCGCTGCCCGAGGCGCCGATCCCGATGGTCGGCGACGCGACCCGTCTGGCGCAGTCGCTGCAGAACCTGCTGAACAACGCAGTGCGCTACACGCCCGAGGGCGGCGAAATCCGTGTCGAGGTGCATCAGGAAGGCCGCGACAGCCTCACCCGCGTTTCCGACAACGGACGCGGCATTCCGCGGCACGAGCTGGAGCGCATCTTCGAGCTGTTCTCGCAGGTGGATGCCGGAGAGGCGCCCGCGCTGCAGGGGCTGGGCATCGGGCTGAACCTCGCGCGCACGCTGGTCGAGCAGCACGGCGGCACGCTGGGCGCCGACAGTCCGGGCAGGGGCCTGGGCAGCGTATTCACGATGAAGCTGCCGGTACACGAAGCGGCCTTGTCGGCGGCGGATGGGTCCTGCGAGCCGGCGTCGCCGGCGCCCGCCGCGAACCGCGTGCTCGTCATCGACGACAACCGCGATTCGGCCGATACGATGGTGCAGGTGCTGCAGCTGCTCGGCCAGGAGGCGCGCGGCGCCTACGGCGCCGAGGACGGCCTGCGGGTGGCGCAGTCGTTTCGACCGCGCATCGTGCTGCTGGACCTGAACATGCCCGACGGCGACGGCTTTTCGGTGATGCGCCGCCTGCGCGAGCAGTCGGGCGAGTCCCTCTACGTCGCTGCGATGACCGGCTACGGCCAGGCCAGCGATCGCCGGCGAACGCTCGACGCCGGCTTCCAGGCGCACCTCACGAAGCCGGTGAATGCCGAGCGGCTGCGGGAACTGCTGGCGACGGCTGCCGCGCCTGCTCGAGCGGCAGCTCGGTGGTCCGCTTGATCTCCTGCAGCACGACGCTCGACTCCACGCCGCGCACGCCCGGCACGCGCATCAGCTTGTGCAGCATGAACTGCGCGAAGGCGGCGAGGTCCGCCGCGACGACGCGCAGCAGATAGTCGTAGGGGCCGGTCACCGAGTAGCACTCGAGCACCTCGGGCAGCAGTTGCACCGCCCGGTTGAAATCCTCGTTCTGCGCTTCGCCGTGCCGCTCCAGCGAGACGCGCGTATAGGCGATCACGGTGAGCCCCAGGCGCGCGGGACGCAGCAGCATCACGCAGCGATCGATCAGGCCCGCTTCCTCGAGGCGCTGGATGCGGCGGCTCACCTGCGAGGCGGAAAGATGCACGCGCTCGCCGAGCACCGGGTTCGTTGCGCGGCCGTCGCGTTGCAGGGCGTCGAGCAGCTGAATGTCGGCGCGATCGAGCGGAATCATCGTTTTCGGGCTCCGGAACGGGATCGATGCACGATCCGTGCATCGACCCGGGTTTTCGACCTGTCCATACGCGTGAAACGTGCGTCGTTTTGCGCATAGGATTGCATGGATCGACGCTCTCGTGCGGCCACCCGGCCCTGTTCGCTCATGAACGCGCCCGATCTTCCCGTCGCGGTGCGCTCCGCGCTCACCGGTTATCGACTGTCCGACGCGGTCTGCGCGAGCGCGGGGCGCGTCTTCGTCACCGGCACGCAGGCGCTCGTGCGACTGCCGCTGATGCGGCGCGCGCTCGACGCCGAGCGCGGCCTCGACACCGCCGGCTTCGTCAGCGGCTACCGCGGCTCGCCGCTGGGCGCCTACGACCAGCAGCTGTGGAAGTACCGCGAGCAGCTGGATGCCGCGCGCATCCGCTTCCTGCCTGCCGTGAACGAGGAGCTGGCCGCCACCGCGGTGCTCGGCTCGCAGGAGGTCGAGAGCGACCCTGATCGCAAGGTGCAAGGCGTGTTCGGGCTGTGGTACGGCAAGGGCCCCGGCGTCGATCGCGCCGGCGACGCGCTCAAGCACGGCAACGCGCGCGGCGCCTCGCCGCACGGCGGCGTGCTGGTCGTCGCCGGCGCCGACCACGGCTGCGTGTCGTCGGCCTTCTCGCACCAGAGCGACTTCGCGATGATGTCGTGGCGCATGCCGGTGCTCAGTCCGGCGAGCGTCGCCGAGCTGATCGAGTTCGGGTTGTACGGTTGGGCGCTGTCGCGCGCCTCGGGCGCGTGGGTCGGCATGAAGGCGATCTCCGAGGTGGTCGAGAGCGCCGCCAGCGTCGATCTCGACCCGATCGTCACCGGCGTTCCCGAGCCCGTGCCCGACGATTTCTTCGCCGTCGACCGGGCGCTCGGCGGGCTGCACCTGCGTCCCGACGAGATCCCCAGCCCGTCGATCGAGGCGCGCATGGCGATGCGGCTCGACGCGGTGCGCGCGTTCGCGCGCCTGCGCCCGATCGACCGCGTCGTCGCCGACGCGCCGCAGGCGCGGGTGGGCATCGTCACCTGCGGCAAGGCACATCGCGACCTGCTCGAGGCACTGCGGCGCATCGAGTTGACGCTCGACGATCTGGCGCGCGCCGGCGTGCGCGTCTACAAGATCGGCCTCGCCTATCCGATCGAGCCCACCCGTGCGCTCGCCTTCGCGCGAGGACTCGAAGAGGTGCTCGTCGTCGAGGAGAAGGGCGCGGTCGTCGAGCAGCAGCTGCAGGCGCTGCTGTACAACGCGCCCGCCGATGCGCGGCCGGCGATCCTCGGCAAGCGCGACACCTTCGGCGCGCCGCTGCTCTCCGAGGTCGGAGAGCTGCGTCCGTCGCGCGTGCTGCCGGTGCTCGCGGGCTGGCTCGCCCGGCACTTCCCGTCGCTCGACCGGCGCGATCGCATCGAGGCGTTCGTGCGTCCGCCGCTGCCGTCGAACGCGGCCGACGCGATCCGGCGCATTCCGTTCTTCTGCTCGGGCTGCCCGCACAACACCTCCACCCGGGTGCCCGAGGGGTCGCGCGCGCAGTCGGGCATCGGCTGCCATGGCATGGCGATGTGGATGGACCGCTCGACGAGCGGGCTGCTGCAGATGGGCGGCGAGGGCGCCAACTGGGTTGCGCACGGTGCGTTCACGAAGACGCCGCACGTGTTCCAGAACCTGGGCGACGGAACGTACTTCCATTCGGGCTCGCTGGCGATCCGGCAGTCGGTGGCCGCGGGCGCCAACGTCACCTACAAGATCCTGCACAACGACGCGGTCGCGATGACCGGCGGGCAGCATCCGGACGGCACGGTGAACGCGGCGTCGATCGCGCGCCAGGTGCGCGCCGAAGGCGTCGAGCGCATCGCGCTCGTCTCCGACGATCCCGAGCCGCACCGGCGCAACGCCGCCGCCTTTCCCGCCGGCACCACTTTCCATCATCGGCTCGAGCTGGATCTCGTGCAGCGCGAGCTGCGCGACACGCCCGGCGTGACGGCGCTCGTCTACGACCAGACCTGCGCCGCCGAGAAGCGCCGCCGTCGCAAGCGCAACGAGTACCCCGATCCGCCGCGGCGCCTGTTCATCAACGAGGCGGTCTGCGAAGGCTGCGGCGACTGCAACGAGAAGTCGAACTGCCTGTCGGTGGTTCCGGTCGACACGCCGGACGGACGCAAGCGGAGAATCGACCAGAACAGCTGCAACAAGGACTATCGCTGCGCCGACGGCTTCTGCCCGAGCTTCGTCTCGGTCGAGGGCGGCCAGCCGCGCCGACGCGCGTCGGCGCTCGACCGCGCGCGCTTCGATGCGCTCGTCGAGAGCCTGCCCGACGCGGCCCGGCGCGACTGGCACGGTCCCTGCGACCTGCTCGTCACCGGAGTGGGCGGAACCGGCGTCGTCACCGTCGGCGCGGTCATCGCGATGGCGGCGCATCTCGAAGGACGGCACGCGTCGGTGCTCGACTTCATGGGCTTCGCGCAGAAGGGCGGCAGCGTGCTGTCGCACGTGCGACTGGCGGTCGACGCCGACGCGCTGAACCAGGTGCGCATCGACACGCAGCAGGCCGACGCCGTGCTCGCCTGCGACCCGGTGGTCGCGGCCGGCGACGACGCGCTGCAGTCGGTGAGCCATGGCCGCACGCGCATCGTCGTCAACCGGCACGTGCTGCCGATGGCCATGCAGGTGACCCGGCCCGATGCAAAGGTGCCGGTGGACGCGCTGCTCGCCAAGCTCGCCGCGGCCGCCGGCGACGATCGCGTCGCGGTCTTCGATGCGCAGATGCTCTCGCGCCGCGCGATGGGCGACACGACGGGCGCGAACATCGTGCTGCTCGGCTACGCCTGGCAGTGCGGGGTGGTTCCGGTGTCGAGCGCCGCGATCGAGCGGGCGATCGAGCTGAACGGCGTGGCGATCGAGGCGAACCGGCTGGCGTTCCGGCTCGGGCGCGCGGCGGCGCACGATCCGGTCGCGCTCGAGGCGTTGCTCGCGTCGAGCCGGGCGCCGAAGACGGCCGACGAGGAGTCGCTCGCCGAACTGGTGGATCGGCTCGAGGGGCGCCTGCGCGACTACCAGAACGAGCGTCACGCGGCGCGCCTGCGCCGCCTCGTCGAACGCGTCGAGGCGGCCGAGCGGGCGTTGCGCCGTCCCGGCGAGAAGCTCGAGTTGACCGAGATCGTCGCGCGCAACCATGCGAAGCTGCTCGCCTACAAGGACGAGTACGAGGTCGCGCGCCTGTACACCTCTGAGGCGTTCCGCCGCTCGCTCGAAGAGCAGTTCGAAGGTGAGTACTCGCTGAGCGTGCAGCTCGCGCCGCCGCTGCTGGCGCGTCGCGGCCCCGACGGCCTGCCGCGCAAGATGCGCTTCGGTTCGTGGGTCTTCCCGGCCTTCCGCGCGCTGGCTTCGCTGCGCGGGTTGCGCGGCACGGCCTTCGACGTCTTCGGCTACACGCTCGAGCGGCGCGTCGAGCGCGCGCTCTCGCACGATTACGAAGCGCTGGTCGAACAACTGCTCGCGCGGCTCGAAGCCGGTACGCTGGTCGCCGCCTGCGCGCTCGCGGCAACGCCCGACGCCATTCGCGGCTACGGTCACGTGAAGATGCGCAACCTGGCGCAAGCGAAGCGGCGAGAGTGGGCGCTTGCACGCGGAATGGGCTTCGAAGCCCCTGCCTCGCCCGTCGTGCGTCGTGCCGTCGAGGCCGCCGTCGCGTCGCCGATGGCACCCGTTTCCGTGGCCGTGCAGCGAACGCACTGACAGGCTCCTACAATCGGGCGACACCGTTTCCCGTCGTCGCCATGTCAGAAGATCCCGGGTTTGCACGAGCACTCGCCACGCGCCTGGCCGAGGCCGGCCGCGAAGGCGACGCCTCGTTCGTCGCCCCCAACGTCGGCGTGCACCGCGCATCGACCGTGCTGTTCGACACGCTCGCGGCCACCGACGCGGCCGGCGCAGCGGTCGCCGTCGGCCGCCGGCGCGCGACCACCTACGGAACCGTCGGCACGCCGACGACGATGGCGCTGATGGACGCGCTGTGCGAGATCGAGGGCGCCGGGTGCGCGGTGCGCGCGAGCCTGATGCCGTCGGGCCTGGCCGCGATCACGACCGCGCTGCTGGCGGTGCTCGTGCCCGGCGATCACCTGCTGGTCGCCGATTCGTCCTACGGCCCGACGCGCGTCTTCTGCGACGGAATGCTGGCACGCCTGGGCGTGCGTACGACCTACTACGACCCGACGATCGGCGCCGGCATCGAGGCGCTGCTGCGCCCCGAAACGAAGCTGATCTGGCTCGAGAGCCCGGGTAGCTACACCTTCGAGGTGCAGGACGTTCCGGCGATCTGCGCGATCGCGCGCAAGCGCGGCATCGTGACGATGATCGACAACACCTGGGCGTCGCCGGTGTTCGCGCGCCCCTTCGACTGGGGCGTCGACGCCTCGGTGCTCGCGCTGACCAAGTACTGGGGCGGGCACTCGGACGTGCTGATGGGCGCCGTCGTCGTGCGCGAGGCGCTGTGGCCGAAGCTGTGGGCCGCCGTGCGCCAGCTCGGGCAATGCGCGAGCGGCGACGACGCGTACCTGGTGCTGCGCGGCCTGCGCAGCGTCGACGTGCGGATGCGGCGCCACGAGGCCCATGCGCTCGAGGTCGCGCGCTGGCTCGAAGCGCGCGCCGAAGTCGCCGGCGTGCTGTATCCGGCGCTGGCCTCGCATCCGCAGCACGCGCTGTGGCGGCGCGATTTCTCGGGGGCGAGCGGGCTGCTGTCGTTCGAGCTGGATCGGGCTCTGTTCGCACCGGGGCGCGACGAAGTTCACGCGCACGGCGACCCCGGGCGCGCGAGCGAAGACCCCGGGCGCGCGGGCGACGACCCCGGACGCGCGGGTGACGACCCGGGACGCGCGAGCGAGCGGGAGCGCGTCGCGCTCGCTGCATTGTGCGAGCGGCGCAGGCACTTCGCGATCGGCTACTCGTGGGGCGGCTTCGAAAGCCTGATCATGCCCGCGCGCATCGATCGGATGCGCACGGCGCGGCCGTGGACGGGAGGGCCGCTGGTGCGGCTGCACGTCGGCCTGGAGGATCCGGAAGATCTGATTGCCGACTTGGCCGACGGCTTCGACGCGATGGGGCGGGTGCTTGCGGCGTCCGGTCCGGGCTGAGGCACTCGCCGGATCCTGCCCGCGCTGCGAAGGGCGGCATTTCTGGCCACGTAAACCGTTTCGGACGCGGATTGGCTGCATTTCGCAGCCCACCCTCGCGTTGAGTTGCAGATGCCCGCCGCATCGACCGACATCGAGAACCCCGTGAACGACAAGAGCCCCGATTCCGCCCCGCCGAGATGGGTGATCTACGGCGCCAACGGCTACACCGGCGAGCTGATCGCACGCGAAGCCGCCCGGCGCGGACTCCGGCCGGTGCTGGCGGGCCGCAGCCGCGAAAAGATCGAGGCGCTCGCGCGGGAACTGGGCCTGGAAGCGCGCGCTTTCGCGCTGGACGACGCGGCGCATACGACGCAACAGGTCGACGGCCATTTCCTCGTCCTGAACTGCGCGGGTCCGTTCTCGGCGACCGCGCGACCGATGATGGAGGCGTGCCTGTGCACTCGCGCGCACTACCTCGACATCACCGGCGAGATCGCGGTGCTGGAACTCGCGCAGTCGCTCGACGCGCGGGCGCGAGACGTCGGCGTCGTCCTGTGCCCGGGCGTCGGCTTCGACGTGATTCCCACCGATTGCGTGGCGGCGGCACTGAAGGCGGCGCTGCCGGACGCGACGCATCTGGCGCTGGGCTTCGATTCGCGTTCCGGCCTGTCGCCCGGCACCGCCAGGACCTCGATCGAAGGGCTGGCCCAGGGCGGCAAGGTGCGTCGCGACGGAAAGATCGTCACCGTGCCGCTCGCCTACAGAGTACGGCGCATCGACTTCGGCGACGGCGAGAAGGATGCGATGACCATTCCCTGGGGCGACGTCTCGACGGCGTACCACAGCACCGGCATCCCCAACGTCGAGGTGTTCATCCCCGGCTCGCCGGCGATGATCGCCAACGCGCGGCGCGCGAACTGGATTCGGCCGCTGCTGGGTCTTTCCTTCGTGCAGAAGCTGATCAAGTCGCGCATTGCGAAGACCGTGAAAGGGCCCAGCGCGGAGAAGCGCGCGCAGATGCCGACCTTCGTCTGGGGCGAGGCCCGCAACGCGCGTGGCGAGACGAAGGTCGCCCGCATCCGCACCGCGAACGGCTACAGCCTGACGATCACCGGATCGCTGGCCGTCGTCGAGCACCTGATGAAGAACAGGCCGGCGGGTGGCGCCTATACGCCGTCGAAGCTGGTCGGCGCAGACCTGGTGACGCGCCTGCAGGGCTCGGGGACGCTGCAGCTCGAGTAGCGGTTTCGATGGACGACACCGTCACGCCTCGCCGCGGCTGCGCTGCCACGGCCACGGCCGTCGCGTTGCACCGCTGACGAGATAGTCCAGCACGCCTCGATCCTGCAGCCCGATCGTCATGCGGCGGCGTGCCGCTTCGCTGCCGGCGAACAGCAACTCGTCTCCTTCGGCCGGCGTCCAGTCGTCGGCGGGCAGCAGCGTCTCGCGATCGGCGCGCAGCGCGAGCAGCGCGACCGCTCCGATGCGCGCGCCGCGATCGCGCGGATCGCGCAGCAGGTCGCCGATCCGCACGCCCTGCCCACGGAGGTCGATGCTCGCGTCCGCGTCCGCGTCCGCGCCCGCGCCCGCCCCTGCGTCCGCCCCCGCGCCCGTGCTCGCGACCACGACCGCATCCGCACGCGAGTCCGCTGCCGCCCTGCGCTCGCACAGCGCGGGCGCCTGCTCGCGATCGATGCGGATCTCCCAGGTGTCGGGCGACAGCCTGCCGCTGGCGTCGCGCAGCCGGTGGATTACCTCGTCGGCCCACGCGTCGGTCTGTCGCCGCACATGACGCAGGAAGCGCAGCAGCAGCGGCGAGGTGAGCAGCGCGACGCATTCGTCGGCGATGATCTCGCTCGGCCGCATCACCAGATCGGCGCCGAAGTGATCGAACAGCAACGTGTTCTCGGCTTCGTTCTGGCGCAGCACGACGAAGAGCGCCGGGTTGATCGACTGCGCGAGCCGGGCGATCGCGAGATTGCGCAGATCGTTGTCGGTGCCGACGACGAGCGCCCGCGCCGACGCGACTCCGGCGCGCTCGAGCGTCTCGCGCTGCGTTCCGTCGCCGGCGATCGCTTCGATGCCGTTGTCGTCGGCGATCGCGGACGGCTCGACGACACGTACCGGAACGCCGCGCTCGTGCAGGCGATGCGCGACCGGGCGGCCGAAACGCCCGTAGCCGCAGACCACCCACGCGCCGTCGGGCGGAACGAGCTCGGGCGCCAGCGGCGTTCCGCGCAGCGCCGTCAGCCAGTCGAACAGCCGGTAGCAGCCCGGTGCGCGCAGCGCCATCATCAGCTGCTCGGCGAACGCGACGAAGGGGTCGACGATGCGCGGTCGGCCGGCGGCCTGCATCAGCGTCGTCGCGTGCGCCGTGTGCGAGCGCGCGATCAGCGTCGCCTTCGGGTTCAGCAGCGAGGCCGTGAGCACGGCGGCGAGGTTCGCCGCATCGTCGTTGGTCAGCGCGAGCACTGCGCGACAACAGGGGTGACGCAACCCGGCGCGCACCAGCGCGTGCGGGCGGCTCGCGTCGTCGTGCAGCGCGACGACGTCGTGGCGGAAATCCTCGAGGTCGAGCGCCTGCAGCCGCGCCGCGTCGATCTCGACGACGACGAAGCGCATGCCGAGCCGGTCGAAGATGCGCGTCAGCCGCAGCCCCGTGTCGCCGCAGCCGAGCACGAGCAGGAAGGGCTCGGCGATGCGGCGCACGCGCCGTTCGAAGCGGATCGACGCGATCGCGCGCTGGAAGGCGCCGTCCTGCACGGCCGCGAGCAGCGTCAGCAGCATGTAGGTCCACGCGACGACCGACAGGTAGATGACGACGGTGGCCCACATGCGCTGCGCATCGGAGAACGCGACGGGAACTTCGCCGAAGCCGATCGTCGTCGCCGTGTAGGTGACGAAATAGAAGGAGTGGAAGAAGCTCAGCGGCGCGGTCGGCCGCCCGTCGGCATCGACGCCGGGAACGAGCACGAAGCCCGCCACCGAGATCGCGAACACGACGATGACGACGAGCAGCGGAAGCCGCAGCCGGCGCAGCAGCAGGTGCAGCACGCTCGCATGCGAAAGCCAGGCGAAGCCGGGCGCTGCCGCGGGCGGTGCCAGGTCGACAGTGGCCACGTCGTGAGGGGCGGCGTCGGCAGAGGCTGAGGCGGCGGCCGTGTTCGTAGAGGCCCCGTCGGCTGCGGCGGCGTCCGTAGAGGACGCGCCGGGAGGACGCGCTGCGTCGCGAGGCGCCCCTTCGCCGGAGGCCGCGGCGCCCTGGGGCTGCGAGTCGCTCGCCATCCGCCGCCCGGCGCGCCGCCTTCAGCGGCGGAAGGTCAGCGTTTCGGTGATCAGCAGCACCACCGAGACGAGGTTCGCCAGCAATGCGCCGGCGGCGAGCGAGACGACGCTGGCGACGATCTCCGACTCCGGATGGCCGACCTGCACGTGGCTGCCCCAGGTCCATACGGCCGCGGCGATCAGGAGTTGCACGTCGGCGACCAGACTCGACGCGAGGTGGATCGCGCCGACCTGCGTGCGGTCGCCCAGCTTCAGGATCGTGGCGACGAGGTTCACGACGATCGCCGCGAACAGCTCGCTCACCTGATGGTGCGCGGCGACGTCGATGTCGCCCCAGACGAAGCCGAAGTTCAGCGTCGCCGCCAGCAGGATGAAGAAACCGAAGACGACCTTTTCGGTGTTCATGCAGCTTCCCGATCAGAAGGCCGCGCACGACGCGGACGGTGGTCGCGGGCACGGCGATTGGCGCCGAGTGTACTTCGGCACCGAGGGTCGAGCGTTCCGAACGCCGGTCTACGAGGGTGACGTCAATCCATCGCCTGCGGCAGGTACGGAACCGACGCGCGAAGCGCCCAGTCGAGCAGGACGAGCTGCCCTTCGTAATACTCCGTACCCACCGAGAGAACGGTGGCCGGCGGCAGCGACAACGACGCGTCGCGGTCCGAGCCGTCGATGACGATGCGCATGCCCGCTTCGCCCGCGATGTGCATCATCGCCGCGTTCTCCGCCAGGCAATGCATGAACAGATGGCGGAAGCCCCGGTTGCGGGCGTGCAGCAGCGCGCGCCGGAACATCGCCTGCGCGATTCCGCGGCCGCGATGAGGGGCGTCGACCGACAGCCCCAGTTCCACCGCATCGTCGAGCTGCGCCACGTGCGTGAAGCCGACCAGCGCGCCCGGGTCTTCGCGCACGCCGAAGATCGCGTCGCGCGAGAAATCGAGCTTCTGCACGTAGCCGGCGATCGTCTCTTCGGAAACCGGCACGCCGAAGCGAAGACGGCGGTCCTCCGGCGGCAGCCGCAGCAGGTGCTCGAGAATCTGCGGGCGCGATTCGGGGGAGAGCGGATAGACCACGAAGCCGGGGGCGACCCTGCCGGGCACTGCCGGGTTGGTCATGCGTATCTCCTGCAGGATGACTTCCGGCCAATATACCGGACGGATGCTGCAATGCAGCATAAACGCCCTTGCCAGCGAAGTACGGCGGCGTACGCGCGGCGACCAAGGTACGAGGCGCTTCCTGCGAGCCAATGCCTACAATCGTCACGAGTCCCGGGCAACCCGCCCGTCGACGGCAACTCCCGAACAGGTTGCGACGATGCGCACCCGCCCGAACCCGTACCGCCAGAACCTGGACCGCAATGCCGCGAACTACGTCCCGTTGACGCCGATCAGCCTCGTGAGCTGGGCCGCCGACGTCTTTCCGGACCGCTGCGCGGCGATCCACGGAAGCCTGCGCCTGACGTGGTCGCAGATGCTCGAGCGCGCGCGGCGCCTTGCGTCCGCGCTGGCGGCACGCGACATCGGAAGCGGCGACACCGTCTCGGTGCTGCTGCCGAATACGCCGCCGATGCTCGACGCGCATTTCGGCGTGCCGATGACCGGCGCCGCGCTGAACACGATCAACACGCGGCTCGATGCGTCGATCGTCGCATTCCAATTGCGACATTCGGGCGCCAAGGTGCTGGTCGTCGATCGCGAGTTCGCGCCGCTGGCGGCCGAGGCGCTCGCGCTGCTGGCGGCCGGCGGGCAGCCGCGCCCCTTCGTCGTCGACGTCGACGATCCCGTCTACCGGGGGCCGGGTGAGCGCATCGGCGACGCCGAATACGAAGCGTGGCTCGCATCGGGCGACCCGTCGCACGGCTGGGCGCTGCCGGAGGACGAATGGGACGCGATCGGCCTGAACTACACGTCGGGCACCACCGGCGATCCGAAGGGGGTGGTCGTGCATCACCGCGGCGCGTACCTGAATGCGGTCGGCAACGTGCTCGCGTGGGGGCTGCCCCGGCATCCCGTTTACCTGTGGACGCTGCCGATGTTTCATTGCAACGGCTGGTGCTTCCCGTGGACGATCCCCGCGGTGGCCGGCACCAACGTCTGCCTTCGCCGCGTCGAGGCGAAGACGATCCTCGACCTCGTGCGCGAGCACCGCGTCACGCATTACTGCGGCGCGCCGATCGTGCACGGTACGCTGATCGATGCTCCCGCCGAATGGAAGAAGGGCATCGACTGGCCGGTGCGCGCGATGGTGGCAGGTGCCGCACCGCCGGCGGCGATGATCGAAGGCATGGAGCGCATGGGCTGGGAGGTCACGCACGTCTACGGACTCACCGAGGTGTACGGACCGGCGTCGGTATGCGTGAAGCACGAGTCGTGGAACGAACTCGACCTCGCCGGCCGCGTCGAGCGCAACGGGCGCCAGGGCGTGCGCTACCAGGTGCAGGAGGGGCTCACCGTCATCGACCCGAACACGATGCAGCCGGTGCCGCGCGACGCCACGACGATGGGCGAAGTCGTCTTCCGCGGCAACATCGTGATGAAGGGCTACCTGAAGAACGAGAAGGCCACGGCAGAGGCCTTCGCCGGCGGCTGGTTCCACACGGGCGACCTCGGCGTCGTCTACCCCGACGGCTACGTGAAGCTGAAGGATCGCGCCAAGGACATCATCATTTCCGGCGGCGAGAACATCAGCTCGATCGAGGTGGAAGACGCGCTCTACAAGCACCCGGCAGTGCTCGCCTGTGCGGTGGTCGCCAGGCCCGACGAGCGATGGGGGGAGACGCCGCTCGCCTTCGTGGAACTGCGCGCCGAGCGCGTGCCGGGCACCGCCGCGGAAAGCAGGGCGCTGGCCGACGAGCTGATCGAGCACTGCCGCGCGCATCTGGCGCGCTACAAGGTTCCGCGCGAAGTGCGCTTCGGGCCGGTGCCGAAGACGTCGACCGGGAAGATCCAGAAGCACGTGCTGCGCGCTCAGGCGAAGTCGGCTTCGGCGATCGGCTGAGTCCCGTTTTCGGGAGATTCGTGGGCGGGCAGGCAGGCACGGCACCGCCAGTACAATCGCGCTCCATGCTACCCGAGCAGAAATCGCGCATCGCCGAGTCGCTGCGCACCGCGGCGCGGCGCGTCGTCGAGCAGGCCGGCATCGACGTCGATGTTCCGTCGATCGAGCTGGAGCGCCCGAAGCAGCCCGAGCACGGCGACCTCGCCTCGAACCTGGCGCTGCAGCTGGCGCGTCCGCTGAAGTCGAACCCGCGTGCGATCGCCGCGCAACTGAAGGACGCGCTCGAGGCTCTCGATCGAGAAGGCGGCGACGCCGCGGCGCTGATCGAGTCGATCGAGATCGCCGGTCCCGGTTTCCTGAATCTGCGGCTGCGCGCCGACGCGAAGCGCGCGGCGATCGTGCGAGCGGTGGCCGATGCCGGCGCTTTCGGCCGCGGCAGCCGCGGCGAAGGCCGGGACGTGCTCGTCGAATTCGTCTCGGC
Organism: Burkholderiaceae bacterium; assembly: GCA_021166835.1. The sequence continues at coordinate 37,909 of JAJPEN010000063.1, read as the reverse complement.
CAATCCGACCGGGCCGCTGCACGTCGGGCACGGTCGTCAGGGCGCGCTGGGTGACGCGCTGTCGGCGCTGCTCGAAGCCGACGGCTGGCGCGTGACCCGCGAGTTCTACTACAACGACGCCGGCGCGCAGATCGACAACCTCGCGCGTTCGGTGCAGGCGCGCGCGCGCGGCATCGAGCCCGACGACCCGCGCTTCCCGGCCGACGGCTATCGCGGCGAATACATCCGCGACATCGCGGCCGATTACCTGTCCGGAAAGAGCGTCTCGGCCGAACAGGTGGAAACCGTGCGCGGCGCCGGCAACGCCGACGATCTCGAAGAGATCCGTCGCTTCGCCGTCGCCTACCTGCGTCACGAGCAGGACATCGACCTGCGCGCCTTCGGCGTGCGCTTCGATCGCCATTACCTCGAGTCTTCGCTGTACGCCGACGGCCGGGTGCAGGCCGTGGTCGACGCGCTGCGCCGCTCCGGCCACACCTACGAGGACGAGGGCGCGCTGTGGCTGCGCACGACCGCGTTCGGCGACGACAAGGACCGCGTGATGCGCAAGTCCGACGGCGCCTATACGTACTTCGTGCCCGACGTCGCCTATCACGTGACCAAGTGGGAGCGCGGCTACGCGCGAGCGATCAACGTGCAGGGCTCCGACCACCACGGCACGATCGCGCGCGTGCGCGCCGGGTTGCAGGCGCTGGACATCGGCATTCCCCAGGGCTATCCCGACTATGTCCTGCACAAGATGGTCACCGTGATGCGCGGCGGCGAGGAGGTGAAGATCTCCAAGCGCGCGGGCTCCTACGTGACACTGCGCGACCTGATCCTGTGGACCGGCGAGGTGCGCGACGACGACGGCGAGGTGCGCATAGACGAGCAGCGCGGGCGCGACGCGGTGCGCTTCTTCCTGATCTCGCGCAAGGCCGACAGCGAGTTCGTCTTCGACGTCGACCTGGCGCTCGCGCGCACCGACGAGAATCCGGTCTATTACATCCAGTACGCGCACGCGCGCATCTGCTCGGTGCTGGCGCAGTGGGGCGGCGATGCCGGCGCGCTCGCTCGTTCCGTTGCGGCCGGCGAAGTGGCGCTCGATCCGTTGGGTGGAGCGCGCGAGTTCGCGCTGTGCGCGCGGACCGCCTCGTTTCCGCAGGCGCTGCAGGCCGCGGTCGACGAACTCGCACCGCACGCCATCGCTTTCTATCTCAAAGACTTAGCAGCCGAACTTCACTCTTACTATAATGCAGAGCGGGTGCTCGTCGAAGACGAAGCGACGCGGCTCGCGCGGCTGGCGCTGCTGCTCGCCGTGCGGCAGGTGTTCCGCAACGGTCTGGCGCTGCTCGGCGTATCGGCTCCCGAAAGGATGTAAATGGTGGATCGCCTCGTTCGTCCGGGCCCGGGTCGCCGCATGCGCGGCGGCACCCTGCTCGGTTTCCTGGTCGGGCTGATCGCCGGACTGTCGATTGCGGTCGTGGTCGCGATGATCGTCACGCGGGCGCCGGTGCCTTTCGTCGACAAGAGCAAGCGCAACGCGGAGCCGGCGCTCGAGCCGAAGTCGCTGTCCGAGGCGCCCGATCCCAACGCTCCGTTGCATGCGAAGGCGCGACCGGCGGGTGCGGCCGTCGCGACCGCCGCCGCGCCGAGCCCCGGCGCTGCGGCGGGCTCCGCGTCGCCGGCTGCGGCGCCTGCGTCGGCATCGGCGCCGATCGTCGCTTCGGCGCCGTCGTCCAGCGTCACGGGCGCGTCGCCGGGCGCCGCGGACGCGCAAGGCGATGCCAGCTACCTGCTGCAGGCAGGCGCTTTCCGCGCGTCGTCGGAGGCCGAGAGCATGAAGGCGCGCCTGGCGCTGATCGGCTTCGAGGCGCGCGTGCTCGATGCGCAGGTCAACGGCCAGACGCTGTATCGTGTCCGCGTCGGACCCTACTCGCAGCTCGACTCGATGAACCGCGCCCGCGCGAAACTCGCCGAGAACGGCATCGAGGCGTCGGTGGTCCGGCAGCGATGAAACCCTCGCGCGTCGCGCTTCGCGGGCGGGGCGCGCATCTTCCGGGACGCTCCATGATCGATGCTCGCAGACGAACCCTGATCTCCGCCGGCGCCGCGCTGGCCGGCGCCGCTGCGCTGCCCGCGGCGCATGCGCAGAACGCGCCGGTCGAAGGCCGCGACTACCGCCTGGTGTCGCCGCCGCAGCCCACTGAGGCGCCGGCCGGCAAGATCGAGGTCATCGAGTTCTTCTGGTACGGCTGTCCGCACTGCAACGCGCTCGAGCCCGTGCTGAAGCAGTGGCTGTCGAAGTTGCCGTCCGACGTCTTCTTCAAGCGCGTGCACGTGCCCTTCGGCGACCGGCGCCACCAGCAGCTGTACTACACGCTCGAATCGATGGGACTCGACGAGAAGCTCGACGACGTCGTCTTCCGCTCGATCCACGTCGACGGCAACCGGCTCGACACGCCGGAGAAGATGGTCGACGTGCTCTCGAAGCACGGCGTCGACAGGAACAAATTCCTCGAGACCTGGAAATCGTTCACCGTGCGCACGAAGATGGGGCGCGGCACGCAGCTCACGCAGGCCTACGGCGTGGACGGCGTTCCCGCGCTGGCGGTTGCCGGCAAGTACTACACGGCGCCGAGCATGGCCGGTTCGAACGCCGGCGCGCTGCGCGTCGTCGACTGGCTGGTGCAGAAGGAGCGCCAGGCGGGCAAGTAGGCGGCCGTGTCCGGGCCTGCGCCAGCGGACGGCAGCGCGATGCGCATCGTGTCGCTCGTGCCCAGCCTCACCGAGCTGCTGTGCCAGCTCGGCCTGCGCGAGCAGCTCGTCGGCCGTACGGGTTTCTGCATCCATCCGCGCGATGCGTTGCGCGACGTGCCCAGGGTCGGCGGCACGAAGGACGTCGATGTCGAGCGCGTGCGCGCGCTGGCGCCCACGCACGTCGTCGTCAACGTCGACGAGAACGAAAAGCCGGTCGTCGATCGCATTGCCGAACTGGGACCCGAGATCGTCGTCACGCACCCGATCACGGTCGACGACAATCTCGCGCTGATCGAGTCCTTCGGCGAGCGCTTCGATGTGCGCGCCGTCGCTCAGCGCATCGCGGATCGGCAGCGCGAAGCGGTGCATCGCGTGGGCACGCGGCGCTTCGCGCCGGTGGACGTGCTCTACCTGATCTGGAAGGATCCGTGGATGAGCATCGGACGCGAGACCTTCATCGCGCACATGCTCGCCGCGGTCGGGCTGCGCTCGGTCGTCACGGAGGCGCAGCCGCGCTACCCGCAGGTCGACGACCCGTCGGTCGATGCACGCGGCGCGCGCGTCGTGCTGCTGTCCTCCGAGCCGTATCGCTTCCTCGAGCGGCATCGTCTCGCGCTGCAGCGGGCGAGCGCACGCCGCCTGCCGATGTTCGCGACGATCGACGGCGAGATGACTTCCTGGTACGGCACGCGCGCGATCGACGGGCTGCACTACCTGCTGGGTTATCGCGATGCGCTCGATCGTGCGCTGGATGCATGCGGCGCGAACCCGGAGGAGGGTGGATGACGGGCGCCTGGCTGCGGATCGCGGCGTGGGTCGCCTGCGTGCCGCTGCTGTTCGCGCTCGGCGCGTGTTCGACGTCGAAGGGAGCGCGAAGCGGGTCGGGCGCCGACGCGGGCGCTGCGCGCGGCGGCGGCTACTACCTCGACGACGGTCCCGGGCATCTTTCGCCGACCGACGTCGCCGCCATTCCCGATGCGGTGCCGCGTGCCGAGCCGGTGCTCGTGAGCACCTCGCGACCGTACACCGTGTTCGGCCGCACCTACGTGCCGATGAGTGCGCTCGCACCCTGGCGCGAGCGTGGAATCGCTTCGTGGTACGGAAGGCGCTATCACGGCAAGCCGACGTCGAGCGGCGAGCCCTACGACATGTACGCGATGACGGCCGCGCATCCGACGCTGCCCATCCCGAGCTACGTGCGCGTGACGCGCACGAGCACCGGGCGAAGCGTGGTCGTCCGGGTCAACGATCGCGGGCCGTTTCTGCAGAACCGGGTGATCGACCTCTCGTATACGGCGGCCGCGAAGCTCGGCTTCGTCGACATGGGCAGCGCGGAGGTCGAGGTCGAGGCGATCACGCAGTTCGATGCGCCGGGTGCGCCGCTGCTCGTGGCGGGCAGCGCGCCGGGGGCGCAGCAGGGCGGGGTGGTGGGGGCGAGTTCCGGGGCTGCGTCGGGTGGTGGTGCGTCGGGTGGTGCTGCCTCGGGTGGTGTTGCGTCGGGCGGCGCTGCGTCGGGTGGTGCTGCGTCGGGTAGTGCTGCGTCGGGCGGCGCTGTGTCGGGCGGCGCTGTGTCGTCGGTTTCCGGCGATCCTTCAGTCGTGCTTGCGACTTCCTCATCTCGCGTCGACTCGCCGGCCGTCTCTCCGGCCGTCTCCCCGATGCGGGACGACGCGCCCGGCCGGCTCGTCGTCGAGACCCGATTCTCGGATGGCGGTCGTGCGTCGGCACCGGATCCTGTGGCCGCGATCACGGCATCGGCGCCCGCGGCATCGGCTCCCGCGGCATCGGCGCCCGCCGCGCCGGGATCTACGGGCTTCGCGCCGACAGAAGTGGCCTCGGAAATGGCATCGGCCGCAACGCTCTCGACGCCGTCCTCGCCGTCCTCGCCGGCACCGTCGGCACCGCCGGCTACTGCGCACACGAGCGGGCCGGGCTTCTGGCTGCAGCTCGGCGCCTTCTCCTCGGCGGGCAGCGCGCGCGCTGCGCTCGAACGATTGCGGCGCGAGCTTGCCTGGCTCGGCGCCCGCTTCGACCTGCGCCACGAAGGCAGCCTGTACAAGGTTCAGGCGGGGCCCTGGCCGCAGCGCGAACATGCGCTGGATGCCGCGGCGCGCGTACGCGGCGTGACTGCCTTGCAGCCGTTCCCGATCTTCCGCTGAACGTTCCCTTGCGCGCGTTTGCGCGAGGCATGCCCGCCGCCGTTGCGCGGTGCGTCGCGAAACGCGGCGTTTTCTCTTCCGAAGAGGATTGCAGACGCAGAAACGCTGCGTCTCGCAGCAGATCTTTCCGGCGCGCCTTTACGAGGGGTGCCTGCATGGCCGCACGCCGCGTGCCAGCGTGTGCCCGCGCGTAAGCCGGCGTGCCAACGTGCCGGGTGCCGGGTGCCGGGCGCAGCGTGCCGGGTGCCAACGTGCCGCGTGCCGGGTGCCAACGTGCCGCGTGCCGCGTGCCAGCGTGCCAGCGTGCCGCGCGCTATCGGCCGCCTTCGGCGCCATCGCCCGCGCCCGGCTCGTCTTCCGGGATGCGCTCCTCCTCGCCCCCTTCGCCCCCCACCTCCCGCGCCGCCGCCAACGCCATCGCATACAGCTTCCTGCGCGGCAAGGCCGTCACCCTTCCCGCCAGCCGTACCGCCCGGCTGAGCGGCATCTCGGCGAGCAGCTCCGACAGCAGCGCGCGCACGTCCACTTCCGCGGCGCTCGGCGCGGCCGCGTCGTCGCCGTCGTCGGCCGGCCTGGAAGCCGTCGCGACGACGAGCACGTACTCGCCGCGCAGCCGGTTCTCGTCGGCGCCGAGCCAGTCGGGCGCGTCGGCGACGTCGCAGACGTGGATCTCCTCGAAGCGCTTGGTCAGCTCGCGGCCGATGGCGATGCGCCGTCCGGTCCCGGCCACGCGAGCGAGCGCCGACAGCGTCTGCGCGATGCGGTGAGGCGCTTCGAACAGCACGAACGGATGCGGCATCTGCGCGAGCTGCGCGAGGCGCTCGTCGCGTGCGCGGGCGCGCGACGGCAGGAAGCCTTCGAAATGGAAGGGGCCTTCGACCAGTCCGCTCGCCGAAATCAGCGCGAGCGGCGCCGAGGGTCCCGGCACCGGCACGACGCGGTGGCCGGCCGCGCGCACGTCGTCGACGATGCGTGCGCCGGGATCGCTGACCGCGGGAGTGCCCGCGTCGCTGACCAGGGCGACGCTGCGTCCGGCGGCCAGCGCCTCGACGATGCGCTGCGCGGCGGCGCGCTCGTTGTGCCGATGCGCCGGCATCGTCTGCGGATGCGCGCCGAGATGGTCGAGGAGCACGCGCGTGGTGCGCGTGTCTTCGGCCGCTACCAGATCGACCCGGCGCAGCACATCGGCCGCACGGCCTCCGATATCCGACAGATGTCCGATCGGAGTGGCCACTACATATAATGAGCCCGGCTCGACGCCGCCCGTCGAGCCGCTCATCGAATCGTTGCGCTGATGTCCGACACGTCGACCTTTCCGCGGTTTTCCCGGCGTTCCGTGCTGCGCGCGCTGCTCGGCGGCGCCGCGCTGGGCGCGCCCGCGTTCTCCGCGCTGGCGCAGGGCGAGACTAGCACCGAGGAGGTCGAAGGCCGCGGCGTCGCGTCGTCCGAACGCCTGCGCTTCGGCGGCGGTCCCCTCGGCATCGCGATGTTCGTGCCGCCTGCCGAGGGAATGTACCGGCGCGCGACGAACGCGCTCGTCGACGGCGCGCGCGCGGCGCAGGCTCGCGACGGGTCCGGCATCACCGTCGAGGTCGTCGAGGTCGATCTCGATCTCGTCGCGTTGCGTGGCGTGTACGACGAGCTGCAGCAGCGCGGCTTCTCGATGGTGATCGGGCCGCTCACGCGCGACGCCGTCGCGCTGATCGCCGATGCCGGCGCGCCTCCGCTGTTCACGCTGGCGCTGAACCAGAGCGAAGGCCATTCGCTGCCGCCGAACATGCTGTCGCTCGGACTGTCGATCGAGTCCGAAGCGCGCCAGGCCGCGTCGATCGCCTACGACGAAGCGGCGCTCGTCGCGCCTCGCCCGCGTGCGGCGCTCGTGCAGGACGACACGCCGCTGGGCGCGCGCAGCGCCGCCGCGTTCGCCGAGCGCTGGCGCTCTCGGGGCGGCGAGGCCTACGAATCGATGACGGTGTCCAACACCAGTTCCAGCCGGATGCGCTCGAAGCTCGCGCCGTTGCGCGCCGACGTTCATTTCGTCGCCGGGCAGCCGGTGCTCGCGCAGGCGGTGCGCGTCGCGCTCGGGCCGCGCGCGGCGATCTACGGCACTTCGCGCCTGAACACCGGCGCGGTGCTCGGGCAGCCGGCGGGCGCGTTCCCGCTGCGCTCGCCGGAACTCGACGGCGTGCGCCTGGTCGACCTTCCGTGGCGCGTGCAGCCCGATGCCCCGGCGGTGATGGCCTATCCGCGTCCTGCCGACATGAATCTCGAATTGCAGAAGCTCTACGCGCTGGGCATCGACGCGTTTCGCGTCGCGCGCCTGCTCGTCGATCGCGCTCCGGTCATCGACCTCGACGGCGTCACCGGCCGGCTGCGGCTGTCGGCCGACGGCACGATGCTCACGCGCGAAGGCGTCCTCGCCGAATATCGCGACGGCGTTCTGGTCCCGATCGCGCCGTCGTGATCCGCCGCTCGCCCATGCAGGCGCGAGGCGACGCGGCCGAGGAGCGTGCGCTCGCCTTCCTGGTCGACCACGGGCTCTCGCTCGTCGAACGCAATGCGGCGAGCCGGCTCGGCGAGATCGACCTCGTCATGCGCGACGAGGCCGGCATCGTGTTCGTCGAGGTGCGCGCGCGCGCCAGCAGCGGCTTCGGCGGCGCCGTGGCATCGGTCGACGCGGCCAAGCGCCGGCGACTGCAGCGCGAGGCGCAGCGCTGGATGAACCGGCGCTTCGGCGATCGCTGGCCGCCGTGCCGCTTCGACGTCTGCGCCTTCGAGGGCGCGCGTCTCGAATGGATCCGCGGCGCGTTCTGAGGCTTCGACCGCAGCCTGCGCTTGTGTTGTGATGTGGCGCCGGTCGGCGGGCTCGCGCACGTCGCACCGTATAATCGCCGCGACCTTTCCCGCCTTGTGCGCGGCGCGAGTCGCCACGCGCGCCCCGGCCCGCGAATGAGCCTCACCGATCGCATCCGCAAGCAGTTCGAAGAGAGTGCCGAGCTCAAGCGCGACGCGGCCCAGGCGCTCGCCGCGCCGATCGCCACGGCGGTCGAAAGGATCACCGCTGCGCTCGCGTCCGATCGCAAGATCCTCGTCTGCGGCAACGGCGGCTCGGCCGCCGACAGCCAGCATCTGGCCGCCGAGCTGGTCGGGCGCTACGAGCGCGAGCGGCCCGAGCTGGCCGCCATCGCGCTCACCACCGACACGTCGATCCTCACCGCGGTGGCGAACGACTACACGTTCGAGCAGGTCTTCGCCCGCCAGGTGCGCGCGCTCGGCCGCGAAGGCGACGTGCTCGTCGCGATCTCGACGAGCGGCAATTCGCCGAACGTCGTCGCCGCCGTCGAAGTGGCCCGTGAGCGGGATCTCGTCGTGGTCGCGCTCACCGGGCGCGGCGGCGGCCGCATCGCTACCATGCTCGGCGAGCAGGACGTGAATCTGTGCGTGCCGCACGAGCGCACCGCGCGAATCCAGGAAGTGCATCTGCTGATCCTTCATTGCCTGTGCGACGGAATCGATGCGTCGCTGCTCGGCGACGAATGACCGGCCATCGGGGAGGAACCGAATGAACGACTCGATCTCGAAGAACGGGCGCCTGCGCCGCACGCTGCTCGTCGCCGCGGTGCTCGCGGCGTCGCTCGGCGCCTCGGGCTGCCTTCCGGTGGTTGCCACCGGCGCCGCGGTGGGCACCCTCGCAGCGCTCGATCGCCGCACGGTCGGCGCGCAGACCGAAGACCAGGCAATCGAACTGAAGGCCGCTGCGCAGATCCGCGACCGCATCGGCAGCGGCGTGAGCGTCACCAGCTTCAACCGCAAGGTGCTGCTCACCGGACAGGTGGCGAACGAGCGCGACAAGCGCACGGCGGAGGCGATCGTCGCCGAGTTGCCGAACGTGCGCTCGATCCACAACGAGCTGCAGGTGGCCGGCGTTCCTTCGCTGAGCACGAGCGCGGCCGACTCCGCGATCACCGCGCGCGTGAAGGCGGCGTTCCTCGAAGCGGCCGACCTGCAGGCGAACACGATCAAGGTCGTCACCGAAGCAGGCACCGTATACCTGATGGGCCTGGTGTCGCGTCGCGAGGCCGATCGCGCGGCGCAGGTCGCCAGCCGCGTCGCGGGCGTGCAGCGCGTCGTCACCGTCTTCGAATACATCACCGAGGAAGAAGCCGCGCGCTCGAAGCCGCAGTCGCGCTAGCGGAAGGCGGACACGACGGACGGATGCGACTGCAGGTCCGACGAGCGGCTCGCCGGAACCACGGCTTCGCAGGGGAAACGGCGGACAATTCGCGCATCGCTTCGCGGAGCCGTGTCCGGTGATGGCATGACCCAGGTGTCGATAGCTGTAGTGGCGGCGCTCGTCGCCGCACTCGTCTGGAGCGTCTCCGTCTTCAACCGCCTCGTCGGGTTGCGCAATCGCTGGCAGAACGCGTATGCGCAGATCGACGTGCAGCTGAAGCGGCGCTACGACCTGATCCCGAATCTCGTCTCGGCCACGCGCGCCTATCTGGCGCACGAACGGCAGACGCTCGAATCGGTGATCGCTGCGCGGCAGCGAGCCAGCGATGCGAGCGACGCGGCGCGCGCGCGCCCGCGCCACAAGCCGACGCTCGATGCGCTCGATGCCGCGGAGGTGGCGCTGGCTTCGCCGCTGTCGCGACTGATGGCGCTGGTCGAGCAGTATCCGAAGCTGCAGGCCGACGAGACGGTGCGCCGCCTCACCGAAGAGCTGCGCAGCACCGAGAACCGCATCGGCTTCGCGCGCCAGGCCTTCAACGACCAGGTGACCACCTACAACACCGCCATCGAATCGTTTCCGGCGTCGCTCGTCGCGACGCTGTGCGGCTTCCGGCGTTCGAGTACGCTGCGCGCAACCGCGTCGGCGCAGGAGCGCCAGCCGATTCCCGTCGCGCTCTGAAGAAGCTGTGAACGAATCCGCCATGCCCGCTCGGCCCGCGCAGACGCGCCCACTCTGCGTTGCAAATGCTCGCCGTAGCCCGAGCTACGGCTGCGCTTTGCGCCTTGATTGGGCGCATCTGCGCGGCCCGCTCGGGCACGCCGGATTCATTCACAGCTTCTGAGCTGGCGCATCCGCCGATGGACTTCTTCGCCCACCAGGACCGGGCGCGGACACGCTCGCGCCGCCTGGCCGTGCTGTTCGTGTTCGCGCTGGTCGCCGTCGTCGTCGCGGTCGACGTCGCCGCCTTCGCCGGATGGCGACTGCTCGCCGGTCGCCTCGCGCCGCCGCGCTTCTTCCTCGAGACGAACACTTTCGTCACGCTGCTGATCGTCCTCGGCGGCGCGTGGATCGAGACGCAGCGGCTGCGCGAGGGCGCGTCCGCGCTCGCCGGGCGGCTCGGCGCGCATGCGCTCGACGACGACGAGCCGCTGCATCGCCGGCTGCGCGACGTCGCCGAGGAAGTGTCGATCGCGGCCGGCGTGCCGGTGCCGGCGCTGTACGTTCTCGACGAGCCGTCGATCAACGCGCTCGCCGCGGGCGAAAGCCCGGCGCACGCCGCGGTGGTCGTCACGCGCGGCGCGCTCGAGGCGCTCGAGCGCGCCGAGCTGCAGGGCGTCGTCGCGCACGAGATCGCACACATCGTCGGCGGCGACAGCGCGACCAACGCGCGGCTCGCCGGCGCGTTGTACGGGCTGCTCTCGCTGCACCTGCTCGGCGCGCGGATGCTCGCATCGGCCTTCGACGTCGACAGCGCGGCGCAGCGCTTCTTTCCGCTGCGCATCGTGTTCGCCGTTGCCGGGGCGGCGGTATCCGCGGTCGGCTGGCTCGGTGTCGCGGCGGCGCAGCTGCTGCGCGCCGGCATCAGCCGCGAGCGCGAGTTCCTGGCCGATGCGCTGGCCGTGCAGTTCACGCGCGATCGCGACGGATTGGGCTGCGCACTGCGCCGCATCGCCGGCGGCAGGCCCGCCGCGCTGCGCTCGGCCTATGCCCCGCTCGTCGCGCATTTCCTGCTGGTTCCGCCGTCGATCGTCGGTGATCGCCTGAGCACGCATCCCCCGCTGCGCGAGCGGATCCGGCGGCTGTACGGGCGCTCGATGCCGGCGCTCGAGCCGATCGCCGACGGCGACCGCGTGGCGCAGGCTGAACGGAAGGCGCAGGTCGCGTTCGGTCCGGCAGCGGGCCTCGAGGCCGTGCCCTTGCTCGATGTCCGCGCGGCGGATTCGCCGTCTCCGGCGGCCAGGCTCGTCGAGCGGATCCGCGACGCTTCGCTTCGATACGAGAGCGCTGCGCGGTGGCTGGAAGCGCTGGTCGGCGGTATGTCGAACGGCGGTGTCGGGCGCGGCGACGATGCCGCCGAACCCGAACTGCGCGCTGCGCTCGCCTGGGTGCTCTCGCCCGCCGGCGCCGCGCTGCGCGTGCCGCTGCTCGAACTGCTGCTGGCGCGCGTTCGCCGCTGGAGCAGCGCGCACCGGCGCGAACTGCTCGATCGCTGCCGGCGAGCCGTCGAGCGCGACGGGCGCGTCGATTCGTCCGAATGGGTCTACTACACGCTGGCGCGACACCGGCTGCTGCCCGCGACGCCGGTCGCGCAACAGTCGCGCAGGGCGAACGCGACGCGCTCCGAGCACAGCCGCGCGCTCGCGGCGCTGTTCGCGATGGCCGCGGCGATTGGCGAAGCCTCCGCGCGCAGCACGCGCGATGCGCTCGCGGACGCCGCGGCGCTGCTCGACGTGCCGCCGCCGGCAGCGACTCCCGACGAGGTCGGCACCGCCGAGTTGACGCGCGCGCTCGACGTCCTGCTCGCGCTGCCGCCGCTGTCCAAGCCGATCCTGCTGAAGGTGCTGCGCGGGCTGGGCCGCACGCCGGGCGACCCGAATTACGAAGCGTTCCTGCGCGCGGTCGCCGCCGCGATCGATTGCCCGGCGCCGCGCGGTGCGCCGGCTGCGCAGCGGGCGGTCTCGCCGTCGATGCGCGCCGCGAGCGCGCCCGCGCCTGCGGTGCGGACCTTCGGCGGCGCCTCGCCGCGCGAGATCGACGCCGACGTGTTGAGCGTCTGAGCCGGCGCCGTCGCGCTGAACTTCTGAGCCAGCGCCGTCGCGCTTCGCGTCGTGTGCCAGAATCGCCGGCGACGAGGGGCGGGAACACATGAACGGCGACGGCGAAAAAGGCGCCCGCGGTCCGGGCGCGCACGCGCGAAAGCGCAAAGTGCGCATCGGCGGCGCTTCGGGCTTCTGGGGCGACAGCGCGCTGGGCCCGCAGCAACTCGTCGCGCACGGCGACGTCGATTTTCTCGTCTTCGACTATCTCGCCGAGACGACGATGTCGATCCTCGCCGGCGCGCGGCTGCGCAATCCGGCCGTCGGCTACGCCACCGACTTCGTCGACATCGCGATGAAGTCGGTGCTGGGCGAGATCGTCGAACGCGGCATTCGCGTCGTCAGCAATGCGGGCGGCGTCGCGCCGCAGGCCTGCGCGCGGGCGCTCGTCGAGCTGGCGCAGTCGCAGGGCGTCGCGCTCGACGTGGCGGTGGTCGAGGGCGATGACGCAATGCCGGTCGTCGATGCGCTGCGTGCGGCGTCGGCGCATGCGGGGGAAGGCGCCTTCGTCGACGTCGAAGGCCGGTCCGTTCCCGCCAGGCTGCTCAGCGCGAACGCGTATCTGGGCGCGCTGCCGATCCGCGCCGCGCTGGACGCCGGCGCGCAGGTGGTCGTCACCGGCCGCTGCGTCGACTCGGCGGTGACGCTGGGCGCGCTGCTGCACGCCTTCGACTGGTCGGCCGACGACTACGACCGGCTCGCCGCCGGCAGTCTCGCCGGCCACCTGATCGAATGCGGCTGCCAGGCCACGGGCGGGTTGCATACCGACTGGGAGACCGTGCCTGACTGGCCGAACATCGGCTACCCGATCGTCGAATGCATGGCCGACGGCGAATTCGTCGTGACCAAGCCACCCGGCACCGGCGGCAAGGTGACGCCGGCGGTCGTCGCCGAGCAGCTGCTCTACGAGATCGGCGATCCGGCGGCCTACCGCCTGCCGGACGTCGTCTGCGACTTCCGGCAGGTGCGCCTGGACGCCGACGGCGCCGACCGCGTTCGCGTGCGCGGCGCGCGCGGCCGTGCGCCCGATGACCGCTACAAGGTGAGCGCGACGCACATCGACGGCTACCGTTCGAGCGCGATGCTGACGATCGTCGGCATCGACGCCGTCGCGAAGGCGCGACGCACGGGAGAGGCGATCCTTGCGCGCACGCGAGCGATGTTCGCGCGGCTGGGCTGGCCCGACTACGGCGCCGCGCTCGTCGAAGTGCTCGGCACGGGTTCGGGCTACGGACCGCATGTGAACATCGCGCTGCAGGCGGCGCGCGAAGCCGTGTTGCGCGTTTCGGTACGCCACGCCCGGCGCGAGGCGCTCGAGCTGTTCTCCCGCGAAATCGCTCCGGCCGGAACCTCGTGGGCGCCCGGCACGACCGGGGCGACGGGCCGCCCGTCGGTTTCGCCGTCGATCCGGCAGCTCGCGTTTTTCGTCGAGAAGAACCGCTTCGCGCCCGCGGTCGTGTACCGCGGCGAGCGCATCGAGGTGGAGATTCCCGCCGGCAGCGGTAGCGCGGGCGCCGGCGATGCGGATGCCGCGGACCGCAACCCTGATTCCGCGCACCGCACCCATCCCGTGAACGGCGGGGATCCCGCTCGCGTTCCCGACGTCGCGCCCGACGCCGATGCTGCGCCTGGAGCCGACCTGGTCGAAGTGCCGCTGCTACGCCTGGCATGGGCGCGCAGCGGCGACAAGGGCGACACGTCGAACATCGGCGTCATCGCGCGCAGCGCCGCGCTCGTGCCGGTGCTGCGCGCGCAGCTCACGGCCGAGCGCGTCGCGGCGCATCTCGCGCACCTCGTCGAGGGCCCGGTCGTGCGCTACGAGCTGCCCGGCATCGGCGGCTTCAATTTCGTCTGCGAGCGCGCGCTGGGCGGCGGCGGAATGACCTCGTTGCGCAACGATCCGCTGGGCAAGGGGATGGCGCAGATGCTGCTGTCGATGCCGCTGCGGGTCGACCCGCGCCGGCTCGCTTCGATCCCGGCGGGCTAGGACATGGGCACCGGATCCGCCCGCTCGGCGATCTCGATCAGGTTCAGGTCGGGATCGCGCACGTAGATCGAGCGCAAGCGGAAGGTCGCGCCGGTGCGCGGCACCGGACCCTCGACGATCGCCACGCCGGCCGCCTGCAGCCGCGCGATGACGTCGTCGAGCGGAATCGCGGCGATGAAGCACAGGTCGAGCGCTCCCGGCACCGGCAGATGCGCTTTCGGCTCGTATTCGCGGCCCTTGACGTGCAGGTTGATCTTCTGCGCGCCGAAGCGGAAGGCGATGCGCCCTTCGCCGAAGCGCTCGAGCGACATGCCGAGAACTTCGGTGTAGAAGCGCGCGCAATCGTCGGGATGCGAGGTCGTGAGGACGAGGTGATCCAGACGGTCGATCATCGGCGGGGTTCTCCAGAGGGCGGCGCCGTTGCCTGCCGCGCGTCCTCTTCGAGCAGTTCGACCAGGTCGAGCGCGAACGAAGGCAGCGAAGCGAGACTGCGCGCACAGATTGCCAGGCGGCGAAGCGCCCAATCGTCTCGCAGCGGAACGATGCGGATCGCCATCGTCCGCGCATGACGCAAGGCGGCCGAAGTCGGCACGATGCCGACCCCGATGCCCGCTTCGATCATCCGGCAGGCGGATTCGAAGTTGCCGACCTGGATGCGAAAGCGCGCAACGCGATGCAGATCGTCGCAGACGCGGCGCACGAAGGCGTGGATCGCGCTCGCCTCGTGCAGTCCGATCTGGTCGAAGTCGAGCGTGCGCACGAAATCGATCGAGGTTTCGTCGGCCAGCGGGTGGCCTTCGGCGACGACCAGCGCGAGCCGATCCTCGCGGTACGGAATCGTCTCGAGCTGACCGGTGCGCACCGTGCCGGCCACGATGCCGAGGTCGGTCTGCCCGTCGAGCACCGCACGCACGATCTCGTCGCTCGATCGTTCGCGCAGGTCCACGTTCACGTCCGGGTGCCGGATCAGGAAAGTGCGCAGCACCTGCGGCAGGAACTCGCTCGACGCCGTCGTGTTCGCGAACACGCGCAGGTGGCCCTTGATGCCCTTCGCGTATTCCTGCAGGTCGGCGCGCAGGTGCTCGAGTTGCGCGAGCACCGTGCGCGCGTGCTGCACGAAAGCGAGCCCCGGCGGCGTCAGCTCCACCCCCTGGCTCGAGCGATGCAGCAGCTTCGCGCCGACCCGCTCCTCGAGGTGCTTCACGCGTGCGCTGGCGGCCGGAAGCGACAGATGCATCGCGGCGGCCCCGCCGGTGAGGCTTTCCGCTTCCGCGATGCGCACGAGCAGGCGCAGATCGACGAGGTCGAAATGCAGGGACATGGGCAGGGGTTCCGGCGTGTTCGCAGTCTACCTGCACGGGTCGACCCGATCGGCCGGAAGACACCGCGTCGGCTGCCACCGTAGACCCCCTTCCGCTGCGCCGAAGGCCCCGTTCCCCGAAAGCGAATTGTCCCCGGTCCTCCTTTTCGCGCATCCTTGGGCTTTCCGTATCGGCGTCGCAATGGAACTCGAACACCTTCGACAATGGATCGGACGCACCGAGCGCAGCGTCGATCGCGTCGACGTCGCGCGCGTCGTGCAACTGGCCGCCACGCTTGATCGCGACGACGTGCGCGGCGAGCCGGGCGAAGCGCTGCTGCCGCTGTGGCACTGGATGTTCTTCGCGCCGGCGGCGCCGGCCTCTCAGCTCGGCCCCGACGGTCATCCCCGCCGCGGCGGCTTCCTGCCGCCGGTGCCGCTGCCGCGCCGCATGTGGGCGGGCGGGCGTCTCTCCTTCGAGCATCCGCTGCGCGTCGGCGACGACATCGCGCGCGACTCGCGCATCGCCGACGTCAGCGGCAAGCAGGGCCGCAGCGGCTCGCTGGTCTTCGTCACCGTCGCGCACGAGATCTCGGACGCGCGCGGCGTGGCGATCCGCGAGGAGCACGACATCGTCTATCGCGACGAGCCGAAGGCGGCCGGCGCCGGCGAAACGAAAGCCGCCAGCGCCGGCGCAGCGAAGACGGCCGGCGCGGGCACGAGCGCGAACGCGAGCGCGGGCACGAGCACGAGCGCGAGCGCGAGCGCGAGCGCAACGCCGGTCGCTGCCGCCCCGGCCCGGCCCGAAGCCGCTGCGCCCGCAGCGCCGCGCACCGACGAGCAGTTCTCGCGCCGCATTGCGCCCGACCCGGTACTGCTCTTCCGCTACTCGGCCGTCACCTTCAACGGCCACCGCATCCACTACGATCGCAGCTACGTCACCGGCGTCGAAGGCTACCCGGGCCTCGTCGTGCACGGGCCGCTGATCGCCACGCTGCTGCTCGACCTGCTGCATCGCGAACGGCCCGCCGCGCGCGTGGCGCGCTTCGAATTCAAGGCGGTGCGTCCGCTGTTCGACCTGCACGCCTTCGAGGTCTGCGGACGCGCCGCGGGCGAGCGCTCCTTCGACCTGTGGGCGCGCGATCACGAAGGGCGGCTCGCGATGCAGGCGAGCGCCGAGCTCCATCGAGGCTGAGCCATCATGACTTCCTCCCTGCAGGACCGCTACGAAGACATCCGCGACGGCGTTCGCGACCTGTGCAGGCAGTTCCCCGACGAGTATTTCCGCAAGGTCGACGAGCAGCGCGCGTATCCGGAAGCCTTCGTCGACGCGCTGACGAAGGCCGGCTGGATGGCCGCGCTGATCCCCACCGAATACGGCGGCTCCGGTCTCGGCCTGACCGAGGCGTCGGTGATCATGGAGGAGATCAACCGCTGCGGCGGCAACTCGGGCGCGCTGCACGGCCAGATGTACAACATGGGCACGCTGCTGCGCCACGGCTCCGAAGAGCAGAAGCGCAGGTACCTGCCGCAGATCGCCGCCGGTGAGCTGCGCCTGCAGTCGATGGCCGTCACCGAGCCGACCACCGGCACCGACACGACGAAGCTGAAGACCACCGCAGTGCGACGCGGCGACCGCTACGTCGTCAACGGACAGAAGGTGTGGATCTCGCGCGTGCAGCACTCGGACCTGATGATCCTGCTCGCGCGCACGACGCCGCTGGCCGAGGTGAAGAAGAAATCCGAGGGCATGTCGGTGTTCATCGTCGATCTGCACCAGGCGATCGGCAACGGCCTGGAGGTGCGGCCGATCGCGAACATGGTCAACCACGAGACGAACGAGCTGTTCTTCGAGAACCTCGAGATCCCGGCGGAGAACCTGATCGGCGAGGAAGGCAAGGGCTTCCGGTACATCCTCGACGGCCTGAACGCCGAGCGCACGTTGATCGCCGCCGAATGCATCGGCGACGGCTACTGGTTCGTCGACCGCGTCACGCAGTACGCGAAGGATCGCGTCGTCTTCGGCCGCCCGATCGGGCAGAACCAGGGCGTGCAGTTCCCGATCGCCGAGTCGTTCATCGAAGTCGAGGCGGCGAACCTGATGCGCTGGGAGGCGTGCCGCCTGTACGACGCGCACCAGCCCTGCGGCGCGCAGGCGAACATGGCGAAATACCTCGCGGCCAAGGCGTCGTGGGAAGCGGCCAACGCCTGCATCCAGTTCCACGGCGGCTTCGGCTTCGCCGCCGAATACGACGTCGAGCGCAAGTTCCGCGAGACGCGGCTGTACCAGGTAGCGCCGATCTCGACGAACCTGATCCTCTCCTACGTCGCCGAGCACGTGCTCGGGCTGCCGAGGTCGTTCTGATGCGCGCGCTGGACGGCATCACCGTCGTCACCCTCGAGCACGCGATTGCCGCGCCCTTCTGCACGCGCCAGCTCGCCGACCTCGGCGCGCGCGTGATCAAGATCGAGCGTCCGGGCGTGGGCGACTTCGCGCGCGCCTACGACCAGCGCGTGCGCGGGCTGGCCTCGCATTTCGTCTGGACGAACCGCTCGAAGGAGAGCCTGACGCTCGACCTGAAGCACGCCGAGGCGCCGGTCGTGCTCGAACGGCTGCTCGAACGCGCCGACGTGCTCGTGCAGAACCTCGCTCCCGGA
Source organism: Burkholderiaceae bacterium (assembly GCA_021166835.1). Next base: position 20,016 of record JAJPEN010000063.1, on the reverse strand, counting down.
GCCGCCGCGCGCCTGGGTCTTTCCTTCGACGCGCTGCATCCGCGCTTTCCGCGGCTGATCGTCTGCGACATCTCCGGCTACGGCGCCGACGGTCCGTATCGCGACGCGAAAGCCTACGACCTGCTGATCCAGAGCGAGTCGGGTTTCCTGTCGATCACCGGCACGCCCGACGAGCCTTCGAAGGCCGGCTGCTCGATCGCCGACATCGCCGCCGGCATGTACGCCTACACGAACATCCTCGCCGCGCTGATCGAGCGCGGCCGCAGCGGCCAGGGCCGGAACATCGACGTCTCGATGCTCGAGAGCATGGTCGAGTGGATGAGCTATCCGCTCTACTACGCCTTCGACGGGCAGCCGCCGCCGGCGCGCACCGGCGCCGCGCACGCCACCATCTACCCCTACGGCCCGTTCCCGGCCGGCGACGGCCGCGTCGTGATGCTCGGGCTGCAGAACGAACGCGAGTGGCAGGTGTTCTGCACGAAGGTGCTGCAGCGGCCCGAGCTGGCCGCCGATTCGCGCTTCGACTCGAATGCGCGGCGCACGGCAGCGCGCGAGGCATTGCGCGCGATCATCGTCGAGGCCTTCGCGGCGCTCACTGCGCAGCAGGTCGTCGATCGCCTGAACGAAGCGGGAATCGCCAACGCGAACATGAACACGATGGCCGACGTCTGGGCGCACCCGCAACTGCAGGCGCGCCGTCGCTGGACGGAGGTGGACACCTTGGCCGGCCCGATCCCCGCGCTGCTGCCGCCGGGAATGTCGCGCGCCGACGAGCCGCGCATCGATCCGGTGCCCGCGCTCGGCGCGCACACCGACGCGATCCTCTCCGAGCTGGGCTACGCGCGGAGCGAGATCGACCGGCTGCGCAGCGAAGGCGCACTCTGAATTGCGAGGAATGCCGATGAACGCTCCGTCTTCCGCTGCCGCCGCGTCCGGCGCTTCCCCTGCCGCTTCCACTGCCACTGCCACTGCCACTGCCGGTGCCGGTGCCGGTACCGGTACCGGTGCCGCGTCCGGTGCCGCACCCGCAACGCCGCCGGCCGCTTCCGCCGAACTGGCACGCTTCGCCGCGCAATTGCGCTTCGAAGACATCCCCGAGCCCGTCGTGCGCCGCGCCGAAGACCTGTTCGTCGACTGGTTCGGCTCGGCGCTCGCCGGCAAGGGTGCGCGGCCGGTCGAGACGATCGCGCGCTTCTTCGAGTCGATGGGCCCGGCCGCCGGCCCGTCCGAGATCCTGATCCACCGGCGCACGAGCAGTCCGATGATGGCCGCGGCGGTGAACGCCGCGTCTTCGCACTTCGCCGAGCAGGACGACGTGCACAACGGCTCGGTGTTCCATCCGGCCGCCGTCGTCTTTCCGCCGGCGCTCGCCGCCGCGCAGGCGCTCGGCCGATCGGGCGCCGAGCTGCTGTGCGCGGCCGTCGCCGGCTACGAAGTCGGCATCCGCGTCGGCGAGTTCCTCGGCCGATCGCACTACAAGGTTTTCCACACCACCGGCACCGCCGGCACGCTGGCCGCCGCGGCGGCGGTCGGCTCCCTGCTGCGCCTGTCGCCGGAAGCGATGCGCCACGCCTTCGGTTCGGCCGGAACGCAGGCGGCCGGACTGTGGGAGTTCCTGCGCGATGCGGCCGACTCGAAGCAGCTGCACACGGCGCACGCGAGCGCCGCCGGACTCGCGGCCGCGTATCTCGCTGCCGACGGCCTCACCGGCGCGCAGCGCATCCTCGAAGGCGAGCGCGGCATGGCGGCGGGCATGTCGAGCGATGCCGACGAAGCGCGGCTGCTCGACCGGCTCGGCGGGCGCTGGGCGCTGGTCGAGACCTCGTTCAAGTTCCATGCCTCGTGCCGCCACACGCATCCGGCCGCCGACGCGCTGCTCGCGGCGATGCGCGCGCACGGCCTGCGCGCCGACGACGTCGAATCGGTCGTCGCGCGCGTGCACCAGGGCGCGATCGACGTGCTCGGCCCGGTCGTCGATCCGCAGACCGTGCACCAGGCGAAGTTCTCGATGGGCACCGTGCTCGGGCTCGTCGCGACGAAGGGAAGCGCATCGCTGGCGGATTTCGATGCCGGCTGGCGCGCGCCCGAGGTCGTCGCCTTCCGCGATCGCGTGCGCATGCAGCTCGACGCCGAGGTCGACCGCGCGTATCCGCAGCGCTGGATCGGCAAGGTCGAAGTGCGCACGCGCGACGGCCGCGTCTTCGAGGCGCGCGTGGACGAGCCGAAGGGCGATCCGGGCAACACGCTGTCGCCGCAGGAGGTCGACGACAAGGCGATGCGGCTCGCGCAGTACCGCGACGCCGCGACCGCCGACGAGACGCGCGAGGCGATCCGGCGCATCCGCTCGCTCGCGCAGGCGAGCGCCGTGGGTTCCCTGTTGCCGAGGCAGGAGCGATGACGATGGACCGACCGCTGCGTTCGCTGCTCTTCGTCCCCGGGCATCGCGCCGACCGCTTCGCGAAGGCGCTCGCCGCCGGAGCCGATGCCGTCGTCGTCGACCTCGAGGACGCGGTCCCGCCGTCGGCGAAGGAAAGCGCGCGCGAAGCGGTGGCCGCGTGGCTCGCCGGCTCGCCGCTCGCTTCCTTCGAGCCGAAGATCGCGCGCGACGACGACGCGCCGAATACGCCGCGCGCGCTCGCGCACGCGGCCGCCGTCGATCCCGTCGCGATGCCGCTGCCGATCGTCGAGGGAGGCGTCGCGCGTGCCGGCGGCACGAGAGCGCCGCGGCTCTTCCTTCGCATCAACGGCGCCGACAGCGTCTGGTTCGACCGCGACCTCGCGCTCGTCGGCGACGCGGCGCTCGACGCGGTGATGGTGCCGAAGTCCGAAGGGCGCGACGTGCTCGCCCGCGTGCGCACCGCCGGCGCGCGCGCTCTCGTGCCGCTGGTCGAGACCGCCGTCGGCTTCGCACAGTTGCGCGAGATTGCCGGATCGCCGGGCGTCGAGCGGCTCGCCTTCGGCACGATCGACTTCCAGGTCGACCTCGGAATGCGCGACGCGCACGAGGACGAGCTGCTGCCGTTTCGCCTGCAGTTCGTGCTCGAGTCGCGGCTGGCGTCGATCGCCGCGCCCATCGACGGCGTGAGCACGGCGATCGACGACGCCACGCGACTGGCGCACGACGTGCACCGCGCGCGGCGCCTGGGCTTCGGCGGCAAGCTGTGCATCCACCCCAGGCAGGTCGCGCAGGTCAACGCGCTGTTCGCGCCGGACGAGACCGAGATCGCCTGGGCGAAGCGCGTGCTCGACGCGGCCGAAGCCGCCGGCGGCGCCGCCGTGGCGGTCGACGGCAAGATGGTCGACAAGCCGGTGATGCTGCGCGCCGGGGCGATCCTGCGCGAAGCGGGGCTGCGATGAACGAAGACCGCATCGCCCGCGAAGACCGCACCGCCGCGCTCGCCGCGTTCTGGAACGCGCGCTACGCCGGCGACGACTACGCCTACGGCACCGAGCCGAACGACTTCCTCGTCGCGCAGGCCGCGCTGCTGCCCGTCGGACTGCCGGTGCTGTGCCTGGCCGACGGCGAAGGCCGCAACGGCGTCTGGCTTGCCAGCCGAGGCTTCGACGTCACCTCGATCGACATCGCGCAGCAGGGCCTCGACAAGGCGCAGGCGCTCGCAAAGCGCGCGGGCGTCCGCCTGCGCACGCTACGAGCCGATCTCACCCGCCACGAGCTCGGCGAGAACCATTGGGGTGCGATCGTCTCGATCTTCCTGCACCTGCCGCAACGCGCGCGCGCCGCATTGCTCGCCCGCTGCGTGCGTGCCCTGGCGCCCGGCGGCGTCCTCGTCTTCGAGGCCTACGGCAAGCGCCAGCCCGAGTACGGTACCGGCGGCCCGCCAGAGCCGGAACTGCTCGCGCGCCTCGACGACGTCACCGACGAGCTGGCGGGTTGCGAGATCGTGCACCGCTTCGACGGTGTGCGCGCGGTGCACGAAGGCGCGCACCACTCGGGCGACGCGCATGTCGTGCAGATCGTGGCGCGCAAGCCGAGCGGCTGACCGCACCCGGGTTCGGCGCGCAGGCGGACGAGGGGGCGCTCGAGGCATCGCCCTCTCTGGGCGCATGAACGTGCGTGTCGGCAGGAAAATGAAGCTGCGAAGTGCAGCATTTCAGCTCTCAAAACGGCTTGTGTAATCAAAAACGCTGCGCCGTGCAGCGCAGAGTGCGAGCGGTGCCGCCTCCGGGGGCAAATGGTCTGCGCCACGACCTCGAGCGGCAGGCGGCCGCGGAGCGGTTGGCGCGGCGGGGGCGGGTACGGGTACGGGTACGGGTGCCGGGCCGATAGCGCATCGGGGGCGATTCTGCGGCGCCGAGCAGCGCAGTTTCGGGGTCGGCGCGCGAAGCGCGCTTCGTGCACCTGACTCGCGGCGAATGTTCGAACGGAGCGAGCGAAGCTCGCGAAGTGAGTTTCGCCGCGCGACCCCGAGGCGAGCAGCGGAGGGCAGTCGGCGCGCAGCGCCGACCGCCGCAGCCTGAGCCCTCGATGCGCTATCGGCCCGGCACCCGTACCCGTACCCGTACCCGCCCCCGCCGCGCCAACCGCTCCGCGGCCGCCTGCCGCTCGCGCGCCAACCGTCGAAGACTCAGAACAGCAGGTTCGGCAACACCAGCGAGATCCACGGCACGTAGGTCACGACGACGAGGAACGCCAGCAGCACCATCAGCCACGGCAGTGCCGCGCGCACGACCTCGCCGATCGGCATCTTCGTGATACCGGCGGTCACGAACAGGTTCAGCCCGACCGGCGGCGTCACCATGCCGATCTCGAGGTTCACCACCATGATGATCCCGAGGTGCACCGGATCGATCCCCAGTTGCGAGGCGATCGGGAACAGGATCGGCGCCATGATCAGGATGATCCCGGTCGGCTCCATGAACATGCCGGCCACCAGCAGCAGCAGGTTCACGACGATCAGGAACTGCCACGCCGGCATCCCCCACGACACGATCTGCTCGGCGATGATCTGCGGAATGCGCTCGGTGGTAAGCACGTGCGCGAACAGCAGCGCGTTGGCGATGATGAACATCAGCATCACCGTCACTTTCGACGCGTCGACGAGCACCGCCGGCACGTCGCGCATGCCGATGTCGCGGTAGATGAAGACGGCGACGAGGAACGCATAGACGGCCGCCACCGCGGCGGCTTCGGTAGGCGTGAAGACGCCGCCGTAGATGCCGCCGAGGATGATGATGACGAGCAGCAGACCCCACAGCGAGTCGCGTCCGGCGGTGACGATCTCGGCCAGCGAGGCACGCGGCTGGCGCGGCAGGTTCACCATTCGCGCGCGCACGTAGATCGCCACCATCAGGCACAGGCCGAGCAGGATGCCCGGCAGGACGCCGGCCATGAACAGCTTGCCGACCGAGGTCTCGGTGACGGCGCCGTAGACGACCATGACGATCGACGGTGGAATCAGGATTCCGAGCGTGCCCGCGTTGCAGACCACGCCCGCCGCGAAGCCCTGCGGATAGCCGGCGCGCACCATTCCCGCGATGACGATCGATCCGACCGCCACCACCGTTGCCGGAGACGAACCCGACACCGCTGCGAACAGCATGCACGCCAGCACCGACGCCATCGCCAGGCCGCCGGGGAAGTGCCCGACGACGGCAACCGCGAAGCGGATCATCCGCTTGGCGACGCCGCCGGTGGTCATGAACGCGCCGCCGAGGATGAAGTACGGGATCGCCAGCAGCGTGAAGTGCTCGGAACTTTCGTAGAGCTTCAGCGCGAGCGAGGCGAGCGAGTCCTGGCCGAAGAAGAGGATCGTGAGCAGCGACGACAGGCCGAGCGCGATCGCGATCGGCATGCCGAGGAACATGAACACGAAGAGCATCACGAACAGCGCCGCCGTGGTCATCGCTGTCCCCCGTGCGGCCCGTGATGCGGATGCGGGTGCTCGATTTCGCCGGCCTCGGCCTGCGCGAGCTTCATCGCGTCTTCCACTTCGTCTCCGAGCAGGTGCGCCTCCTTGCCGGCGAGGAGCCCGTACAGCACCTGCAGCAGGCGCGCGAACAGCAGCGCGTAGCCCAGCGGCAGCACGAGCCGCGGCACCCACGCCGGAATCGGCAGGTCCTGTGCGAGGATGCCGATCTCGTACATCTTGTCGACGTAGGTCCAGGCGCCGACGAAGACGATCACCGCGTAGACCAGGCACAGCAGCGTGGCAATGATCGCGACCACGCGCGCCGTGGGGCGCGACAGCAGCTTGGTGAGCGCGTCGATGCCGATGTGCGCGCCCACGCGCACGCCGTACGAGATGCCGATGAAGATCAGCCCGCCGAACAGGAACGTGGTGAGCTCGAGCGCCCAGACGAAGCTGTAGTTGAAGACGTAACGAGCGACCACCTGGATGAAGGTGATCGTCGTCATCGCGGCGAGGAGGAAGGCGACCAGCGCCTCCTCCAGCCGGGACAGGATGCCGGGCTTCATGGCGCCCCGAGCCTCGCGCAGCGCGCCATCGCCGGCCCCTTTTCGATCACTGGTTCGATTTCAATGCGGCCTGGATCAGATCCTTGCCGATGTCGCCCTCGAACTTCTGCCAGACCGGCTCCATCGCCTTGCGCCACGCGGCGACGTCTTCCTTCGTGAGCGCCTGGATCTTCGCCTTGCCGGCGTCGGCGATCAGCTTGCGGTCGCGCTCGTTGAAGTCGTTGGCCATCTTGTTGGCGTAGGCGGTGGCTTCGTCCATCGCCTGCTTCAGGCCCTTGCGCACGTCATCGGGCAGGCCGTCCCACCATTTGGCGTTGGTCACGACCATGTAGTCGATCACGCCGTGGTTGGTGTTGGCGATGGTCTTCTGCACCTCGTAGAACTTCTGCGAGTACATGTTCGACCAGGTGTTTTCCTGGCCGTCGACGACGCCGGTCTGCAACGCCTGGTAGACCTCGCTGAACGCCATCTTCTGCGGGTTGGCGCCGAGCGCGCGGAACTGCGCTTCGAGCACGTCGGAAGCCTGGATGCGGAACTTCAGGCCTTTCACGTCCTCGGGACGCTCGAGCTTGTCGCGGTTGCTCGACAGCTGCTTCATCCCGTTGTGCCAGTACGCGAGGCCGAGCAGGTTGCGGTTCTTCATCGAGCCGAGCAGGTCCTGGCCGTCCTTGCTCTGCTGGAAGCGGTCGACCGCCTCGATGTCGTCGAACAGGAACGGCAGGTCGTAGAGCTGAATCTTCTTCGTGTAGCGGTCGAACTTCGACAGCGACGGCGCGATGAACTGCACATCGCCCAGCAGCAGCGCCTCGACCTCCTTGGCGTCACCGAACAGCTGCGAGCTGGGGAACACCTGCACCTGCACCTTGCCGGGCAGCAGCTTCTCGGCGATCTCCTTGAACTTCAGCGCGCCCTGGCCTTTAGGCGTGGCTTCGGCCACCACGTGGCTGAACTTGATGACCATCGGTCCCTGGGCGTAGGCCCCGACCGAGAACGACAGCGCGACTGCGCCCGCCGCGATGGCTGCTGCAAGCCTCATGCTTTGCACTCCTTTCGATGGGAGGGTGAATGTAGGCGATTGCCGCCACGTCTTGCCATAAGGGCTTGCCCCCAAGCGGGTCGGGCTGCGAGACAGCGGCGTCGACGATGTGCCCGGCACTTTAATCGCTGGCGGAAGGCCCGCGCAAGGGCCGGGGGCACGCAGGTGCAAGCGCCGGAACGGCCCGGGCAAGGACGCCAGGGCCGACGAGTGCAGGCGCCGGTAGCGGCGCGGGCGCCGCCCGGGGAGCGATTCGTTCAGGCCACGCCCGCGTCGTGCGCCTGCCGATCGGCGTGATACGAGGAGCGCACCAAAGGACCGGAGGCGGTGTTCGTGAAGCCCATCCGCGCCGCTTCCTCGGCGAAATGCCGGAAGGTCTCGGGAGGGACGTAGCGATGCACCGGCAGGTGCGCGTCGGACGGCGCCAGGTACTGGCCGATCGTGAGCATCGCCACGCCGTGCGCGCGCAGGTCGCGCATCGTCTGCAGGATCTCGTCGTCGGTTTCGCCCAGGCCGACCATCAGTCCCGATTTCGTCGGCACCGCGGGCACGCGGCGGCCGAACTCTTCGAGCAGCTTCAGCGAATTCGCATAGTCGGCGCCGGGACGTGCCTGCCGATACAGGCGAGGCACCGTCTCGAGGTTGTGGTTCATCACGTCGGGCGGCGTGCGCTCGAGAATGTCGAGCGCGCGCTCGAGTCGGCCACGAAAGTCGGGCACCAGCACCTCGATGCGCGTGCGCGGAGAGCGTTGGCGTACGGCGGCGATGCAGTCGGCGAAGTGCTGCGCGCCGCCGTCGCGCAGGTCGTCGCGATCGACGCTGGTGATCACCACGTACGACAGGCGCAGCGCCGCGATCGTGTCGGCAAGATGCCCCGGTTCGCTCGCGTCGACCGGATCGGGACGTCCGTGGCCGACGTCGCAGAACGGGCAGCGCCGCGTGCACTTGTCGCCGAGGATCATGAAGGTGGCGGTGCCGTTGCCGAAGCACTCGCCGATGTTCGGGCACGAAGCCTCTTCGCAGACCGTATGCAGCCGATGCTCGCGCAGCGTCTTCTTGATCTGCGCGAAGCGGGAGGGATCGGCTGCGGGCCGCACGCGGATCCAGTCGGGCTTCGCCAGCGGCTCGGCCGCGGGAACGACCTTGATCGGAATGCGCGAGGTCTTGGCCGCGCCTTTCTGCTTGTCGGAGGGGTTCGGTGCGGTCGGAGGAGGCACGGCGTTCATCGGCGGGGGATCGGTGAGGAGTCGGTGGCGAAGGCCGTCGCGAGCAGCGACGCGAATCGGCCGGAGACCTGGTCGTAATCGGCAGGCGCAGGCAGGCAGCTTCGCATATCGGTGACGGCGAGTCCGGGATAGCCGCAGGGGTCGATGCGGCCGAAGGGCTCGAGATCCATCGCCACGTTCAATGCGACGCCGTGCCAGCTGCAGCCGTCGGTGATCCGGATGCCGATCGAGGCGATCTTCGCGCCGGCGACGTCACCCAGGCTGGAATGCCTGTCGTCGGCGCCGTTCCCGCCGCCGGCAGCGCCGCTCGAGCGCACGTAGACGCCCGGCGCGCCGCTGCGGCGCACGGCGTCGATTCCGTATTCGCCGAGCAGCGCGATCGTCGCGTCCTCGATGCGCGCGACGAAGTCGCGCACGCGGATGCCGGCGCGCCGCAGGTCGACCAGTACGTAGCAGACCGCCTGTCCGGGTCCGTGGTAGGTCACCTGGCCGCCGCGCTCGGTGCGCGCGACGGAGATCGCCCCCGGCGCCCGCACGTGTTCGAGCCGTGCGGCGCGTCCGAGCGTGAACACCGGCGGATGCTCGACCAGCCAGATCTCGTCGGGCGTGTCCGGGCCGCGCGCGGCAGTGAACGACCGCATCATCGGCTCGGCTCGTTCGTATTCGATGCGGCCGAGGCGACGGACGATCGGGGCCTGCGAGGTCAAAGGACGACGCTGACCATCGGATGCGTGGCGAGCGCGCGATACAGGCGCTCGAGCTGCTCGCGCGACTCCACGCGCACGACGACGGTGACGCTCAGGTACGAGCCCTTGCTCGACACGCGCAGCTCGATCGTCGACGGATCGAACTGCGGCACGTGCTCGACGACGAGGCCGGACATCGTCTGCGCGAAGTCGTCGACGCGCCGGCCCATGATCTTCAGCGGGAAGTCGACCGGGAACTCGAGCAGGCGCTCGAGCCGGTCGAAGGCTTCGCTCAGGCTGCGGTCTTCGGACATCGGCGCATCGGCTCCTACGCTGCCGCCTTGGCCCGCTGGTAGGCCGCGTACAGCGCTGCATACACCGGGCCCGGACGACCGCCGCCGACCGGACGTCCGTCCAGGCGCGTGATCGGCAGCAGCTCCTTGGTCGCCGAACTCATCATCAGCTCGTCGGCCGCGTGCACTTCCTCGCGCAGGATGCGGCGGATCTCGAGCGGCACGCCGGCCTGCGGGGCCAGCTCCGCCATGAGGCCGTAGCGGATGCCCTCGAGCACGAGGTTGTCCTTCGGGGGCCCGAACAGCGTGCCGTTGCGCACGACCCAGATGTTGCTCGCCGCGCCCTCGGTGAGAAAGCCGTCGCGGAACATCACGCATTCGGCCGCGCCGGCGGCCACCGCCGCCTGTCGCGCGAGCACGTTGCCCAGCAGCGAGGTGGTCTTGATGTCGCAATGCAGCCAGCGTTCGTCGGTCAGCGTGACGGCGGCGACGCCCTGTTCGCGCTGCGCGGCGGGCGGAGCGACCAGTTCGCTCGTCATCGCGAAGACGGTGGGCGCAACGTCGGACGGCGGAAACGCGTGATCGCGGCGGGCGACGCCGCGCGTGACCTGCAGATAGACGAACTGGTCGCGCCACGGATGGCGCGCGACCAGCTCGTCGACCAGGCGCGTCCATCCGGCCTCGTCGTGCGGGTTGCGGATCGACACCGCGGCGAGGCTGCGCTGCAGCCGGGCCAGGTGTTGCGCCCAGCGGAACTTGCGCCCTGCATAGACCGGAACGACTTCGTAGATTCCGTCGCCGAACACGAAGCCGCGGTCGAGCGCCGGAACGCGTGCGTCTTCCAGCGGCGTCCATTCGCCGTTCAGCCAGGCGATCTGCGTCATTCCGGTTCGTTCGTTGTCCAAGGGGATTGCCCGAGTATGCGCCAGAATATGCGAGGCGACCCGCCGGGCGCGCAGGCGAGCGCGCCGGGCACCGAGGCGAGCGCCGAGCCAGAGGCGAGCGTAACGAGCCCGAGGCGAGCGCGATGCGCCCGAGGCGCGGCTCGCCGAGCCTTTCAGCGCGCGAGCATCAGCCGCAGCGAGTCCCAGGCGCGGCCGAACCAGCCGGCGGGCTGGACCGCCGACAGCGCCAGCAGCGGGCGCTCGGCGACGAGCTGGTCGCCGATGCGTACGCGCAGCGTGCCGATCTGCTGGCCCTGCGCGATCGGCGCGATCAGCGGCTGCACGCGCTCGATCTCGGCCTTGACCTGGTCGGCCTGCCCGCGCGGCACCGAGACGAGAACGTCGCGCTCGAAACCGCCGTCGACGGTGCTCTTGCTGCCTTTCCAGACGTCGTAGGTGCCGGCGGGCTTGTCCTTCGCCTGGACGCGCACGACGTCGAAGTTCTGGTAGCCGTAGTTCAGCAGCTTCTGCGATTCGATCGCGCGCGCCGATTCGGAGGCGGCGCCCAGCATCACGCTGATCAGGCGTCGCGTGCCGCCGATGCCGGGAAGATCGCGCTTCGCCGAGGCGATCAGGCAGTAGCCGGCGGCGTCGGTGTGCCCCGTCTTCATGCCGTCGACGCTCGGGTCGATCGCCAGCAGCCGGTTGCGGTTCGGCTGGCGAATGTTGTTGTACGTGTATTCGCGCTTCGAATACATCACGTATTGATCGGGGAAGTCTTCGATCAGCCGCTGCGCGAGCGTGGCGAGATCGCGCGCCGTCGTGTAGTGCTGCGGATCGGGCAGGCCGGTGGCATTGCGAAAGCTCGTGTTGCGCAGGCCCATGCGCTGCGCGGCCCGATTCATCTGCTCGGCGAAGCTCGCCTCGGTGCCGGCAAGCGCCTCGGCGAGCACGATCGAGGCGTCGTTGCCCGACTGCACGATCACGCCGTTGAGCAGCTCCTCCACCGTTGCCGGCTTCGCCGGCTCGACGAACATCCGCGAACCGATCGCCTTGTAGGCTGCCTGCGACACCGCCGGACGCTGGTCGAGCGTGAGGCGCTTCTCGCGCAGCGCGTCGAAGGCGAGATACGCGGTCATGATCTTGGTGAGCGACGCCGGCTCGATCTTCAGGTCGGGCTCATGCGACGCGAGCACCTGGCCGGTGGTCTCGTCGAGCAGGATCCAGGCGCGGGCCGCGATGGTGGGCGGGGAGACCTGCGCAACGGCGGTCTGCGCGAAGGCGAGGAACAGGAACGACAGCAGGGCGAGCAGGCGTGCGGGCATCGATACATCCGGAGGTGCGGGACGGCAATGCGCTTCGCATCGCCGCGCGACGCCGCGGCGGCGCCGCAGGAGAGGACAACGACGAAAGCGGGGAATTATAGGGCGATCGCGAACAGCGGCCGTGCGATCGCGAGCACGCGTCGTGCGGCCGCTTCGCCGCAACGAAGCTCGACCACGTCGACCGCTTCGCGCAGCGCGCGCCGAAGCACGTCGAGGTTCACGCTGTCGGCGATGCGCGCGTCCCAGATGCGGCCGGCGACGCCGAGTTCGGCCGCGAAGACGTCGCGCAATGCATCCTTGATCGCCTGCAGGCGCGCCTGCTCGGCGCGCTCGCGCTCGCGGCGCTGCGCCTCGGTGGGCTCGGCGGCGAGCGCGACCACCTCGACGAGGGCGAGCCGCTCGAGCGCGGCGAGCACCGGCGCCAGCTCGCCCGGTCGCGCCAGCTGCGACAGATCGCCGACGCTGCGTCTGGCGTCGACCAGCGCGAGGATGCGTCGCGCCGACGGCGCCAGCTCGAGCGCGCGCGCACTCGTTTCGGCGTCGCCGGCCGGCGTCCGGGCGTAGATCAGCCGCGGGTCGGGCGGTTGCGATCTCACCCGGCTTCGATGTCGACCCGCGGCGCCAGCGCGTCGACGACGATGCGCTTGAGCAGCGTCAGGCGCCGATGGAAGAAGTGCTCTGCTCCGGGAATCACGACCACCGGCAGCGACTGCGGGCGCGCCCAGTCGAGCACGCCCTGCAGCGCAACGACTTCGTCGTGTTCCCCGTGCACGACCAGCGTGTCGGCGGGAACCTCGCCGAGCGCGTAGCGATCGGTGGCAGCGGTGCCGACGAGCACCAGCCGCTGCGCGGGCGCCTTCGCCTCGCGCAGGCGGGCGGCGACGCGGATCTGCACGTCGGTGCCGAAGGAGCAGCCGGCGAGCACGAGCGGCAGCGGGTCGGCGCCTGCCGGCGCCTCGGCCGCCGCCTGCTCGCGGGCATGGCGCACCACCTCGAGCAGGTCGTCGGTCTCGCCGCGGCCCTCGTCGTGCGTGCCGGCCGTCGCGCCCACACCGCGGAAGTTCGGACGCCAGACGACGTGACCGAGCGCGAGCAGCGCGCGGGCGAGCGTCTGCGCGACCTTGTTGTCGCGCGTGCCGCCGTACAGCGGATGCGGATGCGCGACGACGCCGATTCCGCGCGGCGTCCCCGCGGGCCGATCGAGCGCGACGTCGATCGCGCCGATCGGTCCGTCGATCAGCAGCAGTTGCGTGCCGGCGTTCATTCGAGCCGCAGCCGCTCGACCGGTTTCCCGTCGCGCAGATGCGATTCGACGATCTCGTCGATGTCCTCGCGATCGACGTAGCTGTACCAGACGCCCTCGGGGTAGACGACGGCAACCGGTCCCAGCTCGCAGCGATCGAGGCAGCCCGCCTTGTTGACGCGCACCTTGCCGGGGCCGGAGAGCCCGAGCGCCTTGACGCGCTCCTTCGCGTACGCCTGCAGCTCCTCGGCGCCGTGGCGCGCGCAGCATTCGCGGTTGGGATCGTCGCGCCGGTTGACGCAGAAGAAGATGTGGCGTTCGTAGTAGGAAGGCATCGTTCGATTATAGGCGGGCGTACATTCGACGACCCCACCACGCGAGCATCGCGAACGGCCACAGCGTGGCGAGTGCGCGCAGCAGGCCGTGGAAGTTCGCCCATTCGCCTTCCCAGTGCGCGAGCATCGACAGGTAGTACTCGTTGGGCGGCGCGAGGTTCACCAGCACGGTGCCCAGCGCGACGGCGGCGATCGCGCTGGCCGCCCGTACCCGCGGGGTGGCGGGGACGAGCGCGATCGCTGCGATTGCGCCGGCGACCAGACCGCCCTGCGCGGCGGCGCTCAGCCAGCCGAAGGCATGCGCCGCTCCAAGCACGACTGCGCCGGCGATCGACTTGATCGCGCAGGCCGCGACGATCGGCAGCGCAATCGGCCAGGCCGGCGGGCGCGCGCCGGGCGCGACCGGCGCCACGAAGACTTCGCGCACGAGCGAGGCGATCGCCACGATCGCCAGCGACACCGCGCACGCCTCGACGAACGGCTCGTAGTGGGCCGGCAGGATCAGCGCCGCCCGCCAGTCGGGGCCCGAAGGCGCGGCCGACGACGGCCAGGCGAACAGCAGGTCGCCGGTCGCGAACACCAGCGATTGCGGGTACCACTGCGCGATCGGCCAGGCGACGAGCAGCACGGCGCCCATCGTCGCACCGGGCGCCACGGTGAACGTGCTGCGCAGCGCGCGCGGCAGCCGCTCGATGCGCCGGCGACCGAACCAGACGGCGATCGCGATGCCGAGCGCCGAGCCGGCGACGTTTGTCAGCAGGTCCAGGCGCGACGGAACGCGTGCCGGCAGCAGGCTCTGCGCGGACTCGAGCGAGAACGACAGCAGCGCGCAGAGAACCAGCGCCCACGGCGCGGCGCGCAGCACGCGCGTGCGCGCCGCCCGCGCGATCGCCACGCAGGCGAGCAGGCCGAGGGGCAGGTAGGCGAGCAGGTTGGTAGCGACGTCGAACGCTGTCCACCAGCGCGGCCACGGCGCCGTGAGGAAATCGAACATCGACGCGCCCGGCGCGCGCCAGCCGGTCCACGGATACAGGCTCGCGTAGACGAGCGCCGCCGCATAGGCGGCGAGCCAGGCGGCGCTCTGCGGCGCGCGGCGCCGCGAAGGCTCTACCGGGAGGCGGATCGACGGGCTGTGCACCTGCCTAGATTACCTGCTGCTTACCTGCTGCTCCGCTATGATCGGCGCCGATGAGTTCGCTCGATGCCGACCGGATCCGCGCGGCCGCCGGCTGCGCCGCGCTTCGCGTGCGGACGGTCGGCGAGATCGCTTCGACGAACGAGGCGCTGATGCAGGCGCCCTTCGGCCCGGCGCCGGCGCCGCCCGTGCTGTTGGCGACGCTGAACCAGACCGCCGGTCGCGGGCGACGCGGACGCGCCTGGATCTGCGAAGCGGGCCGCTCGCTGGCGTTCTCGATGGCCTTCGAACGCGGCGTCGGCGCCGAGCCGCCGCCGGCGGCGCTGTCGATCGTCGTCGGCGTCGCGGCTGCCGTCGCGCTCGCGCCGTGGGCGCCCGACCTGCGGCTGAAATGGCCCAACGACCTGCAGCGCGGCGGTCGCAAGCTCGGCGGAATCCTCGTCGAGACGCGGCGCAGCCTGCCGCTGGCGGGCGCGCCGCTGCGTTCGATCGAGCGCATCGTCGTCGGCATCGGCGTCAATCTCGCCGCGCCGCGTGACGCGCGGATCGGGCAGCCGGCCTGCGGATTGTTCGACGGCGCGGCTGCGCTCGACGATCCGGCCACGGTGATCGGCTGCATCGCCGGCGAAGTCGCCCGATCCTTCGAACGATTCCTTGCCGAAGGGGCGGGCGAGTTCGTCGCTGCCTGGCAGCGTTTCGATGCGTTGCAGGGCGAGTCGGTCGTCGTGCTGGAAGGCGAGCGCGTCGTCGCCGCGGGGCATGCGCTCGGCATCGACGGGCAGGGCGCGCTGCGCGTGCTCGGCGCCGGCGGCGTGCAGATCGTCCGCCACGGCGAGGCGACGCTGCGGCGCGACGAGGAACGCGAGGCTGCGAGGAGCGATCCTCGATGAGGCGACTGCTGCTCGTCCTCGTCCTCGCGAACGTGCTGATGTTCGGATGGAACCGCGGCTGGTTCGACGGCGCCGGCGATCTCCCGTCGCGCGAAGAGAACGCCGACCGATTGCGCCCGGTGCCGCTGTCGCGCCTCGAGCCGCCGGCGAGTCCCAAGCCGCCGGCGAGCCCCGAGCAGCCAGCGAGCCTCCCGCCGCCGGCGAAAGCGGGCGCCGAGCGCAACGCGGTTGCGCCGCCGGCTGCCCCCGCCAGGCCCGCTGCCCCGCCCGGCGCCTCGTCCCCCGGGTCGTCGAGCGCCGCATCGAGCGCGCCTCCGGCCGTACTGCCAGCCGCGCCTACAGCGCCCGCTGCACCGTCGCCCGCGCCCGTTGCACCGTCGCCCGCGCCCGCTGCGCCGCCCGATCCGTCGACCGCCTCTGCCGCGTCCCCGGCGTCTGCCGGCGTCGTGGCTCCCGTCGCCTGCCGCGCCTTCCCCCCGCTCGACGAGGACCGGGCCGCGGCGCTGCGCGGCGCCCTCGAGCAGTCGGGCGCGACCGTGAACGAGCGCCGCATCGAGCAGGGCGCGAGCTATCTCGTCTACCTGCCTCCGGCGGACAGCGCCGCGCAGGCGCAGCAGCGGCTCGCCGAGTTGCGCCGCATCGGACGCGACGACGCCTTCGTCATCCAGGACGGGCCGATGCGGCTGGCGATCTCGCTGGGGCTCTTCCGTTTCGAGAGCGCCGCGCGCGCGATGGTCGACCAGCTCGCGCGCGCCGGCGAAACGCGCGCGCAGGTCGCGCCGCGCCCGCCTATCCAGGTGCGGATCGCATTGCAGGCGCGCTGGCCGCAGGCCGAAGCCCCGGCGATCGCGAACATGCTCGGCGCGCAGTTCGACGCGCCCGCGCGCGACTGCGATTGACGGAAGAAGGAGGCTGAACGAGAGGCGCGATGCGCCTCGCGGGTGTCAGGCCGGCGCCCGGCGCGTCGATTCGACGTCGTGTTCGGGACTGCTGTGCCGGATACGCTCGAGCAGGTCGCTCGTCGAGCGCTGGAAGCGGAACGGAATCGAATGCACCGATCCGCCGGCGGCGCGTACTTCGTCGGCGCCGACGATCTCGTCGGGCGCCCAATCGCCGCCCTTGACGAGCACGTCGGGCCGGATCGCGAGGATCAGTTCGAGCGGCGTATCGGCTTCGAACCAGGTGACGAGCGTCGTCGATTCGAGCGCGGCGACGACCGCGAGCCGGTCGGCCAGCGGATTGATCGGCCGATCGCTGCCCTTGCCCAGCCGCTTGACGGACCCGTCGCTGTTGAGCGCAACGACGAGCGAGGCGCCGAGCGCGCGCGCCTCGGCGAGGCAGGTCACGTGTCCCCTGTGCAACACGTCGAACACGCCGTTGGTGAAGACGATCGGCCGGGGCAGGGCCGCGGCTTCGCGTGCGGCATGCGCCGGATCGCAGATCTTGTGTTCGAAGCCGACCAGTGCGTTGCTCACGTCTTCGTCCGCCGGGCTGCGATCGATTGTAGCAACGGCTCGCCTGCGCGATCCGATGCCCCTCCCGCCGCTCGTCGGCCTGCCGCGCGCGCGTGGCGCGTCCTGCGCGCGTGCGGGTGCCTCCCGCCTGCGTGCGGGCGCCTTGCCTCCGCGCGGCGCGTGTCGTTCAACGCGCCGCCGCGTTGCGCTGCTCGACGAACAGCGTGAGCACGCCCGTATACCCGTAGATGCGGTCGTGCGCGATCTCGCCGTTGGCGAAGAAGCCGACGAGCGGGATCTCGCCGAGGTTGTGCGCGACGATTCCCAGCTCGACGCCGGCGGCGCCGAACAGGTGCTCGCCCCGCGCGACGCAGGAAACGTAGTGCGCGCCGAGCGCGTTCAGCTCGCCCGATTCGACTTCCTCGCGCAACTCGGTGCAGACGCGCACGAGGTCGGCTCGTGCCGCCTGCTGGTCGCGCGTGCAGAACATCGCGCGATCGCCCTGTCGCGGCACGGTCGACACCGCCAGCACGCGGTTCTGCGGATCGATGCCGAGCACGTTGCGCACGACGTAGTCGCCGAAGCCGATGCCGCGCGCGGCCCCGGGCGGGGTGAAGCCGATCATCAGGCCGCGCGACAGCCGCTCGGCCGGCAGCGCGCGCAGGATCTCTTCGCCGTCGCGCGAGTCGCGCGCGGCGCCGCGCACGCCGAGGTCGTCGAGCAGCACGTCCAGCGCCGGTCTTTCGTCCAGCCGTTCGATGTAGTGCGACGTGCAGGCCGAGACGACGTGCTCGCGCGAAATCGGAGCGCAGCCCTGCGTGACCCGCGACAGCAGGCGTACCTGCTCGCCGAAGGCGACGCCCGACAGCCCGCCGTGCACGATGCCGCCGGCCAGTTGCGGGCCGCGCGACTCCGCGCCGCCGACCAGCCCGCCGAACAGGAAGCCGCTGCCGAGCCGGTGCGCGAGCCCCGCGATCGACTCGGGAAGCGCCGCGCTCGCCGAATCGGCGTGCACGAGCGCGGCCGGCGTGCGCACTGCCATGCCGCCGCGGTCGGCGTCGATCGCCGGCAGCCGCGGCGAGCCGGAGAACACGCGCCAGCTGTCCGCGGGCAGCTCGCAGATCATCGCGACGAGCGCGGGTTCCCCCGCGTACTCCGCGCCGCAGACGCAAACGCCGTGCGCCGCGGCGCCCACCCAGCGCACGCCGGGAAAGCGCTCGCCGAGCGTCGATGCGATCGACGGCAGGCTGTCGGACAGCCCCTCGGTGACGTAGAGCAGCCCGAGGCCGGCGACGAGCGCGCTGTCGCCGGCCGGTTCGCGCGTCGACAGCTGGGAGATGACGCGTCGCGTCAGTTCGTGCCAGTCGCCGTGGGCGGCGTGGCCGTGGCGGAAGGTTCGGGTCGAGAGGGTCATCTGCTTGCGTCTTTGGTTCGAGACCCTCGCGGAAGTGCCCTCAGGAGTCGGGTTCTCCCCGGGCGGACCGACGGCCGCGACGGCCTGGTTCCTGTCCCCCGGCCGACGACGATTTCGTCTTCGAACCGGAGGCCGTCTTCCTGCTGCGAGCAACTGGTGCGCCTTCCCGATCGGTGCGCGTGCCGCTCGCCGTTTTCTTCGCGGCGTTCTTCGCGGCACTCTTCCCGACGGCGGTGGTCGCGTGTTCACCGGGCGTGCCGAGCGCGACGGCGGCGATCTGGTTGAACTGGCGTTGCAGCAGATCCCACCAGGCGCCTGCGTCGAGCCCGGGCAGCGCCGGTGTCGGAACCTCGGCAGGCGGCTCGCCGCTGGCTGCGCTCGCCATTGCGGCGGCGGGCGTCTGCACGACGGGTGCGGCGGCCGCCGGTGCCGGCGTGGGCGACGCGGGCGATGGCGATGTGGGCGTCGCCGGCGTGACCGGCGTGGCCGGCACGGACGGGGCCCCCGTAGCCAGGCCTCCGCCGGTGGCAGCCGCCATCGCGCTGGATGCCACGCCCGCCATCGCCTGCGCGAGCGCGTTCGCGCCCGGAAGGTTCCCCGGCGAGCCGATCATCGCGCCGTAGGCCTTCAGCGTCGCGATCGTTCCGCGCTGGATCTCCAGCGCCTGCACGCTCGCCTTCAGCAGGTTCAGGTTCACCGTCAGCCACTGCTCGACCGCCTTGAGGTCGGCGATGCGGCGGTCCAGCTCGTCCACGTCGGTGGTCGGCGCCAGCGACGACGGTACGCCGAACGCCGACCAGGCGTTCTTCACGAAATCGACCGTGTCGAGCAGGTTGCCGACGTTCAGCGCGCCGATTCCGAGTCCCTGCAGTCCGCTGGTCGGTCCCCCGGTATTCTCGCGATCCTTCGCCATCCGTGCCTCCGGTCGGCAAAATTGACATCGAATTTTCCGCGGGCCATAATTCGCGGTTCCCCGGAGGGGTGCCCGAGCGGCTAAAGGGGGCAGACTGTAAATCTGTTGGCTTACGCCTACGTTGGTTCGAATCCAACCCCCTCCACCAGCGGTATCAGTCTCGGCGGTGGCGTCGAGGGTCTCGACGTTAACGTCTCAGGTCTCGACGGTAACGTCTCGGGGTCTCGACGCTAACGTCTCGGGGGTCTCGACGGTGATCGGGTTCGGCGGTTCGGCTCGCGGGTGTAGCTCAATGGTAGAGCAGAAGCCTTCCAAGCTTACGACGAGGGTTCGATTCCCTTCACCCGCTCCAGCACCGGCCGGGTCGTTTCCGTTGCGCCCATGTGGCTCAGTGGTAGAGCACTCCCTTGGTAAGGGAGAGGTCGCGCGTTCGATCCGCGCCATGGGCACCAAGTAACAACATCGAGTCGCAACGTCGAGTCGGAACAGCGCGAGTCTGAACAGCGAGTCTGAACAGCGAGTCGAAGGGTCTGGCCTGCATCGTCGAACCCGTGCCGGAGCACGGTGGATCGCTAGCTGACAGCATCGGAACAAGAACCGGGAGTTCGAAATGGCGAAAGGAAAGTTCGAGCGTACGAAGCCGCACGTGAACGTGGGGACGATCGGGCACGTGGATCACGGCAAGACGACGCTGACGGCGGCGATCACGACGGTGCTCTCGAAGCAGTTCGGCGGCGAGGCGAGGG
>JAJPEN010000034.1 GCA_021166835.1 Burkholderiaceae bacterium | reverse complement strand
TCGCCACTAGCCAAGGGCAGCCGAACGTCAGCCGTCGCGCCCGGATTCCTGCCGTGTCGTGCCGTCATCGGCTCCGCCTTGCGGCCAGGCGAGACGTGCGCACGTCTCACAGTAAGTGGGGCGCCTTGGCAGCTTCTCGTCCAACTGTTCACCCCACGCCGAAACGGGAATCGCCGTCGGCATGGTTGGCGTGCCGCACAGGGAACGCATGATGTTGGCACGACGTGAAAGATGGTAGTCCCAGATCCCATGGGAGCTCTCGGTGACGACGAGTTCGTTCCTCTCGGCTTCCGTTGTGGGGATCTGCACTCCCTTCATCGATTCGAACAGGCTCATGGCACGCACCGGTAACGTGAATCCAGGGTCGACAGTGAAGGCTACCCGATCGTCGGGGCAAGCCTTGATCTCCGTGCTCGCCCGCAGCACTGCGGCAGGATCGCTCAGCTTTTCCGCGCTGCGGTTTGCAGCACTTTTGGCCATGCAAACCGTTTCGGGCCTGGAAATGCTGTATTCCGCGGACCGCCCGCGCGCGACCACGCGGCGGTGCTACGAAGCGTAGCGTTGCCGCTCGTGGAATCGATTCCGCGGGTGCAAACGCTACCGTCGGTGTCCCGGACCTGGAGGCGAGCGGCGGCGCGGTTTGTGACTCCGGCCGGCCGCTGCGCGGCCTTAACTTTCGCCTGCGGCGAAAGTCAGCCTTCGTCGCAAGCCCAGGAACCTGGCCGTCAAGACCTTCTCACTCGACCGTCACGCTCTTGGCTAGGTTCCTGGGCTTGTCCACATCCGTCCCCCGCACCAGCGCCACGTGATACGCCAGCAGCTGCAGCGGCACCACGTGCAGGATCGGCGACAGCAACCCGGCGTGATCCCCGAGGTTGATGATGTTCACCCCGTCGCTCGGCTCGATCAGCGTGTCGCGGTCGGCGAACACGAAGAGCTCGCCGCCGCGCGCGCGCACTTCCTGCAGGTTCGACTTCAGCTTCTCGATCAGCGAGTCGTTGGGGGCGACGACGACCACCGGCATGTCGCGGTCGACCAGCGCGAGCGGGCCGTGCTTCAGTTCGCCCGCCGCGTAGGCCTCGGCGTGGATGTAGGTGATCTCCTTGAGCTTGAGGGCGCCCTCCTGCGCGATCGGGTAGTGCACGCCGCGGCCGAGGAACAGCGCGTGCTGCTTCGGCGCGAAGCGGTTCGCCCAGTGGCGCACCGCCCCCTCGCATTCCAGCACGTGGTTCATCGCCGCCGGCAGGTGACGCAGCTGCGCGAGCAGCTCCTTCTCCTTCGCCGCCGACAGGCGCCTGCGCTGGCGCGCGAGCACGAGCGTGAGCACGAACAGCACGGTGAGCTGCGTGGTGAACGCCTTGGTCGACGCGACGCCGATCTCGGGGCCTGCGCGCGTGAGGAAGCGCAGCCGGCTCTGGCGCACCAGCGCCGATTCGGGCACGTTGCAGATCGACAGCGAATCGCGCAGGCCGATCGTCGTCGCGTGCTGCAGCGCGGCCAGCGTGTCGGCCGTCTCGCCCGATTGCGAGACGGTGATCACCAGCGTCTTCGGTAGCGCGACCGAGTCGCGGTAGCGGTATTCGCTGGCGATCTCCACCGACACCGGAATGCCGGCGATCGCCTCGAGCCAGTATTTCGCGACCAGTCCGGCGTGCCAGCTCGTTCCGCAGGCGAGGATCAGGATGTGCTTCGTGCGTGCGAACACCTCCTCGGCTTCGGCGCCGAACAGGCCCGCCGACACCGACGATGCGTTCGTCACCATCTCGAGCGTGTTGGCGATGGCGCCCGGCTGCTCGAAGATTTCCTTCTGCATGTAGTGCTGGTACTGGCCCAGCTCGATCGAGTCGGCCGACAGCTGGCTCTCGACGATCGGCCGGTGCACGGGCCTGCCTTCGAGATCGACGATCGAGTAGCCGTCGGTGCCGATGCGCACGACGTCGCCGTCCTCGAGGTACGCGACGCGGCGCGTGACCTGCAGCAGCGCCGACGTGTCGGAAGCGAGGAAGTTCTCGCTGCCCTCGGCGTTCGATTCGCCCACGCCGAGCAGCAGCGGCGAGCCGCGGCGCGAGCCGACGACGGTGTGCGGCTCGCCGACGTGGATCGCGGCGATCGCGTAGGCGCCCGACAGCTCGCGAACGGTCCGCTGCATCGCCTCGAAGAGTTTCAACCCGGACGCGACGTGGCTGTGCAGCAGGTGCGCGATGACCTCGGTGTCGGTGTCGCTGACGAACTGGTAGCCGGCCTCGAGGAGCCGTGCGCGCAGCGCCTCGTGGTTCTCGATGATGCCGTTGTGCACGACCGAGACCTCGACGCCGTCGCGCGAAGAGAAATGCGGATGCGCGTTCTTCTCCGAGACACCGCCGTGCGTGGCCCAGCGCGTATGCGCGATGCCGGTGGGCGCAATCGCTCGCATCTCGCGGGTGCGCGCCTCAAGGTCGGAAACCCGGCCCACCGAGCGCACGCGCTCCATCGCGCCGTTCAGGATGGCGATGCCGGCCGAGTCGTAGCCCCGGTATTCGAGCCTGCGCAGACCCTCGATGAGGATCGGTACGACGTTGCGCTGGGCGACCGCCCCGACGATTCCACACATGTTGCAGACTGCTCCTGTGCGCTGCGGCGTTCGCCGGCCGCTCGTGGGCGGCGGGCGCGCTCCGCGGCGCGGGTTGTCACGCTATCCGGTCCGGGTGTTCTTCGGGGCCGGTCGTTTCCAGGAATCGATCGTCGCCTGCTTCGCGCGCGACAACGTCAGGCGACCTTCCGGCGCATCGTGCGTGAGCGTCGTGCCTGCGCCGATCGTGGCGCCGCGGCCGACCTTCACCGGCGCGACGAGCTGCGTGTCGCTGCCGATGAAGGCGTCGTCGCCGATCACCGTCTCGTGCTTGTTCACGCCGTCGTAGTTGCAGGTGATCGTACCGGCGCCGACGTTCACGCGCTCGCCGATCGAGGCGTCGCCGATGTAGGCAAGGTGGTTCGCCTTGGATCCGGCACGCATCTTCGTGTTCTTCATTTCGACGAAATTGCCCACGTGCGTTCCGTCGCCCAGCTCGGTGCCGGGGCGCAGCCGCGCGAACGGGCCGATGCGCGCATTTGCCCCGACCACCGCGTCGTCGATGTTCGAGTACGGCAGGACGCGGGTGCCGGCACCGATGCGCGCCGAGCGGATCGTGCAGTACGGGCCGATCTCGACGTCGTCGCCCAGTTCGACCTCGCCCTCGAACACGCAGCCGACGTCGATGAAGACGTCGCGCCCGCAGCGCAGGCGGCCGCGCACGTCGAGCCGGGCCGGATCGGCCAGCCGAACGCCGTCTTCCTCCATCAGCCGCGCGGCGATCCGCGCCTGGAGGAGCCGTTCGAGTTGTGCCAGTTGCAGCTTGCTGTTCACGCCGAGCGTCTCCGACGCCTGCCCAGGCTGCGCGGATTCGACGCGCACGCCATCCTGGACCGCGAAGGCGACGATGTCGGTGAGGTAATACTCGCCCTGCGCGTTGTCGTTGCCCAGCGCCGCCAGCCAGCGCTTCAGCGCCGGTGTCGGTGCAGCGAGGATTCCGGTGTTGATTTCGCGGATCGCGCGCTGCGCCTCGTCGGCGTCGCGGTGCTCGACGATGCGTACGATCCGCCCGTCGTGCCGCACGATCCGCCCGTAACCGGTGGGGTCGTCCAGTTCGACGGTGAGCAGCGCGAGCGCGTCCTGGCCGCCCGCCTGCAGAAGCCGATCGAGCGTCGCGGCGCGGATGAGCGGCACGTCGCCGTACAGCACCAGCGTGGGGACGCCGTCGGCGAGCAGCGGCGCCGCCTGCTGCACCGCGTGGCCGGTGCCCAGTTGCGGTTGCTGCAGCACCCAGCGCAGGTCGTCTCCGGGGATCGCCTGCGAGACCGCTTCGCCGCCGTGCCCGTAGACGACGACGATAGTGTCCGGATCGAGGGCGCGCGCTTCGTCGACGACGTGCTGCAGCAGCGGTTTGCCGGCCAGCGGATGCAGGACTTTCGGAAGCGCCGAGCGCATCCGCTTCCCCAGGCCGGCGGCGAGGATGACGATGTTCACGTTTCCCTTTTGTTATCAGCTACTTGCAGCGCTCGAGAAGCACTTGTCGGAAAGCTTAACACGCAGGCGTACGCGGTCCCCCGATCCGCCCTGCCGCGGAAAAGCAACGCGCCGCCGCGAAGCGGCTCCGCAGGTCAATGCGCGATCTTTCCGCGCACCGCATCCGGATGGCCGGCACCGCCGGCGATGCGCGGCGCGATCGAGCCGAAGACCATGCCGAAGATCGACGCGCCCAGGCCGACGAACTGCGGCGGGATCAGCGCATCGGGTGCGCTCAGCTCCGAGATTCCCCAGGCGACCAGCCCGAAGATGACCGACATCATCGCGCCCTGCGGAGTGGCGCGGCGCCAGAACAGCCCGAAGGCGAGCGGCGTGAACGCCGCGACCAGCGTCACCTTGTAGGCGTTCTGCACCATCTGGAACATCGACGATTCGCTGTTCAGCGCGAACAGCATCACGCACAACGCGAAGATCACCAGCACCATGCGCAGCATGACGAGCATCTGCTTGTCGCCGATGCGTCCGCCGAGCAGCGGGCGCAGCACGTTCTCGGTGAACACCGCCGTGGGCGCGAGCAGTGCGCCGCTGGCCGTCGACAGGATCGCCGACAGCAGCGCGCCGAAGAACATCACCTGCGCGAACAGCGGCGTCTGGTCCAGGATCAGCTGCGGCAGGATCAGCTGGAAGTCGAGCGAGCCGTCGGAGAGGATCGAGCGCACCTTGTCGGGCTCGATCAGCAGCGCCGACACCGCGATGAACATCGGCACGAACGCGAAGACGAAGTAGATGGCGCCGCCCAGCAGCGTGCCGCGTACGGCGGTGTCCTCGGTCTTCGCCGAGGTGACCCGCTGGAAGACGTCCTGCTGCGCGATCGAGCCGATCGCCATCGTCCCCCAGGCGGCGACGAAAGCGATCCAGTCCCGCAGGTTCGCGCTCGGCCAGAACCGCAGCTTGTTCTCGCGAACGGCGGCATCCCAGACGGCGCCGAAGCCGCCTGCCATGCCGCCGAGCAGGAAGGCGATGTAGAGCAGCCCGACGATGATGATCACCGTCTGGAAGAGGTCGGTGAACGCCACCGACCACATGCCGCCGAACAGCGTGTAGACGAGCACCACCATTGCGCCGAGCACGATGCCCTGCGACAGCGGGATCGTCCCGCCCGACAGCGTGTTGAAGACGATGCCCAGCGCGACCATCTGGGCGGAGGTCCAGCCGAGGTAGGACAGCGTGATCGCCAGGCCCGCGCCGATCTCCACCGTGCGGTTGTAGCGCTTGCGGTAGAAGTCGCCGATCGTCAGCAGTTCCATCCGGTAGAACGGACGCGCGAAGACGAGCGCGACGATGATCAGGCAGAAGGACGCGCCGAAGGGGTCGGCGACGACGCCGCCGAGGCCTTCGCGCAGGAAGGTCGACGAGACGCCGAGCACGGTCTCCGCACCGAACCAGGTGGCGAACACCGTGGCGACGTTCATGTACAGCGGCAGGCTGCGGCCGGCGACGAGATAGTCCTTCGAGCTCTTGACGCGTTGCGCCGCGTACAGGCCGATCCCGACCGTCACGGCCAGGTAGATCATCACCAGCGTGGTCAACATCGGTCGCTGATCCGAAAAATGGCGCGAAACCTTACCCGATTTTTGGAGGCGGCGGTGTGGCTCGGAAGCTATACGAGCCAGCGGAGCGCCTGGACGGCGACCAGCGCGACGACCAGCAGCGCGAGCGCGGCGATCCAGCGGCGCATGTCGCGCTGCTCGCGCGTCAGCGTTTCGAGGGCGCGCGTGAGCGGATCGGTCTTCGGATGTGCCTGGCGTTCCAGCGCCTGGTGCGCCAGGCGCGGCAGCTCCGGCAGCATCCGGCTCCAGTGCGTCGCCTCGATGCGAATCCGCTCGAGCAGCCCGGCCACCCCGATCTGCTCCTGCATCCAGCGCTCGAGGATCGGCTTGGCGGTGACCCACAGGTCCAGCTCGGGGTCGAGCTGCCGGCCGAGCCCTTCGATGTTCAGCAGCGTCTTCTGCAGCAGCACGAGCTGCGGCTGGATCTCGACGTTGAAGCGGCGCGACGCCTGGAACAGGCGCAGCAGCACCAGGCCGAGCGAGATCTCCTTCAGAGGCCGGTCGAAGAACGGCTCGCAGCAGGCGCGCACGGCGCCGGCCAGTTCCTCGACGCGCGTGTCGGGCGGCACCCATCCCGACTCGACGTGCAGCTCGGCCACGCGCCGGTAGTCGCGGCGGAAGAAGGCGAGGAAGTTCTGCGCGAGGTAGTCCTTGTCGAACTCGGAGAGCGTGCCGACGATGCCGAAGTCGAGCGCGATGTAGCGGTTGAAGTCTTCGCCTTCGGCGCCGACGAGGATGTTGCCCGGGTGCATGTCCGCGTGGAAGAAGCCGTGGCGGAACACCTGCGTGAAGAAGATCTCCACGCCTTCGCGCGACAGCCGCTTCAGGTCGATGCCCGCCTCGCGCATGCGTTCGATCTGGCTGATCGGGATGCCGCGCATGCGCTCCATCGTCAGCACGTTCGAGGCGCACCAGTCCCAGTGGATCTCCGGCACGCGCAACAGCCGCGAGCCCTCGAAGTTGCGGCGCAGCTGGTTGGCGTTGGCGCCCTCGCGGATCAGGTCCAGCTCGTCGTGCAGGTAGGTGTCGAACTCGTCGATCACGTCGAGCGGGCGCAGCCGGCGCGCGTCGGCCGAAACGCGCACGAGGAGGCTGCCGGCGGTGCGCAGCAGCTCGAGGTCGCGATCGATGACTCCGGCCATTCCCGGTCGCACGACCTTGACCGCGACCTCGCGGCCGTCCTTCAGCCGCGCCAGGTGCACCTGCGCGATCGAGGCCGACGCGATCGGCTCGCGCTCGAAGAAGTCGAACAGCGCATCGATCGGGCGACGCAGGCCACGCTCGATCTCGCGAACGGCGAGCGCGCCGGGGAAAGGCGGCACGCGGTCCTGCAGCAGCGCCAGTTCGTCGGCGATCTCCGCGCTCAGCAGGTCCCGGCGGGTGGACAGCACCTGGCCGAACTTGACGAAGATCGGGCCGAGGCTCTCGAGCGCCTGGCGCAGGCGCGCGCCGGCGGGCGCATCGAGCCGGCGGCCGAAGCGCAGCACACGGCCGCCGGCGAGCGCCCAGCGCGATCCGGTCGTCGCGGCGGCGCCCGAGACAGCGATCTCGTCGAGTCCGTAGCGCCAGGCGACGAAGAGGATCCGGATGAGTCGGGTGATGCGCAAGGCGGGCGGGGGGTTCCGGTACGGTTCGCCTCAGCCCGCCCGGCCGCGCGCTTCGTCTTCGCCGGGAGGAAGCCTGCCTGCCTCGCGCAGTTCCTGGCTGCGTTCGAAGAGCCGCGTGAGCGCGCGGTCGAGCGTCTCGCGCTCGCGCGCATCGAGCACGTCGAGGAACCAGGCTTCCCTCTGCCGCACTTCCGGAATGATCGAGCGGCACAGCGCCGTTCCCTTCTTGGTGAGGAACAGCACGAGCCGGCGCCGATCGCGCGGGTCTTCGCTGGCGGCGACGAGATCGAGTTCGACGAGCCGGCGTTGCGCGCGACTCACGCGCGCCTTGTCCATGCTCGTCCGTTCGACCACCTCGTTCGGCGCAGTGGGGCCGTGCGCGTGCAGCGCCATCAGGATGCGCCATTCCGGGATCTGGATGCCGAAGCGCTCCTCGAACAGCGCGCCGATCGACTGGCTCAGGCGGTTGGCGACCACCGCCAGCTTGTACGGGATGAATTCGTGCAGCCACAGCGCGTCGCCGCCGTTGGGCATCGGCTGCGCGACCTTGCGTCGCGTGCGCGCGGGGGCGGGCCTGCGCCCGCTGGGGCTTGCGCTCATTCGGTGGCGCTCGCGGCAGCGATCGGCGACGCCACGACCGGCGCGGCCTGTTCCAACGGGAGCGCGCGGAACGGATTGCGCCGCTGCACGGCGAGCGTCCAGAACAAGGCGAACGCGCAGGTGATGCCGAGCATCCAGGCGACGTTTCGGTAGATCGGTCCGGAGAGTTCGGGCGTGGGCGAGATGTTCAGGAAGACGTATGCCATGCCGACGATGCCGAGCAACTGCGGAAGCGGGAACCATGGCGAGCGGAAGGGGCGCGGTGTATGAGGCAAGCGGCGGCGCAGGACGATGTGATCGACGTGGACGATGATATACGCGATCAGCCAGCACCCGGCCGCCGCCACGGTGAGCGACAGGATCGACCCGGCGTCCATGCCGAGCGGCACGCGAACCGCGCCGATCCCCAGCGCCAGCGCGACGAGCGCCGGCGCGGGCGCGCCTGCGCGGTTCTCGCGCGCGAACAGCGCGGGCAACTGACCGCTCTGCGCCATGCCCTGCACCATCCGCGAGACGCTCGCCAGAACGGTGTTCAGCAGCGTGGCGCTGCCCAGGATCGCCAGCAGCGCGAAGCCGATGCGCGCCGGCTCGCCGAAGATCGCCAGCGCCAGCTCCACGTGCGGCGTGGCCGAGCCCAGCGCTTCGGGGCCGAGCATGGCGAGCCCGGCCACGCAGTACATGCCGTAGGCGACGACGATCAGTACGAGACCGATGAACATCGCGCGCGGCACGTCGCGCTTCGGGTTGTGCGCCTCTCCGATCATCGGACAGACGAACTCCAGTCCGACGAGACCCCAGATCGCAAGTGCGACCAGCGACAGTGCCGCTGCCGGCTCGAAGGGCTGTGCGGCGACCACGGCGCCGACGTTTCCGTTGAGCGCGCCCGAGAGGCCGATCACGAGAATGCCGACGAACATCACCGTGACGAGCACGCTTTGCAGCCGCGCGAAAGCGTCGATGCCGCGCAGGTTCAGCAGGCAGAACGCCGCGAGCAGCAGCAGGCTCGGCTGGCCCACCGCGTTCGTCAGGCCGGGCGCGAGTTGCGCCGCGAGCGCATCGACGAGGATGAGTTCCGCCGGAATGCCGAGCATCGCGACCGCCACGTATCCCGACAGTGCCGCGATGATCGCCGGGCCGGGCCCGATCGCCGCCTGCGTGTAGGCGCTGACCGATCCGGCGCGCGGCAGCATCAGCGACAGTTCGGCGAAGGACAGCACGTAGCTGGCGGCGAGCAGCGCGGCGAGCCCGATGGCGACGAGGTAGTTCAGCGCACCCAGGCCGGCGCCGTTGAGCATGCTGATCATCGTGCTTTGCACGACGACCACGCCGACGGCGGTGGCGACGAGCGCGGGCAGTCGCAGGCCGCCGCGCGGCGCGGTGGGGGATTCGGTGGTCATCGGGTCTCCTGTGCGGCGAGGCGTCTTCGGGCTGGCGCTTCGACGCCGTTCTACCACTGGGTCGTTGTCATCGCAACCAATTTCGCCACTGGGCGGAAGACCCATGGCGGGAACCGGACCGAGTAGCGGACGCCGTCCCATGCGTGTCCGATCGTCGTCTCTTTTGGGAATTCGTTTCGTTGACAACCAATCTCCCGTTGCGGCACACTCGGTCGCCGGTCGCGGGCAGATGCACTGCCGCAGGGAGCGAGGACGACGTGAGCGAGAGCGAAGGAGTGGCAGAGGCGGCCGAAACGAGACCGGCGAGCGGGTTGGCGTCCTGCGTGGATGCGGGCGCTGCCGGTGCGCGCCGATTCGACGCATTGCTGCTCGACTTCGGCAGCGTCGTCACCTACACCGCCTTCGAGCGGCACCGCGAGTCGGAGCGCCTGCTCGGCCTGGCGCAGGGCACGCTCGGCTGGCTGGGGCCAGTCGATCCCGCCACCGACCCGTTGTGGCGCAGCATGGAGCGCGGCGAGATCAGCGAACGCGACTACTGGGCGCGGCGGGCCGGCGAGGTCGGCTCGATGCTCGGGCGGCCGGCGTGGACTCCGCTCGATTTCTTCCAGGCGATCCGCGGCGAAGATCCGAACCGTTCGGTGCGCGAGTCGGCGCATCGGACGGTGCGCGCGGCGCGGGCGGCAGGCCTGCGCGTGGGCATCCTGTCGAACGAGCTGGAGCTGTTCTGGGGGCGTCCGTTCATGGATCGGCTCGAGATCCTGCGCGACGTGGACGCGCTGGTCGACGCCACGCACACCGGAATCCTGAAGCCCGATCCGCGAGCCTACCGGCTGGCGCTGGAGGCGCTCGACATCAGCGCCGAGCGCATATTGTTCGTCGACGACCAGTTGCGCAACGTGGAAGGCGCACGCCGCATGGGGATCACCACGGTGCACTTCGACGTCGCTGCGGCCGACGCCTGTTTCGCGGCGGTGCGCGGCCTTCTCGGGGTCGAAACTCGCTGAAGTCAAAGCGAAGCTTCGGGCACTGATCGCGTAGCCGGCGGCAACGACGGCTCCGGCTGCGCGGCCTTCAGCGACGCCGAGCGCGTCAGCACGAACCAGGCGAGCGGCAGCACGCCGCCGAGCACGAAGATCGCGCCGCCGACGATGCGCGCCCAGGTGAGCGCCTGGAAGAGCGCTCCCTGCACGAAGACCTGCGAGCGTGCGTGCCACAGGCCGTTCTCGAGCACGTCCATCAGTTGCGCGACGCCCACCGGGAAGAGGTCGAGCACGACCATCCCCATCAGCCCGACGTTGATCGACCAGAACACGCAGCGCAACAGCCGCGCGTTCCAGCGCGCCGGCTCGACCAGGCTGCGCGCGCAGAACACGATCATCGCGATCGCGAGGTTGCCGTAGACGCCCATCAGCGCGGCGTGGCCGTGGTTCACGGTGAGATAGGTGCCGTGCTCGTAGTAGTTGACGATCGGCAGGTTGACGAGAAAGCCGAACATTCCGGCGCCGAGGAAGTTCCAGAAATTCACGCCGAGCAGGAAGATGAAGGCCTCGCCGTGCGCGAACGAGTTGCCTGCGCGCTGCGGCGCGTTGCGGAACTGCCAGGCCTCGAGCGTGAGCAGGATCAGCGGCACCACCTGCAGCGTCGAGAACACGCTGCCGATCGCCAGCGTGACCACCGGCTTGGCGTTCCAGTAGAAGTTGTGCGAGATGCCGAGCAGCCCCGAGCCGAGGAAGAGCAGCGTTGCCAGATAGACGATGCGCGAGGCCGCCGGGTGGCTCACGAGCCGCATCAGCACCATGCAGTAGGCCAGCAGCGCGGTGGCGAACACCTCGAAGAAGGCTTCGACCCACATGTGGATCACTGCCCAGCGCCAGAAGTCGGCGACGACGAAGTTCGTCTCGGGACCGGAGACGAAGCCCGAAAGGAACAGCAGCAGCACGCACGCGACGCACCAGACGAGCCATTTGGGCAGCGTCCACGCATCGCCCGTGCGCCAGGTCGGGACGACGGCGCGCGCGAGCACGATTGCCCACAGCGCGATCACGACGAAGAGCATCGCCTGCCACAGGCGCCCCTGTTCGACGAACTCCCAGCCCTGGCTGCCCAGCCAATGCCAGTGCTCGCCGAGGACGCCGTGCGGGCCGAGGGCCACGCCGGCCAGGCCGCCGGCCGCGGTGACGACGAGCAGCACGAACATCGCGTCGACGAGACGGCGCTGGCCGGCGATCGCGTGCGGGCTGGCGGTGGAGATCACGAAGATCGACGAGCCGATCCAGCACGCGGTGATCCACAGCAGCGCGAGTTGCAGGTGCCAGCCGCGCACGATCGGGATCGGCAGCGTCTCGGCAAGGTCGATGCCGAACACGCGCGTGACGCCGAGGAAGTCGTGCACGGTGAGGATGCCGGCGACGATCTGCAGCACGAAGAGCAGCGCGGCGACGACGAAGAACTTCCAGGTCGCGCGCTGCAGCGCCGACGGCGCGGCTTCGAGCGGCGAGTGCACGCTCGCTTCGCCGGGGAATTCGATGCGTCGTCGTCGTTGCGCCTGCGCCTGCGCCGGCCGCGCTTGCCGCTCCGACGAGCGCCAGCCGGCGATCCTCGAATAGCGCCCGTAGGCGAACAGGACCACGCCCAGCGCGGCGACGAGCGCGAGCACGGCAACGGCGCTCCACAGCACGACCTGCGCACTCGGACGGTTGCCCGCCAGCTCGTCGTAGGGCCAGTTGTGCGTGTACGAATAGCTCTCGCCCGGACGCTCGGCGCCGCACACCCACGCGCCCCAGAAGAAGAACGCGGCGAGGTCGCGCAACTCCGCCTCGTCGGAAATCCAGCCGGCCGGATGGAAGGGCTCGTTGCCTTCGCCGCGAAAGCGCGCGGCAACCTGCCGCTCGAGGTCGCGCGCGGCGTAGGCCTGCGCTTCGCCGATGCGCACGATATTCGTCGCTTCGTCGTAGCGGTTGCGGCGGATCGCCCGCTGCGCGGCGGCGAGCGCCGAATCGTCGTCGACGCCCTCGCGCGATGCATGCCAGTCGCGCATCGCGAGCGCCACGCGATGCAGCGCGTCGGCCGTGAAATCGGGGCCGCGGCCGGCGCCGTCGCCGAAGAAGCTGCCGTAGTTCATCAGCCCGTATTTCAGGAACACGGCCTGTCCGCGCCGGATCGCGTCGGCGGCCACCTGCGTGGTTCCCCGCTCGTCGACGAAGTCGGGCACGGGCGGCGCATCGGCGTAGGTGCGCGCGCCCATGTACAGCATGCTCAGCACGCCGATCGCGAGCACCGCGGTGAGCGGGATCCACCAGCGTCGCCGGTGCATCACGTAACGGTTCCACAGGCGACCCATGCTCCTCATCTCCCGCGCGTTGCGCCTGTCGCGCCCGTTCCGTTCGCCGCGCCCGCTTCACTCGCCAGGCTCGCGTCGATCGTGCAGGCCGCCTGCGCCGTGTCGACCAGCGGCATCATCGGCGGCAACGCCGGCGTCGCGACGACGAGCGGCTCGTCCATGCTCAGCGCCTCGAGGAAGGCGACGAGATCGCTCTTCTCCGCGGCGCTCAGGCCCAGCGGCTGCAGCAGCGGCGACCTGTTCGGCGCGTCGCCGCCGCCGCGATCGAAGAAGTCGACCACCTCGGCGAGCGTCGCGAAGACGCCGTTGTGCATGTAGGGCGCCGTGTAGCGCAGTTCGCGCAGCGACGGCGTGCGAAAGCGCCCGATATCGGCAGGGTCGCGCGTGCGGTACCAGCGGCCGAGGTCTTCTTCGGCATCCCGGTATAGCGCGCGCGGCGCGTCGCGCTGCGCGTTCTGCCAACGCACGGCGATCTGCACGAGCGGGCTCGAGTCGAACAGCGTCTGGCGCGGAACGCCGAGCGCGTGGTATTGCTGGTCGCTCGCCAGCGGCCCGTTGTGACAGGCGATGCAGCGCGCCTTGCCGGTGAAGAGCGCATAGCCGCGCTGCGCGGCCGGCGTCATCGCGCGCGCGTCGCCTGCGGCGAAGCGATCGAAGGGCACGCGCCGCGGGTCGGAGACGATCGTGCGCTCGAAGGCGGCGATCGCGCGCCAGGCGTCTTCGAGCTGCGGCCAGTCGGTGCCGAAGACCTCGCGGAAGCGATCGACGTATTCGGGCACGAGCCGCAGCCGCATCTCGACGAGTTCGGCTTTTCCGTTGCCTTCGACCGGCGCCTGCATCGCCGAGCGAGCCTGCACTTCGAGGCGGTCGATCGTGCCGTCCCACATCAGCCGCCGGAAGTGCGCGGCATTGAGCACGGTCGGGTTGTTGCGCCACAGCCGGTGGCCCGGATAGCCGGGCGCGAGCGGCTCGTGGTGCGCCCAGCCGTGCTGCGCGACGTGACAGGAGGCGCACGAGGTCGACGCATCGCCCGACAGCCGCGCATCGAAGAACAGCAGCTTGCCCAGTTCGATCTTCTGCGCCGACATCGGGTTGTCGGCGGGGATCGGCACCGGGGGGAGCGGGGCGAGGGGGGGCGGGGTTGCGGAAAGAGAAGGGAGAAGGGAGAAGGGAGAAGGGGAAAGACCTTGGCTGGGCGAGGCTGGATCGGTACCCGCTGCGTCGGGGAATGCGGACGCGAGTACGGCCGAGACGGCCAGCGCGCCGATGATCGCGGACGCGGTGCCGACGACGAGTGCGGCGCCGCCCGCGGCGAAGCGGCGACGATTCATCGGCCCGCTCCGGCGGTGGTCGCGTAGTTGTCCGCCGGCGGTGCGCTCTCCGGCGCCAGCGGCGGCGACAGCGCCTCGAGGAAGGCGACGAGCGCCGCGCGCTCGCGCGCGTTCAGCCCGAGCGGCTGCAGCTCGCTCGCGCGCCCGCCGCCGCGGTCGTAGAACTCGACGACCTGCGCGAGCGTCGCGAAGACGCCGTTGTGCATGTAGGGGGCGGTGAGCGCCACGCCGCGCAGCGAAGGCGTGGCGAAGCGGCCGCGGTCCGCTGCGCGCTGCGTCCACGCCGCAGCACCCGTGTCGCTGCGTTCGGACATCGGGTCGCGCGCGCCGTGCACCGCGTAATGGCGCAGCAGGCTGATCGTTCGCTCCGGGTCGCGCAGGATCTCGGGGTTCTCGGGCACGCCCAGGCGATGCAGGCCGCCGTCGGTGAATGCGGCGCCCGAATGGCAGCGTGCGCAGCCCGCCTTGCCCTGGAACAGGCGCATGCCTTCGAGCGCCGCTGCCGACAGCGCCGGTTCGTCGCCGCGCAACGCCCGATCGACCGCCGTCTCGGCGTTGCCGCGCGAGCTGGCGTACGCGGCGATCGCGTCCACCAGCCCTTCGGCGGTCGGCGCTTCGCGCGCGCCGTACGCGCGCTGCCACGCCTGCAGCAGCGTCGGGAGCTGCCGCACGCGCTCGACGACGATCTGCAGGTCGCCGTTCATCGTCACCGGCGATCGGATCATGTCGACGACGACGTCGGCCAGCCGTTCCGCCGGGTAGCGGCCGTCCCACATCAGGCGCGGCTTCGAGGCGAGCGCGATCAGCGAAGGCGTGTTGCGGAAGTGCCCGGCGTGGTTGTAGCCGCGCGAGAGCGCCTCGCCGTCGGCGTAGCCCTTGTCCGGCGCATGGCAGCTCGCGCAGCTGCGGCTGCCGTCGCCCGACAGGCGCGATTCGAAGAACAGCTCGCGACCGAGCGCGATGCGTTCCGCGATCCGCGCGGCGGGGGAAGCCGTCGGCGAAGGTGCGTGCGAGGGCGCGTGCGAGGGCGCCGACGTCGCGGCGCCGGCCGTACACAGTACGGCGAACAGCGCCGCGAACAGCGCCGCCGGAAGGCCTGCGGGCAGCTTCACCCGCGGCCCCTGCGCGCGACGGGGCTTCGGTTCCGGCACGGCTTCAGCGAACGAAGTGTTCGCCGCGGTAGTCGACCATCGGCGCGTCCTGCCGGATCGCCGCGCAGGCGCGTTTCCACGTGAACACTTCGTCGAGCAGGCGGGCTTCCTCGGCCGCCGTCAGGCGGCGGCCGTCGACCGGCATCCGGATGAAGAAACTGCGTCCCTTGTCGGTGTGGAAGAACTCGCCGCGCAGCGGACCCGCGTCGTGCTCGCGCGTCTTCGGCGCCGGATGGCACCCCATGCAGTTCAGCGCGTACAGCGTCGCCGCCGACGACGCCACGTCGCGCGACTGCGCGAAGGACGGGCCCGCGCCGGCGAAGCAGGCGAGAGCGGCCGCCGTGACGGCAGCCGCCCCGATCGCGCTCAGCAAGTCACGCACATCGAGAGGCTCGGGAGCCCCCGGCGGGTCGAAGCCTCGGTTCGAAGCATTCGGTTCGAGCACTCAGTACGCCACGCACACCGATTTCGTCTCGGTATAGGCGTCGATCATCGCGCGGCCGTGCTCGCGTCCGGTGCCCGATTCCTTGTAGCCGCCGAAGGGCAGGTTCGGGTCGACCATGTTGTGGCAATTGAGCCAGACGGTGCCCGCCTTGATCTTCGGGATCAGCCGGTATGCCTTCGTGAGGTCGTTCGTCCAGATGCTCGCGCCCAGGCCGTAGCGCGAGTCGTTGGCGCGCCGCGCGACCTCTTCGAGATCGTCGTAGGGCGACGCCACCACGACCGGCCCGAAGATCTCCTCGCGCGAGATCGTCAGCTCCTTGCCGGTGGGATTCGAGAAAACCGTCGGCTTGACGAAGTAGCCCGCGCCCGCCGCCGCTCCACCGCCGGCCAGGCACTCGGCTCCCTCGCTCTTGCCGCTGTCGATGTAGCGGACCACGCGGTCGCGGTGATGCGCCGAGACCATCGGCCCCATCTGCGCCGTTTCGTCGAAGCCGCCGCCGAGCTTCGTCGCGTTCGCCGCCGCGGCGAGGCCGGCGACCACTTCGTCGTAGCGGCTCTTGTGCACGAAGAGCCGCGAGCCGGCCGTGCACACCTGCCCGTGGTTGAAGAAGATCGCGCCGGCCGCGCCGGCGATCGCGGTGTTCGGATCGCAGTCTTCGAGCACGATCACCGGGCTCTTGCCGCCCAGTTCGAGCGTGACGCGCTTCATCTCGTCCATGCAGCTGCGGCCGATCGTCTTGCCGACTTCGGTGGACCCGGTGAACGTGATCTTGTCGATGCCGGGATGCCTGACCAGCGCGGCGCCCGCGCTTTCGCCGTAGCCGGTGACGACGTTCACCGTGCCGGCGGGGAAGCCCGCTTCCATCACGAGTTCGGCCAGCCGCAGCGCGGTGAGCGGCGTCTCCTCCGCCGGCTTGAGCACCACCGTGCAGCCGCAGGCGAGCGCCGGCGCGATCTTCCACATCGCCATCAGCAGCGGGAAGTTCCACGGCACGATCGCGCCGACCACGCCGACCGCCTCGCGGCGCGTCATCGCCGTGTACTTGACCCCGGGCGGGAACGGAATCGAGACGTCGAGCGTCGAGCCTTCGATCTTCGTGGCCCAGCCGGCCATGTAGCGGATCCACTGCGCGTTCGCGCCGACCTCGAGCATGCGCGAGAACATCAGCAGCTTGCCGTTGTTCAGCGTCTCCAGGCGCGCCAGCTCCTCGCCGTTCTTCTCGACGAGGTCGGCCAGCCGCAGCATCAGCAGCTCGCGCTGCGCCGGCAGCATGTCCTGCCAGGCGGAAGACTCGAAGGTCGCGCGCGCCGAGCGCACGGCGGCGTCGACGTCCTCGGCCTGCGCATCGGGCACGCGGGCGATCTCCTGGCCGGTGGCCGGGTCATAGACGGGCAGCGTCTTGCCCGAGCGGGCTTCCACCCATTGACCGCCGACGAACATCTTGCGGCGGATCGCGGCGAGCTCGGGGCGGGCGGTGTCGGTGTTCATGCTTGTCTCCGGTTGTGCGTTCGGTGCGAAGGGAAGGGAAAGGGCGCGTGCCACTCAAGGTTGCGGTGGTTCGACGCCGGCCAGGCTGAACAGCAGCGGCTTGCCATGCGCGAGGATCGCCGCGGTGTAGGCATGCCGGGCAGGACGGATTTCGGTGCTGACGGTGGCGCCGCCGTCGCTGCTCGCCAGCACGGTGCCGCCGAGCCCGACGAAGACGAGCCGGCCGTCGGGCAGGCGGCAGGCGGCGGTGATCGGGTTCTGCGTGTCGGTGGACGTCTGGTGCCACGAGTGTCCGTCGTCGACGCTGCGCAGCAGCGTGCCGCCCATGCCCCACAGCAGGATCGATCCGTCCGGCGTGGCCATGCCGCCCCACAGCGAGCCGCTGTATGGCACCTCGACGCGCTCGAAGCGTTCGCCGTCGTGCGAGCGGTACACGGTGCCCATCTCGGCGGCGATCCAGGTGGCGCCGCGCGAATCGGGGAAGATCTGGTACAGGTGCACGTCCTGGTCGCCGAGCTGCACACGACGCCAGGTGGCGCCACCGTCGTCGGTGCGCGAGGCGAAGCCGAAGGAGCCGACGACCAGCCCGCGGCGCAGGTCGTCGAAGTGCACCGAGAACAGCGCGACGTCGCTTCCGGCCTCGTGGCGCAGACTCCAGTGCTCGCCGGCGTCGTCGGTGGAGAGGATGACGCCTCCGTGGCCGACGGCCCAGCCGTGCCGGTCGTCGACGAACTCGAGCGCGGTGAGCGTCACCCGCGTGGGCACCGATTGCGCCTGGCGCCAGCCTTTCCCGTCGTCGTCGGACAGCAGGATCGTTCCGTAGTCGCCGACGACGACGAGTCGCGCGCCGGCGCGCGCCGCGGCGAGCAGCGGCGCATGTTCGGGATGCTGCACTTTCTGCGCCTGCACGGCGGCGGGCTTGCCCGCGCCCGCCGGTCCGGCTTTCGCGGCCGTACCTGCGGCCGCGTCCGCGGCGGTCGCCGCCCGGGCCGCGCCGTCGGCAGGATCGTCGCCGGCGATACCCGAGGCGGCGAGAAGCTGCGCCGCGCACAGCGCCGCGGCGAGCCGAAGGAGGGGTCGCTTCATGTCTCGCCCGCCTGCTCGGGATCGTGCGGGTTCGCGCTGGCGAAGGCGAGGACGCGGGCGCCCTCGGCGGCTTCGTCGTCGATGCCCAGCGCGGCGCACATACGCTGCAGCAGATCCAGCTCGAAGGCGGCGAGCCGGCCGTCGCTGTAGACGACCTCCCACAGCATGCGCAGCACCTCGACGCGCTCGGCGGGATCGAAGCCGTCGCGCACGGCGCGGGCGAAGATCCAGTCGTCGAGGCTGGTCGCGTAGCGCTTTTCGGCCTCTTCGACCAGCCTTTGCGCGTCGCGTTCGGAAAGGCCGAAGTGCCCGCGCAGCAGTCGAGCGACCGCGCCGCGCTCGTCGGGCCCGGCGTGGCGGTCGATGTGCGCGGCCTCGACGAGGAGCGCCGCGACGGCGAGCTGGCGGCGCTCGAACGCCGCCTGCGCAATGGGCGGTGCGCTGGGCTCGAGCGACAGTCGGCGGATCAGGCTATCGAACACGATGATTCGCGCTTCAGTGGACGAGGAAGGGCGCGCGCACCGGCCGGCGGCGCGGAATCAGCACGTCGAGCGTGACGGCGATCGCCGGCAGCAGCGTGATCGCCATCAGCATGTTCACCATGAACATGAACGTGAGCAGCATGCCCATGTCGGCCTGGAACTTCAGCTCCGAGAACGACCAGGTGGCAACGCCCACCGACAGCGTGATCGCGGTGAACACCGTGGCGTTGCCGGTTTCCATCAGCGCCTGGCGGAACGCCACCGCGATGTTCGCGCCCTGCGCCAGGTACAGCTGCAGGCGGTTGTAGATGTAGAACGCGTAGTCGACGCCGATGCCCACCGCCAGCACCATCACCGGCAGCGTGGCCACGGTGAGTCCGATGTCGAGTTCCTTCATGAACCAGTAGCCGAGGAAGGTGGCGAGCGTGAGCGGCATGCAGCAGGCGAGCATCGCGCGCCAGTCGCGGTAGGTGAAGAACACGAGCGCGACGATCGTCAGGTAGACGTACAGCATCATCGGCAATTCGGTGGTCTCGAGCACTTCGTTGGTCGCCGCCTGCACGCCGACGTTGCCGCTGGCCAGCCGCAGCTTCACCCCGCTCATGTGCTCGGCGTCGCGAAACGCGCGCACGGCGGCGATCACGTCCTTGACGGTGGTGGCCTTGTGGTCGGTGAGGAAGACGTTCACCGGCAGCACGGTGCAGCCCGGATTGAAGAGCCCGGTGCCTTCGGGGATGAGGCCCACCGAGTTGGCGAGCGAGCGTTCGTCGGCGGCGAGCGCGGTCCACTTCGGGTGGCCTTCGTTCGTGCCGGCATACGCCTGCTTGGCGAGCTGCGCGACCGAAGCCACCGAGATGACGCCCGGCGTGTTCTGCATCTGCCAGGCGAACTGGTCGATGTAGGCCATCACCGGCTGCTGGTAGCAGCCGTCCTTGGGCGCCTCGAAGACCACCGTGAGCACGTCCAGGCCGAGGTCGAAGCTGGCGACGATCGACGCCGCGTCGCGGTTGAAGCGCGAATCGGCGCGCAGTTCGGGCGCGCCCGAAGCGAGGTGGCCGACGTGCCGGTGCTGGCTCTGCTGGAAGGCGACGGCGAACAGCAGCGCGCCGGCCAGCGTGCCGATGATGGCGTTGCGCGTGCTCGCGATTCCGCCGAGCCAGGCCATGACCTGTTCGCGGCGCGCGCGCAGCCGCTTCATCCGCGCCACGTACGCATCGTCGAAGCCCAGGTACGAAGCGGAGACCGGCAGCATCACGAGGTTGGTGACGATCTTGTAGGCCACGCCGATCGATGCCGTGATGCCCAGCTCGCGGATCATCGGGATCGGGATCAGCGTGAGCGTGGCGAAGCCGACGAAGGCGGTAACGAGCGCCATCGACCCGGGAATCAGCAGCCCGGTGAAGGCGCGCCGCGCCGCGGTGCCGCTGTCGGCGCCGGCGCAGGTTTCCTTGACGATGTAGTTGATCTGCTGCACGCCGTGCGAGACGCCGATCGCGAAGACGAGGAAAGGCACGAGCACGGCGAGCGGGTCCAGCCCGTAGCCGAGCAGGCGCAGTGAGCCGAACTGCCAGACGACCGAGACGAGCGAGCAGCCGAGCGTGAGCAGCGTGAGGCGCCACGAGCGGCAGTACAGCCATACCGAGAGCGCCGTGAGCACGAAGGCGAGCGCGAAGAAGTGCACGACGCTGGTCGCGCCGTCGGCGATGTCGCCCACCTGCTTGGCGAAGCCGATGATCTGGATCTCGTAGCCGGCGTCCTCGTGCCGGCCGCGCACTTCCTGCTCGATGCGCGAGGCGAAGTCGAGGTAGTCGAGCTTCTTCCCGGTGGCGCGGTCGGTCTCGAGCAGGTCGGCGACGACCATCGCGCCGGCGTTGTCGGTGGACACCAGCGTGCCGATGTAGCCGCCGACCAGGGCGTTGTGCCGGATGCGCTCGATGCGGCCGTCGTCGAGCCGGTCGGGCGTGATGTCGCCGCCGATGACGTCCTCGGCCTTGAAGCCTTCCTCGGTGACGCCGAGCACGCGCGTGTTCGGCGTCCACAGCGAGGTGACGGTGCGCCGGTCGATGCCCGGCAGGAACATCACCGACTGCGTGACGTCGTAGAGCTTGCGCAGGCCGGGCGCCGTCCAGATCTCGCCGTCGCGCGCGCGTACGACGACGATGATCCGGTTCGCGCCGAAGACCTCGTCACGGAACTCGAAGAAGGTGCGGATGTACTCGTGGTGCTGCGGCAGCTGCTTGTCGAAGCCGGCGTCCATGTGCAGCCGGCTCGCGAACACGCCCATCACCGCGGTGAAGACCGCCAGCAGCGCGAGCACCAGCGCCCGATGACCGAACAGCAGGCGCTGGAGACGTTCTACGCTGCGGGCGATCATCGGGTGCCACCGTGAGACGGGAGTTGTTGCCGGGCAGAGGGAATCAGAACGACACCGAGGTGACCAGCGACAGGAAGTCGCGGTCCTTCATCAGGTTGTTGCCGCCGCCGCCCCAGAACCGCGTGTAGCCGATGCCGGCCTTCCATTTGTCGGAGCGGTTGAAGTTCAGCGAGATCGTCGTCGCCTTGCGGCCTTCGATGAAGGGAGCGGCGTTCGGCGAGGTGCCGTGGAAGTCCCAGGCGACGTCGAGCTGCGGCAGCACGTTCCAGCCGCTGTTGCCGACATTGGCGTAGGTGAGGCCGGTGGAGAAGACCATGCCGGCGGAGGTCTTGTCGGGCAGCGTGTAGTCGGTGAGCAGGTAGGGAATGCGCCCGGAACGATCGAGGCCCGGGTAGTGCGCGACCGCGACTTCGCCGAGGAAGTAGCCTTCCTCGGCGCCCACTGCGCCGATCGCGCCGCCCATGTCGGCGGGCGCCAGCAGCTTGAAGCCGGTGAGGTGGGCCTGCCACTTCTTCTCGTCGACGAATCCGCGCATCTTCTTGCCCGGGAATTCGAAGACCGAGTACTTGCCGGCCTGCGGAGGCAGGACGGTGGCATCGATGCCTACGGAGTCCTTCGGCCGGTACGACAGTTCCATGCCGACCGCCCAGTCTCCGAGCCGCGTGTTCGCCGAGATGCCGAATACGTTGCGGCTCTCGCCGTAGTCGACGAAGTAGCCCAGCGCCGCGACGTTCGTCGTGTAGAGGGCGGGGTCGAACTGGAACCCGACGGTGGGCAGCTTGTCGTGATAGCGGATCCAGTACAGCCCGTACTCGGTCTCGGAGCCCTCGGGCAGCCAGCGCGTCGCCAGACCGAACTGTCCGGAGTCCCTCGGCTCGTTGGTCGGCATCTGCTCCACCAGCGTCGGCAGCGGGACGCCGGCGAGCGGAATCGTCGCGGTGCCCGCGGCCAGCTCGGCACGCGTGAAACGCTGGCCCGTGGTCGGATTGATCGTGCCGAGGTCGCCTACCGTGCCCGGCGGCAGGCCGAGCAGCGACGAGCTCATGAACGCGTTGTGTCCGCCTTTTCCGATGACGTCGGTCACCGAGAAGAAGGTGCCGACCGGGTCGAACTTGAATGCGTTCCAGCGGAACTGGTAGTAGCCCTCGACGCTCAATCCCTCGGCGACGTTCGCGTTGATCGAGACCATCGGCGCGGGCCGGAAGATCTCCTTCAGCTGCATGCCGGGGGCATGCGCGCTTTGCAGGTTGATCGCGTTGGTGACGTTCACCCCGCCGTAGATGAAGATGTCCTCGCCCCAGCTGATCACCTGGTTGCCGACCTTGATCTTCGCAGGCCTGCCGGCGATCTCGAACTCCTTGGCGACCCACGCGTCGAGCAGGGTGATCTGGTCGACCGCGGCGGAGCGCGCATCGGGGTCGAGCGGCATGCGCCGGGTTTCGTCGGTCCTCCAGTCCTTGAACCAGGTGGCGCGCAGCATGCCGCTCCACTGGTTCGGGAAGTGCAGCACGAGTTCGTGCGTACCCTTCAACGCCGCCGAGACGATGTCGCCCTTCTTGTAGTTCAGGTCGCCATCGTCGGCCTGCAGGTAGTTGAAGTCCGGAACCGCGACCGTGCTGCCCGGAGCGAGTCCGTAGAACGCATCGCCCCGTCGTCCCAGCTCGCTCGTTACCGGCGTGTCTCCTCCGTTGTCGTTGCCGATGATGCTTCGGTCGGTCTTCTGCATCCGCCTGATGAAGCCGAGCGAGACGGTCGAGTCCAGGCTTCCCTTCACCCACTCGTTCTCGAACTTGAAGGCGTGTGCCGGCGCTCCGGCCAGTCCGGCCGCCAGCGCCGCCAGCGCGAACGTCACTGCATGCGCGGCGGCCGTCGGCCGGAGCGCGGCGCGCTTCGCCATTGCGGGCCGCTTCGTCGCGGCTCCTGCGTTCTTCTTCGTCATCGCAGCGTTCTCCCCGTTCTTCGTTCTGCTGCCGGCGCTGCCGGCGTTGATGTCATCCGCGTGAAGGTTCCGTCCGGTCGCTCGCGCTCAACGCTCGCCGCGGCGGCGCAGTTCGTCCGGACTGAACATGTTCGGGTTGATGCGGCCTTCGCGACCGGCGAGCCAGTCGGTGGGCGGGTGCTCCTGCGTCGCGGTCTCGGCGATGTAGCGGCCGACGTTCAGGTCGTAGCCGACGAACTCCTGGCTCACGCAGGCGGGAATCTCGGGCGCGACCCAGAGGCTGGCTTCCTGCACGCGCCAGACCTTGCCCTGCGCGTCGTACAGGTCGGTGAGCAGCAGCGTCCAGCTGTCCTCGTCGATGAACATTACGCGGCGCGGGAAGATGTGGCGCATGCCTTCCTTCAGCGTCGCCTCGACCACCCAGACGCGATGCAGCTCGTAGCGCATCAGGTCGCGGTTGACGTAGTCGGGCAGGTAGATGTCCTTGTACTTGCGGCTCTTGTCGA
Organism: Burkholderiaceae bacterium; assembly: GCA_021166835.1. The sequence goes on along the minus strand of JAJPEN010000034.1, from coordinate 64,586 downwards.
TCAGCTTCCAGCTGTTGTACGGGACGTAGAGCTCCTTCTTGCCGACCAGCTTCCAGTCGTAGCGGTCCATCGCGCCGGCGTACATCGGGTACTGGTCGACCGTCTCGAGGTTCTCGTAGCCGGGCACCGGGTTGTCGTAGGCGAAGGACGGCGCGCGGCGCACGCGGCGCTGGCCGGGGAAATACAGCCAGGCATCCGAGCCGCGATCCATGAACCAGTGCACGAGGATCATCTCGCCGGCGCGCGCCGCCGGGCTGACCACCTCGTTGAGGATCTTCGCCTCCGACTTCTTCACGTCGTCGAAGTTCTTCGTCGACTGCTCGTGCAGCGGGTAGACGACCCACTGGTTCTGCGCGAGCTGGGAGAAGTCGCCGCTCTTGCTCGAGAAGAGCGTCGAGTAGTGCTCGATGCGGCCTTCGCCCTGGAAGCGCAGCTTGTGGTTCCACACCGCCTCGGCGCCGTTCTTCGGAATCGGAAACAGCACGCCGCGGCCGACGGCGTTCTCGAGCTGCCAGCCGCCGTCGGCGAGCTTCGCCACGCGCGCGTTCTCCGCCGTGCGCTGGTAGACCTCGTCGGAATACCCGCACGAGCGATGCGTGGGGTAGACGTCCATCCGGTAGCCGGGCAGCGTGCGGATCAGCGTCTGCTGGCCCTCGGAGAGCTTGTCCTTGTACTTGTCGACGTTCGAGGCGTCGATCGAGAAGAGCGGCTTTTCGTCCTTGTAAGGATCGAGGCGCGGGTCGGACAGCTTCCAGCCGGCGGGCGCCTTCGTGATGCCGCCGGCCCAGGCCGGGATGGTGCCTTCCTTGTTGCCGGCCTTCTCGGCGCCTACCGGCGTGAGGTCCTTGCCGAGGCGAGCGGCCTCGGCCTCCGAAACGGCCGCCGCGGCGCTCCCGCAGGCGAACGCGAGCGCGAGTGCCGCGCAAAGATTGGTCCTGGCCTTCATCTCTCCTCCCTGTCTCAGGATTTTTCTGCCACGCCGACGATCAGCGACGTGGTGCAATGGAACATCGTGCTGGTGCTGCCCATGCACCAGTTGATGTCGTTGTGCAGCGTGATGCGGTACGCCGGTCGCTCGCCGATGTTCGTGTTGCACAGGCAGCGTCCGCAGGCACTCTTGCCGCAGCAGTCGAAGTAGCTGACGAGGTAGTCCTTGCCGTCGGCCGGATTGCGGCAGGTGCCGATCCACGACACCTTCGACGGCTCGGTGCCGGGCGGGCACGAGTTCACGGCGCCGCCGCAGCACGAGCAGAGGAAGCCGTCGACGCCGCAGTATTTCCAGTAGTCGCACTGCTTGTCGTCGGTCTGCACCGCCTTGCCGCCTTTCGCGCCGCCGCCGTGGCCCTTGGCCGCGTGCGCGCTGCGATCGAAGGGCAGCACGGGCAGCGCGACCGAAGCGCCGAGCAGCAATCGCCCCAGGCGCGCGATCGCCGAGCGGCGCGACGTGCGCTGCGCGGCGGCGCGCGTCGATCGCTCGAATGCCGCATCGAACCAGTTCATGTCCTGCTCGCCTCCATCGTCTGCATCGTTTCGCCGCGGTCGCCGAGGAACTCCTGCACCGAGGCGACGCCCAGCTCGCGCGCCGTGAACAGGCTCTCGAGCTGCTCGCGCGAGTTGACCAGCCCCTTGGCGCGCACGCGCCCGGTCTCGTCGACGAGCACCGCGTAGGGCAGCTTGCCGATCCGGTAGGACATGCCCAGCTCGGTGGACAGCACGTACGGGAAGGCGCCGAGGCCGGCGCGCGCACGGAACGCCTCGTGCTCGTCGCGTTCGCCGTCGCTGGCGAAGGCCAGCTCGAGCCAGCCGTGCTCGTCGGCGGCGACGCGCTGCAGGATCGGCAGCAGCTTCTTGCAGACCGGGCAGGTGGGCGACAGGAAGAAGATCAGCAGGCTCTTCTCGCGCGCGCCGCCGGTGGCGAAGGCCCGCCCGTCGAGGGTCTGCAGCTCGAGCGCAGGCGCGGCGTCGCCGACCTTCGGACCGGCGTCGAGCATCAGTGCGCCCATCGGCGCGATGCGCTCGTAGAGCACGCCGATCTGGCGCGCCAGCGCATACACGGTGGCGAGCAGCGCCAGCACGGCCACCCACAGGACGAGGTTCGAGACGATCAGGGCTTCGGTCATCGGCGGGTCCCCGGCGAGGGCAGTCGATTGGCTTGCTGCGTCAGGTGATGCGGATCGGACAGCAGCTCGTCGGCGGCGGCGTAGACGAACCACAACGCTGCCGCGGCGAAGGTGGCGGTGAAGGCGTCGAGCCAGACGAGCGGGCGTGACGCGACGGGCGCCGCGGCCAGCGCGCATCCGGCAAGGAGCACGGCGTTGCGCGCGGGCAGGCGCCAGGACAGCGTCTGCCGCTGTCCGGGGCCGCCGCAGCCGCAGTCGATGTCGGTGCGGCCGCGCAGCAGGTTGACGACGACGGCGCCGGTGACGAGCGCGACCAGCGCGGCGGCGAGCAGCGCGCCGGGCAGGCGAGTGGCCGGCACGACGAGCAGCGCCGCCGCGGCGGCCTCGGCGAAGGGCAGCACGAAGCCGACGGCGCGCGCGGCAGGCAGCGGAAGCAGCCGGTAGCGCTCGACGGCGAACGCGAAGCTTTCGAGGTCGGCGAGCTTGGGCCACGCGCCGACGGCGAGCACCAGCGCGAGTGCGCCGGCGACCGCGTGGCCGAGCACGGGATCGAGCGCGGGCAGCGCCATCACTGCATCTCGATCAGCGTGCCGGCCTCGGCGACGCCGTCCATCCGCTGCACGACGCGCGGCTTGTCGCCGGCGTCGATCAGCACGAGTCCCATCGTCATCGCGTCCAGCGCCACCAGGCGCGGCGCCCCGCCCTGGATCGCCGTGACCGAGATCGCGTTGTTGCCCGGAATGCGCGCGACGCGCTTCTTCGCGGCGAGGTCGAAGGCCCAGATCTCGGCGGCGGGGTTCTTGTGCGAGCCTTCCTGGCCGTCGGGGTGCATCAGCACGTACATCCGGCCGCTCTTCGCATGAATGGCGAACAGCTCGTAGCCGCCGGGGCGCCAGTTCTTCTTCGCGTCGGCGGCGCCGACCATCGACCAGCTGCCGACCGCGCGCGGCTTCTCCGCGGAGAGATCGACTTCGTGCACCTTGCCCAGGTACGAGACGAAGAAGAAGCGGTCGCCGATCGTCTCGGCATGCACGAAGATCGGATCGACGTCGGCATCGAAGAAGCGATCGCTGCGCGCGCGCGAGGCGAGCGCGCCGCGCTCGTCGAGCGTGATCGTTTCCATCGTGCCGTCGCCGCACAGCGTGGCGAAGCGGTTCGGTGCGCTCGGCACCGGCAGCGCGAGCCAGCAGCCGGAGTTGGCCACCTCGCTCGCCAGCCTGCGCTCGCGCAGGTCGACGATGCTGATCGAACTCGCCGGCGTGGCGTTCTGCACGTACAGCCAGCGCGAATCCGACGAGACGCTGATCAGCCCCTTGTAGTTCAGCGCCTGCGCGCGCCGCTCGGGGATCGGGATTTCGCCGGTGAACGACAGCGTTTCCGCGTCCCAGATGTCGATGACGTCGGCGCGCGTGCCCCGCCACAACCGCGGGTAATAGGTGGTGGAGACGTAGATGTGCTTGCGGTCGGGCGACAGCACGGCCTGCCCGGCGTAGCCGAGCGGGATCTGGCCGACGTAGCGGGCGGCATCGACGTCGACCACGTGCAGGCGTCCGTCGACGATGTGCTGGATCGCGATATCGGACACGTACGCACGCGTCGGGCCGGCCGGCGGCGGCGTGACCACCGTTTGTTTCTCGGGCAACGATTGCGCCGATGCGCCGGTGATCCCAAGGGCCAGCAGCGACGCCTGGAGCACGCGTGCGGCGAATCGATTCATCACGGGAAGACTCCTCGTTCGGTCGATTCTTCGTCGACTCGCAGCGATTCTAGGAGACGCTTTCGCCGATGCGTTAGCCGAAATCGGCAATCGGGGGCCGCGGATCCGACCTTTCTTTCGCCGTCGAAAATCGGTTGCAGAATGCAACGAGTTGGCGATTTCCTGCTTGCCAAGCGCGCCGAAACGGGATCCAATCTGCTCCCCGTGGTCGTTTCCCGACCCCGTTCCGGACAGTTGCGGCCGTCGAGCGTCTTCTCCATCGGCCGGCAACCGCGGAGAGCGACGACGATGTGCATCGGCGAGCGGCCCCCGACGCAATCCCAGCGCGACGATTATTCGTTCGCCCGGATGCGCTCGCACGATGCGGACGAGCACGCCGCTTACTTGAGCGGCTGGGACCAGACCTACGAGCAGCTCACCCCGGGCCCCTTCGAGGGCTTCCTGTGCGAAGCGCTGTTCGCCGACATCCAGCTGTTTCGCGAAACGACGAATCAATCGGTGCACGAACTTGGCTCGGGCCGCGCCGGCGCCTACATGTTCGGCGTGCCGATCGCGTTGCAGGGCGAGGGCTGCTTCGACGGCCGGCCGGTCGGCCTCGATTCCGTGCTTGTGCTGCGCGATCGACGCGGGCTCGATTTCCGCGCGCCGGCGCCGTTGGACCTGGTCGGCCTGTCGATGCCGATCGACGCGCTGCGCGGCTACGCGCTGGAGATCGACCAGCGCGACGTCGATGAAGACCTGCGCGGCGTGTCAGTGGCTTCGCCGGCACCGGATCGGGTGCGGCGGCTGCGCGCGTTCCTGCTGCTGGCGCTCGAATCGATTTGCGGACATCCGCAGAAGCTGCAGCATCCGGTCACGCGGCGCGCGCTCGAGCAGGCGGTCTATCGCAGCGTCGTAGATACCTTCACGGTGGTGGGCGACGAGAGCGTACCGGCGACGGGACCCACGCGCAGCCACGCGCTGGTCAGCCGCGCGCAGGAATACATGCGCGAGCACGTCGACGAGCCGCTGAGCGTCGAAGACCTGTGCCGCGAACTGCGGGTGAGCCGGCGCACGCTGCAGTACGGCTTTCACGAGGTGCTGCGGCTCAATCCGGTGGCCTACCTGCGGGCGCTGCGGCTCAATGGCGTGCGGCGCGCGCTGCGGGCGCCAGCGGCGGGAACCAGCGTGCAGGACGTCGCCGCACGCTGGGGCTTCTGGCATCTGAGCCACTTCGCCTGCGATTACCGTCGGATGTTCGGCGAGCTGCCTTCGGAGACGCTGCACCGCGCCGCTGGTGCCTGAAGCCGGCAGCCTCGGCGCTCATCGGCACCGACTCACCCGGCGTCTTCCGGATCGGCGTCGGGTTCCTCCAGTGCGGCAGCGGCGCTCTGGATGTCGAGCAGTTCGGCGGTGATCGCCGCCTGCCGTGCCGTCTGGTGCCGTGCGCGCAGGCTGGCGAGGCGCTCCGCCACGTTGTGCGAGGCTGCCTCCATCGCCGCGAGCCGCGCGGCGTTCTCGGCCGCCAATGAAGATCCGAACGCCTTGACGATCGCGAGCGCCATGCGATGCCGGATCAGTCCGCGCAGCAGCTCCAGCGGATCGGAAAGCTCCATCGGCAGCTTTCGGGTCACCCAGGGCAGGCCGCTCAGCTGGCGCATCCAGCCGGTATCGACCGGCAGTACCTGCTCGCTGCACGGCTCGAAGCGCGTCGAGCCGATCGGGCGCGCGTAGACGAGCCGCACCCGGCTCTCGCGCCCGGCACGGCGATCCGCGTCGAGGAAGTCGAGGAGATCGGCAACGGCGGCTTCGATCGCCTCGAGGCTGCTCGGCGCCGAGAGCAGCGCGTCGGGCGCCCGGCCCGCGCGGCGCAGCCGACGGGCCACCCTGCGACCGATCGCCACGACGCGCACGGAGACACCCTCGACGCCACGCCCGGCCAGCTCCTGGCCGGTGAAGCGGGCCATCCGGTCGTTGAACGCACCGCACAGCCCGCGATCGGAGCCGAACACGACAGTGATCGCGCTCGGCGCAAGGCCCGGCTGCGACGCTGCCGCCTCGGGGTGCAGGTACAGCAGGGCGCGAGCGGCGAGGTCGAGGGTCAGCGTGGAGGCATCGAGCGCGCGCATCGTCCGGCGGTACTGGTGCACGCGCACCGATGCGAGTCCCTTCATCGTCGTGACGAGGTCGCCGAGGCTGGTTGCCGTCTCCAGCTTCCTGCGCACCGTCTCGCGCGAGATCATGCGCGGGCTGCGGCCGATGCGACGATCTTGCGGGCGAACCCGAGCAGGGCGTCGCGGTCGTCCTCGTCGAGCGACTCGCCACCCTCGATTCGCGCGCACACGTTCGGGAGTTCGCGGCGGACCTCGCTGCGCACGATGCGCTCGATCGCCCCGACCCGCGTCGTCGGCACCTCGTCGAACACTCCTGCGTCCGCCCCCAGCAGGACCGCGATCTGCTCGGCGACGGGAATCGGCTCGAGCGCGCCCTGCCGCAGCACCTCGCGCACGCGCCTGCCGCGGGTCAGCGTTTCGCGCGTGCTCTCGTCCAGCTCGGCGCCAAGGCGCGCGAAGGTCTCCAGCTCCTGGAACTGCGCATGCGACAGGCGCAGGCCGCCGGCCACCGCGCGATAGGCGGGGCGCTGCGCCTTGCCGCCGACGCGGGACACCGACAGCCCGATATCGACGGCGGGCAACTGGCCGAGCCGGAACAGCTCGGACGACAGCACGATCTGGCCGTCGGTGATCGAGATCAGATTGGTCGGAACGTAGGCGGCGAGGTCGCGTTCCTGGGTCTCGACGATCGGCAGCGCGGTCAGCGAGCCGCCGCCCCGCGCGTCCTTTAGCTGGGTGGCGCGTTCGAGCAGGCGCGAGTGCAGGTAGAAGATGTCGCCCGGGTAGGCCTCGCGGCCGGGCGGCCTGCGCAGCAGCAGCGAGACCTCGCGATGAGCGCGGGCGTGCTGAACGAGGTCGTCGAGGATCACCAGTACATCCCTGCCGGCCTGCATCCAGGCCTCGGCGACGCTCATCGCCGCGAAGGGCGCGATCTGCCGCAATCCCGGCTCGGCCTCCGAGGAGGCCACGACGACGGTCGTGTACGCGAGCGAGCCGTTGCGCCGCAGGGTGGCGACGGTTCGCGCCACCTCGGCGCCCCGCCGCCCCACCGAGCAGTACACGCACAACACTCCGGTCTCGCGCTGCGCGAGGATCGCGCTGAGCGCAACCGAGGTCTTGCCCGTCTGGCGATCTCCCACGATCAGCTCGCGTTGGCCGCGACCGATCGGAAAGAGGGCATCGACGACCTTCACGCCGGTTTGCAGCGGCACGCGGACCGGAGCGCGGTCGTTGATCGGCGTGGCGGGGCGCTCGATCGGAAGGCGCTCGCGCGACTCGACCGGGGCGGCGCCGTCGAGCGGGCTGCCCAGCGGGTCGATCACGCGGCCCAGCAGCGCGTCGCCGACCGGCACGTCGAGAACGCGCCCCGTGCGCCGGACCGGAGCGCCCGCGTGCACCTCGCGCGATCCGGCGAGCAGCACGACGCCGATCGACTTCTCGCGCAGGTCGGCGACGAGGCCGATGGCGCCGCGGCCCAGGGTGACGGTCTCGTCGGCGAAGGCGCCCGGCAGCCCGGTCACCGTCGCCACCCCGCGCGCCACCCCCGTTACCTGTCCGACTTCGTCCAGGGCCGGTTCGCCGGCGACGTCGCGGCGGGCGGCGTCGAGCGCATCGAGGCCCGACAGCAGCGCGGCGGCGACTTCCTCCTCGCCCCGCCCGGTCATCGCTCTTCGGCCATCATGGGCGCGCCGCCCGACGGGGCGATCTCGCGCACGGTGCCGAGCGCCGTCGCGAACGAACGCTCCAGCGACTCCAGCCGGGCGGCGGCGCTGCCGTCCAGGCGCAATCCCCCTGCCTCGAGCGCCACGCCGAGCAGCAGGTCGGGCTCGGTGTCGAAGCTCACGCTTCGCGCGTCGAGCAGCTCGCGCAGCGCCGAGCGGGCCGTGTCGGCCGTGACGGACGCGAGCGGTCGGGGAGTCACGACCCGCACCGCGCCTCGCGCCGCTTCGGCGAAACTGCGGCGCTGCTCGGCCGGCAGAGCACGCAGGTGCTCCTCGAACCTCGCCCACGCCGGGTGGTCGAGCTCGACGCCGGCGACCGAGGCGACCGTCGCCCGCACCTCGTCGACGACGAGCTTCGAGACGCGCGTCATCAGGCCGCCGGCCACGCGCCCGAGGTCGCGCTCCACGGCTTCGGCAGCGGCGACGCGAAGTTCGGCCGTTTCGCGCTCGATGTCGGCGAGCTGCTGCTGGCGTTTCTCGTCGGCCTCGCGCGTCGCGGCTTCGAGGCGCTCGGTGCGCTCGCGCTCGAACGCTTCCCGCTCCTGCCGCAGCGCCTCGCGCTCGGCGGCCGCCTCGTCGGCGAGGCGTCGCGCCTCGTTCAGCGGCGCCGCCGTGCGCTTCTCGCGCTCGGCCATCACGCGCAGGATCGGACGGTACAGGAACACGCGCAGCAGGATCAGCAGCAGCGCGAAGTTGACGAGCTGCGCTGCGAGCGTGAACCAGTCGATCGTCATGGCACCCGTACCGAAATCAACCGGCGGCGCGCCAGAACGGGTTGGCGAAGATCAGGATCAGCGAGACCACGAAGCAGTAGATGCCGCTCGTCTCGATCATGGCGAGGCCGACGAACATCGCGCGCGAGATCGAGGCGGTCTCGTCGGGCTGCTGCGCGATGCTCCTCAGCCCTTCGGCCACCGCACGGCCCTCGGCAAGGGCGGCCAGGCCGGCGCCGATGGCGACCGTGAGGCCGGCGGTGAGCACCGAGACGACGGCGATGAGGGACATGTCGGTCACACGGATTCTCCTTTCGACAAACGCTTGCCGGACTCGGACATCCCGGCGCCGATGTAGACGAGCGCGAGTACGGTGAAGATATAGGCTTGCAGTACGCCCATCAGCAGTCCCAGGACCTGCATGAGAACGGGGAACACCAGCGGCGCGACGACGAGCAGAACCGCGATCACCAGCGAACTGCTCATCACGTTGCCGAACAGGCGTACGGCAAGGGCCAGCGTGCGGGTGACTTCGCCGAGGATGGTGAAGGGCAGCATGATCGGCACCGGCTCGAGATAGGTGCGTAGATAGCGGCGCGGACCGACCTGCGAGATGCCGAACGCGGGGACCGCGAGGAACACCGCCAGGGCGAGCGCTGCTGTCGTCGTCAGCGAGCCGGTGGGGGAGCGGAAGCCGGGCACGACGCCGAGCACGTTGGAGGCCAGGATGAAGAGAAAGAGCGTGCCGACGAACGGCAGGTAGCGTCGTGGCTCCTGCCGCGCGATGTCGCGGATCTGGTCGAGCACGAACTCGATGAGCGCCTCGAACAGCAGCTGCGCCCTGCCGATCGGGGGCTCGACGCGCAGGCTGCGCCGAACGAGCAGCGCGGCGCCCACCAGCAGCGCCATGACGATCCAGGTGAACACGAGCGTGGCGCCGATGTCCAGCGGGCCGATGCGGAAGTAGACGATCGCGTCCGGCGACAGGTTCATCGCTTCACTTCTCCCGTCCGAGCAGCGCGTAGGTGACCAGTGGCCGGGCGGCGACGAATGCAACGAGCGCGCCCGCGAGCGTCCACGGGCCTGCGCGTGCCAGCAGCAGGAAACCGGCGCCCGCGAGGACGAGGCGCAACGCGAAGCTGCCGACGATCCACACCCACGGCCGCCGGGCGCGACTGGCGCGGCGCAGGGTTGCCCACAGCGCGGCGTAGAACGCCGAGCCCATCGCGAGACCGGCCAGCGCGCCGAGCAGCAGGCCCGCGCCTGCCTGCGTCATTCCGCCGACCCGTGCACGAGGGCGCCGTCAACGGTCACGGCCCAGTTCCCGGCCGACCCAGTACCATGCCGTCAGACAGCCAACCAGCAGGCCGACGGCGAGCAGGCTGAGCGTCCACGATAGCTCGCTGCCCGAGCGACGGTCCACCCAGATGCCCGCCGCAACCCCCAGCAGCGTCGGCACCGCGATCGACCACCCGACGATGCCGCTCGTCCCCAGGCCCCGTTCGATGTTGGGCCGACCCTCGCGGCGCGAGCGCAGCTTGTCGGCCTGCTTGCGCGTCACGATGCCGAGGAGGTCGTCGCGCTTGCTCCGTATCGTCATCGCAGCTCTCCCAGCCGCCGGAGCACGTCGGCCTCCAGCGCCATCAGCACCGAGCGGGTCTTTCGTTCGTGTTCGCTGCGCTCGTGAAGGTGTCGCATCAACGCGGATCTCGCGTCCTCCAGATCGCCGGCGACGACCGCACGCTGGCACGCCACGCGCACGTCGAGGCCCGCCTTCACGAGGATGCCCTCGTCGATCGCGACGAACACCTCGATGTCGTCCTCGCCCACGTAGGAGAGCAGGCCGGGACGCAGCAGCATGGCGCCGTCGGCATGACGGGGCAGCAGGCTGAAGGAGCCGCGGTCGGACTCGGCCGAGACCCTGGCGACCCGGGTGTCGAGGACGATTCCGGTCGGCACCGAAAGCAGCAGTTTCATGTCGCCTCCGCACGCTGCGGCAGGGCGCCGATCATGTACAGGCTCTGCTCGGGCACGTGCCGATACTCGTCGTTCAGGATCGCCTCGCAGTCGTCGAGCAGCGTCTCGGTAGGCACGGTCGCCCCCGGACGGCCGGTGAACGGCTCGGTGACGTGGAACGGCTGGGTGAGATAGCGTTCGAGACGGCGCGCGCGCGAGACGGTGCGCTGATCGTCCTCGTTCAGCTCCTCGAGCCCGAGCATCGCGATGATGTCCTTCAGGTCGTCGTAGGCGGCCAGCGTGGCGCGCACCGCGCCGGCCAGCCGGTAGTGGCGCTCGCCCACCACGGCCGGGCTGAGCAGCGACGACGTCGACGCGAGCGGGTCGACCGCCGGGTAGAAGCCCTGCGCGGCGCGAGCGCGCGAAAGCACGACCGAAGCCGAGAGGTGGCTGAAGGTGTGGACGACGGCCGGGTCGGTGAAGTCGTCGGCCGGCACGTACACCGCCTGCACCGAGGTGATCGATGCGTGCTTCGTGCTCGCGATGCGCTCCTGCAGCTCGCCGAGATCCCTCGCCAGCGTCGGCTGGTAGCCCATCTGCGACGAGAGCTGGCCGAGCAGGCCCGAGACCTCCATGCCCGCCTGCACGAAGCGGAACACGTTGTCGATCAGCAGCAGCACGTTGCGCTGCTCGTCGTCCCTGAAGTGCTCTGCGATGGTCAGCGCGGTGTGGCCGACGCGGAAGCGCGGGCCCGGCGGCTCGCTCATCTGGCCGAAGACGAGAACCGTCTGGCCGAGGACGCCGGCCTCGCCTATCTCCCGGATCACTTCCTCGGCTTCCCGGGAGCGCTCGCCGATGCCGCAGAACACGCTCACGCCCTTGTGGCTGGCCGCCATGTTGTGGATGAGCTCCGAGATCAGGACGGTCTTGCCTACGCCCGCGCCGCCGAAAAGGCCCGCCTTGCCGCCGCGCTCGAGCGGGGCCAGCAGGTCGATCGCCTTGATGCCGGTGTGCAGGACCTCGGATCCGACCGGACGCTCGCGCAGCGGCACGGCCGCGCCGTAGACCGTGCGGCGCACTCCGGCGATCGCCTCGCCGTCGTCGATCGCGCGGCCGAAGACGTCGACCACCCGACCGAGGAGTTCGCTGCCCACGGCGACCGTGAGCGGTGCGCCCGTCGCTTCGAAGCGCGTGCCGCGCGCCAGGCCGCTCGTCACGCCGAACGCCAGGCAGCGCGCGATGCGGCCGTCGACGTGCGCCGAGACCTCCAGTTGCAGCCCGCTTTCCGAGCGCAGCAGCTCGCGCAGCGCGGGCAGGGCGCCGTCGAAGCGGACGTCGACGACCGAGCCGCGAACGGCGGTCACGGTCCCCGAACCCGCTTCGCCGGCATCGAGTCCGGGGGCCGCATCCGGATGCAGGCGTGTGTCGCTCACAGGCGAAATTCCGTCATCGCGCACGCTGTGCTTTGGAACCCGATGCAGGTATAACACAGCACTTCCGGCGATCGGCGCGTCCTCGACGGTCATCGGCGGCGCCGCGTGATCTGATACGCTCGATCGCCACCGGCCCCGTCGCGGATGACGCTCGCTTTCCTGATCGCCCTTCCGTTCCTCGGCAGCGTCCTCGCGGCGCTGATGCCTTCGAACGCCCGCAACGTGGAGTCCACGCTCGCCGGAACGCTGTCGGTCGCCGCTGCCGTCTGGACGGCGTCGCTGTTCCCGCAGGTGCGCGACGGCGGCGTCGTGCGCGAGCAGATCTCCTGGCTGCCCTCGTTCGGGCTCGATTTCGTCGTGCGCATCGACGGCTTCGCCTGGATGTTCGCGATGATGATCACCGGCATCGGCGCGCTGGTCGTGCTCTACGCGCGCTACTACATGTCGCCGTCGGACCCGGTGCCGCGCTTCTTCTCGTTCCTGCTCGCGTTCATGGGCTCGATGCTCGGCGTCGTCACCGCCGGCAACCTGATCCAGCTCGTCTTCTTCTGGGAACTGACCAGCCTCTTCTCGTTCCTGCTGATCGGCTACTGGCACCACCGGCGCGACGCGCGCCGTGGCGCGCGCATGGCGCTGGTCGTCACCGGCGGCGGCGGCCTGTCGCTGCTCGCCGGCGTGCTGCTGCTCGGGCGCATCGTCGGCTCCTTCGACCTCGACGCGGTGCTCGCCGCGCGCACGGCGATCATCGAGCATCCGTTGTACGCGCCGATGCTGGTGCTGGTGCTGCTGGGCGCGCTGACCAAGAGCGCGCAGTTTCCGTTCCAGTTCTGGCTGCCGCACGCGATGGCCGCGCCCACCCCGGTGTCGGCCTACCTGCACTCGGCGACGATGGTCAAGGCGGGCGTCTTCCTGCTCGCGCGGCTGTGGCCGGTGCTGGCGGGCACCGATCCGTGGTTCTGGATCGTCGGCGGCGCGGGGCTCGCCACGCTCGTGCTGGGCGCCTACATCGCGATGTTCCAGAACGACCTGAAGGGGCTGCTCGCGTATTCGACGGTGAGCCACCTCGGGCTGATCACGCTGCTGCTCGGGCTGAACAGCGCGACGGCGACGGTGGCCGCGGTCTTCCACATGCTGAACCACGCGACCTTCAAGGCGTCGCTGTTCATGGCGGCCGGCATCGCCGATCACGAGACCGGCACGCGCGACCTGCGCCGGCTGCGCGGCCTGGTGCACGCGATGCCGATCACCGCCACGCTCGCGCTGGTGGCCAGCGCGGCAATGGCCGGCGTGCCGCTGCTCAACGGCTTCCTGTCGAAGGAGATGTTCTTCGCCGAGACGGTGTTCGTGCAGTCGGCGCCGTGGGTGGAAATCGTGCTGCCGGCGGTGGCCACGCTGGCCGGCGTGTTCGCCGTCGTCTATTCGCTGCGCTTCGGCTGGGGCGTCTCCTTCGGACCGCTGCCGGACGACCTTCCGCGCACGCCGCACGAGCCGCCTCGCTGGATGCGCGTTCCGGTCGACCTGCTCGTGCTCGCGTGTCTCGTCGTCGGCATCGTTCCGGAATGGTCGGTGGGCCCCGCGCTGGCGGCGGCGGCGCGCCCGGTGGTCGGCGGAACGCTGCCGCCGTACAGCCTGGCCGTCTGGCACGGCTTCACGGCGCCGCTGGGCATGAGCGTCGTCGCGATGATCGGCGGCGTCCTCGGCTACCTGTGGCTGCGCCGCGCGATCGCACGCGGCCTGCGCGGCACGCCGCTCGTCGAGTCCTTCGACGGCAAGCGCGCGTTCGAGCGCGCGACGATCGCCGCCAGCGTCGGCGCCCGGCATCTGATGCGCGCGCTCGGCTCCCGCCGGCTGCAGGCGCAGCTGTTCTGGATGGTCGCGGCCACGGTGCTCGCCGCGGGGGCCGCGCTCGGTCTCGACGGCGTGAGCTGGGGCGATCGCCCGCGCGTGGCGCCCTCGCCGGTGTTCGTCGGCCTGTGGGCCATCGGCATCGTGGCCGCGGTCGCCGCCGCCGCCCAGGCGAAGTTCCATCGCCTCGCGGCGGTGACGATGCTCGCCGTAGCGGGCGTCGTCACCTGCATCACCTTCCTGTGGTTCTCGGCGCCCGATCTGGCGCTCACGCAGCTGGCGGTCGAGGTCGTGACGACGGTGCTGTTCCTGCTCGGACTGCGCTGGCTGCCGAAGCGGATCATCGAGGAGGACGGCCGCGTCGCGCTGCGCGCGCGCACCCGCCGCGCGCGCGATCTCGTGCTGGCGATCGTCGTCGGCGTCGGAACGGCAGCGCTTTCCTACGCGATGCTCACGCGCGAGGCGCCGCAGAGCATCTCGCCCTTCCTGCTCGCGCGCGCGCTGCCGGACGGAGGAGGGAGCAACGTCGTCAACGTCACGCTGGTCGACTTCCGCAGCTTCGACACGATGGGCGAGATCTCGGTGCTCGGCATCGTTGCGCTCGTCGTCTACGCGCTGTTGCGCCGGTTCCGGCCGCCGCGCGAAAGCATCGTGCCCGATCAGCAGCAGCCGGGCATCGACGGCGATCCGCTCGACGACGTGCTCGAGCCCGCGCCCGGCGGCGATCCGGGCATCGGCTATCGGACGGTGCCCGCGGTGCTCGTACGGCTGCTGCTGCCGGTCGCCTTCGTCGTCGCACTGCACCTGTTCCTGCGCGGGCACGACGCGCCCGGCGGCGGTTTCGTCGCCGGGCTCGTCGTCGCGATCGCGTTCCTCACGCAGTACCTCGTGCTGGGCACCGTCTGGGTCGAGTCGCGCGTGCATCTGCGCACGCCCTGGTGGATCGCCAGCGGCCTGCTGCTCGTGGTCGCCACCGGCGCGGGCGCGATCGTCTTCGGCCATCCGTTCCTGACGACGCACACCGCGCACCTGGCCCTGCCGTGGGGCGGCGAGGCGCACCTGCCCAGCGCGCTGCTGTTCGACGCCGGCGTGTTCGCCGTCGTCGTGGGCGCGACGCTGCTGATGCTCATCGCGCTGGCGCACCAGTCGCTGCGCGCGCACCGCAGGCCCGGCTGATGGAGGTCGTCCTCGCCACCGCGATCGGCGTGCTCGCCGCCTCCGGCGTATGGCTGCTGCTGCGTCCGCGCACCTTCCAGGTGCTGATGGGGCTGTCGCTGCTGTCGTACGCGGTGAACCTGTTCATCTTCAGCATGGGCAGCCTGTCGATCGACCAGCCGCCCATCGTCGTTCCCGACGTGCCGCACGATCTGCAGCACTACACCGACCCGCTGCCGCAGGCGCTCGTGCTCACCGCGATCGTCATCAACTTCGCGATGACGGCGCTGTTCCTCGTCGTGCTGCTCGCGCTGCGCGGGCTGTCCGGCACCGATCACGTCGACGGGCAGGAAGAGGAATGATCGGCTGGGCCAAGGCGGCGATGCCGCACCTGATCGTCGCGCCGATCGTGCTGCCGCTGGCCACTGCAGCGCTGATGCTGTTCGCCTCCGAGCGGCGACGTCGCCTGCGCGCGTCGCTGAACGTGCTCTCGTGCGCAGCGGCGCTCGCCGTCGCCATCGCGCTGCTCCTCGTCGTCGACGAGCGCAGTGCGGCCGCCGTCGGCGTGTATCTGCCGGCGAACTGGCCCGCGCCCTTCGGCATCGTGCTCGCCCTGGACCGGCTGTCAGCGATGATGCTCGTCGTCACCGGCGTCATCGCGTTCGCGGCGGTGGTCTATTCGGTGGCGCGCTGGGACCGCGCCGGCGTGAACTTCCATCCGTTGTTCCAGCTGCAGCTGATGGGGGTGAACGGCGCTTTCCTCACCGTCGACGTCTTCAACCTGTTCGTCTTCTTCGAGATCCTGCTTGCCGCGTCGTACGGGTTGCTGCTGCACGGCTCGGGCGCCTCGCGTGTGCGTGCGGGGCTGCACTACATCGCGGTGAACCTGTTCGCCTCGTCGCTGTTCCTGGTCGGCGTGGCCGTGCTCTACGGCGCCGCCGGAACGCTGAACCTGGCGGACTTCGCCGCGCGCATCCCGCAGGTGGCGGCGGCCGACCGCCCGCTGCTGCACGCCGGCGCTGCCATCCTCGCCGTCGCGTTCCTGGCCAAGGCGGCGATGTGGCCGCTGAACTTCTGGCTGGTTCCGGCCTATTCGGCCGCCGGCGCTCCGGTGGCCGCGCTGTTCGCGATCCTGACCAAGGTCGGCGTCTACGCGATCCTGCGCATCTGGACGCTGTTCTTCGGCGTCGATGCCGGCGAGTCGGCGCACTTCGGCGGGGCGGCGCTCACCTGGATCGGCATGACGAGCCTGGCGGTGGCCTCGATCGGCATGCTCGCCTCGCATCATCCGGGGCGACTCGCTGCGTGGGGCGTCGTGATCTCGTCGGCGACGCTGGTCGCCGCGATCGGCTTCGCGCGGCCGTCGCTCACCGCCGGTGCGCTCTTCTACCTGATCGGGTCGACCTTCGCGCTCGCCGCGCTGGTCCTGCTCGTCGAACTGATCGACCGCGCGCGCGAGGTCGAGCCGAAGGTGCCGCTCGACGACGTCGATCCGTTGCCGTTCTCGGTCGAGTACATCGAGCGGCCGGACTCGAACCTCGACGAGGACGAGTCGGTGCTGATCGGCCGCACGATCCCCGGCGCGCTCGCCTTCCTCGGGCTGGCGTTCATCGTGTGCGCGCTGATGATCGCCGGAATGCCGCCGCTGTCGGGCTTCCTGGGCAAGTTCGCGATGCTCTCGTCGGCGCTCGCTCCGCAGCCCGAACTGGCGTCCGATCCGTTGTCGGCGCCCGGCATTGCGGCGCTGGCGATGGTCCTCGTGCTGATCGGGTCCGGGTTCCTGTCGCTCGTCGGCCTGTCGCGAGCCGGTATCCGCTATTTCTGGGCGCCGCAGGAGCGCGCGGCCCCGCGCCTGCGCGTGATCGAGACGCTGCCGATCGCGGCGCTGCTCGCGCTGTGCGCGCTGCTGACCATCCGTGCGGAACCGGTGATGCGCTATGCCGCAGACACGGCGCGGGCGCTGCACCAGCCGGCGGCGTACGTCGATGCCGTGCTCACCGCGCGGCCGGTGGAGCGGCAATGAGGCGGCAATGAGGCGCGTCCTTCCCGCCCCGCTGCTCAGCCTCGCGCTGTTCGTGCTGTGGCTCGTGCTCGCGCGCTCGGCGAGCGTCGGGCAGCTGATCATCGCGACGATCGTCGCGGTGGCGATGCCGCTGCTGGCCGCGCCGCTGCTGCCGCTGCGCCCCCGCATCCGGCGCCCCGGGACGCTCGCGCGGCTGATCCTGCGCGTGGGCGGCGACGTCGTCGTTTCCAGCTTCATCGTCGCGCGCGGTGCGCTGCGCCGCAGCGACCGGCTGCCCGGCGGACGCTTCGTGCGCATGCCGCTGGAGCTGCGCGATCCGCACGCCATCGCCGCGCTGGCGACGATCACGACGGTGATCCCCGGTACGGTCTGGACCGAGCTGGCCGGCGACCGCAGCTGGTACGTGCTGCACGTGTTCGACCTGCACGAAGACCAGGTCGATGCCTTCGTCGCGCGCTACAAGGCGCGCTACGAGCACCCGCTGAAGGAGATCTTCGAATGAGCCCGCTGCTGCAACTGGCTTCGCTCGCAACGCTGATCCTGCTCGTGGTCGCGATGGCGCTGGCCCTCGCGCGCGTGTTGCGCGGCCCGAGCGCGCAGGACCGCGTCCTCGCGCTCGACTATCTGTACGTCGTCGCGATGCTCGTGATGCTGGTGCTCGGCCTGCGCTCGGGCGGGACGATGTATTTCGAGGCCGCGCTGATCATCGCGCTGTTCGGTTACGTGAGCACCGCGGTGCTAGGCAAGTTCCTGCTGCGCGGGGAGATCATCGAATGAGCGCCGAGGCGCTTGTTCCGCATGCGCTCGTGCCGCTGTGGGTCGACGCGCTCGTCTCGCTGCTGCTGCTCAACGGCGCCGTGTTCTGCGTGATCGGCGCGACCGGGCTGCTGCGCTTTCCGCATTTCTTCCTGCGCGCGCATCCGGCGGCGCTGCCGTACACGATGGGGACGTGGTCGATCGCGGCGGCTTCGGTCGTCTGGTTCAGCGCGACGCAGGGGGTGCTGTCGATCCAGCCGTGGACGGTGGTCGTGCTGCTGCCGATCGGAGCGCCGGTGGCGGTCGTGTTCCTTGCGCGCGCGGCGCTGTTCCGGCTGCGGCGAGCCGGGCACAAGGGCGCGGCGGCCGCGGGCGACAGCGCGCCGGTGCGCACGGAGGGTTCGGCGAGCGGGGATGGGGGGCGGTGAGGGCGCGAGGCTCGAGTGCCATGCCGCGAGTTGTCCACCGCGGCGGTCGTTCGTCGCAAGCGACGCCCGCCGCCGTGGACAACTCATATCATCCGAGAGCCTCGCAGAAATTCGGACACCCCCCGCATCCGAGGTTGCGCCGGGCGCATCCAAGCGGCGCCTGGCGCGTTCCAGGTCGCTTCGGCGCCCATCCTCGGCCGCTTCGGCGCCTATCCTCGGCCGCCTCTGCACCCGCCGCCGCGCTGAGGCGCTGCACTATGCAGCGTTTTTCGCTGCGTAATCGATTACGCAAGAGGAAACGCTGCATATCGCAGACAGGCACTCGGCCGGTGCCGACGCGGGGAAGAATGCGCGCTTGCCGCGCGTTCTACGCGGCCAGCCGATCGGCGTGGACGACGTTGTTCGTTTCTCGCGCATTTCGCGGGGCGATGCCGGTTGCTTCGGCAGGAACGCGCGAGTTCCGCGCCGGCCTGGAGGGTCACCGTACCAGCCGTTTACCCTGTGCCGGAAGGCCGTTCGAACTCGGGATCGGGGTCGAACGCGCGATCGCCGTCGGCAAAAGGCTCGCCGTCTGCGCGCAGCGCGGCGAAATCCCAGGCGGAGCGATCGAGCAGGTGCGACGGAACGACCCGCCCGAGCGACGCGAAGACGTTCTCTACGCGCCCCGGGTGGCGCCGCTCCCATTCGCGCAGCATCTGCTTGATCTCGCGCCGCTTCAGGTTCTCCTGCGAGCCGCACAGGTTGCACGGGATGATCGGGAACGCGCGCCACTCGGCGTAGGCGGCGAGATCTTCCTCCTTCACGTAGGCGAGCGGGCGGATCACCATATGCCGTCCGTCGTCGGAGACGAGCTTCGGCGGCATCGACTTGAGCCTGCCGCCGAAGAACAGGTTCAGGAAGAAGGTCTCCAGGATGTCGTCGCGATGGTGGCCGAGCGCGATCTTCGTCGCGCCGAGTTCGTCGGCAACGCGGTAGAGGATGCCGCGGCGCAGCCGCGAGCACAGCGAGCACATCGTGCGGCCCTGCGGGATCACGCGGGTGACGATCGAGTAGGTGTCCTGCGTCTCGATGTGGAAGGGGACGTCGAGCGATCGCAGGTAATCGGGCAGCACGTGCCCGGGGAAGCCCGGCTGCTTCTGGTCGAGGTTCACGGCGACCAGTTCGAAGTGGATCGGCGCGCGCGAGCGCAGCGTGCGCAGCAGGTCGAGCAGCGCATAGCTGTCCTTGCCGCCCGACAGGCAGACCATGACGCGGTCGCCCGCCTCGATCATGCCGAAGTCGACGATCGCCTCGCCCGTCAGGCGCAGCAGGCGCTTGTGCAGCTTGTTGCGCTCGTAGTCGAGCTTGCGCATCTGCGCGCCGCTCCCGTTCACGCGTGCCTCCACACTTCGACGCGCACCGAGCGCGCGCGCGGCAGCGGCTGCGGCTTGGTCACCGACACCTTCAGCGCGCGCAGCCCGGGCAGCTTCGCCAGTTCGTCGGCCAGCTCGCCGCAGATCGTCTCGACCAGCCGGAAGCGTCGGTCGCCGCCCACCAGTCGCTCGACCGCCTCGACCACGCGTTCGTAGTTGACCGTCTCCGAGAGCAGGTCGCGCCGCCGCTGGCGCGTGACGTCGGGCACGTAGAGCTCGACGTCGACGACGATCGGGCGGCGTTTGGCCTGCTCGCGCTCGTAGACGCCGAGGAAGCAGTCGATCTCGATGTCCTGCACGAGGACGCGGTAGCAGTCGGGGAAGGCGGTGATGTCGGTGGTCATCGTGTTCGTTCAGCGCGAGACGAGCGAGGCGCCGCCGTCTACGTGCAGGATGTGGCCGGTCACGTAGTCGGCGTCGTCGAGCAGGAAGGCGACCGCGCGCGCGACGTCCTCGCCGGTGCCGATGCGCTGCAGCGGAATCGCCGCTTCGATCGCGCGCTGCTCGGCTTCGGTGAACACGTCGTGCTCGGGCCAGTCGAGCGAGCCGGGCGCGACGGCGTTCACGCGCACCTCGGGGGCCAGTTCGAGCGCGAGCGCGCGGGTGAGCGCGACCAGGCCCGCCTTCGCCGCGGCGTAGGCCGAGAAGCCGGCGAGCGGGCGCTCGGCGCGCGCGTCGGTGACGTTGACGATCGCCCCCCGGGCGGCGCGCAGCCATGGCGCCGCCGCCTGGCTGGTGAAGAACGCCGCCTTCAGGTTGCCGTCGACGATCGACGCCCACAGCGATTCGTCCACCGAACCGAGGGGCGTGCGCAGGAAGGTCGATGCGTTGTTCACCAGCGCGTCGATGCGCCCGTGCCAGTCGCCGGCCGACTGGACGAGGCGCTCTCCGGCGCTCGCCCGGGAGAGGTCGGCCTCGAAGGCGCGCGCCGAATCGGCGCGCACGGCGTTCAGCCGGGCGGCGAGCGCCTGGGCCTGCTCGACCGAATGCCGGCAATGGATCGCGACGTCGGCGCCGCGCGCGTGCAGGTGCGTTGCGATCCGCGCGCCGATGCGGCGCGCCGCGCCGGTGACCAGGACGACGCGATTCGGGTGCATGGAGCATCGAGTGTACGGCATCCGCCCGGGGCGGCTGGTACGATCGACGCTTCCGCTGCATGCCGCCTGCCTTCATGCTCGCCTTCCTGCCACCGGTCGTTCGCGCAGCGGTCGCCGTGTCGCTGCTTGCCGCCAACACGCTGTTCTGGTGCGGGCTGCTGTTCCTGTTCGCGCTGGCGAAGCTGCTGCTGCCTTTCGAGCGCGTGCGCGCCGCCATCGATCCGCTGCTCAATTCGATCGCCACCCGCTGGATCGCCGGCAACAACGCGTGGATGCGGCTGACGCAGCCCACCGTGTGGGACGTCGAAGGCCTCGAGGGAATCGATCCGCGCGGCTGGTACCTGGTGAGCTGCAATCACCAGTCGTGGGTCGACATCTTCGTGCTGCAGCGCCTGCTGAACCGGCGCATTCCGCTGATGAAGTTCTTCCTGAAGTACGAGCTGATCTACGTGCCGGTCATGGGCCTGGCCTGGTGGGCGCTCGACTTCCCGTTCATGCGCCGTCACTCGGATCGATACCTGCGCAAGCACCCCGAGAAGCGCCTCGAGGATCTCGAAACCACCCGGCGCGCCTGCGAGAAGTTCGCGCGGCTGCCGACCAGCGTGATGAACTTCGTCGAGGGAACGCGCTTCACGCCGCAGAAGCGCGACGCGCAGCGTTCGCCGTATCGGCACCTGCTCAAGCCGAAATCGGGGGCGCTCGCGCTCACGCTCAATGCGCTGGGCGAGCGCTTCGAGTCGCTGATCGACGTGACGATCGTCTACCCGGGCGGAGTGCCCACTTTCTGGCAGTTCCTGCGCGGCGACGTCGAACGCATCGTCGTTCGCATGACGCGACGGCCGATTCCGGTCGAGTTCTTCCACGCCGACGCGATGACCGATTCGCGCGCGCGCAAGCGCGTGCAGGCCTGGCTGCACGAGATCTGGCAGGAGAAGGACCGCCGGATCGACGCGCTGCTGCAGGCGCCGCAGCGCGAAGCGGTCGTCGCGTGAGCCTCGATACGCCCTCCGGCCCGGCGCTCGCCGATTCGCGCGAGCTGGTGCGACGCATCGGGGCGGAGATCGACGCGGCCGGCGGCTGGATCGGCTTCGACCGCTACATGCAGCGCGCGCTCTACGAGCCCGGGATCGGCTACTACACGGGCCCGAACCGCGTGTTCGGCGCCGAAGGCGATTTCGTCACGGCGCCCGAGATGTCGTCGCTGTTCGGCCGCTGCATCGCCGCGCAGTGCGCGCAGTGGCTGGAAGGGACGGGCGAGATCGTCGAGTTCGGCGCCGGCTCGGGCACGCTGGCTGCGCAGGTTCTCTCGGCGCTGCGCGACGCCGACGCCTTGCCGCGAAGCTACGCCATCGTCGAGCTGTCGGCGACGCTGCGCGAGCGCCAGCGCAGAACGATCGCAGCCGCCGGCGCGGAACTGCTCGCGCGCGTGCGCTGGGTCGACGAGTTGCCCGAGCGGATCGAGGGCGTGGTGCTCGCCAACGAGGTGCTCGATGCGATGCCGGTGCGCGTCTTCCGCCGGGCCGGCGGCGAGGTCTTCGAGCGCGGCGTAGTGCGGCTGGAACAGCGGCGGCCGGGAGAGCGGCCGGGAGACGACGCGCTCGGCTGGGCCGAGCGCGCGGCCGACGAGCGCCTCGCTTCGCAGGTTCTCGACCGGTTGCGCGAAGCGTGGGACGAATGCGCCGGCCTGCCGTCCGACGGGGCGAGCGCGGTGCCGGAAAACTACGTTTCGGAACTCGGCGAGCAGGCCGAAGCGTGGGTTGCCACCGTCGGCTCGCGACTGGCGCGCGGCGCGATGCTGCTCATCGACTACGGTTTCCCGCGCCGCGAGTTCTACCACCCGCAGCGCGATCTCGGCACGCTGCGCTGCCATTTCCGCCACCGGGCGCACGACGACCCTTTCCTCTGGCCGGGGCTGCAGGACATCACCGCGCACGTCGATTTCACCGGCATCGCGCAGGCCGCGGCGCGCGTCGGGCTCGACGTGCTGGGCTTCGCCTCCCAGGCCCGATTCCTGCTCGACTGCGGCCTGCTCGACGCCTGCGCCGCGATTCCGCGCGACGATCTTCGCGCGTGGACGCTGGAGACGCAGGCGGTGCAGCGGCTGCTTTCGGAGGCGGAAATGGGCGAACTGTTCAAGGCGATCGCTTTCGGCCGCGGCGTGCCCGACGACGCGATCGGATTCCGCATGCGCGACCGGCGGGCTTCACTGTAGGAGGCGGCGCGATGTCCGGGCGGCGGGTTTCGCCCCTTCGTCGGGTCGCGGCGATCGTCCGCGGTACGCCGATCCTTGCCGGCTTCAGCCTCGGCCTCGGGCTCGGGCTGCCGGCCGCGATCGTTGCCGGCATCGTCGTGCTCGTTGCGTCGCCGGCGGGCGCGAGGTCGGCGACGACGCCGGCAGCGTCGTCCGAAGTCGTCACCCGTTCGATCGAGCAGCGCCCGCCGGCGCGTCCGCTTTCCGAGGCGGGTCGCGTCGACGAGCGCTCGTTGTCGGCGGACCAGCTCGAGGACCTGGCGCGGGCGTCGCGCGAGCGATGGGAGCGAAGTAGCCACGGCGCGATGCTGCTGCGCATCCTCCCCGATCGCCTGCGACCGTCGCAGTTGCCGCAGGCCGGCTCGCGCGGCGCGCGGCTGCTTGCCCTGTATTGCGTGCAATGCCACAACCTGCCCGATCCCGCGATGCACGATGCGAACCGCTGGCCCGAAGTGGTGCGACGCATGGTGCCGCGCATGCAGGGCCGCGGAAATCTCGGGCCGCTGATGGCCGACCTGATGCGGGCGCCCGGCGCCGGCGAGCGCGCGATGTCCGCGCCGAGCGCCGACGAGGAGCGCGAGATCGTCGCCTACCTGCGGCGACACGCGCAGCGCAGCCTCGATCCGAAGGCCGACCCCGAGTTGGCGCAGGCGCTCGGCAATGGGGCGGGGCGCATGTTCGCCGAAGCCTGCAGCCAGTGCCACGCGCTGCCCGATCCGTCGCAGCACACTCCCGAGGAATGGCCGAAGGTGGTCGACCGCATGCGCGACAACCTCGACTGGATGAACCGGGTGCAGAGCCGTGCGGACCCGCGCGAGCCGCAGCTTTCGGTGCCCGAAATCGTCGGCTTCCTGCAGGAGCACGCGAGGCGGCCGGCGCGATGATCAAGTGGCTGCTCGTCGTCGTCGTCGCGCTCGTGCTGTTCTCGGGCCTGATGCCGCTGCTGCGCCGCTTCGGCATCGGGCGGCTGCCCGGCGACTTCGAGTTCCGCGCCTTCGGTCGCGAGTGGTCGATTCCGATCACGTCGACCGTGCTGCTCTCGCTGCTGGCCGCGCTGCTGTCGCGCCTGCTGTGAATTCAGCGTGCGGTCATCGAGTGGAGCCGAGCGCTTCGGCCACCGCGCGCGTGCGCGCCTCGTGCAGCGCCTCGCGGATCTTCTGTGGCGCGTCGGCGTGCGCGCGCGCGACAGCCGCGGTGTCCACCGACGTGAAGGCGCGCGCCGCCTCGCGCAGGCGCTGCGCCTGCGGATAGGGGCGCGATTCCAGCCCGAGCCGCCCGAGGTAGTCGGCTTCGCAGGCGGCGAGCACCGACTCGAGCCGTTGCGGCCGGCGGGCGACGTCGATGCGTTCGAGCAGCTTCGTGATCGTTTCCGGGCGCAGCTCGAGCGCACGATGCACGATGCCGTGCTCGCGGGCGACGATGCGCGCGAGGTCGCGGCATTCGGTGGGCACGCGCAGCCGCTCGCACAGTTCGTCGACCAGGCGCAGCGAGCGCTGCTCGTGCGCGATGTGACGCGGCCACTGCTCGGGCGGTGTCGTTCCCTTGCCCAGGTCGTGCACGAGCGCCGCGAAGCGTACGGGCAGCGGCGCGCCGGCAGCGGCCGCATGGTCGACGACCATCATCACGTGCACGCCGGTATCCACCTCGGGATGCGGGGCCGGCGGTTGCGGCACGCCCCACAGCCGGTCCAGCTCGGGGATCACGCGGGCGAGCGCGCCGCAGGCGCGCAGCACGTCGAACATCCGCGACGGGCGCCGCTCCATCAGGCCGCGCGACAGCTCCTGCCAGACGCGCTCGGCGACCAGCGCATCGGCTTCGCCCGCGCGCACCATCTCGCGCATCAATTCCATCGTTTCGTCGGCGACCGTGAAGTCGTCGAAGCGCGCGGCGAAGCGGGCGACGCGCAGGATGCGCACCGGGTCCTCGGCGAAAGCGCTGCCCACGTGGCGCAGCACGCCCGCGCGGAGATCGGCCAGGCCGTCATAGGGGTCGACCAGCGTGCCGTCCTCGGCGATCGCCATCGCGTTGATCGTCAGGTCGCGGCGCTGCAGGTCGTCCTCGAGCGTCACGTCCGGATCGGCCTGCACGACGAAGCCGCGATAGCCGGGCGCGGTCTTGCGCTCGGTGCGCGCGAGCGCGTATTCCTCTTGCGTATCCGGATGCAGGAACACCGGGAAGTCGCGGCCGACCGGCCGAAAGCCGCGCGCGATCAGCTCTTCCGGCGTGGCGCCGACGACGACCCAGTCGCGATCCTTGACCGGCACGCCGAGCAGCTCGTCGCGCACCGACCCGCCGACCCGGTAGATCTTCATCGGCGGCTCAGTGCCCGGCCCGGCGTCGCTCCTCGGCCAGCCGCAGTTCGTGTTCGTCCAGGTACGACGGCGCGACGGCGGCGAGCGGCGTCGGCTCGATGCGCAGCTCCGGGGCGATCGGGCCGCCGGCGACATTGTCGATCGACAGCGTCGCGAAGTTGTCGCGCGACATGCGCAGCGCGGCCGGCGCGAACTCGAGCAGCATCGCCTGCAGCCGGCCGAGGGAATCGGGCAGTCCGATCACGCGGCGCCGGTATCCGGACAGCTCGCCGGCGAAGCGGATCAGCTCGCGCAGCGACCAGACCTCGGGGCCGGCCAGCTCGTAGCAGCGGTGCACGGTGATCTGCGCATCGAGCGAGTCGGCGATCGCGCGTGCCACGTCGCCGACCCACACCGGCTGAAGGCGCACGTCGGCGCGACCGAGCGGAATCACCGGCAGCCATCGCTGCAGCCTCATGAAGCGCTCGATCAGCGAGTCGCCGGGACCGAAGACGACCGACGGGCGGAACACCGTCCACTGCAGGTCGGCGGCCTCGCGCACGATGCGTTCGCCCGCCGCCTTCGAGCGCAGGTACATCGACGGCAGCGTCTGCTCGCCGCCTTCGCGCACGCCCAGCGCCGAGACGTGCAGCAGGCGTCGCACACGGGCGGCGCGCGCGGCCTCGACGATGCGCGAGACGAGCTGCACGTGCGCGCGCTCGAAGCCCGGCCCCCACGGAGAGCCGCGTCCGCCGTCGAGCACGCCGACCAGGTTGATCACGGCGTCGGTGCTGCGCATCAGCGAGGCGAGCTGCGCGTCGTCGTGCACGTCGGCCTCGAAGACCTGGACGGTGGGCAGCGTGAGCAGGGCGCGGGCGCGCTCGCGGTTGCGCGTGGGAACGATCACGTCGCGCGCCTGCGCGCCCAGCCGCGCCGCGACGTGGCGGCCGATGAATCCGCTGCCGCCGAGCAGGAGAACGGGTCGGCCTGCCATGACGGGTTCCTACGGAATGTCGGTGGGCATCGACAACGCCGGCGCGACCTTGCCCAGGCGCGCCTTCAGCGACTGCGGCTGACCGGTGAACAGCGCCGCGTAGTAGACGGCGTTGGTGAGCACCTTCTTGACGTAGTCGCGCGTTTCGTTGAACGGAATGATCTCGGCGAAGATCGCGCCCTCCACCGGCGCCGACAGCGTCGAGCGCCAGCTGCGCGGGCGACCCGGCCCCGCGTTGTAGGCGGCCGAGGCGAGCAGCGGCGAGCCTTCGAGATCGTCGAGCACGCTGCGCAGGTAGAAGGTGCCGAAGCGCAGGTTCGTGTCGAGGTCGTGCAGCTGCTCGACGCGGAAGTTGCGCTCGCCGAGCTTCTTCGCGATCCAGCGGGCGGTGGCCGGCATGATCTGCATCAGGCCCTGCGCTCCCGCCCACGAACGCGCATCGCGCACGAAGCGTGACTCCTGCCGGATCAGCCCGTAGACCCAGGCCGGATCGAGGTCGGCGCCGGCGGCCACCGGCTTCATCCGATCGAGGAAGGGCGAGACGAAGCGCAGCGCGAAATCGTGTTCCTCGCGCGTGCGGTCGGCGGTGTTCACGCAGCGGTCGAGCACCTGTTCGGCGCAGGCCCAGCGCGCGGCGGCGAGCAGTTGCCGGTCGCTCATGCCGCGCAGCTGGAAGTTCCACTCGCGATTGCCCTCGAAGCGCAGGCCGAGCGCATAGAAGCGCAATGCGCGGTCGAAGCCGGCGTTGCGCGCCGCCTGCGCCAGTTCCTCCTCGGTGGTGGCGAGTGCAGCGGGCGGCGGCGAGGTGAGCGAGCCCAGATCCTCGGCGGCCAGCCGGCCGTAGAACGTGAACTGGCCGGCGATCGGACGCAGCATCTCGTCGGCTTTCGCCGTGTTGCCGGCTTCGCGCTCGGCGCGCGCGCTCCAGTAGATCCATGCCGGCTCGTTGCGTCCGGCTTCGCTCATCCGCGCGACGACCTTGCGCAGCGTCGGCCAGTCCTGCTCGCGCAGCGCCGCGCGTGCGAGCCAGTTCCAGGTCTCGTCGGTGGCGGGCGCATCGAGCGAGGCGCGCGTCCATTCGAGCGCGCGCGGGTCGAGCCGGCGCATGGCAGCGGCGGCGATCTGCGAGCGCGCGAACGCGAGGTCCGCTTCGCGCAGCGCCGGCGCGATCGCGTCGAGGCGCTCGTTCGCTTCCGACGGATCCTTGCGGGCGAGCCGCGACAGCGCGATCAGCAGCGTCTCGCGCGTGCGCTTACCGGCCAGCGCCTTCGACGGATTCGACAACGCGAGATCGACCGCTTTCGAATCGAGTGCGAGGCGCTCGCCGAGCAGGCGCACCGCATCGGGCGCGTTCGTCTCGAGCGCGACCAGCAGCCGGGCGTGCAGGTCGTCGCGGTTGAGCGCGCCCGTGCGCAGCTGGGCGTCGAGCAGCGCAGCGCAGCCCGGACCGAAATTGCGCACGGAGAAGACCGCCGCGCGCGCGCGCGGGGCCGGTCGGGCACGCTCGATGTCGCCGAGCGACGCATAGCAGTGCACTTCGTCGTCGTCGCGCAGGATCCAGCGCGCGTAGACGGCGTCGAAGGCCGTCCATTCGCGCCGCCGCCCGAGGTCGAGCATCCAGTCGCGGCCGAGCAGATCGGCGACGAGCGTGCCCTCGTGCCGCGCGAGGAAGCGCTGCACGTCGGCGTCGGCGCTGCCGGGCGGCGTTTCGCTCGCCGGCCGTTGCAGGCGCAGGCGAAGTCGCCAGTAATCGAGGTAGATAGCGAGCGGATGGGCCTGCGCCTGCGCGGCCATCGCTTCGAAGCGCGCCGGATCGTTCTTCGTGAACGCCTGGTGTGCCGCGAGGAAGGCGTCGTCGACGGCGAGCGGTGCGACCGCTGCGGCCTTCGGCGCTTCAGGGTGGCCTTCAGGGCGACGCTTCGAAGCTTCGGCAGGCGAAAGAACCGAAAGACCGATCAGCCCTACAATCGCCGCGATCGCGATCCGGTACGTCATCTTCGCTCTGCCCTGCTGAAACGCCGCTCGGTGCCCGCTGGCACCGGGCCCGAGCATACCATGCGCGTCGTCGATGAAATCACTCGAACTCGTGCGCGCAACGCCTTGATTCGCTGGCGTTGCGAGCGCAGCGCCGCGCTGAGCGAACAGGCCGACGAGGCGCTGCGCGAGCGGCTCGAGGCGCTGCTGCGCGAGCAGCCTTTCGTGCGCGCCCGCGTGCTCGGCGTGTACTGGCCGATCCGCGGCGAACCGCAGCTGGCGCCGTGCTACGAGCATTGGGAATCCGGGGGAAGAACGCTCGCGCTGCCGCGCATCGGCGAGGGCGGCGCGCTCGAGTTCGGACGATGGCGGCGCGACGGCGCAGTGCGCGCGGACCGCTTCGCGATTCCCGTGCCGCACCCTTTCGAGACGGTCGAGCCCGATCTGCTGCTCGTGCCCTGCGTCGGCTTCGACGCGCGCGGCTATAGGCTCGGCTATGGCGGCGGACACTACGACCGCACGCTCGCGCAACGGCCGATCGCCGCGATCGGCGTGGGCTACGACGCGTGCGAGCTGGAACGCTTCGACGCCGAGGCGCACGATCGTCCGCTGCCGGCGATCGTCACGGAATCGCGCGTGATCCGGGCCCGGTGAAGCGAAGGGCGGCATTGCGGTTCGTGCACCATTCGACGAAATCGTCCGGCGGCAGCGCGGGCGACAGATGGAATCCCTGCGCGAAATCGCAGCCCAGCTCGCGCAGCCGCGTCTCGACGAAGGCGTTCTCGACGCCTTCGGCGACCGTGTCCAGCTCGAAGGCGTGCGCCAGCTCGACGAGCGCGCGAACGATGCGGTGATCGTTGCGTCCGGCGGCGATCGTCTGCACGAAGCTGCGGTCGATCTTCAGCTCGTCGAGCGGGAAGCGCGGCAGGTAGCTGAGCGACGAGTAGCCGGTGCCGAAATCGTCGATCGACAGCCGGCAGCCGAGCGCGCGCAGCTCGCCGGCCAGCTCGATCGCCGCGTGCTCGTTGCGGATCAGCGTGCTCTCGGTCAGCTCGAGCGTCAGCCGGCGGGCGTCCACTCCCCAGATCTGCAGCGACTGCGCGACCAGCTCGGGCAGCGTCGCGTCGCCGAAGGTGATCGCCGACAGGTTGATGGCGACCGACAGGTCGAGTCCGCCGGCTTTCCACTGCGCCATGTGGCGCAGCGTGGTGTTCATCGTGAAGCGCGTCAGCTCGGCGATCAGCCCGCGTTCCTCGGCGATCGAGGCGATCGTCCCGGCCGCGACCGCGCGCCCGTCGGCACGCCGCCAGCGGATCAGCGCTTCGGCCGAGCGGCAGCGGCCGCTGCGCAGGTCGATCTGCGGCTGGAAATGCACCTCCAGCTCGTTGCGTCCGAGCGCCTCATGCAGATCGCGTTCGATCTCGTGACGGCGCAGCCCCGAGTCGTGGTCGTCGTTCACCCGCAGGATGCGAACGTGATCTTCGCGGCCGAGCGATTGCGCGGCCGCCTCCGATGCGACGGCGATCAGCTTTCCGGCACCCGGATTCGACCCCGGGGGCGCCCAGGCGCCGCCGATCGACGGACGCAGCCGAATCGGCTGCGCCTGCGCCGCGAGCTTCACCGGCGCCGACAGCGTCTGGAGCAGCGAATGACTGGCCAGTTCGGCGAGCGCCTCGCTCGCCAGGCCGGGCAGCAGTACCCACGCTTCCTCGCGCGACGCGAAGGCGTAGCGGTCGGCGGGTCGCAGGACCGATTCCATCCGTCGTCCGATCTCGTCGAGCACCGGGCGGTCGTGCGCTGCGCGGGCGAGCGCGTCGATGCGATCGGAGCGGTTCAGCGCCACGACGAGCACGACGGTTCGCGCGCCGTCGCCCGGCGCGGCCGCGTCGACGTCGCGCAGCAGTTGCGCGGCGCTGCGCTCGCGCTTGCCGCGGGCGGCGATCGCAGGCTCCTCGCAGCAGCTCGACACGCGGCCGTCCCTACCCGGTCACCGGCGCGGACGCCAGCGCCGCTTCCTGCTGCCCGTAGTAGTCGCGCAGGCGCAGTCCGTAGGCGCCGGCCGCCAGCCCGCGAACGATGCGCACGCGGACGTTTTCCGCCGTCTTCGGCCGCTGCAGCAGGTTGCGTTCGAAAGGCTCGGCCAGCGGCGTCTTGTCGGGCGCGGTGAGCACGAGCACGCGCGGCTCGAGCCGTCGCACGCGGTTGTGCGCGAGCACGGCGGCGACTTCACCGCTGGACAGCTCGACGAAGCTGCCGACCGGAAAGATGCCGACCGCCTGCACGAACTGCTCGACCAGCGGCTCGTGGAACGAGGTGCCCGTCCATTCGTAGAGGTTCATCAGCGCATCCTGCGGCGCGCAGGCGTTCGCGTAGGCGCGCGCGGTGATCAGCGCGGCGAAGCTGTCGGCGATCGCCGACATGCGGCCGTAGATGCCGATCTCGTCGCCGCGCAGCCCCTTCGGATAGCCGGAACCGTCGAGCCGCTCGTGATGCTGCGCGATGCCCTCGACGATCGCCGGGGCCAGACGCACGCTCGAGGCCAGCGCGTCGAGGCCGAGGCGCACGTGTTCCTTGACGATGTTGTATTCGGCCGGCGCGAGCATGCCCGGCTTCTCGAGCAGCGCGGTCGGCAGCCGCGTCTTGCCGACGTCGGCCAGCATGCCGATCATCCCGAGATTGGCCAGCTCGGCGCGCGGAAAGCCCAGGTGACGGCCGAGCGCGACCAGGTACAGCGCGACCTTCACGCCGTGCTGGTAGACATGGACGCTCTCCTCGCGCAGGCGGGCGATCCACATCAGCGCGTCGGGGTTCTCGACCATGCTGTCGACGATCTGGTCGACCGCTCCGCTGACCTGTTGCACGTCGGGCACGCGGCCCTGGCGTACGTCGGCGACCAATGCATCGAGCGCGCGCGAGCCGATGCCGAAGGCTTCGCGCGCCCGCGGCAGCTCGGCTTCGATCGGCGTACGGTCGGCGTAGCGGCGCAGCTCGATGCCGTCGGGCAGCCGGATGTCGGGCGCCGCGTGTCCGCCGGCCGAGAGCCTGCGCGTGCGGGGCGCGGCGCGCGAGCGACCGGCGGGGCGCAGCCAGTCGAGCGCGCGGCGCAGCGCCGAGTGGTTCGGCGCTTCGGCCGGCGCGATCGCCGTGGCGCGGATGAAGTCGCGGAAGCGCTCGCGCGTCTGGCGGCTGATCTTGACGTCGGCGCGAATGCGCACCGGGCGCATCGCGGCCGGGCGCGCGGCGGGCTTCTCGTCGAGCACGGTGTCGAAATGCAGCGGCGCGGGCGAGGGCGCCGCCGGTGCAGCCGCTTCGTCGCGCAGTTCGGCGTCGCGAATCGCGTCGGCGAGCGCCGAGTGCGAAAGATCGAGGTCGACGTATACGTAGCGGCAATAGCGGCGCAGCGTCTCCAGCTCGATCCGGCTGTCGACGAGGAAGCCCTGCAGCAGGAACGGCGTGTCGAGCCAGGGCCGGTCCAGTTCGACGACGAACATGCCCTCCTGCAGCCTCTCGACCGGGATCTGATAGCGCTTGACCGAGGCGAGCCCCGGTTCGGACAGCGTGGTCGACATCGGACGGAGCGGAGCGGCTCGATTCTGGTTCGTGGTGAGCCGATGGTAACGAGGGCTGCCCCCGGCGTTCACGCGCGCCCCGCCGCCGGTCGGGTCATCGGCGACAGCGCCGACGAACGGCAAGGTTGCGGGCGCCGGCGGACGGGAAGCGCCCGCCGCGTCAGCGGGGCGCAACGAGCGCGTCGAGGACGGCGGCGGTGGGTCCGGCCTGGTTCAGCGTGTAGAAATGCAGGCCCGGCGCGCCTTCGGCGAGCAGTCGCCGGCACATCGCGGCGACGACTTCGGCGCCGAAGGCGCGAATCGCCTCGACGTCGTCGCCGCAGGCCGCCAGCTCGAGCCGGATCCAGCGCGGGATCTCGGCGCCGCAGGCGTCGGAGAATCGCGCCAGCTGCGAGAAGTTCGAGATCGGCATGATGCCGGGCACGATCGGCGCGTCGATGCCGATGCGCGCAGCGGCATCGCGAAAGCGCAGATACGCGTCGGCATTGAAGAAATACTGCGTGATCGCCGAGTCGGCGCCTGCGCGCATCTTCGCTGCGAAAGCCTGCAGATCGTCGCGCGGGGTGCGCGCCTGCGGATGCGTCTCCGGATACGCGGCGACTTCGATGTGGAAAGAATCGCCGGTTTCAGCGCGCACGAAGGCGACGAGGTCGCTCGCGTAGCGGAAGTCGCCGCTGCCGCGCATGCCCGACGGCAGGTCTCCGCGCAGCAGGACGAGGCGGCGGATGCCGTGCGCGCGGTACAGCGCCAGCAGCTCGCGCACCGACTCGCGCGAGGCGCCGATGCACGACAGGTGCGGCGCGACCGGCCGGCCCTCGCCGACGATCTCGAGCACCGTCGACAGCGTCTTGTCGCGCGTAACGCCGCCCGCGCCGTAGGTGACGCTGTAGAACGCCGGATCGAAGCGCGCGAGCGCTTCGCGCACGCCGCGCAGCTTCTCGATGCCGGGCGGCGTGTTCGGCGGAAAGAACTCGAAGCTGATCGTTCCCGGCGTCTTCATCTGCGTGCCATCAGAAAGAACTCGCGGTTGCCGTCGCCGCCGGTCACCGGGCTGTCGAACCAGTCCGCGGGAATCCATCCGCTCTCGTGCGCCTGCCGCTCGATCCGCTCGCGCAGGCCCGCGTGGAGTGCGTCGTCGCGGACGATGCCGCGACTATCGACCGCGCCCGGGCCCAGCTCGAACTGCGGCTTGACGAGCGCGAGCAGCCGGGCCCCGGGTCGCGCGAGCGCATGCGCCGGCGCGAACGCATGGGCGAGCGGAATGAACGACAGGTCGGCGACGACCAGGTCGAAGCCGCCCGGCGGATACGCGTCGCCCAGTGCGGCGGCGTCGAGCGTGCGCACGTTCAGCCCCTCCAGGGCGCGCACGCGCGCATCGCTGCGCAGCGATTCGTGCAGTTGTCCGTGGCCGACGTCGGCGCCGACGACGCGCGCGGCGCCCGCGCGCAGCAGGCAATCGGTGAAGCCGCCCGTGCTCTGCCCGAGATCGAGGCAGACGAGGCCGCGCACGTCGAATCCGCCGCGCGCGAGCGCGCCCTCGAGCTTCAGGCCGCCGCGCGAGACGTAGCGCAGCTCGGCGTCGTCCGCCACCTCGATCTCGCAGCTCTCGGGAACGCGCTCACCGGCCTTGCGCGGAGCGATCCAGCCGTCCGGACCGAGCCAGCGCACCGCGCCGCGGTCGATCAGACGCTGCGCGGTCGATCGCGTGGGCGCGAGGCCCCGGGCGACGAGAAGCTGGTCGGCGCGGATCATGCCGGTCGGGACTCGCGAAGGAAGCCGCAGCGGGCGTCAATATCGATAGTTGTCGCTCTTGTACGGTCCTTCGGCCGGAACGCCGATGTAGGCGGCCTGCTGCGGCGTGAGCTGCGTGAGCGTCGCGCCGAGCTTCTTCAGCTGCAGTCGCGCGACTTTCTCGTCGAGATGCTTGGGCAGCACGTAGACCTTGCCCGGCTGGTAGCGCTCGGGATGCGAGAACAGCTCGATCTGCGCGATCGTCTGGTTGGCGAAGGACGAGCTCATCACGTACGACGGGTGGCCGGTGCCGCAGCCCAGGTTCACCAGGCGCCCTTCGGCGAGCAGGATGATCCGCCTGCCGTCCGGAAAGATCACGTGGTCGACCTGCGGCTTGATGTTCTCCCAGCGGCACCGCTTCAGCGACGCGATGTCGATCTCGTTGTCGAAGTGCCCGATGTTGCAGACGATCGCCTGGTCCTTCATCGCCTGCATGTGCTCATGGCGGATGACGTCGCGGTTGCCGGTGGCCGTCACGAAGATGTCGGCCTTGTCGGCGGCGTATTCCATCGTGACCACGCGATAGCCTTCCATCGCCGCCTGCAGCGCGCAGATCGGGTCGATCTCGGTGATCCACACCTGCGCCGACAGTGCGCGCAGCGCCTGCGCCGAGCCCTTGCCCACGTCGCCGTAGCCGGCGACCACGGCGATCTTGCCGGCGATCATCACGTCGGTGGCGCGCTTGATGCCGTCGACCAGCGACTCGCGGCAGCCGTACAGGTTGTCGAACTTGCTCTTGGTGACCGAGTCGTTGACGTTGATCGCGCGGAACGCCAGCTCGCCGCGCGCCGACATCTGGTACAGGCGGTGCACGCCGGTGGTCGTCTCCTCGGTGACGCCGACGATCGACGCGCGCTGGCGTTCGTACCACTGCGGGTCCTTGTCGAGCTGGCGCCGGATCGCGGCGAACAGCGCGCGTTCCTCCTCGCTCTTCGGGTCGGCCAGCAGCGAACGGTCCTTCGCGGCCTGCGCGCCGAGGTGCACGAGCAGCGTCGCGTCGCCGCCGTCGTCGAGGATCATGTTCGACGTGGCGCCGCCGGGCCAGTCGAAGATGCGGTGCGTGTAGTCCCAGTACTCGTCGAGCGACTCGCCCTTGTGCGCGAACACCGGCACGCCGGCGGCGGCGATCGCGGCCGCCGCGTGGTCCTGCGTGGAGAAGATGTTGCACGAGGCCCAGCGCACCTGCGCGCCCAGCGCGACCAGCGTCTCGATCAGCACGGCCGTCTGGATCGTCATGTGCAGCGAGCCCGAGATGCGCGCGCCCTTCAGCGGCTGCGCGGCCGCGTATTCCTCGCGGATCGCCATCAGGCCCGGCATCTCGGTTTCGGCGATGCGGATCTCCTTGCGTCCCCAGTCGGCGAGCGCGGGATCGGCGATGCGGAAATCGGCGACGGCTTCGGTCTTCGGTACGGCGGACATCGTCACTCCTCGAAATGCGAAAGGGGCGCCGACGCGACAGAGGCGGGAGACGGATCGCGCGAAGCGCGATCGAGGTGCGCCCGTCTGCCGTGACGGATCACGGTTCGACGAGCGCCGTTGAATCGGTTCCCGAGCCTGGCGGCCCTCCCGGCCGTTGCAGCGCTCCTCGGGATCGCGGGATTATAAGTCGGCCGGGCGCGCCCGCCCGTAGTAGTCGGGCAGGCGCAGCCCGTACGCTCCGGCGGGCAGGCCGCGCGCGATGCGCACCTGGGCTCCGCTGTAGACCTCGTCGGGCTCCTGGCGGCCGGTTCGGTCGCGCACCGCGCGCAGCGGCCCCTTGTCGGCGGCGGTCAGGACGACCAGCTTGGGCAGCACGCGCTCGCCTCGCGGACGATCCACCACCGCCGCCACCTCGCCGCCGCGCAGTTCGACGAGCGTGCCGACCGGGAACACGCCGATCGACAGCACGAAATGCTGGACCAGGTCGCGGCAGAACAGCGACTTCGCCCATTCGTTGAGCGCCGCGAGCGCGTCCTCGACCGACAACGGGTTCGCATAGGCGCGTACCGCGGTCAGTCCGCTGAAGGTGTCGACGATCGCCGCCATCCGTCCGAGCAGCCCGATGTCGTTGCCGCGCAGGCGACGCGGATAGCCGGAGCCGTCGAGCCGCTCGTGGTGTTCGGCGATCGCGCGCAGCACTTCGGGCTCGAGCGCCGCGGCGCGCTCGAGCAGGTCGCGGCCGATCGTCACGTGCTGCTGCATCAGCGCATAGTCGTGCGGAGCGAGCACGCCGGGATGCTCGAGCAGTTCGCGCGGCAGCAGCGCCTTGCCGAGGTCGAGCAGCAGTCCGACGAGCGCCAGCTCGCGCAGCGATTGCGCCGACATGCCGAGCGCACGGCCGAAGACGGCGAGATTCAGCGCGACCGCCGTAGCCGCGTTCGGCCGCGGAGCGTTCTGCGCGTAGAGTGCCTCGGCCCAGCGCATCGCCTCGGGCGCCTGCTGCAGCACGGCGACGAAGCCTGCTATCGGCGTTTCGAGCGACGCAAGGTTCGGAGCGCCTCCCTGGCGCACCTGCGCGACGAGCGCATCGGCCGCGCCGACCAGGCGGGCGTGCGCGATGCGCGCCTGCGCGAAGTGCTCGCGGATCGGCGCCGACTCGGCCGCTTCGACCGCGCCGATGCGCTCGCCGTAGCGCGCGCGCAACTCGTCGAGCGCACAGGGGCGCTCGCGCGGGCCCGCGCTCCCCGGTTCGGCGAAGAACCAACTGCGCAGCCGGGCGATGGCTCCACCCGGTTCCCGCATTTCACGGCCTTCGTTCGCGCGCAACAGCGCGCGCAGCCGCAGGCGTGCGGCTTCGCTCGGATGCACGTCGTCGCGCCGTTCGGCGGGCTTGTCCAGGCCTGCCGTGTCGCGGATCGCGCTGCGGCGACCATCGCGGCCCGGCGACTCGCCCTTGTCCTCGCCGGAGCCGGCCTCCGGCGCTGCCGCTTCGCCCCCGTCCAGCGGCTCGACCAGCGCCAGCCCCTGCTCGCTCGACAGAACCGCGGCCGCCCGGATCGCGTCGCGCATTTCCGGTCTGGAGCGCGCCGGGTCTACACGCACCTGGCGGCAATGCGCGCGAATCGCCGCGAGTTCGTCGTCGTCCGTCACCAGCAGTCCGCCTTGCGGCAGCGGCGTATCGCTCCACGGGCGATCCAGTTCGGCGACGAACATGCCGGCAAGCACGCGGCGCGCCTCGATGCGCGGCAGCCCGGCCTCGTCGTGCACGTCGAACGACGCCGGGTAGACGATTTCCTCGAGATCGGCAACGAAGGTCGTGGTCATGGACGCGGGGCAGCCGGTGGACATCGTCCCGAGCATAGCGGCGGCCTGCGGCGCCGACCAAGGGGATGAGAGGGGCAGCAACGGCGCTTTTCGCCGCCGACCGACGGACGGCCGGAAGGCGTCGGTCGATGGATGGCGCCGCGCTACACTCGCAGCGATGACGAGACTGTCCGATCTGCGCAAGAGCTACGAGCGGGGCGAGCTGGACGAGGACCACGCCTGCCGTGATCCCTTCGATCAGTTCCGCAAGTGGCTCGGCGAGGCGGTCGGCGCGAACGTGCCCGAGCCGAACGCGATGACGGTCGCCACCGTCGGCGAGGGCGGCCGGCCGTCGACGCGGGTCGTGCTGATCAAGGATTTCGACGAGCGCGGCGTCGTCTGGTACACGAACTACGAAAGCCGCAAGGGCCGCGAGCTGGCCGGCAACCCGCATGCGGCGCTGCAGTTCCACTGGGTGGAGCTGGAGCGGGTCGTGCGCATCGAGGGGCTCGTGTCGCGGGTCGGCGCGGCCGAATCCGACGCGTATTACGCGTCGCGGCCGCTGGCCTCGCGCATCGGCGCCTGGGCCTCCGAGCAGAGCCGGCCGCTCGCCTCACGTGCCGCGCTGGTCGCGCGCGCGGCCGAGTTCGGACTGAAGTTCGGCCTGCACCCGCCGAGGCCGCCGCACTGGGGCGGCTTCCGGCTGGCGCCCGATTACTGGGAGTTCTGGCAGGGAAGGCCGTCGCGGCTGCACGATCGGCTGGCGTACCGGCGCGTGCCGGGCGAGGAGGGGTGGCGGAGGCAGCGGCTGGCGCCGTGACTTCCCGTCAATGCAACCTGCGCTCCAGCACTTCCAGCAGCGCCGCCGCCGGCAGGCGGCAGGGGCGGTTGCCGTCGTGCGCGACGACCGCGCGCAGGCGCGGCGCGTGCGCGATCAGCGCTTCGAGCCCGCTCGACTCGTCGTTCAGGAAGGCCTGCGCGAGTGTGGCCACCCAGCTGTCGGACGCTGGCTCGGGCTGGCCGCATTCGCAACGATCGCCCGCTTCGAGCCGGGCGGCGAGCGCGACCAGACGCAGCCGGGTGGCGATCGGCAGCTCGGTTTCGTCGGCGAGCGCTTCGCTCAGACGCGCGGCGAGCCCCGGGCGGGCGCTCGGGCACTCGATCAGGCGGGCGACGTCGTGCAATGCGGCAGACATGCGCTCATTGGAGCAGAGCCGGCGAGCCGCAGGCTTGATCGACGTCACGATGGGGGCGATGCGGCGCGGGCCGGCGCCGCCACCGCCGGCACGGCGGCTGCCGGCCGTGCGCCGACGGTAGTACGGCGCCGGTAGTACGGAACCGGCCGCGCGCCGCCGTCAGACGCCCGCTTCGGCGCGCAGCACCTCGGCCTTGTCGGTGCGCTCCCAGGAGAACTCGGGCTCGTCGCGGCCGAAGTGGCCGTAGGCGGCCGTTTTCCGGTAGACCGGACGCAGCAGGTCGAGCATCTGGACGATGCCGCGCGGGCGCAGGTCGAAGTGGCGGGCGACGAGTTCGGACAGCCGCTCGTCGGACACCGCTCCGGTGCCCTGCGTGGTGACCATGATCGACGTCGGCCGGGCGATGCCGATCGCGTACGACAGCTGCACCAGGCAGCGGCGCGCCAGGCCGGCGGCCACGATGTTCTTCGCCACGTAGCGCGCCGCGTAGGCGGCGGAACGGTCGACCTTCGACGGATCCTTCCCGGAGAACGCGCCGCCCCCGTGCGGCGCCGAGCCGCCGTAGGTGTCGACGATGATCTTGCGGCCGGTGAGCCCGCAGTCGCCCTGCGGCCCGCCCACGACGAAGCGCCCGGTGGGGTTCACCAGGTAGCGCACCTCGTTGCGGCGCATCGACTCCGGAATCACCGGCTTGATCAGCTCCTCGATGACCGCCTCGCGGATCAGCGCCTGGCTGATGTCGGGCGAGTGCTGCGTGGAGATGACGACGGTGTCGACCGCCTGCGGACGTCCGTCGGCGTAGCGCAGCGTGACCTGCGACTTCGCGTCCGGACGCAGCCACGCGAGCTTGCCGCTCTTGCGCAACTGCGACTGGCGTTCGACCAGGCGGTGCGCGTAGTAGATGGCCGCCGGCATGTATTCGGGTGTTTCGTCGCAGGCGTAGCCGAACATCAGTCCCTGGTCGCCTGCGCCCTGGTCGAGATTGTCGTCGCCGGCGCGGTCGACGCCCTGCGCGATGTCGGGCGACTGCTTGTCGTAGGCGACCATCACGCCGCAGCCGCGGTAGTCGATGCCGAACTCGGTGTTGTCGTAGCCGATCGACTTCAGCGTGTCGCGCGCGACCTGGACGTAGTCGATGTTGGCTTTCGAGGTGATCTCGCCGGCGAGCACGACCAGGCCGGTGGTGCACAGCGTTTCGGCGGCCACGCGCGAGAGGCGGTCCTGCTCGAGCAGGGCGTCGAGGACGGCATCGGAGATCTGGTCGGCGACCTTGTCGGGGTGGCCTTCGGAGACCGATTCCGAGGTGAACAGATATTCGCTGGTCAAGGCTTCTCTCCTGGTCGGGCGCGCTGCCGACCTTCGAGAAGCAGCGACGCTTTAGCGGATTTGCTCACGGCGCCCCATGCGCCGTCTGCCGCCCCGCAAGTTGTCGTTAACTCGGCGGCATGTCGATTATAGGGTAGGCTCGCGCCTCGCCGACGGCCGCGCCCATGCGGCCCCCAACGGCCGCGCTCATGCTGACTCGATGACGACATTGCCGATGCCCTCCGGCGCCCAGCGCGGCGGCGTGGCGCTGCTCGTGCTGCGCGGCATCGGCCGATTGCCCCTTCGCGCGTCGCGTGCGTTCGGCGCGCTGCTCGGCTGGATCGCGTACGCGGCGTCGCCCGGCTACCGCCGGAAGATCCGCTCGAACCTGCGCCGCGCCGGCCTGGATGCGCCGCGCCTGCGCTGGCGCGCGGCGGGCGAGGCCGGCCGAACGATCGGCGAACTGCCATGGGTGTGGACGCGTCCGCTGGCGCAGGTCGCCGCGCGCGTCGAGTGCTCGGCCGGCGATCTCGCCGTGCTGGACGACGCCGAGCGCGCCGGGCGCGGCGTGCTGTTCGTCACGCCGCACCTGGGCGCTTTCGACGTCGCCGCGCGCTGGTACGCGACGCGTGCGCCGATCACCGTGCTGTTCAAGCCGCCGCGCAAGCCCTGGTTGCGCCCGCTGGTCGCCTTCGCGCGCGATCGCGAGGCGATGCGGGCGGTGCCGCCGACGCTCGGTGGCCTGCGCACGCTGCTGCGCGCGTTGCGCGCGCGCCAGGCGGTCGGCCTGCTGCCCGATCAGGTTCCGAGCGCGGGCGAGGGACGCTGGGCGCCGTTCTTCGGCGAACCGGCCTACACGATGACCTTGCCGGAGCGGCTGGTGCAGCAGACCGGCGCGAGCGTGGTCGTTGCCGTCTGCGAGCGCGTCGCACGCCCGCCCGGATGGCGGCTGCGCGTCGAGCCGATGCGCGAGGCGCCCAGTGCCGAGGCGTTGAACGCGCGGCTGCAGCAGACGATCCTGCGCAGCCCCGAGCAGTACCTGTGGGGATACAACCGCTATCGCAGGCCGGCGGGCGCGCCGCGACGCGAGGAGGCCGGCACGGCCTCCGACAGCGGGAGCCGCGGTGCTAGTTGACGCGCTCACGCACCTGGCGCTCGCGCTGCTGCGCGCGGTCTCGAAATTGCCGTATCCGGTGCTGCGCCGCCTGGGGCAGGCGGGCGGCGCCGTCGCCTGGCGCTTCGCGCGCGATCGGCGCCGCGTCACGCTGCGCAACCTGGAACTGTGCTTTCCGCAATGGAGCCGGGCGCGGCGCGAAGCGGTCGCGCGCGCGCATTTCCGCTACTTCGTGCGCAGCCTGCTCGATCGCTTCATCCTCTGGTACGCACCGGTGGGCCGCGTGCGCGCGCTGTGCCGCCTCGAAGGCGCCGAGCATTACGAGAAGCACCGCGGCCGGCCGGTGATCCTGCTCGCGCCGCATTTCGTCGGCTGCGACGCGGGCGGGGCGCGCATGTTCTTCGAGACGCCGATCGTCTCGATGTACGCCAGGCAGAAGAACCGCGTGTTCGATGCCGCGATGAGGCGCGGCCGCACGCGCCTGCCCGGCGCCTCGATGGTGCTTCGCACTGACGGGCTGCGCGCGGCGGTGCGCGCGCTGCGCGCCGGCACTCCGTTCTATTTCCTGCCCGACATGGATCTGGGCGCGCGCGACGCGTTGTTCGTTCCCTTCTTCGGCGTGCCGGCGGCGACCGTCACCTCGGTCGCGCGGCTCGTGCGATTGACCGGCGCGGCCGTCGTTCCCTGCGTGACGCGGATGACCGACGACGGCTACGTCGTGCAGCTGCATCCGGCGTGGGAGTCGTTCCCTGGCGACGACCTCTACGCGGCCACGCGCCGGATGAACGAGTTCATCGAGCATTGCGTGCTCGGGATGCCGGCGCAGTACCTGTGGAGCCACCGCCGCTTCAAGACGCGCCCGCCCGGCGAGCCCGGCCTGTACGGCGACCACGATCGGCGATAATCGACCGATGGATCCGGCGAAGCTTCGCTTCACGAAGATGCACGGCGCGGGCAACGACTTCGTCGTCGTCGACGGCGTTCGCCAGCCGCTGCGCTTCGGGCGCGAGCAGTGGCGGCGCATCGCCGATCGCCATCTCGGCATCGGCGCCGACCAGATCCTGCTCGTCGAGCCGTCGACGCGCGAAGGGGTCGACTTCCGCTACCGGATCTTCAATGCCGACGGCGCCGAGGTCGAGCAGTGCGGCAACGGCGCCCGCTGCTTCGCGCGCTTCGTGCTCGATCACGGCCTCACCGACCGGCGCACGATCCGCGTCGAGACGCTCGGCGGCATCATCGAGCCGGCGATCGAGGACGACGGGCGCGTGCGCGTCGACATGGGCGCGCCGGCCTTCGGTCCGCAGGCGACAGGCTTCGATGCCGCGGGCGTCGAATCGCGCAGCATCGGCGACGACACCGTCTGGATGCTCGACGTCGGCGCAGCCGTGCATGCGGTGTCGCTCGTGTCTCTCGGCAACCCGCACGCCGTGCAGTTCGTCGACGACGTCGACGAAGCGCCGGTGTGCGAGGAAGGCCCGCGCCTCGAGCGTTCGCCGCGCTTCGCGCATGGCGTCAATGCCGGCTTCGCGCAGGTCGTCGCCGAGCACGAACTGCGGCTGCGCGTCTGGGAGCGCGGCGCCGGCGAGACGCTCGCCTGCGGCACCGGCGCGTGCGCGGCGGCGCTCGCCGGAATCCGGCAGCAACGCCTGCGTTCGCCGGTCGACGTGCACACGCGCGGCGGGCGGCTGCGCATCGACTGGGACGGAACGAAACTCACGCTCACGGGCCCCGCGCGAACGGTCTTCGAAGGCGAGATCGACTGCGCGGCGCTGTTCGACACGGATTGCGAATGACGGACTGCGAATGACGCGAAACTCCTGCGACGCCGACGACGTCGCGCACTACCTGCACGAGAACCCCGATTTCTTCGAGTCGTACGTCGAGCTGCTCGCGTCGATCACCGTTCCGCATCCGCACGGCGGGCGCGCGATCTCGCTGC
The DNA here is from genome assembly GCA_021166835.1 of Burkholderiaceae bacterium. Next base: position 22,471 of record JAJPEN010000034.1, on the reverse strand, counting down.
ACGAGCGCCAGCTCGAGGTGCTGCGCGAGAAGCTGCGCGCGCACGAGATGAAGCTCTCCGAGCTGGTGCGCATCGGACAGGAGAACGACGCGATCGCCGAGAAGCTGCATCGCTGGACGCGGCAGCTGCTGCTCGCCGCCGAGCCGCAGCGCCTGCCCGAGATCGTCGTCGACGGGCTGCGCACGATCTTCGCGGTGCCGCAGGTGGCGATGCGGCTGTGGGGGCTGCGCGACGACTACCTCGGGCTCGAGTGGGCACAACCGGTGGCGGTCGACGCGATCACGCTGGCCAACAGCATGAAGCAGCCGTTCTGCGGGCCGAACTCCGATTTCCACGCGGCCACCTGGCTGCCCGACGGAGGCGCGTCTACGCATTCGATCGCGTTGTTGCCGCTGCGCAAGGGAGTCGATCCGAAGGCCTTCGGCCTGGTCGTGCTCGGCTCCTCCGATCCGGAGCGCTTCCACTCCGGCATGGGGACGGCGTTCCTCGAGCGGATCGCCGGAACCGCCGGCGCGGCACTGTCGCGCCTGGCCGAATAGCTTCGCCGTGACGACGCCGGCGATCCAGCGGTATCTCGCGCTGCTCGCCGGCGAACGCGGCTGTTCGCCGCACACGATCGGGAGCTATAGGATCGACCTGGCGGCGCTGGCGTCGCTTGCCGAAGACGGCGCCCGGAGCCACGACGGCCGCTCGGTCGGCCATGGCAGCGACAGCGGCGACGGTGGCGACAGCGGCGCCACCGAGCCCCGCTGGGACGCACTCGGACAGCAGGACCTGCGTCGATGGATCGCCGCGAGCGCGCGCCAAGGGCTGTCCGCCCGCACGATCGCGCGCCGCCTGTCGGCGTGGCGCGGCTTCTTCGACTGGCTCGCGTCGGAAGGGCTCACACGCGCGAATCCGGCACGCGGCCTGCGCGCGCCGCGCGCCCCCCGGCGGCTGCCCAAGGCGCTCGCGCCCGACCTCGCGGTGCGACTGGTGCAGGCGCCGGCGCAGGCCGAGGGCGATGAAGACGTCTTCTCGACCGTGCGCGACGACGCGATCGCCGAGCTCTTCTATTCCTCGGGGCTGCGCCTGTCCGAGCTGGTCTGGCTCGACGTGCGCCATTTCGCCGGACCGCCGGCGTCGATCGGCTGGATCGACCTCGACGAAGCCGAGGCGACCGTGCTGGGCAAGGGCAGGCGCCGGCGAACGGTGCCGGTGGGCAGCGCCGCGCGCGCGGCGCTCGAACGCTGGCTCGCGCTTCGCGCCGACTGGCGCGCGCTGCACCCCGGCTGCGACGAGCGCGCGCTGTTCCTCGGCGCGCGCGGCGCGCGCATCTCGCCGCGCACCGTGCAGCTGCGCCTGAAGCGACGCGCGCTGCTGCGCGGCATTCCGGCGAACGTGCATCCGCACGTGTTGCGCCATTCCTTCGCCAGCCATCTGCTGCAGTCGAGCGGCGATCTGCGCGCGGTGCAGGAACTGCTCGGGCACGCGAGCATCTCCACGACGCAGATCTATACGTCGCTCGACTTCCAGCGGCTCGCCGCCGTCTACGACGCCGCTCATCCGCGCGCGCGCCGCCGCGGTTAGACACCATGTGGTCGCCTGCCAGGACGCGGGCGACCATGATGTCCAATCCGGCCGCCCGGTGCCGATTCCCGCTCTCCTGGCGGGTATCGGTTGCGCTTGCGGGATCGGCTGTACACTTCGCCCTCCCCGGTGCGCGGCGCCCATTCTTCCTGCCGCGAACCGGTAGACGAAGGAGTAGTGTCGCGATGGCGAACAGGCAGGTCCCGGTGACCATCCTCACGGGGTTTCTCGGCAGCGGGAAGACCACGCTGCTGAACCGGATCCTGAAGGAGCAGCACGGCCACCGGATCGCGGTCATCGAGAACGAGTTCGGCGAGGAGGGCGTCGACAACGATCTGCTGCTGCAGGAGCGCGACGAGCAGATCGTCGAGATGAACAACGGCTGCATCTGCTGCACGGTGCGCGGCGACCTCGTCCGCATCCTCAGCGACCTGCGCCGCCGGCGCGAGGCCGGCGAACTGGCCTTCGAACGCGTCGTCATCGAAACCACCGGAATGGCCGACCCCGGCCCGGTGGCGCAGACCTTCTTCGTCGAAGACGACGTCGCCGACCATTACCTGCTCGACGCCGTCATCACGGTCGTCGACGCGCATCACGGCGAGCGCCAGCTCGACGAGCACCGCGAAGCGCAGGAGCAGGTCGGCTTCGCCGACCGCATCCTGCTGTCGAAAACCGACCTCGTCGACGAGGCGACGCGCGAGCGGCTCACGGCGCGGCTGCGGCGCATGAATCCGCGGGCTCCGGTGCGCCCGGTGCATTTCGGTGATGCGCCGATCGACCAGATCCTCGACATCCGCGGCTTCAATCTCAACGCCGTGCTCGAGGTCGATCCCGCGTTCCTCGAGAACGACGAGCACTCGCACGACGACGCGGTATCGTCCTTCGTCTTCCGCTCGTCGAAGGCCTTCGATCCGGTGAAGCTCGAGGACTTCCTCTCCGGCGTCATCCAGGTTTACGGTCCCGACCTCTTGCGGTATAAAGGCGTCCTTTTCATGAAGGGCTCGGATCGCCAGACGGTATTCCAGGGCGTACACATGATGATGGGCGCCGACGCAGGGCGGCGCTGGCAGCCGGGCGAGAAGCGCGGCAGCCGGATGGTTTTCATCGGGCGAAACCTGCCGCAGGACACCATCGTGAAAGGCCTCGAGCAATGTCTGGCATGATCCCCCGCGGCTCCGCCTCCGGAGCCGGCTCTTTCGGCTCGCAGCACCGCGCGGGAGCGCGTCGCGGGCACGCGCCGGGTTTCCGCATCCCGGTTTCCTGAAGCAACCAAGGCGCTCCGCGTGGCGCAGGCAGAGACATCATGGCAGCGACGAAGGAAAAGAGAATTCCCACCGAGGCAGAACTGCTGAGGATGCCCGAGTCCGACTACATGAACGACGCGCAGCTGGCCTTCTTTCGCGACCGGCTGCAGCAGATCGAGCGCGACATCCTGGCCAATGCGGACGAAACCACCGAGAACCTGCGCGAGACGGTGGTCGTGCCCGACCCCGCCGACCGGGCGACGATCGAGGAAGAGCACGCGCTCGAGCTGCGCACGCGCGATCGCGAGCGCAAGCTGCTGAAGAAGGTGCAGCAGGCGCTGGCGCGCATCGACAGCGGCGATTACGGCTACTGCGAGGAAACCGGGGAGCCGATCGGCATCCCGCGCCTGCTCGCCCGTCCCACCGCCACCTTGTCGCTCGAAGCCCAGGAGCGGCGCGAGCTGCGCCAGAAGCTGTACGGCGACTGATCGCCGGACGGGCCGCGCGGCAACGGGTCGCCGGCCGGTTCGAACGGCCGTCGCCGCCGGCCGACCGCAGGCCTTCTGTCCCCGACGCGCGGCCGCCGCCGCGCGTTTGCGGCGCGAACCCCGGTGCTATGCTGGATCGGCATCCCCGCGCTCGAAGCTCGTCTTCGACGCCGGGTTTTCCGCTCCCGCATCGGAAGGCGCCGTGGTCTTTTCCCTGTTCAGCCGAAAAGACAAGCTCGACTCCAGGAAGGATCCGCTCGCTCCGCGCGGCGCCGCCGCGGCGCCGACGCTCGCCGCGCAGCGCGAGGCGGCGCGCCGTACCAAGGAGAAGATCGACCAGATCGAATCGGAGATGATCGCCGCCGAGGCGGTCGCGCGCGCCGGTCAGTCGTCGCTGCCGACCAAGCCGGCCGTGGGTGGCGCGCTCGAAGCGAAGGCGGGCGCCCCGGTGGAAGGCGGCACCTCGCTGGTGCTCGGCGATGCCGCCGATGCGATGGCGATCGACGTCACCGGTCCGGCCCTGCCGCCGATCCTCGAAGAGGCGGCGATCCTGTACTCGAACGGACAGACGCAACCGGCCGCGCTGGTCCTGCGCCAGTCACTGGACGACCCCGAGCTGGGCGGATTCCGCATGCTCGCCTGGCTGATGCTGCTCGACCTGCATCAGTGCGTCGGCGATCGCACCGGCTTCGACGCTCTCGCCTTGCAGTACGCGGCGCGCTTCGAATCGTCCCCGCCCGGGTGGAGCGACGCGCTGTCCGACGCGCATGTGCCCGCCGGCGCGGCGCCCAGGGCAACGCCCGCGCCTTCGTCCCGCTCGTTGTCCATGTCGGGCGCGATCGATGCATCGATCGCCGAACGCGCGCGCAGCTTCGCCGAGCACGCCGACGGCGATGCGCTGCTCGACTGCTCGCAGGCAGCGTCGCTGGACGCGGACGGCGCGCAGGCGCTGCTGGCGTTGCTCGCGCGCGTCGAGCGCGCCCGCGTGGGGCTGACGATTCACGGCGCCGAGCGCTTGTTCGCGCTGGCACGAACGTCCATCGAGCCCGGTCGCCGCGACCCCTCGGACGCGTGCTGGATGCTGGCGCTGCAGTCGCTGCGCCTGCTCGGCCGGCAGCAGGACTTCGACGATCTCGGCATCGAATATTGCGTCACCTACGAGGTATCGCCGCCCTCGTGGGAGCCGCCCGCGGCTTCGTTCCGCCTGGCCGGCCCGCAGGAGTCTGACGGGCAGGGGCAGGCGCCGGCGTTGGTCGGGCCCGGCGCTTCCGGACAGCCGGCGCCGGCCCCGGCGCTCGCGCGCCTGCCTTCCGCGCCGAACGGCGCCTTCGTACTGCAGGGCGACGTGCTCGGGCGGATGCAGGACGAACTGCAGGCGCTGCGCGGCTTCGCTTCCGGGCGGGGCGACGTCGTCGTCGATTGCCGCTCGCTGCGCCGCATGGAATTCGTCGCCGCCGGCGATCTGCTCAACGAGGTGGCCACGATGCGCTCGGCAGGCCGGCAGGTGCTCTTCGTCGAGCCGAACTACCTCGTCTACGCGCTGATGCTCGTCATGGGCATCCACGACCTGGCCGAGATCCGGCGCCGGAAGGTCTAGGGCTCCGGCTGCGGTTCGCGCGGTTCGCCGCGGCGACCCCGCCGCGGACGCGGCCCTACACTCCCGGGTCTTGTGGCGGCCGGAAACGGCCTCATATCGACTCGCATGGAACAGTTCCACGGTACTACGATCGTCTCGGTGCGACGCGGCTCGCAGGTCGCGCTGGGCGGCGACGGACAGGTCACCCTCGGTTCGGTCATCGTCAAGGCGGGCGCACGCAAGGTGCGCCGGCTGCACGACGGCCGCGTGCTGGCCGGCTTCGCCGGCGGCACGGCCGACGCCTTCACGCTGTTCGAACGCTTCGAGGCCAAGCTCGAGAAGCATTCGGGCCACCTCGTGCGCGCGGCGGTCGAGCTGGCGAAGGACTGGCGCACCGACCGCATGTTGCGTCGACTCGAGGCGATGCTGGCGGTGGCCGACCGCGACGCCTCGCTGATTCTCACCGGCAACGGCGACGTGCTCGAGCCCGAACGCGGCCTGGTCGCGATCGGCAGCGGCGGCCCGTACGCGCAGTCGGCCGCGCTCGCGCTGCTCGAGAACACCGAGCTGGACGCCGAGACGGTGGTGCGAAAGTCGCTCGCCATCGCCGCGGAGCTGTGCATCTACACCAACCAGCAGCACACCGTCGAGACGCTCGGCTGATCCGGCCGTGCGTTTCGCTCCATACACGATGACCCAGATGACCCCGTCGGAGATCGTCTCCGAGCTGGACAAGCATATCGTCGGCCAGGATGCCGCCAAGCGCGCGGTGGCGATCGCATTGCGCAATCGCTGGCGTCGCCAGCAGGTGGCCGAGCCGCTGCGCCAGGAGATCACGCCGAAGAACATCCTGATGATCGGCCCGACCGGCGTGGGCAAGACCGAGATCGCGCGGCGCCTGGCGCGCCTGGCGAATGCGCCCTTCATCAAGGTCGAGGCGACGAAGTTCACCGAGGTGGGCTACGTCGGGCGCGACGTCGACACGATCATCCGCGACCTCGCCGAGATCGCCGTCAAGCAGACACGCGAGCAGGAAACGGCGAAGTTCCGCCAGCGCGCGCTCGATGCGGCGGAAGACCGCGTGCTCGATGCGCTGCTGCCGCCGCCGCGCACCGTGGGCTTCACCAGCGAGTCGGGCGAGCCGGCCGACTCGGCCACGCGGCAGAAGTTCCGCAAGAAGCTGCGCGAGGGCGAACTCGACGACAAGGAGATCGAGATCGAGCTCTCCACGCCGCTGCCGACGATGGAATTGATGGGGCCGGCCGGCATGGAGGAGATGACCCAGCAGCTGCAGTCGCTGTTCTCGAACCTGCCGGGTCGCCGCAAGCCGCGCAAGCTGCGCATCCGCGACGCGATGAAGCTGCTCGCCGACGAGGAAGCGGCCAAGCTGGTCGACGACGATGCGATCAAGGCGCAGGCGATCGCCAACGTCGAGCAGAACGGCATCGTCTTCATCGACGAGATCGACAAGGTCGCTTCGCGCGGTGAGATGCACGGCGCCGACGTCTCGCGCCAGGGCGTGCAGCGCGACCTGCTGCCGCTGGTCGAGGGAACGGCGGTGAACACGCGCTACGGCGTCGTGCGCACCGACCACATCCTGTTCATCGCCTCGGGCGCCTTCCATCTGTCGCGCCCGTCCGACCTCGTTCCCGAGCTGCAGGGGCGGCTGCCGATCCGCGTCGAGCTGGCTTCGCTGTCGGCCGACGACTTCGTTCGCATCCTGGTCGACACCGACGCGAGCCTCACCAAGCAGTACGAGGCGCTGCTCGCCACCGAAGGGGTGCAACTGCGCTTCGAGCCCGACGGCGTGCGCAGGCTGGCCGAGATCGCCTCGTCGGTGAACGAGAAGACCGAGAACATCGGCGCGCGCCGGCTCTCCACCGTGATGGAGAAGCTGCTCGAGGAGATCTCCTTCGAGGCGACGCGCCGAGGCGGCGAGACGGTGGTGATCGACGCCGCGTTCGTCGACGGCAGGCTCGGCACGCTGGCGAAGAGCGAGGATCTGGCGCGCTACATCCTCTAGGACACTGGCTAACCGCGTCCGATCGGCAGATACAACGTCATCGCGGCATCGCTCGTCGGGCGAAAGCCGAACGCCGCATAGAACGCCGCTGCGCGTTCGTCCTTGGCATCCACGAGCAGCACGCGCACGCCGAGTGTCTCGCGCAGAGCGACGGCCCGGTTGGCGGCGTGACCGAGCAGCAGACGACCGTAGCCTTTGCCTCGCGCATCGGCCGACACGGCCAGGCGGCCGATGCGCAACGCGGGTATCGGGTACGAGGGCAGACGCCGACGGTCAGCAGGCTGCAGGTCGTGAAGATGGAGTTGCGCCGCAGCCAGGCTGCAATAGCCGAGGATCCGCGACGGCTCCTGGTCGTCGGCCAGTACGTGCGTGGTGGCGATGCCGTCGCGCTGATGTTGGCCGGCCTGCAGTCGCAGATAAGCGTCCAGCGGCGCAATCCCGCAGGAGAAGGCGGCCCGATCGTGCAGGCGGCCGTCGAGCAGGACGAAGTGCAGCGCCACGCGGCGCGTTCAGCGCGGGCGGACGAGTTTCGCGGCCTCGTCCATCGCTTTCTTCAAGCGCGCGTTGGGTTCGAGCGGCTCGTCCACGGCAGCCAGGAAGCGACGCGATTCCTCTGCGGATAGACCGATGGCCAACTCGACTGCCGTGATCGCGTCGGCCTCCCGCAGCACCGTATCGCGTACGAACGTCGACACCGGAACGCCGCGGATGGCTGCGGCCCGGGTGATCCGGGCCTTGTCGGCGGCATTCAGTCGCAGGTCGAGGCGGGCAGGGGAATCGTTCATGGACGTCATTCTCGTACGGAAGAATGCCGTACAAGAGGCGCCACGTCAATCCAGGTTCTCCAGCAGCAGCAGCCCCGCCGCCGTGTTCGAGATCGGGATGTGGTAGTTGCGGTGCACCTCCCGCACCTGTCCGTGCATGGTCGCGCGCGCGACCAGCCACATCAGCAGCTCGATGCCCTGGGTGCCGGTCAGCTCGACGAGGTCGCGGTTCGAGTAGCGCGTGGCCATCTGCGGGTCGGCGGTGAGGCTGTCCAGGAACTTCAGGTCGAAGTCCTTGTTGATGAAGCCCGCCCGCTCGCCGTCGAGCTGGTGCGACAGCCCGCCGGTGCCGACGACGAGGACGCGCCGGTCGGCGTCCCACGACTCGATCGCGCGGCCGATCGATTCGCCGAGCTTCCAGCAGCGCGCGGCCGACGGCAGCGGCGCCTGCACCGTGTTGACGATGACCGGCACGATGCGCACCGGCCAGTTCTGCCCGGGCCACAGCAGCGCCATCGGCAGCGCGATGCCGTGGTCGACGAACATCTCCTGGCAGCTGACGATGTCGAACTCGTCGGCGATCAGCGACTCGATCAGGTGCCACGACAGATCGAGGTCGCCGGGAAAATAGGGCAGCGCCGGGATGCCCCAGCCCTCGTCGGCCGTGCGGTACTCGGGCGCCGCGCCGACCGCGAAGGTGGGCATCTTGTCGAGGAAGAAGTTCAGCCCGTGGTCGTTCGAGACGACGACCACGGTGTCGGGGCGCGCCGAGGCGAGCCAGTCGCGCACCGGCGGGTAGCCGGCGAAGAACGGCTTCCAGTACGGTTCGTCGTGCAGCCGCTGCGAGATCGCGCGTCCGATCGCCGGAACGTGCGAGGTCATGACCGAGCCGAGCAGTTTCGCCATGTTCACCTCCCCGCGGCCACGAGCCTGGCCTTGAACGCTTCCTTGGTCATTCCGGTCTGCTGCGCGCCGATGTCCTGCACGTCCAGCCCGAAGATGCCGGCGAATTTCGCGAGGTAGTAGACGTTCCCGCCCGCGGCGATCATCGCGAGCACGTCGCGCTTGCGGATCGCCTCGCGCTGCGCTTCGTTCAGGCCATAGCGCCTGCAATAGGCGTCCTCGTCGCGCAGGAAGGCTTCGCGGTTGGCCGCGTCGTTGAACGAGTAGCACATCTTGTTCAGCGCGTAGCCCTTGCGCGCCTGCGTGCCGTCGAAGATCGTCGTGCCCGCGATCGGGCGCTCCTTGCCTGGCATCTCGTGCCTCCGTCGGTGGCGACGGGTACAGGCTGCATCGGCCGGGCAGGGCAGCGCCTTGCTGCGGATCAAGGCAATCGCTTGTCGTGGAGCGATAGCGAGAACAAGGTGGATGCCGGCGACTATCGACGTCGACCGGGGAACGGCGGCTACTCGAAGTCCTCGGTGTCGATGTCCGCCTGCCGCTCGGGCGCGTAGCGCGGCCCGGAGACGGTGCGCTGGTCGATCGTCGCGCCGACGCGGGCGACGAGATCGGCGGGCAGCGCGACATCGGCCGCACCGAGGTTCTCGCGCAGGTGCGCGATGCTCGTCGTTCCCGGAATCGGCACGATCGCTTCGTGCGCGAGCAGCCAGGCGAGCGCGAGCTGCGCCATCGTGCAGCCGGCCTCGTCGGCGAGCCGGCGGTAGGGCACGAGCAGGCGCAGGTTCGCTTCCCAGTGCGGCGGCCCGAAGCGCGGCATGTCGCGGCGGATGTCCGGCGGCGGCAGCGTCGACGGATCGCGCAGCGCGCCGGTGAGGAAGCCGCGCGTCAGCGGACTGAAGGCGACGAGCGAGGTGCCCCGCTCGCGACAGGCAGCGAGCAGCGCGATCTCGACGTTGCGCGTCCACAGCGAGTATTCGTTCTGCACGGCGGCGATCGGGTGCACGGCGTGCGCGCGGCGCAGGGTGGCAGCGGAGACCTCCGACAGCCCGATCTCGCGCACCTTTCCGTCGCGCACCAGGTCGGCCATCGCGCCGACGCTGTCCTCGATCGGCACTTTCGCGTCGAGCCGGTGCAGGTAATAGAGGTCGATGACGTCGGTGCCGAGCCGCGCAAGGCTTTCGTCACAGTTCTGCCGGATCGTCTGCGGGCGGCCGTCGATCGTGCGTCTGCCGTCGACCACGTCCATGCCGCCCTTCGATGCGAGCACGAAGCGAGAACGGTCCGCGCCGAGCGTGCGGCCGATCAGCGCCTCGTTCGCGCCGTTTCCGTAGAGCATTGCCGTGTCGAACAGCGTGACGCCGGCGTCGAGCGCCGCGCGCAGCAGCGCCGCCGCCGACTCGGGAGTGGGGCGCGGCGCGTAGGCGTGGCTCAGGCTCATGCAGCCGAGCCCGATCGCCGAGACCTCGAGCGAGCCGATGCGGCGCGTATGCATGCGGTGGCTTCTCAGCGTGCGATCGGTGCGCCCGTCGACGTGTCTGCGACCGTGCCGGTCACGGCGTCTGCGCGAGCTGGCGCTCGAGCTGCGCGAGCGTGCGATAGCACGGCAGCACCTGCGCAACGCTGGCGTTCGGCTCGCGCCCTTCGCGGATCGCGGCGAAGAACTCGCGGTCCTGCAGCTCGATGCCGTTCATCGACACGTCGACCTGCGAGACGTCGATGCGGTTCTCCTTGCCGTCGTACAGGTCGTCGTAGCGCGCGACGAAGGTGCCGTTGTCGCAGATGTAGCGGAAGAAGGTGCCCAGCGGTCCGTCGTTGTTGAACGACAGGCTCAGCGTGCAGATCGCGCCGGTGCTCGACTTCAGCTGGATCGACATGTCCATGGCGATGCCCAGCTGCGGATGGATCGGCCCCTGCAGCGCGTGCGCGGCGACGATCGTGCCGCCGGCCTGCCAGGCGAAGAGGTCGACCGTGTGCGCGGCGTGATGCCAGAGCAGGTGGTCGGTCCAGCTGCGCGGCTGGCCGAGCGCATTGGTGTTCGTGCGCCGGAAGAAGTAGGTCTGCACGTCCATCTGCTGGACATTCAGCTCGCCGGCGACGATGCGCTTGTGCAGGTACTGGTGGCTCGGATTGAAGCGGCGCGTGTGTCCGCACATCGCGACGAGACCGGTTTCCTTCTGCAGCGCGCCCACCGCCTCGGCAGCGTTGATCGAGTCGGCCAGCGGGATCTCGACCTGCACGTGCTTGCCCGCCTTCAGGCATTCGATCGCCTGCGCGGCATGCAACTGCGTGGGCGTGCACAGGATCGCCGCATCGACGTCGTCGCGCGCCAGGCTGTCGGCCAGGCTGGTCGTGACGTGGTCGATGCCGTATTTCTTCGCCACTTCCTCGGTCTTCGCCTGCTCGCGTCCGACCAGCGACACGACTTCGACGCCGTCGATGTTGCGGATGCCGTCCAGGTGCTTGACGCCGAAGGCGCCGGCGCCGGCGAGCACGACGCGGATGGGTCGGGTCATCGTGGGTTCTCCAGGATCAGGTGACCGACCGCCGTGTTCGACGCCGGGACGTGGTAGAAGCGGTGCACGACCCTGGGCCGCGGTCCTGCGCGATGCGCGCTTGCGCTCGCGCCGGCTTCGCCGCTGTCGGCCATCGCGCCGCGCGCGATCAGCCACATGACGAGCTCGATGCCTTCGGAACCCGCCTCGCGCACATAGTCGATGTGCGGCATCTTCGCCAGGCCCTCCGGATCGGCGATCAACCGGTCGAGGAAGGCGTTGTCGAACTCACGGTTGATCAGCCCCGCACGCGGGCCCTGCAACTGGTGGCTCATTCCGCCGGTGCCCCAGATCTGCACGTTCAACGGCTCGTCGTACGACTCGATCGCCCGGCGGATCGCCTGCCCGAGCCGGAAGCAGCGCATGCCCGAGGGCACCGGATACTGCACGACGTTCACGGCGAACGGAATCACGCGGAACGGCCAGCGCTCGGGTTGCCCGCACATCAGCGACAGCGGCACGGTCAGGCCGTGGTCGACGTCCATCCGGTTGACGATGGTCAGGTCGAAGTCGTCCTGGATGACCGACTGCGCGATGTGCGAGGCCAGGCGGGGGTCGCCGACGACGCCGGGCACCGGGCGCGGTCCCCAGCCCTCGTCGGCCGGCGCGAACTCGGCCGCGGTGCCGATCGCGAAAGTGGGAATGATCTCCAGACTGAATGCGTTCGCGTGGTCGTTGTAGACGAGGAAGACGACGTCGGGCGTGTTCTCCTTCAGCCACTGCCGCGAGAACTCGTAGCCCGAGAACACCTTCTGCCAGTACGGCTCGTGCGTCTTGCCGAGGTCCACGGCGGCGCCGATCGCCGGCACGTGCGAGCTGTAGACGCTCGCGGTTATGCGTGCGCTCATCGCTTCTCTCCGCCTTGTTCGCCGACCCGGCGATTGCCCTCGATGCCGCGTCCGCCGGCGACCATCATGTCGCGGTACTCCTCCTCGCTCATGCCGGTCATGCTGCCGGCCATCTGCTGGAAGCTCTTGCCGTCGGTGGCGCCGATCTTCGCCAGGAAATAGATGTTGCCGCCGAGCGCGATGCAGCGGTTCAGGTCGCGCGCGAGCACCGCCTGCTTCTGCTCCTCGGTCATCGGCCATTCGTCGAGATAGGCACGCTCGTTCGCCTTGAAGCGCGCGCGGTTCCCGGCCTTCATCAGCGACATGCAGAACTGGTTCAGGTGATAGCCCATGCGCGACTGGTCGGCGTCGAAGATCGTCGTGCCGGGAACGTCCTTGTAGGGTTTGTCGAGCGCCATCTGCGTTACTCCTCGGGCCAGTACAGACGCATCGGATTATCGACCAGCAGCCTGCGCTGCAGATCGGCCGTGCCTGCGATATGCGGAATGAAGTCTACGAGCAGGCCGTCGTCGGGCATGTGGTCCTTCAGGTTCGGATGCGGCCAGTCGGTGCCCCACAGCACGCGATCGGGGAAGCTTTCGACGATGCGCCGCGCGAACGGGACGACGTCGCGATAGGCGTCGCGCTTGCCGTCCAGCGCGGGCGGACCGGAAATGCTCAGCCGTTCGGGGCAGCTCACCTTCGACCATACATTCTCGTGCTCGCGCATGAGCCGCACGAAGAGCTCGAACTCGGGTCCGTCGACCGGCTTCGCGACGTCGGGCCGGCCCATGTGGTCGACGACGACGGTGGTGGGCAGCGCAGTGAAGAACTCCCACAACTCGGGCAGGTCGCGCGCCTCGAAATACACGACCACGTGCCAGCCGAGCGGCGCGATGCGATGCGCGATCTCGTCGAGCGTCTCGCGCGGCGTGAAGTCGACCAGCCGGCGCACGAAATTGAAGCGCACGCCGCGCACGCCGGCCTCGTGCATTGCGCGCAGTTCGTCGTCGGAGACTTCGTGCCGCACGGTTGCCACGCCGCGCGCGCGGCCTTCCGAATGCACGAGCGCATCGACCAGCGCGCGGTTGTCGGCCCCGTGGCAGGTGGCCTGCACGATCACGTTGCGCGCGAAGCCGAGCCGATCGCGCAGCGCGAAGAGCTGCTCCTTCGAAGCGTCGCACGGCGTGTACTTTCGCTCGGGCGCATAGGGGAAGCGATCGCCGGGCCCGAACACGTGGCAGTGTGCGTCCACGGCTCCTGCCGGCACGGCAAAGCGCGGCACCGACGGGTCGGGGTGGAAGCACAGCCACCCGGGCGTCATCTCGTATGCGCTCATCGTTGCGGATCCCTTGCGGCGAGGATGCGATCGGCCTGCACGCGCCATTCGGCGTGCGCGTCGCGTGGAGCACCGAACACGCCTTCGTCGGCGAGATCGGCGACCCACGCCTGGCGGTTCGCGGTGCCTGCCGCCGACCACGGCTCGAGGCCCGCCTCGCGCACCGTGTTCGCCGACTCGCGCATCTCTTCGGCGCGGCGCCGCCCGTGCAGGATTACGCGCTCGAAGAAATAGCTTGCCTGCTTCTCCCAGTCGATGCCGGGAAAGGTTTCGGCGAGCGACGCGAGCAACTCGTCCTCGACGCCCCAGGCGCGCGCGGCGGTGAAGCTCTCGATCACCATCGCTTCCAGCCCCTTGATCATCACGCTGCGGCACATCTTCGTCGCCGACGCGATGCCCAGTTCCTGCGGCCCGACCTTCGCGTCGAAGCCGAGCACGGCGAGCATCGGCGCGAGCGTCGCAGCATGCGGGCCGCCGAGCAGCAGCGGCACGCGGATGCGGTAGGGCGGCACCGAAGTCATCACCGCGCCCTCGACGTAGCGCGCACCTGCCTGCTCGACTCTTGCTGCCGCAGCGCGTTTCGCGCCCGGCGACGCCGAATTGAAGTCGAGGAACCACGCGCCCGCCTCGAGCGCCGGCGCGCACGCGGCCGCCACCGCCAACGCCTGGCTCGCCGTGACCGCCGAAACGACGAAGTCGGCCCGCTGCGCGAGCGCCGCATGCGAATCGGCCAGCGCCACTCCGTGCTGCGCCGCGTGCGCGAGCAATGGCGCGGCCTCGGGCCCGTCGAGCTTCACGTCGTACGCCGCAACGTGCTCGACCCCGCGCGCCCGGAGGTCTTCCGCGAGAATGCGCCCGACCTCGCCGTAGCCGACGAGCCCGATGCGCCACGACAGCGGATCGTCGCCGGGCATCGCGTGGCGCGCATCGCTGCTCATCGCGAGACCTCGACGCGTGCGTCGGGCGTCCTCGAAGCCGAAGCGAAGAAGATCGGCGAGGCGAAGGACGCAGCGCGCGCTAGGGAGCTCGATGCGGCCCCGTCGAAGGACGCCGATGCGACGTGCGATAGCGCCTCGCATCCCACGACGTTTCTCGTCGAGGCGAGCCTGCGCGCGTTGCGGCGACTTCTGCGGCGCCGAGCAGCGCAGTCCCGGGGTCGGCGCGCGAAGCGCGCTTCGTTCTTCTGACTCGCGGCGATTGTCCGAGCGGAGCGCGCGAAGCGCGCGCAGCGAGTTTCGCCGCGCGACCCCGGGACGAGCAGCGCAGGGAAGTCGGCGCGCAGCGCCGACCGCCGCAGTCGGAGCCGCAGCGCGCGCAGGCTCGCCTCGACGCGCCGCGAACGGTTGCACACAGCGCTCATGCACGCCGTGCTTGCATCCTTCGCCCGAAGCTCAGTCCACATATTTCAACCCCGCCCGCGATAGCGGCTCGCGCATCGAGTACATGTCCAGCCCCAGCACCCCCGCCGCCAGCTTCGCCCGTTTCTGCGCTTCGTTCGCCTCGCGCTTCTCCGCCGCATCGGCCACCTGCTGCGCGACCCCCGCCGGCACGAAGACGACGCCGTCGTCGTCGGCGACGACGACGTCGCCCGGTCGAACGTACGCTCCGGCGCAGACCACCGGCACGTTCACCGATCCGAGCGTCGCCTTGATCGTCCCCTTCGCGCTTACGGCGCGCGAGAACACCGGGAACTTCATCTGCGTGAGATCGTGCACGTCGCGCACGCCGCCATCGATGACGAGGCCGCGCGCGCCACGCGCGCGAAACGAGGTGGCGAGCAGGTCGCCGAAGAAACCGTCCTCGCACTCCGAGGTGCAGGCGGCGACGACGACGTCGCCCTCGCGCAACTGCTCGGCGGCGACGTGCATCATCCAGTTGTCTCCCGGCTGCAGCAGAACGGTGACCGCGGTTCCGCACAGCCGGGCGCCGGCGTAGATCGGCCGCAGGTACGGCTTGGCCAGGCCGACGCGGCCCATCGCCTCGTGCACGGTGGCCACGCCGAAGCGCGACAGCTTGCCTACGGCGGCCGCATCGGCCCGCTCGATGTTGCGGCGGACGATGCCCAGTTCGTTCAGCGACATGATGTCCTGCTCCTCGTTCGTTGCGACGGTGCGTCGGAACGCGCCGATGTCCCGCGTCAGCGTCCTTTCGCCTTCAGCGCGCGATCGAGCCGCGAATACACGCGGCGCGCGTTGCCTTCGTAGATCGCCTTGCGCTCTGCCTCGCCGAGGATCGTCGACGCCTCGATGTAGCGCTTCGTGTCGTCGTAGTAATGGCCGGTCTGCGGGTCGATGCCGCGTACCGCGCCGATCATCTCGCTGGCGAACAGGATGTTCTCGACCGGGATCACCTTCGTCAGCAGGTCGATGCCCGGCTGGTGATAGACGCAGGTGTCGAAGAAGACGTTGTTCAGCAGGTGATCCTGCAGCAGCGGCTTCTTCATCTCCTGTGCAAGGCCGCGGAAACGCCCCCAGTGGTAGGGCACCGCGCCGCCGCCGTGCGGGATCACGAAGCGCAGCGTCGGGAAATCCTTGAACAGGTCGCCCTGCAGGCACTGCATGAAGGCGGTGGTGTCGGCGTTCAGGTAGTGCGCGCCGGTCGTGTGGAAGCACGCATTGCAGCTCGTGCTCACGTGGATCATCGCCGGAATCTCGTACTCGACCATCTTCTCGTAGATCGGGTACCAGTGCCGGTCGGTGAGCGGCGGGCTCGTCCAGTGGCCGCCCGAAGGATCGGGGTTCAGGTTGATGCCGACGTTGCCGTATTCCTTCACGCACTTCTCGAGCTCGGGAATGCAGGTCTTCGGGTCGACGCCCGGGCTCTGCGGCAGCATCGCCGCCGGCACGAAGTTGCCGGGGAAAAGCTGCGAGACGCGGTAGCAGAGCTCGTTGCAGATCGCCGCCCAGGTGCTGCTGACCTGGAAGTCGCCGACGTGGTGCGCCATGAAGCTCGCGCGCGGGCTGAAGATCGTCAGGTCGCTGCCGCGCTCCTTCATCTTCGCGAGCTGGTTGGTCTCGATCGACTCGCGCAGCTCGTCGTCGCTGATCTTCAGCTCCGAGACCTTCGGCATCGTCGAAGGATCCTTTATCCCGGCGATCTGCCGGTTACGCCAGGCTTCCAGCGCCCTCGGTGCCGTCGTGTAGTGACCGTGGACGTCGATGATCACTGCGAATTCCTCCTCGTGAACGGGAAACGGCGCGCGTCCGCGCCGACGATTGGACGTCGGCTCACGCCGGCGCCATGCCCTGCCGACGCTTGGCCTCGGCCGCGTCGGGCGATGCCATGAATTCGAGCACCGCACGGGCCGCTTCGGGCCGGGTCGATGCGGTGCAGACGCCGCCGGAAAAGATCGTCGTGATCCGCACGGCATCGGGCAGCGGGCCGAGCAGTTCGATGCCCTGCACGTGGACCAGCTCGCTCCATTGCTGGAAGCCGAGTTCGACCTCGCCGCGCGCGACCAGCGTGCCGACCGGCACGCCGGGCGGCGGCTGCACGATGCGCGAGCGCAGTTCGTCGGCGATGCCCCAGCGCTCGAACAACTGCGCCAGCGCAACGCCGCTCGGACCGGTCGAACAGGCAACGCTGCGCGCCCCGAGCACGGCGCGACGCAGTGCGTCTTCGGAATCGATGTCCGGCCGCGCGGCACCTGCCTTCACGGCGACGGCCACGTCGGAGCGGACGAGGTCGATGCGACTGCCGGCTGCGACGTGGCCGGAGGCGAGGAGCCGCTCGATCGCGTCGGAGGCCAATACGACGAGGTCGAAGATCTCGCCGGCCTGCACGCGCTTCGCCGCGTCGACGCCGCCGACCGATTCGATGGCGACGGCCGTGCCGGAACGCTGTTCCCAGGCCGCTGCCAGCTCGGCCAGCAACCGGCGGGTGGCCATCGACGAGATGCCGGTGATTGCTGCCTTGCCCATGTCGGTCATTGTCGCGGTGGCGCCGCCCCTCGACCAGCCCCGTGACGCACTATCAGCTAGAACGAGTCGCTATATCATCGGATGACCGATACCGAAACCATTAGAACCGCGTGGACCTGAAGCAGATCGAATACTTCGTGCGCGTGGCCGAACTCGGCAGCTTCACGCGGGCGTCGATCGCGCTCGACGTGGCACAGCCGGCGCTCAGCCGGCAGGTCCGTCAACTCGAGGTCGAACTGCGGCAGACGCTGTTGGTGCGCAACGGCCGGGGCGCCGTGCCGACCGAAGCCGGCCGCGTGCTGCTCGCGCACGGGCGCGGCATCCTCCACCAGGTCGAGCGGGCGCGCGAAGAGCTCGGTCGAGTGCGCGGCTCGCTGGCCGGGCGGGTTGCCGTGGGCCTGCCGCCGAGCGTCGCGCGAGTGCTCACCGTCCCGCTGATGCGCGCATTTCGCCGGCGCCTGCCCGACGCGCAACTGTCGATCAGTGAAGGCCTGAGCGCCGCTATGCAGGAACGCCTGGCGCACGGCGGACTCGACATCGCGGTGCTCTACGATGCGCGTCCAATGCAGGGTCTCGATTTGCAGCCGCTGGTCGACGAAGGCCTTTACCTGGTCGGACCCCGTCCCCGGGGCCTGGCCGAGGATCCGCCGCCCGGCGCGATCCGGCTGGACGAAGTCGCCCGACTGCCGCTGGTCATTCCGAGCCGCCCGAACGCGATGCGGATGCGGGTCGAGTCGGAGATGGCGGCGATCGGCTGCCGTCCGAACGTCGCGCTCGAAGTCGACGGCGTTCCGGCGATTCTCGACCTGGTCGCCGACGGCGCCGGCCACGCGATCCTGCCCCGCAATGCCGTCACGCGCTCGATCGACCCGTCGGCGTTCGTGACGCGGCTCATCGGGCCGCCATCGTTGCGCATCTCGCTGTTCACTGCCGTGAGCGCGCTGCGACCGGCCACGCGGACGCAGCAGACCGCCCGGGAACTGATCCGTGAAACCCTGGAAGGACTGCTTCCGGAATGAGCACCGGCGATGTCCCGGGTGCGCCGATTAGAATGCCACGCGAGCCCGAACCGAGCCCTGCTCGAACCGCAGGTGAAACCCTCATGAGCGTCGCCCCGAACTCCGAAGCTTCGCCCGGTCTGCCTTCGACGCGCGACGTCACGCCGGCGACGAAGGCGGCGATTCTCGTGGAGGCGATGCCGTACATCCAGCGCTTCCACGGACGGATCGTCGTCGTCAAGTACGGCGGCAACGCGATGATCGACCAGCAGCTCAAGCAGAGCTTCGCGCGCGACGTCGTGCTGCTGCGGCTGGTTGGGCTGAATCCGGTCGTCGTCCACGGCGGCGGTCCGCAGATCGAGCAGCTGCTCGCGCGCGTCGGCAAGAAGGGCGAGTTCGTGCAGGGCATGCGGGTGACCGACGCCGAGACGATGGACATCGTCGAGATGGTGCTCGCCGGGCAGGTGAACAAGGAGATCGTAGAGTTGATCAACACGGCCGGCGGTCGCGCGGTGGGGCTTACCGGCCAGGACGGCGGATTGATCCGCGCGCGACGCATGAAGCTGCCGTCGAAGGACAAGCCCGACGAGCCGATCGACATCGGCCAGGTGGGCGAGGTGGCGAAGATCGATCCGGCGATCATCCACACGCTGACCGGCAACGGCTTCATTCCGGTCATCGCGCCGATCGGCTCCGGCGACGAGGGCGAGACCTACAACATCAATGCCGACGTCGTCGCCGGCAAGGTGGCCGAAGTGCTGAAGGCCGAGAAGCTGGTGCTGCTCACCAATACGCCGGGCGTGCTCGACAAGAGCGGCAAGCTGCTCAGCGGCCTGACGCCGCAGCAGATCGACGCACTGTTCGCCGACGGGACGATCTCCGGCGGCATGCTGCCGAAGATCTCGTCGGCGCTCGACGCCGCGCGCGGCGGCGTGAACTCGGTGCACATCGTCGACGGTCGCGTCGACCATTGCCTGCTGCTCGAGATCATGACCGACCACGGCGTCGGCACGATGATCCGCAGCAGCTGAACGCCGGGCGAGCACCAGACTCGGTTCGGGCGTTGCACGCGTCGACCGCCGCCGAATCGCCGCTTCCTCGTTCGCCAGCCCGAGCCTCCGTGCCACGCTCGCCAGCCGGGACGCCGCCGCGCCGCTCGCGCCGCGAGTCGCCGGTATGGCTGCTCGATCTCGACAACACGCTGCACGACGCCTCGGCCGAGGTCTTCCCGCGCATACATCGGGCGATGGTCGAGTTCGTCGCCGCCGAATTGTCGCTGACCCACGCGGAGGCCGACGCGCTGCGCTTTCGCTACTGGCAACGCTACGGCGCGACGCTGCTCGGCATGGTCCGGCACCATGGAGTCGATGCGCATCGCTTCCTGCGCGAGACGCATGCGTTCCCCGACCTCGAGCGCATCGTGCGGCGCGATCGCCGGCTCGAGCAGGCGTTGCGGCGGCTGCCGGGGCGGCGCATCGTGGTGACCAACGCACCGCTCGACTATGCGACGCGCGTCGTGCGTGCGCTGGGCATCGCCCGCTGCGTCGAGGCTATCGTCTCGATCGAGTCGATGCATTTTGCCGGACGCTTCCAGCCCAAGCCGTCGCGCGCGATGCTGCGCCGGCTCGTCGCGCGGCTGCGCGTGCCGGCGTCGCACTGCGTTCTGGTCGAGGACACGCCGGCGAATCTCGCCGCTGCGCGCTCGGTCGGCATGCAGACCGTACTCGTCAGCGGCACGACCCGCCGCTCGCGCCACGGCGTCAACCGCCTGCGCGTCGGGTCGTCTCGGCGCATCGGCCTTCAAGTACAATCGGTCGCTCATCTGCCGCGCAAGGTACGCCGGGGCGAAGCCTGACGCCCCTGCGTCGCGCATCGACCGACATGAACGATTCGACGACGGTCGCGCCGAAACAGGTGCGACCGAAACGGGGGGAACGACGTCTGCAGATCCTGCAGACGCTCGCGGCGATGCTGCAGGAACCGGGCGGCGATCGCGTCACCACCGCGGCGCTCGCCGGCCGCCTGCAAGTCTCGGAGGCGGCGCTGTACCGGCACTTCGCGAGCAAGGCGCAGATGTTCGAGGGCCTGATCGAGTTCATCGAGTCCACGATCTTCGGCCTCGTCAACCAGATCACCACGCAGCACGCCGACGACGGCATGCGCCAGTTGCGCGACATCGTCGCGATGCTGCTGTCGTTCGCCGAGAAGAACCCCGGAATGACGCGCGTGCTGATCGGCGATGCGCTGGTCACCGAGGACGGTCGTCTGCAGGACCGCATCAACCAGTTGATCGACCGTCTCGAGGCATCGCTGAAGCAGGCCTTCCGCATCAGCGTCGCGCAGGGCCGCTTGCCGCAGGACACCGACGCGGCGGCGCGCGCGGGAATCGCGCTCGCCTACGTGCTCGGCCGCTGGTTGCGCTATGCGAAGAGCGGCTTCCGGCGCGCGCCCGGCGAGCTGTTCGAGCAGCAGGCGATGTTCCTGATCGCGTAGGCGCGGGAGGCAACGTGGAGATCGTCTGGCTCGCGCTGGTCGGCATCGCGCTCTACGTGCTCGCCGACCGCATCCTCGTCGCGATGGAGCGGCGCGCCGGTCGCACCTTCGAGCAGCGCTCGATCATCTTCTTCGGGCTGATTCTCGGCATGGCGCTGATCGTCTTCGCACTGATCCGCCGGTTCGTCGAGGTCGGCTGAACGCAACAGCGCGCTGCCCCGCGCTTCGGCGCTCGCGCGCGGCTTGCGTTATCATCGCGTCCGGTGCGGCACGATTTCTGCAGTTGCCGCCCCGCCGGCGCCGTCGCCAGTCTCTGCGCCGCATCTTCCCGGCATCCGCCGGTCCGAAGTTCCACCCCCGATTCGTCTGCCCGCGACTGGCGTCGCACCGCCGATGCGCAATCCGCGCATCGTGCCGACCAGGCCGATGTCGCTGGAGTTCCATGTCTTTCTCTTCTCTGGGCTTGTCCGAAGCCCTCGTTCGCGCCGTTGCCGAACTCGGATACGACGCGCCCACGCCGATCCAGGCAAAGGCGATCCCCGCCGTGCTCGCCGGCGGCGACCTGCTCGCGGGCGCGCAGACCGGCACCGGCAAGACCGCCGGCTTCGTGCTGCCGATCCTGCAGCGGCTGTTGACCGCAGCCGCTCCGACTGCCGCGCGCGGGGCACGGCCGATCCGCGCATTGATCCTGACCCCCACGCGCGAGCTCGCCGCGCAGGTCGAGCAGAGCGTCGTCGCCTACGCGAAGCACACTGCGCTCGCGTCGACCGTCGTGTTCGGCGGCGTGAACATCAATCCGCAGGCCGACCGGCTGCGCCGCGGCGTCGACATCCTCGTCGCCACGCCCGGCCGACTGCTCGACCTCGCAGGCCAGCGTGCCGTCGACCTGTCCAGGGTCGAGGTGCTGGTGCTCGACGAAGCCGATCGCATGCTCGACATTGGCTTCATCCACGACATCCGTCGCGTGCTGAAGCTGCTGCCGCAGCGACGGCAGAACCTGCTGTTCTCGGCGACGTTCTCCGACGAGATCCGCGCGCTGGCCGACACGCTGCTCGACCGGCCGGCGACGATCGAGGTCGCCCGGCGCAATGCCCCGGCCGAGAGCGTCGCGCAGCGCGTGCTGCCGGTGGATCGCGGGCGCAAGCGCGAACTGCTGTCGCATCTGATCCGCGAGCACAACTGGTTCCAGGTGCTCGTCTTCACGCGCACCAAGCACGGCGCGAACCGGCTCGCCGAGCAACTGCTGAAGGACGGCATCCCGGCGCTGGCGATCCACGGCAACAAGAGCCAGAACGCGCGCACGCGCGCGCTGGCCGAGTTCAAGGCCGGAACGCTGCAGGCGCTGGTGGCCACCGACATCGCCGCGCGCGGCCTGGACATCGTCGAGTTGCCGCACGTGGTGAACTTCGACCTGCCGAACGTCTCCGAGGACTACGTGCACCGGATCGGCCGCACCGGGCGCGCCGGCGCCGAAGGCGAGGCGGTGTCGCTGGTCTCGCCCGACGAGAACGGCTTGCTGCGCGACATCGAGCGGCTGCTGCGCCGCTCGATTCCGCGCGAGACGATTCCCGGTTTCGAGCTCGATCCGAATGCGCGCAACGAGCCGGAGGTGGACGATCGCCCGCCGCGTCCGCCGCGGGGCGGGCAGCGTCGCTCGGCGAATGCGCCTCGCGCGGGTGCCCCGGCGCAGCCGCGTGGCGCGGGCGCGCCGCAGCCGCGCGCTTCGTCCTGGTCGCCGCCGCGCAAATCCGGCTCCGGGCCGGCGCACGGCGCAGCCG